>NZ_JBHTFK010000012.1:0-88301 GCF_042666115.1 Ureibacillus sp. GCM10028918
CCCAGTAGCGCCCGTAGCTCCAGCCGGTCCGATGTCACCAGTAGCGCCCGTAGCCCCAGTAGCTCCAGCAGATCCAGCCGGTCCGATGTCACCGGTAGCGCCTGTAGCCCCCCTAGGTCCCATTGGTCCCCTAGGTCCCATTAGTCCTCTAGGTCCCATTGGTCCTCTAGGTCCTGGCGGTCCCTTAGGTCCCTTTGGTCCTACTACACAATCATTTTTGTATTTCTCATTTTCCTTGGTATTTTTTTTGCAACTACACTGTTCTTTCTTGCATTTTTTACAGTGTTTATTACTATCCATTTTATCACCAACCTTTTGCCATATACTATTCGACTAAGTAATGATAGAGGGGGATAAATTAACTAATTCTTTAAAGAGATTTGGTAATAGTCTAAGAGATTTACCTCATGGAATGCATTGGATTTCGTCGCTAAAACTATCAAATGAGGAGGTGCTCTTTTTTATTGTTTTAGAACCCTTGATACGGAAGGGTTTAGAATTATCAAATTAACTTATTTAGAATTTTTTCTAAATATTTTTTATTATTTATTATATTAATGTCTGTAGCTTTATATTTTCTAGCTTGTTCATTATGGTAATATGCTTTCTCATATAGTTTTATTCGATCATAAAGGACACATAATTGTAGATGAGGTAACCAAGTGGAGAATTTAGTGTTCTGAAAACTTAAAAGTTGCGGATTTTCATAAAGTAGAGCTTGACTATACCAGTAAATAGCCTCGTGGTTTTTATATTGTTCCATAAAATAATACCCGAGACGACAACTTGCTTCTGGCCGAGGTACGTCATAGGCAAAGCTTTTTAAAGTAGAGCTTAGTTCTTTGTCCTTATTATTTAATCGATGGTAACAATCTGCAAGTTTAAAGCATGCACTTATGTTGTCTTCTATCCATCCCAATTTAGATTCTAAGAATTCTTCATAATAATGGATAGCTTCTTCAAAATTATGGTGATCTACAAGTTCGTTAGCGTAATAGAATGTATCTCTTGGTGAAAGTGTTTTTCCTGATTCTAACAATTTTTTATATATACTGATATTACGATCACTATCATGGCCCAGGGGGAGATGAGTAACAGCTACCTCGCTATCATATAAATTTCCTGAAACAGAAAGATACTCGTGAACTGCACCTATCCACTTAAAACCGTTTTCTTTTCTTACTAATCGATATCTCTTTAAAAGGGAAGTAACATTTCCATGGCTATCGAAGCTCAAATGGTAATTCATTGAAACGGCATCAATGGAATGGTGTAATGATTGTTTAAGCATTTTAAATTTTTCCTGGTCTTCTACTGTAAATATGTCATCAGCATCCATCCATAGGATAAATTCTTTTGTTGCTTGTTGAAATGAATAATTCCTAGCAGCTGCAAAATCATCAATCCATTGAAAGTCAAATACGCGATCTGTATACTTTTTAACGATTTCTTTTGTCTGATCAATAGAACCTGTATCTACAATATTAATCTCATCAACTAACTCATGAATTGACTCTAGGCATCTTTCAATTACTTCCTCTTCGTTTTTGACAATCATACATAAACTTATTGTTATCACTCTTAATACCTCCAATTATTTAATATATATATGTAGCATTACAATTTCTTGACTATGATGAAGAAGTGATGAAATATCTTAGATTAAAACGTTTATAAACCAACAATCGATTGCTAAACCATATAAGTGGCAAGAACCTCAACAATCGTGCGCAATTCTTGTAAAAGGAATTGTGTCTTTTTAGTTAGTATCTTTAAAAGTGGTATTAAATACTTGAACCAAATTATTCAGTAAGTAAGGATGAACGCAATAAAAGAGACTGTCTGAACCAGGACAGCCTCCCTTTGGACACATATATTTGTGGATGCGGTCACCATCATAACCATCAAAATATATGTCTTGAAAGAAAATGAAAGTAGGAAAGTAGAAATCAGCAAGTTAACTTCTGCTTTTATATTAGGATATTCAAACACGCTAAATCGATTTGGGCAAATCACTACTGAATAATTCGAAGGATAGACGCAATAAGAGAGGCTGTCAAAACCAGGACAGCCTCCCTTTGGAACCATATATTTGTGGATGTGGTGGCCACCATAACTATTAAAATATATGTCTTGAAAGAAAATTAAAGGAGGAAAATAGAAAACAGCAAGTTAACTTCTGCTTTCATATTTAGGATATTCAAACACGAATTATAGGACTAGGGATAGTACCTACTGAACAATTCAAAAATATTTTGTAGTACCTTATTCCACAATCGGGCGCGATTCTTCAATAAGAAGATCGCTTTTTTCCGTTATAGGGCCAGATTGTTGAATAACAGGTTAAATTATATAACACAATATTTTTGAATAAATGTACTTATACTCTGGTTCGTTGTATGTAAGAGCCTTTAGAAGAAAGGGTCAAATTTTTATAAAACACTTTTTTGCATAGAGAGTAATTTACAAAGATGTAAGAGTATACTGAATAATTTCATTGGTTACTCGTTTGTACTGAAATAATTAATGGCATGCTCATAGAATTTCTTTGTAATAGGAGAGATTAATGCGTTTTCATTCCAAATCACTCCTATTGTTCTTTTGCATGATGGGGTTGAAATTTTAATTTGTTCTACAATCTGGTTTCCTTGAAGTTTTGGCAAAAAGGAAACTCCTAAATTGGCTGAAACTAACCCGGCAATTGTATCAATTTCTTCTCCTTCAAAACTAACTTTTGGTGTAAACGACGCTTGTTTAAACATTTTATCCGTAATTGTTCTAAGTCCATATCCTTCTTTCAAAACAACAAATTCTTCATCAATAAGCTCGGTTATTTCAATTAATTGTCTTGATGCATACAATATGCATACGTAGTGCCATTTTTTCTCCACACGAACGTATGTTAAATCACTAACAACTACTGCTAATTGTTCTTCTTGTTTAAACTGGCGCTGTAACTCATTTTTAATTGGCGCTTCATTACAACTTTGTTTGTGTGGCTTGTATTGTGCCACCGTGTATTTTGATACGAGACCTAATTGTTTCATAATTCGGCCGATTCGACGACGGGAAACAATTTTTTTCTGTTTCTCCAATTCTACTTTGAGTTTACGAGTACCATAGTTACTTCGGCTTTCCTTAAAGAGTCGTTGAATGTTGTTGGAAAGCTCAACTTCTTCTTTGGCATGTGCTTCTTTTTCACGCAGATTGGCGTGATAGTAATAGGTACTTTTGGCGATGTTGAGGACGTTACACATTGCTGATACTGAATATTTGTGAGCGTTATTTCGAATCACATCTATTTTCGTCCCATAATCAGCGCTGCTTGCTTTAAAATGTCGTTCTCCATCATTAAACGTTGGTTTTCTTTGCGTAATCGTATTAATTCATTTTCTTCTTCAGTACGGTTCTCATGAGCAGTAAATGACCCAGTTTCTTGATGGTTTTTAATCCAGCGATCTAACGCAGAAGGCGTTATTTCATATTCTCGACAGATATCCGCACGGGACTTTCCATTTTCATATAGCTTTACTAATTGTAGTTTGAATTCTGGTGTGAAAGTTCGACGTTGACGTGACATAGTAGCACGCTCCCTTAGGTTAGTATGTTAAGTCTACTAGCCCTTATAGTATCTGTCCAACTTAGTGTAGCCGATTCATATATTGGATTTTATAAAATAAGAGAAGGATGAATGACACCTATATATAATTAAACCCAACAGTACCAATTTATTGCCATACTCCGCACATTGTGAAGCGGTTGATTGGTTGGAATTAGTATAATAGTAAAATAAAAAGCAGACGAATTAGAAGTGTCGTTACCGCAATTCTAATTTGTTTGCCATCTGCTTTTATTAAAGGATAAAGTAAGGGCACTCCGTTATATGGTAATCACCACTTTACCTTGGGCGTGACCTTCCTGAAAATATTTGAACGCCTCAGCTATTTCACTTAACTTAAACCGTTTATCAATTATAGGTTTTACTTTACTGGTCTCAAGTAATCCTTTTACATCATTTAAGTCTTTTTGATTTGCTCTTTGCAACAGGCTACTTATTTTCTTGCTTCCAGTCATAGAAATAAAAGGTCCAATAAATAATGTTTGATAAAGTTGAGACTCGGCCCCCCCTACGTGAACAAAATTCCCGTTTGGTTTTAATACTTGTTTGTAAGCTGAAAGGGAATTAGAGCCATTCACGCCAAGAACTAAATCATAATACTCCTTATGTCGAGTGAAACGCTCTTTTGAATAATCAATAATATGGTCGGCCCCTATCGAACGCAAAATTTCTACATTTCTTGTACTACATACACCCGTTACTTCAGCCCCCAATGCTTTAGCAATTTGTACCGCAAAAGTACCAACGCCACCAGATGCACCATGGATTAGTACTTTATGTCCCGATTTAATTTTACCTTTATCTCGTAATCCCTGTAAGGCTGTCACACCAGCCATAGGAACAGCAGCCGCTTCCTCAAAGGAGATATTGTTTGGCTTTAAGGCTAAAACATATTCGGGGACTGTTACATATTCAGCAAATCCACCCCACCCACAACCAGAGAGGTCTCCGAATACTTCATCTCCTACTTTGAATAGCTTAACGTCTTTCCCCACGGCTTCAACTGTACCAGCTATGTCACCTCCTGGGATCGAATATTTTGGTTTCATTAGTCCGAAGGCAAATCGGGCTAATAAGGGTTTACCTTTCAGAAGAACTAAGTTCCCAAAGTTTAAAGAGGCAGAATGAACCTTTATCAGTACTTGATTCTCTGTAGGGAAAGGTTTTTCCACCTCTTTCAACTCAAGTACATCGGGTGAACCATATTTATTACAAACGATTGCTTCCATAAAAAACCCCCTCCAAACTAGTCTCTTTGGTGATTAAATAATACCAAGGGGGTAAATACCGTTCATTGACTTAAGTTAATTTACTAAGCATTTTATAAGTTTTTTACAAAGAGTAGGGGGATTTGGTTCATAATGTTTGGCGTGTTAGTATTCAGTGCATTGTTGCTGCTAAAGTGGTGAGATATTACGAAAAGTGGATGGTATCTATTTTAAAAATTACTTTTTTTAATTCGCTTTTTTATTCTACTTAATGACTCTGGAGTAATACCAAGATAACTAGCCAATTGATGTTGTGGTACACGGTTAATTAACTGGGGGCGTTGACTTAAAACGGTTTTGTATCGTTCTTCAGGAGAAGAGCTGATAAATTCACCTAATTGTTCTTGCATTTCACCAAGGTTTATTTCCATCATCTTTCGTATCATCATTTCAAGTTGTGGGTATTTGTTAAACATTGTATTTTCAGAATCAACATCACCAACAACTAATATACAATCCTCGACACACAGTAATGAATGTTTTGACAAATCACCTTGAGTCTTTTCATTGATAATTGGTATAGCTTGTTCTTCAGTAAAAAAGTTTGTTGTTACCTCTTTACCCGATTCATCTATAAAAAACTGCCTAACACAGCCCTCTAATACGAAATAACATTTGATGGAAGAAAGTTCTCCTTGTCTAAGAAGGTATTTACCTTTTTTATATTTATCAATAGTTAAACTTTCAAAGATTGCTCGCTGTTCTTCTTCGCTAATTAAAGTAAAGTCAGACATATATTTTAAAAGTATATTAATCATATATTCTCTCCCTTTCATTAAGGCAATTTAAATGTAACTTAATCATTTAAACAATTTTATCATTTCTCCTTTATTAGATAAAAACAATTGAAATAGCACCTAAATTATCAGGCACGATTAGACTAAGCGATTATTTTCCAATTCAATAACGAGGTACTTAAGTAAAGAAAGGATTTATAAAGCATATAAATACTAATCTAATAACATTCCAAAATAAAAATTAAGGAAGAGTGCTAGGTTATACGATTGTAGGACTTAGCCAATTACTTAAATCCACCTGCACCAATGTGTTGCCACATACAGTCGATACAGAGTATTTTATTTTGATCTTCAACAATCGGGCAGCTTTCCTTGAAAAAGGAAAGTGCTTTATTCAATTAAAGGGCCATAATGTGGAATAACTACTTTAAGGAATACCAATTTCGGAACTTTTTTAAAAAATCGATTCCTCCTGTATATTAAGGAATCGACTTTAATTTGAGAAACATACAAGTCTTATTGACTTTAATGATAGGATTTAAACGAGAGTGGATTGTATTTCTTTTTTTCACACATACCGATTATAAAAGTAGCTAATTGTTGAATACCGAGATGGATTTTATTTTCATTTACTTGTGAAATGCTTAGTCGAATTGCTTTCTGTTTGTTTTCGGCTAAGAACATTCTCGAAGCATTGTCTACATATATATGTTTTTCATGTAGCAGGTAAATTAATTTATCGACATCTATATGGGACGGCAAGGAGATCGTGAGATAAAAACCACTTTTTGGTTTTGTAAATTGTACATAGTTTGGTAAATACAATGAACAAGCTTCTAATAATGTATTCATTTTTTTAATGTATAACTTTTTTACGTTTTCTAAATGATATTGAAACATACCATTTTTTAAATAGATTTCTAATGCTCCTTGTGAAAGTGGCGATGTATTGAAATCAACGCTAAATTTATTTTGTATAAATGAGGGAATCATTTTTTCAGGGAGTACAACTGTTGCAATACGTAGTCCGGGCAAAAATACTTTCGAAAAACTCTTAACATAAATGACTCTTCCGTTGGGTTTGTACGCAAACAAAGGGTCTGCTTTTGAATCCGTATCTAATTCTGCTAAGTAATCATCCTCTACAATGTATACATCGTATTTTTCTGCAAGAGCTACGATTTTTTCCTTTTCCTCACTTGTGTAATGATGTCCTAGTGGGTTGTGGCATCTTGTAATGATGTAAAAGAATTTAATATCATTGGATCGAAACAAATTCTCAAGTCTTTCAAAATCAATCCCTTCCATTGTTAATTCAATTCCCAACGTTGTAATCTGATTTAAATGTAAGGAATCTATCATACCAAAGTATGTAGGTTGCTCAATTAATACATTCTTTTTCCCATTTGGAAACGGCATGGCGGACAGAATATGAAGTGCTTGTTGTGATCCAGAAGTAATAACAAGTCGATCAGGTTTCGTAAATACCTGTAGAAGTTGTAAATACTTCGCAAGCTCCTTACGTAAAGAAAAAAGACCCTGTTGATCACTATAAGTAAATAATTGTTCTTTATAATGGTCAATCGCTTGATTGATGCAATGCTGAAAGTCTTCATACGGCATGATTCGTTTATCTGGGCCAGCAGATAAAAAATCTATATCTATTTCATGATGAATAGATGTTTGATAATAATCAACTACGTAATAGCCGCTTTTGGGTTTTACATAGACAATATGCTGTTTTTCCAATTCAACTAATGCCTTAACAACCGTATTTTTACTACATTGAAATTGTTCAGCGAGCAGACGAATTGATGGTAATTTATCTCCTGTCTTCAACTTCCCATCTTCAATTTGTTGTTTCACCCATTCTAAAATGCGACTATATTTTGTTGTCATATATATTCTCCTTAACTATCTGTCCCAGGACAGATGGGGAATTTTCTTGGTGTAAAAAGAGTTGATATTCCTTACAATCATGTTTAATTAGCTTAATCCTTTCAACTATGATTATGGGATATTTTTTTATGTCTGTGAAGGGGGATTTAAATGGAGAACAATATTAAAAGAGGAATGCTATTAGGCTTTATCGGCATAGTTTGTTTCGGTCTTACATTACCAGCTACAAGTATTGCTGTCCCTTATTTTGGTGAGATAATTGTTGGATTAGGTAGGACAGTTATTGCAGCAATAATCGTAAGTATCATTTTTATCATAAAAAAGGAATCATTACCTAATAAAAGACACTTTATTAGCTTAGTTATTGTCGCTGTTGGTGCTGTACTAGCCTTTCCGTTATTAACAACATTTGCAATGAAGTCCTTGCCTGTATCTCATGGTGCAATTGAATTGGCTTTACTACCACTTGCTACAGCTGGTTTTGCTATGTGGCGTGGCGGTGAGCGACCTTCAAAACGCTATTGGATCGTGAGTATAATTGGTGCTATAACAGTGCTTATGTATGCAATATATCTAGGTTTAGGGCAATTACAAAAAGGAGATATTGCACTAATTGCCGCTGTCATATTACTTGGATTAAGTTATGCAGAAGGTGGAAAACTCTCAAAAGAGCTTGGTAGTTGGCAAGTGATTGCTTGGGCTATATTAATTGGCGCCCCATTTTTTATTATTCCTGTTGGCTTCAGCATATCAGTTAATATGTTACAAGCGCCTATTGAAGCTTGGATCAGTTTGTTCTATTTAGGTCTTGTAAGTCAGTTTTTAGCATATGTTGCATGGTATGGGGGGATGTCTTTAGGAGGCATTGCAAGAGTAGGGCAGATTCAATATTTACAACCTTTTTTAATGATTGGATTTTCTGTATTATTCTTAGGAGAATCGATTACATGGCTAACGATTGTTTTAGCTATTATCATTGTGATATGCGTAATAATTGGAAAAAATGCACCTGTGATAAAGAAAGAGTCACATTATAAAAATAACGTTTCTTCAGAAAGAAGTAAATGACTGACTTTTATTATACCAGCTAATACAAAGTGTTAATTATTTAATGTTAAGATCTTCAACAATCGGGCGCTTTCCTTGAATAAGGAGAGGGTCTTTCTTCATGAATAGGGCCATATTCTTGAATATCATCTTGAAAAAGCATAAAAAAACGAATGGAAAAAACCATTCGTTTTTATTTTAACAAGATAAATTGTAAAGCAACAATAAATAATAAACTGCCTATAAAGCTAAAAAGGAAATCTTTCTTCCATAGCATGAGTAAAATACAAACAACCGTTGTTAATAAGTAATCGACCTTCCATGCTAGTTGACCTTCTTCAAGGAAGAGGGTTGGAAAAATAAGTCCGGCAAAGACACCAATAGGTACATAAAGTAATCCTCGTTTCACACGTACAGTTAAATACTTTTCAGGCACAATCAGCATTAATCTTCGTGTTAAAAAGGTAGCGAGTGCCATTAATAAAATAATAATTAGAATCGACATATTCATTTTAAACGTCCTCACTTGAAAAATAGCCAATTACAAATGTAACTAAGCCAGATAAGAGTAATAGGACACCAGTTGGAAAGAATATATAGCACACAAGTACAAAAACAGCACAGAGTATTAATGTGAATACTTGTCGCCATGAGGTAAGGTCACTAATTACAAGTAAGATGAAACAAGCTGTACTCGCAAACTCTAAACCGTTTGTATTGTCACTATTCATAAATTGCGTAAAATATGCACCGATTGCTGTACCAAACTCCCACGCTAAATATACAACAAGTCCTGCTCCAATTAAATAGCTACTTTGGATAGGTTCTTTTTTCAGTTTTGCATTTGATAGCACAAATAAGGAATCCGATAATAGAAAACATGGGGTGATAAACTCAAACCATATAAAAGATGCCTTGCGTTCAATAAAAATGATGTCATAAACAATGTGAAAAAACTTGTTTGTCCTAATAATTGTAAAATCGAAAGCTGTGCTGATCCAGCAAAAGAAACAAAGGACATGAGTGAACTCTCTAAAACAGTGAGTCCTGATTGTATGGATACCACACCAAATATTGCCCCAAATACAAACGTGCTAACACTAATAGGAATGGCATCTAAAGCCCCTTTTTGAAAAGGATGCTGTAATTTTTGTATTGCTTGAATCATTGTAATTAAAAACTCCCTTAACGATAAATCTAGTGTAAGATAAATAATATTAGAAAATTTGGGGTGATAGGATGCTTATTCGACCAGCGAAAGAACTCTTTCTAAATGGGAATGATACAGCCATATTGTTATTACACTCTTACACAAGTCATACACGTGATATGAAAAAATTAGCAGAATATCTAAACGAGCATATTGGTTGTACTTGTTATGTCCCATTATACAAGGGACACGGAGTAAAACCTGAAGCTCTGCTAGAGACTACTATAAATGATTGGTGGAAAGATACACAAGAGGCATATTATTTTCTACAACATAATGGGTTTAAATAAATTTCTCTTATTGGATTAGCAGTAGGTGGTATCTTTTCATTAAAATTAGCACAGGAAGTGCAAATTGAACGTCTTATTGTAATGTCCGCTCCAAAAGACCGTACACCAGAAACATCTGAAGAGATAGCAAAGGAATTGTTGTCTTTTCAGGAAATGTCATTACATTCATTTGAGATGTTCCAGCAATTTATTCATCAGACAATGGAACACGTTTCTCATATTACAGCACCAGTGGCAATCTATTATGGTAAGAGAGACGACTCTTTGTATGAAAAAAGTGCAAGTTTTATATATGAAAAAGTATCTTCATATGATAAGAAAATAAAGGCTTTTCCAAACTCCACACATTTAATGACTTTGGGAAAAGATCAGGAATCACTTTTTGAAGAAGTAATTTCTTTTATTAAATAGCTTGAATACCTTTGAAATAATACATTCCGTGTGTCCAATTGCTGCAATAGAAAATCAATATTCTATGATGTGCCGTGAGCCTGAAAAAGAATTATTTGATATTTGTGAAGAGTTAAGGATTGTTTTTGTAGCTTATAGCCCATTGGGAAATGGTTTCTTAAGCGGTAAATATACAAAGGATACAACCTATGAAGAAGGTGACTTTAGAGGTTTCATGGGAAGATTCAAACCTGAAGCAATGGACAAAAATCAAGCGTTATTGTACTAGCCTGGGAATTGGCTCAAAAACCATTTATTATACCAATTCCAGGTACAACAAAATTACACAGGATGGAAGAAAATATAGGTGGAGCAAACCTGAATAATGAAGTAAATCTCATTTACCTTTATTCATTATACGGATAAAAAAATTGTTTCTCAATTGGAAGTAAGGAGGACATACAGTGAAAGAAGTTGTACTCTGGACCGGTGCTGGACAGATTGGCATGGCGATAGCTAGAAGAATTGGTTTTGGAAAGAAAATTATTGTTGGCGATAAGAACGTAGACAATGCTAAGGCTATTACAAAAGTCTTGGAAGAAGCCGGATTTGATGTATTACCTGTAGAAACGGACATTTCCTCCAGAGAATCTATTTTAAATTTGATTGCAGAAGGTAAGAAGTATGGTGAAATTACTGCTCTTATCAATGCAGCTGGAGTGTCACCAAGCCAGGCACCTATTGAAACAATTTTGAAGGTGGATTTATACGGAACTGCAGTATTACTGGAGGAAGTAGGCAAGGTCATAACTCCTGGAGGCGTTGGTGTGACAATTTCTAGCCAATCAGGACACAGAATGCCTCAATTGGGAACTGAAATTGTTGAGCAGCTAGCAACGACACCAACTGAAGAACTCCTTAGTTTGGAAGTCCTTCAGCCAGAAAATATTAGGGATACATTGCACGCTTATCAAATGGCGAAACGGTGCAATGTGAAACGCGTTATGTTTGAATCGATACTGTGGGGAGAAAAACACGCTCGTATCAATTCCATTTCTCCAGGGATTATTGTAACGCCATTGGCTATAGACGAGTTCAATGGTCCAAAAGGGGATTTCTATAAGAATATGTTTGCCAAGTGCCCTGCCGGACGCCCAGGAACAGCTGATGAAGTTGCAAATGTGGCTGAGCTGCTGATGATGCCGCAGGGAGCCTTCATCACCGGATCGGATTTCCTAATTGACGGTGGAGCGACAGCTTCTTATTTTTATGGACCACTAAAACCAGTAGAATAATGAATTACCTCGCTAAAGTTCAGACAGCATAGGTGTTAGCAAACCGGGTTAATTAGGTGAATCATAACGAACCGTGAACTTTTTTAATCATGAATTGGAATAGCTAAAGAAGGGGAAATGAATTTGGAAAGGCCATATATTATTTGTCACATGCTAACTTCATTGGATGGGAAAATCATTGGAGATTATTTGAAAACCGAAAGAACTGCAAATTTTACAGATGTATACGAGAAAATCCATGGACGCTACGAATCTAATGCTTGGATGTGTGGTAGGATTACGATGGAAGAACATTTTACCTTAGGACATAAACTTGTTTTTGAACAAAAAAACATTCGACCTATCCCTAGGACTGATTATGTTGCAAACGTAAACGCTGAAAGTTATGCAATAGCAGTAGACCCTTCCGGAAAATTAGGATGGACTGAAAATTCAATCGAGGCATGGAATGCGCATAGGGCAGATGACCACATAGTAGAGGTGCTTACAGAGCGAGTATCTGATGCATATTTAGCTCACCTTAGGAAGATAGGCATATCTTATATTTTCGGTGGAAAGGAAACATTAAATTTCAGTTTGGTTGTAGAAAAATTAAAAGATCTATTTTCAATTGATAAGTTAATGATAGAAGGAGGAGGCTATTTAAACGGCTCCTTTTTGAATGAAGGACTAATAGATGAGCTGAGTCTAATTTTAGTTCCAATTGCAGATGGTGCTTCTAAATCTGTGTCATTATTTGAAACGAGTTCATATTTGAATAAAACAAATCCCGTTAACTTCTAGATATTGAAAAACTGGATGATGGGGGACTATGGATGAAGTATGTAACAAAATTGGATTGATATTTTTAATTAAGGATTGTTGATAGAGATAAATAAGTATTTAAAGATATTTCCTTAGAGGTTATAAATGGGTGAAAATCAACAAAAAATTTTAGAGGTTTATCAACAAATAGATGATGCAATGGTAAATAAAGACACTAAAATATTACATCAGATTCTCGATGATAATTATGTTTTAGTACACATGACTGGTTATCATCAACCAAAGCAAGAATGGCTTGAACAAATAGATAGTGAAGAAATGAAATATTTCAAAACTATGCCTCAGAAAACTACTATTACAATAAATGGCAATTCTGCTATTCTCATTTGTGATACTAAAATCGATGCGAGAATTTATGGTTTCAGAAACACTTGGGGAATGAAAATGGAGATGCATTTTGAGAAATGGAGATTATTGGTATCCAATGAATGCAATTGCAACATCTAAATAAAGGTAAATTAATTATTAACTACAAACCTAATTGAACTCAACAAAAAAGTTGGTATAAGTATGAAAAATGAAGAATTAAGTAATAGCACAATCTTTCCATTGGGACAAAAAGTTGATGCAAATTTTATCGGCGATGCATACTTAAAAATGGTTTTTACTGAAGAGACTCCACTCAATACATCAATCGGAAATGTAACTTTTGCGCCTGGTGCAAGAAATAACTGGCACTCTCACAAAGTTGGACAGGTATTATTAGTTACTGGTGGTGAGGGTTGGTATCAAGAAGAAGGAAAAACTGCTCAAACAGGGATGGTCATGATATATCGCGAAAAAGTCTAGCAGACTTTATTGTTAAATTAGCAGTAATACGCGGATTGGAAGTTCGACACAGTTTAGGGGTAAGCAAACCAAATTCATAAATTAAATAAATAAATAAATAAATAAATAACACTGCCGATAGTCGTTTCCTTTTAGGAAAACGGCTATTTTAAATGAAAATGTAACTAAACTAAAATGCTTTCCTCTAACAACGATATTCAACAATCGGGTGCCTTTCTTGAATAAGGAAAGTGCTTTATTCAATTAAAGGGCCATTTAATGGAATAACCACTAAAAACAACTTCATAATTATTTTTATTAAAAGTCAAGAAAACCATTAATAAATCTTTTAATTAAACGATTTGATATAATGTCACATAATTTAATAAGGAAAAATGAAAAGATGGATGAACATGTAGATTACCATGTTAACATTTATCCTTTTTCTACAACAAATGACCTCATTTACAACTACAAAATTAATAATTACCCCGACAGTATTAGAATATCTTTTTGCAACTCGTAAATCCTAAGTACAAACCTAATTTGAAATATGAACTTTACATCAGATTTTTTATTCGTTGTAACTACCAAAATGGTTTATTGACCGAGGCCTAGCAACATTGTTGTTAATGATGGTGAATGTAACAATGATCTTCTTTTTAGTGCAATATATATTGTATCTGTATTTGTATAAACTTATCTTTTAGACAAATACTTCAATCAAATTTGTTCATAATAATGAAAAGGACGTGATGACCATTCTAAACGAGAAGAAGATATTAAAGTTAAAAAATATGTTAATTGAGGAAAAACACTCGCTCCAACGACGAATGGATACAGATGATGAATATTTAGAACGGGGTAGTTTACGTGATTCTGTTGATGAGTTGTCAACAATCGATAATCATCCAGCAGATCTAGGTACCGAATTATACGAACGTGAAAAAGATATGGCGTTAAAAGTGCATGACGATGATGAGTTAGCAAAAATAAATACCGCCTTACAAAAGATTGAGGATGGAAGCTATGGCGTATGTGAAGTTTGTCATCAAGATATCCCATATGATCGATTGGTGGCACTGCCCTATACCTCTTTTTGTATTGAACATACGGATGCAAAAGCCGTTCCAACAGATCGACCGGTTGAAGAGCAAGTGATTCTTCCTCCAGTTGACAATTCTTTTTCTGGCCGAGATGACAAGGATGATATTCATGATTATGAAGATACGTTTCAAGTTGTAGCACAATATGGAACATCCGAAACACCGTCCGATTTTGAAGGGGATTTTGAAAATTATGATGAATTATATGAAGACCCTGAAGAAATTGCCGTTAATGACGAATGGGATTCCTTCCATATCTCCGAAACGGATGAATTAACACGCCAAGTTTCCATTCAAGAAGTAGAACATGCGAGAAAATTTGATTATTTAGAGGATTAAATGTGGGATTCAAAATGAGTCTAACAAAAAGTGGGATTGAAGTAACAGTTGCTTTAGCTGAATAAACGATATTCCACAATCAGGCGCTTTCCTTGAGTAAGGAAGGTGCTTTTTCATTATTACCGGGTCATTTAACGGAGCAATTCCTTAAAAGAAAATTAGTTCTCTATGTTAAATTTTAAATAGAGATTATGAAATTTTGTACTTTAAGTAACGGGGCAGTTTGTTATATATTCTGATTTTTAAGGAGTGATAAATATGGTTCAAAAAGTTACTATTGAGGTAGTTTTGGAAACGTTAGAAAACACTAATAACATTGTGGGCAATATATATTTCGCTATTGATTATCATCGCTTCTTTCCTGTTGATGAATGATCTGATTTCGTGATTATTATTTTATCTTGGTGGATTGACTCACTTAAAGGGCTGGTTAATTCTAAACCGAGTATAAGATTCCTCTTCTGCTTCATGCTATGTAATTTCCTATTGAGCTTGAGTAAATTGACTGCCAGCTTCCGTTGTTTCTGGTTCTTTGTCTGTTACTTCCTCAGCTTTAGTCACCGGTGCATCCACTTTAAGGGGAATTCACCTTCCAATAGGTGGCCATCTTCCTAACGATACTCCAATTTACCTGATAGTCAGCATTTGAAAGCGCTCAGCAACAGTACCTGTTAAATGTACTGTCACCAATAAAAAGATCTTGAATTTCGGCAGCTTGCCCAGAAGATGATGTTAAATTGATGAAACTTCCTTGTTCGATTTGTGCATCAAACTAGAGAGGTAATTTCATTTAATGGCTCAGTTATCACCTCACCATCCTGCGGGTTTGACCTTGCCAAATGTGAATGAGCATAAACGCTATGCGAAATAGTCGTTGCCAGTAAAACTGCTGTTGCAGTTGCAATAAATTCTTTCAAAATAATTCCTCCTAAATTTAATTTTGATTATCTAATCAAGTCATTATTTTTATTGCAGGATTAATTAAAATAAATAACACTGGGGGAATTAAGCTTTTGTTACCACATTTACAGGGGCAATATTTGTGACCCTTTTGATATTATTATTAACGCCTAATAGATATGAAATCGTTTCAGATCTATTAAAACTACAGTAAAAAATGATGTTGTTTAAAACAACCGGGTGATTTAGTTGAAGGACGATTAAGGGGTATCCATCTCAAACGAGATGGTCTTTTTTTATTTAATTATTTTGAATTAGATACAATGTAACTGTGTTCCAATAGCTACTGTGAGAAGGAAACGGTATAGCATTTTATTATATTTTCAAGTGTTGGAAATTGTCATCCAAATTTAATGTAAAGGTCGTATTTTATCGTTTATAATAGAATAAAATGATATCAGAGGGGGATTAATATGGATATTGAAAAGAATAAGCCATCAGTACCTCACTTGGATGAAAAGCTAAAAAATAATCATGAAACTAACGGTAATGAACTGCCTCTAACAATAAAGGAAACAATAGCTAAAAATAAAAAAATAATAGAGAAAAACCGAGAAATTCTACAGAAATAATTCCTATAATTTAGTGATGGATTTAAAAAGCATAGAATAAGCATTTCTTCTCCAACAATCAGGCGCTTTCCTTGAATTAGGAAAGTGCTTTATTGAATTAAGGGCCAGATTGTTGAGTAACAATCTTTTATGAATAGTAACTAAATGACGCTTTTGGAACGATTTTTAATGGTATAATAATTACATAAAATTACAATTAGGAGACCGGCAATGGAAACTTTCGGTAAACGGAATTATGATTTAAATTATTGGAAAAGAACTGGAGCGTATGCTGTCATTCAAAACGACCATCAACAATTTTTATGTGTAGAAGATTGGACGGGAATTTATTTTTAGTTGGTGGTGGGGTTGAAGAAGGTGAATCTCCTGAATGTGCGATATTAATAGAGAGTATTGAGGAAACAGGTCATAAAATTCAAATCATTAAGATTATAGGTAAAGCAGAAAGACACTGGGTTTCACCAAGATATCCTCGTGACTCTCAACACAATATCGGAATATTGTACGCATGTGAACTGTTAGAAAAGATAGCAGAACCAGTTGAAAAAGAAACAATGCGCTGGGTTGATTTCAATTATTTAGAAAAGCATCTTTTCCACGAACATCATTTATACTTAGTAAAACAGTACTTAAATATTTAATAATTAATATAAGGCTTTATACAAAATACGTTCCTAAACAAAAGTTTGGGGACAGAGAAAACCAATCTTCAACAATAGGGCGCAATTCTTGAAAAGGAATTGTGCCTTTTTAGTTAGCATCTTTAAAAGTGGTATTGCTTGAACCAAATTATTCAGTAAGTTAGAAAAACGCAATAAAAGAGACTGTCTGAACCAGGACAGCCTCCCTTTGGACACTATATATTTGCGAATGCGTTCACCATCTTAACCACCAAAATATATGTCTTGAAAGAAAATGAAAGCAGGAAAGTAGAAATCAAGTCGTTAACTTCTGCATTCATATTATATTATTCAAACACGTTTTATCGGTCAGGGCGTAACACCTACTGAGCAATTCCTAGATATTATATTGTACCTCAAAAAAAGGATGTTTATGTTGAAATCGGGTGGGTTAAGAAGGGGATGGGAGTTTAGTTGTAGAAAAACTATCAAAGAAGTGGTTAAAATGGTTTGATATTTTTGAAAGAGGGAATTAGTAAATCAGCTATTATGGAGGCGAATAAATGAGGCTAAGTATCCAATTTTATGAAATTGAAAATTTATTAATAGGGTTTATTAAAGGTGAAATCGATATTCATACAGCTCCAATGTTAAAAGATGAATTCGAATCGATTGTTTTGTCAGAAGGCATGATTATAGAATTAGATTTGTCTAAAGTAATTTATATGGATAGTAGTGGTCTTGCAGTAATTGTTGCACTCTATAAGAGAGTAATTAAAGAGAAAGTTGATTTGAAATTGGTACTATCTGAACGAATAACGAGAATGTTCAAAATTACGGGTCTTAGTGAATTTATGGATATTGAAATGGGAAGAGCAAACAAATGTAAGCTAGGTTTATCAAATATTAATAATTAAGCTACTTAACTAATGTGAGCTCAAATGAGTAACGCTCTTGCACAATCGGGCGCTTTAGTTGAAGACCGATTAATAGTATCCATCTCAAACGAGATGGTCTTTTCTTTTTTGATATAAATATTTTTAATGTGACACAATGTAACTGTGTTTAATTAGTTTCTGTGATAAGGAAAACGTATAGCAAATTTCTACTAACGGAGCAAGTTACTTAAATGAAAAGAGGGATTTTAGTGACAAGAAGCTAATTCTTATAGTTATAAACAATTATATTGGAGTGTTTACATTGTTAAATTTTTTTGAATATAACTGGCAGGTAAGAGACGAATGGTTTGAATGGTGTAACCAACTATCAAATGAGGAATTGATAAAAGATCGTACTGGTGGAGTAGGGAGTATTTTATATACTCTTTTTCACATTATTGATGTTGAATATAGTTGGCTTCGTGGTATTCAAGGCAAAGAAGACATAGTAGTTGAATTTGCTGATTATGATACGGCTGAAAAGGTTAAATCTCTTTCTGATAGATTGCGAAATGAAATAGCAGAATTTCTAAAAAAAAATTTAGATGAATTAAAAGAGAAAGTTGTATGTGTCCCATGGGATGAAGATAAATATACCGTTGTGGAAATATTACATCATATAATTGCCCATGAAATTCATCACATTGGGCAACTCTCTATTTGGTCAAGAGAATTAGAACTCAACCCCGTACCTGCTAACTTTATCGGAAGAAAGTTTAAATCTATTCATTCTTATTAACTAAAGGAAGCTATAGTTGATTAACGATATTCAACAATCGGGCGCAGGAATTGAGCAAAAATGGGCTGTAGCAGTCCATTTTTGCTTTTTACGTAATTAAAGGGCAGTTTAGTTAAAGAGGTGGAATAAATTAACTATTAATATCAGCAACAAACAGTAAGGTTATGTTTATTTAGCTAGACAAGTGGTTTGAAAAATATTGAAAATGAAATCTTAAGTATGGCAGCTCTGTTAAGAGGTGCCTTTTTGCTTTATTACAAAACAATGGCATTCATCAGGGTTGTAAATTGAGGAAACATAATAAATACAATTTGAGACGCTGTAAGGTGGTGAATATAAATGAAAAAGTTAATAATTTTTATCATAGTGATTACTGAGATTTTTCTCCCGCTTCAAATGGCAAATGCAAATGGCCTATTGAAATCGGAGGATGTTGCTTCTATGCAAATAAACCGCACCTCCGGGGGTACACGTACTTTCAACGAAAACAATGGGATTGAAGAAGTTGCCATCCGGAAGGTCATTGAATTGATAAACACAGCAAGTTCAATAAAAGAAGCAACAGAATTAGAAATTAAAAAAACACCAATTGCCATATTAAAAATTAAAATGAAAAACGGTGATGTTGCTAGAGTAGAACCTGCTTATGATTGTCATGTTCAAGATCAAACAAACTTTTGTACTCTAGCAGATGGTGATGTCATCCTTACCCGAAATAACGATAAGATTCGATTGAAATCGGTTGAGCTTTTTGATTGGCTTCTAACAGGATGGAAACATGAAAGTACAACGCCACCTCAAGATACGAAAGAAATGTTGATCAATGATATATTAATGCTTTTATTAGGTCCACAAATAGATAAGGCGGTGAGCGATTATTATTCTAAATATTTAAATGAAACTCCATTGGTCTACCCATATCAAGTTGAAATCGTAAATATAGATAGAATTGGTGGTTTCCGTACGTTTGATTTTCTAATCACATTAGAAATTACACCAGTCGTTGGACCACATATTTCTGTCGGAAAAGACAGATTGACTTTTGAAATTTCGCCAACCATCATTCCTGGTCAAATCAAACTAATGAAATTTGAACATCTTGAAACACATGAGCTTCCTCCGAATTGGCAAGACATAATAAAATGGAGAGTCCCGTAAACCAATTAAGTTTGGTAAAGTAATTCTAAAAAGAAATTGGATAATTAGTTTAAATTTAATACAATTGAAATACTATTCATTATTCAACAATCGGGCGCTTTCCTTGAGTAAGGAGAGGGTCTTTCTTAATGAATAGGGCCATATTGTGGAGGAACAGATTTAAAGAGCAGTGTACATCGGAGAGATAATTAAACCTAATTCTGATATGGTTTTTTATGGTAAAATTTTGTCGAGGTGGTGTTTATTTGAAAAAATTTCTATTAAGTGTAAGTGTCATACTCTGTTTGATAATTGTAGTTGGCTGTAGTGACCGGGAAAAGGTTGAACAAGGAGAGTTTCTTTTAGGAGAATTTGGTGCTGATTTTAAGGAACAAACTTACCATTTAGTGGTACCAATAGAGTGGACGGGTGAATCCCCTATAGAAATAAAATCCGTACAAATAATCAAAGATGATGATAAACCAGTTACAAAAGAGGAAGATGGTATAGAATATGAAGTTTTTGGTGCAGATCCATTAAAGCAGACAGGGATTTATAGCGAACCAAATATAGGGAAATTAAAGGATATAAAAGATATAGAAATTGATGGTGAGGCTAAATTAGTATTTAGTATTTAAACTTTCTTAAAGGATGTTAAAAAAGATAGTAACCGAAGATTAAAAATTCAATTTAACATTAATCAAAAGGAAAGTGAACAAATAGTTGTCTGGAAAACTCTTGAGCAATTAACTACGGATAACAATTAAATGTGTTTACATATTCTATATTTCAACAATCGGGCGCGATTCTTCAATAAGAAGATCGCGTTTTTCCATTAAAGGGCCATTTTCTGGAATAAGAGAAGGAATTACTAGAAAGTGAATCGAACATTTAAGTTAAAGGTCAAGTTTGCTAAAGGGAAATATTTAAAAAGTGGTTTGGAGTGAAAAAAGATGTTTTTTCTATTTTGGGGATTTTTAGTTTGGTTAGGTGCTTCTGCTATATTTAGGTTGACTGGTCAATTTTTCTTTACCCCCGATAATCCAGTTTTATTAATTGTTTCCTATATTCTTGTTGTTCCTTTAATATTAGTCCTTACTCTCCCTATTTATCGGTGGAAAAATGTAAATGCTTATCAACAATTAAAAGCAGCTATTTTCATAGCTTTACCTGGAATGTTACTTGATACAATTGCTTTGATTTTCTTTTCAAATATTTTTGTAAATCTGGAACCAGAAACTGACCGAATATTTGGTTCTTGGTTATTATGGGCATATTCTTTGATTCTTCTTTCTGGGTTCTTATCTATAAAGAAATCTTAATAAATCATATTTTTAGATTATATATCCTGGTAATAGGTATTTGCATAGACTCTTCCGCAATCAGGGCGCAAATTCGGAATGGAATATTAGAAATAGTATAGTGCCAATCCGAATGTGGATTGGCATTATTTTTATAACTATAATCCCTAGAATAAGACATTTAAAACAAACGTTTGGATTTCGATTTGCACTCTTTATATAATTCAATTTATTATTTTATTGGTTGAATATACCGAACAATAGGTGCAGTTTTGCGGATGCGGTCACCATCATAACCACCAAAATATATGTCTTGAAAGAAAATGAAAGTAGGAAAGTAGAAATCAACAGTTAACTTCTACTTTCAAAGTAGGTTATTCAAACACGCTAAATCGGTTTGGGCATAACACTACTGAACAATTCGAAGATATTATGTAGTTGCGCGATTCTTTAATAAGAAGATCGCTTTTTTCCGTTATATAGCCATTAAATTGAATAAAAAACAAAAATGAAAAATTGGATAATTATGTTAAAATTGAGTAGGGGTTGTGAGAAATATAATTAAACTACGAGGCAGGTTTGTTCAATAAGGAATCACAATATGGAATGAGCATTTACTGTAAAACAAGATTAGGCGTATTAATGTCTAATAAAAAGTGTTGCAAAAAATGATGCACATTAGAACCATTTCGTTCAGTAAAGGAGGCAAGATAAATGAGTATAGTTTGTCCTCACTGTAATGCAAAGAGTGGTTTTTACATTAAGGAGACCGTTACAGGTACAGCTTATACTTATTACACAGAGAAAGGAGATTATGCCATAGATCAAACAAAAATGTACACCTATTTGAACCACATAGGCGGTAAAATCGCCTATTGTGTTGAGTG
The DNA here is from genome assembly GCF_042666115.1 of Ureibacillus sp. GCM10028918. Classification (NCBI taxonomy): domain Bacteria; kingdom Bacillati; phylum Bacillota; class Bacilli; order Caryophanales; family Caryophanaceae; genus Ureibacillus; species Ureibacillus sp. GCM10028918. The sequence goes on from NZ_JBHTFK010000012.1 coordinate 21,948, forward strand.
TAAAAAACGAATTGGGAAAAGTAAAGATTTAATTTCAGGTAAAACAGAAGAAAATATTGAATTCAGATAATGCTGAACAATACGTGGACATTATGCAGTTGTTTATTCAACAATAGGGCACAATTCTTAAGTAGAATTGTGCCTTTTTGCAGCAATAGGACCAGATTGTTAAATAACGTCTAAAGGAATTTGAATATTGATGTTAAAATTTTATGTGAGATTTATAGCACTTATAGAATAATAATTTTCGTTTCCTACTTTATAACAACTCTAATCGATACACTATTTATAGAACTTTTTAAAGGGAGGTGTTTATACTGATGCCGACGATACCAGAATCATTACAGCCATCAATCATTTATGCTACCACCGCTTATTTTTATTGTTTATTCCTATTTATTTTTTTTAGAATTATCGTTTTTAATTTTGCTCTAAAAAACATTAAACGCCCACTAAGTATCGCTTACGATATTACTCTTTTTATCATTACAACTATTTGGTTGCTTTTTCTACACTTACAAGACTTTATTTATTATAGTTTCGATTCCGCTATATTATTTTTTGCTGGTTCAGCCTATATCGTTTCAATATTTGATTTCATATACAATTATTTTTTATATAAAAAAAATAAATCCGCGAATTTATAAACTCGTGGATTTTTATTCCTATTGATTGTAAGGTACGTACCCAATAGCAGTCCACAGTCTACGACAACCAGTGAATATTTATACTTCAACTAACGAGGGCTTCGTATAGTTGAATAACGATCTTCAACAATCGGGCGCTATACTTAAACAGAATAGTGCTCATTTTTCATTAAAGGACATCTTACGGAATATCACCATCGATAATTCGGACATTTACAGTGAAACATCAAAAATAAACAGTGTGTTTAAGTTGGAAGGTTATTAACGATGATTTATAGAAACTGTAAATTATTCTATAAGGGGGGATTAAAGTGTCAGAAATAACAATTCAAAATAAGACTATTAAAGAGCTTGATGAATTAAGATTAGTAGGTTTTCGCGTTTTATGCCCCGGTGATCAATATTTAGTTGAAATACCCAAGATGGCATTAAAATTAGGTAGGCGTATCAGCGAAATCAAACAAGTTGTTAATCCAAACGAACACCTTGGTGCATTTATTGTTGAAAGTGAAACTTCTGATGAGGATGGTTACTGGGTTTGTGTTGTAGTAAAAGCATATGAGGATATTCCAGCTGATATGGTAACTCTAACAATACCACCTCAAAGATATGCTAGTCTAAGGCATAAAGGTCCCAATAGTAAAATAATTGAGTCATATAATATTTTACATAAGTGGATAGAAGGTAACAATTATGTGAGGCTAAAAAATAAGTGGCATTTAGAAAGATATTTTGATTGGAAAGAAACCGAAAATTTGGATGTAGAGTTGTTAGACACTATAGAATAAAGTCTTATTCAACAATCGGGCGCGTTTCTTGAGTAGAATTGTGGCTTTTTTATTATTTGAGCTATTTAGTTGAGAAGAAAATATATATTATCAACAAAGTGAACAATATAGAACAAAGAATAATTTATAAAGGACTGATCTTAATAAGTATAATTTCACTAATCAAACCATTAAGAAAGTATGAGGATTATGTTTATAGAGCAAATGCCTATGATCATTTATTCATGAGAAGAAAGGCAATCCGGATATTAAATTTGTCTACCAAACAACCAAATTTCAGCAAAGAAGAGAAATCAAGTGGTTTTATTTATTTGGGGATATTATATTCAAAAACAAAAGAATTTAATTTAGCTTCGGATTGCTATCATCAAGGGCTTGAACTAATGATGCATGAGAATTTTAATTACCATGACAACTTTAAGAAAGTCATTGAAACATTTATAAAAAGTGAGGATTTCGAAAGGGCAAAATTTGGTTAAACAATCTAATTCAACGACAAAGTTATGATAAAAAATTCAAGAAACTTGCTGAATTAGAAAAGAAAGTAAAGTAATCTTTATCCAACAATCGGGCGCAATTCTTGTAAAAGGAATTGTGCTTTTTTTAGTTAGTATTTTTAAAAGTCGTATCTTCATACATGAACCATAATGTTCAGAAAATGATGGATGCAGGCAATAAAAAGAGACTGTCTGACGAAGACAGCCATCTTTTGGAGGCCTAAATATTTAAGGCTGCGGTCACCAACATAACCACCAAAATATATGTCTTAAAAGAATATGAAGGAGGAAAGTAGAAATCTCTCGTAAACTTCTGCTTTCATATTATATTATTCAAACACGTTTTATCGGTCAGAGCATAACACCTACTGAACAATTCGAAGACATCATGCGCTAGCTTATTCAACAATCGGGCGCGTTTCTCTAAGGAATGCAGCTTGTTTCATTTCATGTCCAGATTGTGAAGCAACAGCTAATATCTAATTTCTACTAAGAAATTAGGCTTTTTATATTTTGGAAGGGATATCAAATAAAAATAACCAATTGATGTATGAAATATTGAAAGAGAGTTAAATATTAACACGATAGGAGGTGAAAAATTTGGAACAAAAACCTAATCATTATGACGGAAGTGTTCAGTTTGAAGATATCTCAAACAACGAGCCTAATTCAAATGAAACCTTTCAGATAACAGATGAAATGCGAGCAAATATTGGTGGTAATCCTTATTTTTATACCGGGAATGATAAAGAATAATTTTTTGCATACGTATTATAGCTTGAAAAATAGTAGGTTAAAACAAAACTGAAAATAATAAAACAGAGGGTGAAATAAGATGGCAAAAGTATTATATATTACTGCTCATCCTAATGATGAAACACAATCTTTCAGTATGGCTGCAGGAAAAGCATTTATTGAGACATATAAAGAAGTAAATCCGAATGATGAAGTTATTCATATTGACTTATATAAAGAGAATATCCCTCATATTGACACAGATGTTTTCAGTGGATGGGGAAAACTTCGAGCGGGTAAAGGATTCGAGGAGCTTTCAGCACAAGAAAAAGAAAAAGTGGAACGTCTTAATGAATTAAGCGAACAGTTTATCTCAGGAGATAAATATGTTTTTGTAACACCTTTATGGAATTTTTCATTCCCACCAGTAATGAAAGCTTATATTGACTCAATTGCAGTTGCAGGGAAAACTTTTAAATATACTGAACAAGGTCCAGTTGGTCTATTAACAGATAAAAAAGCCCTTCATATTCAAGCTCGTGGAGGGGTTTATTCAGAAGGTCCAGCCGCTGATGTAGAAATGGGTCATCGCTTTTTAAGCGTAATTATGAGTTTCTTTGGTATTCCTTCTTTTGAGGGTCTATTTATCGAAGGACATAACGCTATGCCTGATAAAGCACAAGAAATCAAAGAAAATGGAATTGCTCGTGCAAAAGACTTAGCGCATACATTTTAATTAATTGCATCTAAAATTAAAATTAATAACTTGGGGCTAATTCAAAGTCATCTCTATTTGCAAAAAATTGAGAATGAATTTGAATTAGCCTTTTTTATCCAAGATCATTCATAAAACTTTATTAATCCTCACTATAGTTACTCAACAAATATAGGTATTGCACAAGTTTATTATTACTATTATTTTTCATTAAGGGCCATTTAATTGAATAACGTTTTAAAGAAGTTAAGGAAAACTATGTAAAAACTAAGGGGATTGTGTAGTAATGGTTCTCTTAAAATAAAGAGGCAGGTTTGTTGAAGTGGTTTGTTGAATTTATAAGGTATTGAAAAAAATATTAATTCTAAATGGAGGGGTAAAATAAACTTGGTTAATGGAGCAGGTTTTGAAGTAAAAATTGCAGCAAATCACGACAGTAGAGTAATTATAAAAATGTTAAAGCAGATAGCTCAGTGGATGAAAGATAATGATATAAACCAATGGCGGTTTCTATTAGATGGTGGTGATGATAAAGAGATTGAACAAGCCATAATAAATCAAGAAACATACATTGTTTTAAAAGATAAGGATATTGTTGCTACGTTCACATTATTATCTAAACCAAGTGAATGGGATAGGCATATTTGGGGAAGTGATATTTCTTCAAATTCGCTTTATTTGCATAGACTTGCAATAATTCCTGCTTATATGAAGAAAGGTATAGGTAAAAGTATTTTGACCTGGATACAAGGCAATGTAATTGATAAAGAATTTCTTAAGTTAGATTGTGTTGCAGATAATGTCAAATTAAATAACTTTTATAAGTGCAATGAATTTGAACTTGTTGGTATAACGGATGGACATAGTAAATATCAAAAAAGTATAAAATAGAATTAGAATTTCTTCAACTAACGGGGGCTTTAGTTGAATAACGATATTCAACAATCGGGCGAGATTGTGGAGCAATACAGGTAGAAAAATAATCAAACTTTTTAATCTGAGGATTTATTACTTACAGGGGTAGTTTAAGAAAATTTACGAAGCGAACAAAACCAATAATAGCAACAAATATGGAATACATTCTCTGTAAGTTCCTAGGAATAAGGTGTTGACAATAATTTGGTAGTGCGTTAGATTAGTTACTAATTTCAATTTTAAAAAGCAATGAAAAGGATATGAATCGTTTTAGTGAAGGTCAAAAGAGAGGGAAATCACCGGCTGAAAGTTTCCCGATTGGACAAATCGATTTACTCCCTTGGAGCTATGCTAGGAAACTAGTGACGTTTACAGGCGTTATCTGTATCAATGAGCTACTGGTGTTACATGCAGTAGGAATTTGGGTGGAACCACGGGTATTCAAGCATATATTCGTCCCTTTGCGGATGAGTATATGCTTTTTTATTTACCAAAAAAGAAAAGGAGAGGTACTTATGTCAAATCAAGAAGTAACAATTCAATTTCCAAATGGCGAGCAAAAGCGTTTTGCCAAAGGTGTAACCCTAACCGAAATTGCCAAATCGATTAGTCTGAGCTTAGCTAAAAAAACAATTGCGGGAAGTGTAAATACGACGACAACCGATTTGACACGACCGATTCTAGTGGATGCTGAAATTTCACTGTATGACGCTTCATCGAAAGAAGGCTTATCGGTACTTCGCCATTCAACAGCACACTTACTAGCACAGGCAGTAAAGCGACTATATCCAGATGCAAAATTTGGCGTTGGTCCTGTCATTGAAAATGGTTTTTATTATGATATCGAATTGAATCATACACTCGTGCCAGAGGATTTACCTGTCATTGAGCGTGAAATGAAAAGAATCGTGAATGAAAATTTTGCTGTTGTCCGTAAGGAAGTATCACGAGAAGAAGCTGCTAACATTTTTGCACATGATTCCTTGAAGTTAGAGCTACTTGAAGCGATACCAATAGAAGAACTTGTAACAGTTTATGAGCAAGGTGAGTTTGTTGATTTATGTAGAGGGCCACATGTGTCATTTACTAATAAATTGCAACACTTTAAGCTCATGAATATTTCAGGTGCGTATTGGCGTGGCGATAGTAATAATCAGATGCTACAACGCATTTATGGGGTAGCCTTTGCAACGAAAGAAGATATGCAAGATTATTTCATATTCCTTGAAGAAGCAGAAAAACGTAATCATCGAAAGCTAGGGAAAGAATTGGAGCTATTTATGTTCTCTCAAGAGGCTCCCGGGATGCCTTTTTATTTAGCAAATGGGCAAATCATTCGTAATGAACTTGAAAACTTTTTACGCAATTTGCAAACAACTTACGATTACAAAGAAGTACGTACTCCACTGATGATGAATCAACGTCTTTGGGAGCAATCAGGACACTGGCAGCACTACAAAGAAAATATGTACTTCACACAAGTTGATGAGCAAAAATTTGCCTTAAAACCGATGAACTGTCCAGGACATATGCTGATTTATAAAAGTAATTTGCATTCGTATCGAGATTTACCGATTCGTTTGGCAGAGTTTGGGCAAGTACATCGCCATGAATTTAGCGGTGCATTAAATGGGCTACTTCGCGTACGTACATTCTGTCAGGACGATGCACATATTTTCGTAACACCTGCACAAATTGAAGACGAAATTGCACTAGCTTTACAGATTATTGATCATGTATATAAAGTATTTGGTTTTGAATATGAAGTAGAGTTATCGACACGTCCAAAAGATTATATGGGGGAGCTTGACTTATGGAATCAAGCTGAAGAAGCACTTGAAAATGTATTAAAAAGACTCGGCTTCACTTATAAAATTAATGAGGGAGACGGGGCATTTTACGGACCGAAGATTGATATTCATATTCGAGATGCGATTAAACGTAGTCACCAATGTGCAACGGTACAGCTAGATTTCCAACTACCAGAGAAGTTTGATTTAACATATGTTAATGAAGACAATGAGAAAGTACGCCCAGTTGTAATCCATCGAGCTGTATTTGGTTCAATTGATCGCTTCTTAGGTATTTTAATCGAACATTTTGGCGGCGCATTCCCACTATGGTTAGCACCACAACAAATAAAGGTTATTGGCGTTTCTGACGCACATACAGCTTATATAGAAAAGGTTACAACCCAGTTACGCCAAGCAAATATTAGAGTAGATATAGATAAACGTAACGAAAAGCTTGGTCGTAAAATTCGGGATGCGCAAATGCAAAAAATTCCGTATATACTTGTATTAGGTGATCAAGAACAGCAAAATGAGACTGTAACTGTACGAGCGTATAAACAGGATGGATTAAATACATTATTGATTGAGGCATTTGTTAAACAGATTCAACTAGAAATTCGTGATAAGAAATTACCTTTGTAAATTTTCATGTTATAAATACTTTGGGAACTAAAAAGGACTCACCAAAACCGATTCGTTTAGTTTAGTACCTTTATTGCTATTCTTTGGTTTGGAGTTGATTTTGTAATAAATGCTGCTTTTCAAAGTCAACGTTATAAACATTGCTACAATAAGAATTTTCAAGATTTTGTAGAAAACGTTATAGGGGTATTATCTAAATAAATACCTGTATTTGGAAACAATTTATTAACGCTGTAAATTTGCATTTTTTATTGCTATAACTTCAATTACATGGGTTTTAGTTAAATATGATATTCAACAATCGGGCGCTTTTCTTGAAAAAGGAAAGTGCTTTATGTGAAGTAATGTACTTAAACTATCGGGTTAGTTTAGTTAAAGAAAGATTGCGTGTATATCGAAAATTTACAAATCGTTTTCTTTCGGATAACAAGTATTTTCACCCTTCTCGTTTAAATATAATACGAAATCATCGGAAAGAGATTGTGCGTATGTATTATTGTAAGCGTCAAATAATCCCCACCTTACTAAAGATGGGGGCTTGTTGTATCATCCTGATAACTTATTAAAGACGATACACGTAATAGGTAATGTAATTCTTGACCTTTCAAGATCTAAGCGTCATTTTAACTCATTGGCGCTTTTTAGTTTTCTTATTATTATGTCTCTCTGCCGGTGTCAAGGGTTCGTTTGCAAGTTCATGATCAAACTCACTTGATAAATTCTTCCTTACTGCTTGCTCATCACTAACGTTTCCACTTAAATTTTTCTTCGGGCTGTTACTCACTATATACACCTCCATGATTTTAGTTTGCCACGTGGTGTCCTTAGTATGCATTTTTGTTAAATCGTATGATAATTGTTTTGCAATTGTTTATCACTATAAAAATTTTTATTGAACAATACGAAGAAACATTGTGGAGTAGCTTATTCAACAATCGGGCCAGATTGTAGAATAACATTCTTTTAACTCTATATCAAATTGATAAAATTTCATGATATGCTCAATACGTTCATTGACTGCTAACTGCAACTGTTCAGGCGCAATTCTGTAGCTAGAATTGTGCTTTTTCTTCATGAAAAGGAGCAGAATGTTAAGTAATTGCTGTTTTACTGTTGATAATGTTCCCGGTGGTTATTTAAAAGGTAAAAAAGCATCGGTAAAAATATGCATTCAAAAAGATAACATCCATCTCCACTGATATTATAGTTTTTTTTATGATTAACCTTACCGCTGAGTCCCATAACTTTTTGTGGGAAAGGGGGAATATAGAAGTCCGTCTTCAAAAGAGGCGGTTAGCAAACATAAATTTAGAACGCTGGATTTGTTATAAGCCTTTACAAAGTAAATAATCCAGCATATCCATGAATGCCCTTGATAGTGCCTTTGAAGGCTATCATGGGTGGAATGTATGTACTTCATAGACTGCTCGAAAATAACCCATCTTTCTTGGTAGGTTTTATTTAGGGCTAGTGCCATATAAGTTAAATTCTGAGTGGACCAATAAGCAGGTGACTGCCCATTTCCTTGGAATTTGTACAGCCACCTGTTGCTTTATCCCGCCTATATTAAATCTCTATAGATATCTTTAAATATATTCTCGAATATTTCAATTCCTTTTGCTTTTAGTGTTGTTGGATTTCGATGGGTTAGTTTATATAAAATATAATCTGGAGCTGGTGTCTCTAAAGGGAAGATTTCAATTGGCACAATTTTTTTTGCTTCATTCGCTATCGCTAATGGTACGATTGCCCATTTGTCAGGACCCGAAATTAGCTCCAGTAATACTCGAATACTATCTAGTCGAATTGGATGTGTATTATTTGGATCCCACCAGTACTTATGCCATGTTTGATAGTCGATACTAAAGGGCATAAATAATTCGTTATTTGAATCCAGTTCTTTTGGATGCACAAACTTCTTCGGATTATTACAATTTAGTTCGTGTTGAATAAATACCATCGGTGAAGAAAAATATTTTTCAACGACTACTTTTTGGTGAGATCGATTGAGCAGTGAAAATGCAATATCAATATTTTTTCTTTCAATTTCATCATATAGATTCCAGGAATGTAGTGTATCGATATTTAGTGTAATATTTTTGTTACGACCCGCGATCTTTTTAAAAATTGGCGGGAGTATGAATTGAATAGCACTGTCGATTCCTCCGACTTTTAGTAAGATATGTGAATGATGATTATGTAACTGTAGTGCCTCAAGGTGTAGCCTATGCCATTCCTCTGCAATTTTTGAAAATTCCTCACCTAACGGTGTTAGTAACACTCTTTTTTGACCCCTACTTCGTTCAAATAACTGAATTTGTAAATCCCTTTCCAATAATTGAATTCTTTGGCTTACTGTAGTTTGAACTACATTTAACTCTTTTGCTGCTTCACTGATTGTCCCCAATCGAATAACCTGAATAAACGTGTTTATCAGTTCAATATTGATAATATCACCCCTTAAATAGCAATTTTCATGATATTTTATATCAATAATAATCATTTTACAGAATTGTGTCTATTAAATTATGATTTAAATATCGAATATTCTGAAATCAAAAGATGGGGTGAAATTTTGAGAGATTTAATTATTTATTTTGAAAAGCCTTTACCTTTTACAATCGATACGTTTTCTAGTCATAATTTGGATAATTTTGATGTTGTTTTTTGGGAAAAATTAACATATGAAGCTAAAGAAGATGCATTGCTCCATGCAAAATATTTTATTACAGCCTCTTATCCAATTACAGCGGAGATGATCAATCGTTCTCCTAATTTGAAACTAATTCAGAAAACTGGAAGCGGATACGATAATATTGATATAAAGGTAGCGAATGAAAAAGGAATCATCGTTGCAAATACACCAGGGATTAATACAAATAGTGTGGTTGAATTGACGATTGCCCTAATTTTAAATCTATTAAGGAAAGTTAATTTCTATGATTCTCTCACAAAAAAAGGAGAGTGGAGAATGTGGGAGTATCGGGCAAGTAATTTTGAATTACGTGGAAAAACGCATGGAATCATAGGAATGGGTAACATAGGTAAAAAAGTGTCAGAATTATCTAAGTCATTCGGTACGGAAATTATTTATTACGATGTTTATCGGTTACCTACAGAATTAGAGAAAAAAATGAATATAAGATATGTGTCATTAGATGAATTGATGGCAAAATCAGACATTATTTCCCTACATGTTCCGTTAATGCCTACTACTTATCATTTAATTGGCAAAGAACAATTAGAAAAAGTCAAACCAACTGCAATTATCGTAAATGTTGCGAGAGGGAACATTATTGATGAGGGAGCCCTATACGATGCTTTACTTTGTAAGCGTTTACTAGGAGCAGCGATTGATTCTTGGTCAAAAGAGCCAGTCGAACCGGAAAATCCACTCTTAAAGTTAGACAATGTAATTGCTACCCCACATATTGCGGGTGGCTCTAGGGAGGCATTAGAGTCAGTATTAAAAATTTCACTTGATAATATTGCTAGAGTAAAAATGTCACAGGAACCGTTGGGTGTTGTTCATATCTAAAGGGGGAACTACTATGGGAAATATCGGAATGAGAATTTATACAAAGTTTGAACGTCCGGAACAAGAGATAATGGAGTCTTTTAAAGGGATCCCTACTTCTGTTATTGCGGATAATATGAACCGTATGTACTGCATGAATTCAAAAATAAAACCTATTAATCATGTACCGTTAATCGGTTCAGCATTTACCATTAAAACGAGACCTGGTGATAATTTATTGGTCCATAAAGCCATTGATTTGGCAAAAGAAGGGGATATTTTACTCGTTGATGCACAAGGTGATTTAACGAATGCGATAATTGGAGAGTTAATGGTGCTATGGGCGAAGAAGAAAGGGTTAGGTGGTTTCATTATCGATGGTGCCATTCGTGATTCGGACTCTATCGCAAAGATTAATTTCCCGGTATATGCTGCGGGGATTTCTCCGAATGGCCCATATAAAGACGGACCAGGCGAAATTAATGTGCCAGTTGTTTGTGGAGGTCTTGTGGTAAGACCGGGGGATATTATTGTTGGCGACCAAGATGGTGTTGTTGTAATTCAACCTCAAGATGCACCTGTCTTACTAACGCAAGCAAAAAATAAACTAGCACAAGAACAGCAAACTATGAAAGATATTGAAAATCTAAATTGGGACCGGGATTGGGTCGATTCAGAGCTTGTTAAAAAGAACGTAACAATCTATTAAAGTATACGATAAAAGGGGATGGGATAGATGTTGAGGTTCAAAAAGTTCGGACTGGGGATTTTATTTGTATTGTTGTTTTTGGTTGGATGTAGTAATACACAAGAAGGTGAACAAGTAGCTGTTAGTGGTGGAGAATCTAGTGGGAAATATCCAAACGGACCTATAAAAGTAATCGTTTCTTATTCTGCAGGTGGAAGTTCAGATATTGGTGCGAGAACGTTAATGACATATGTAGAAAAAGAACTTGGTGTACCTGTCGTAGTCGAAAATAAGCCGGGTGCTGGTGGTTGGGTAGGTTGGGAGCAACTACTTAATGAAGAGCCAGATGGTAATACAATTGCTTTAATTAACACTCCTAATCTAATGACTGGCTATATGGATCCAGCAACAAATCGTCAGCAAAGTCTAGAAAGTTTTGACTTGATTGCCAATCATATTACGGACCCTGGTGTAATAGCGGTTAATAAGGATGATGATCGTTTTAACTCAATTGAAGATGTCTTTGAGTATGCAAAGAATAATCCAACAACTACAACTTCCACTGGTGTTTTAGGTGATGATCATATTGCATCACTAAAGTTAAACAAGAATTTTAATACACAGTTTAATGCAGTGCATAATGGCGGTGCCGGAGAAAGTATTACGGCCATTTTAGGTGGACATGTTGATGTATTGTTTGCAAATGTTGGCGATGTTACTACACTTTACAATGATAAAGAGATTAAAGTTCTTGCAGTGATGGACAATCAGCGTTCTGAATTATTACCAGATGTGCCAACACTTGCTGAAGCAGGGTATGAGGATGTTGTGTCATGGTCATCTCGAGGTTATGCTGCACCTAAAGGTGTAGATCCAGAAAAATTAGAAACTTTAAGAAATGCTTTTGAAAAGGCCATTAACAATGTTGAACAGGCAGAGATTATGAAAGAATCCGGCTTAACGGTTAACTATTTAAATCATGATGATTACTTGGAAGAACTACAATTAGAAGAAGCAGGAATCGATGATATTAAGGATTTATTAAACTGGTAGGCTTAAGATTTGTCATAAAGGATGAGCAGAACTCATCCTTTATTATTCTCTTGCTAGGGGGGGATTTTATTGAAAAACTTAAATATTTATGTAGCACTGTTACTTCTAATCATTAGTGGAATCATTTATTGGCAGTCTTTATCGCTTCCTTATTACAGTGCTTATGGACCAGGTCCTGGCTTTTTACCTAGATGGACTAGCGGCATAATTATTATTCTATTAATAATTTGTTTCATTCAATCGATTCACAAAGATTTCATTTCGATAGTTGATGCCATGCCTAAAGGAGAAGGTTTAATCAACGTATTGGTTAGCTTCGTTGCTGTTATCGTGTTCATTATCATAATACCTTATGTTGGATTTAATGTGAGTAGCGTTATTATGTTAACTCTATTATTTTCTAGAGGTTTTAAGTTGTATAAGGCAGTAGGATTATCCTTTGTAGTGACATTCATTGTATTTTTTATTTTCGGTACATTATTGGGTGTGCCATTACCGGTAAACGAGTATGGTTGGTAAGGAGGGATTGACATGGATTCATTCCAATTTCTGATGGGTGGTTTTGCGGAAGCACTAACTTGGACTAACTTATTTTATTGTTTCATTGGCGTTACGTTTGGGATGTTTATTGGTGTATTACCTGGTTTAGGACCTACTGCGGGAACGGCCATCTTACTACCATTAACGTTTAGTTTAGAACCGATATCGGCCATCATTATGCTAGCAGGTATTTACTATGGTTCAATGTATGGTGGGACCATAACTTCTGTTTTAATTAACACACCAGGTGAAGCGGCATCACTTGTAACATGCTTTGACGGTCATCCATTAGCAAAGCAGGGACGAGCTGGTGTAGCGCTTGGGATTTCTGCGATTGGCTCTTTTATTGGTGGGTGTGTGGCCATTATTGGATTAATATTATTAGGACCTACCCTTTCAAAGTTTGCACTAAATTTTGGACCTCCCGAGTTTTTTGCGTTAGTTTTTATGGGGATGTCGTTATTGATTGGCTTAATGGGTAAGTCTTTAATTAAAGGTTTAATTGCGGCTTTATTTGGCTTAATGATTGCATTTATTGGGATCGATCAAAGTACGGGCATTATGCGTTTTACGTTTGGCCAAACCAATTTAGCTAGTGGAATCGATTTTATTTGCGTTGCGATGGGGCTATACGGATTATCTGAACTATTTATTAGCGCAGAGGAACGTATGGGTAAGAAGGCTGAACAACCGGCAAAAATAGAGCGTTTATTACCGAGAAAAGATGAGTGGAAGCCAACATTAAACTCAATTGGTCGTGGGAGTATATTAGGATTTTTAATAGGTCTGATTCCTGGTACGAATTCGGTTATTCCAACGGTCTTAAGTTATTCAATGGAGAAGAAAGTTGCAAAAGATCCTTCCCGTTTTGGTAAAGGTGCTTTAGAAGGAGTTGCAGGTCCAGAAACAGCTAATAATGCTTATAGTGGTGGGGCATTAATTCCACTATTTACGCTGGGTATTCCAAGTTCACCAACAATAGCCGTTCTTTTAGGGGCGCTGATCATGCACGGGTTAACACCAGGTCCGACTTTGTTCCAAAAAGAACCAGAATTTGTTTGGGCCATCATTGCAAGTTTATTTATCGGGAATGCTATTTTACTTTTATTAAATTTACCATTAGCAAACGTTTGGGCGAAAATTACAATGGTACCATTTAAAATTCTCTTTCCAGTCATCATGATGATTATTATCGTTGGAACGTATAGCTTGAATAACAGTTTATATGATGTAGGTATAATGTTTGTATTTGGAATTATTGGCTATTTACTAAAAAAAGTGGATATACCTTTAGCGCCTATTATTCTAGCTTTTGTACTAGGTAAAATATTAGAAAGTACATTAATTCAGTCTTTGACAATCTTTAATGGAAATATTTTAGGATTCTTCACACGCCCAATTTCAGGAACGATTCTAACTATCTCGATTATCGCCATCATTATTACCGCTTTACCTGTATTTAAGCGTAAAAATATCGTGAAAGAAGATGTCGAAATGTAACGGCTAAATGGAAGGGGATCATACACATGGATTACTCACAATCAATCGGAATCATTGGTTATGGAGAAGTTGGGAAAGTGTTTACGGAAGGGTTGAGACAAAATCAAGATTTGAAAATTCATGTTTACGATGTGTTAACTCAACAAGGACGTGAAGATATTCTAATGGATATTAAAAGACAAGGTGCAATACCAGAAATGTCAATACGTGATTTAGTACACGCAGCGGATACCATATTCGTATTAGTAAACAGTAGTGCAATATCAGATGTTATTGCATCAATTATTGAAGCAATGGAAAAACCTATCATAGTTATCGATTTTACGACTAGTTCACCACACACCAAACAGAATTGCAGTAATAGGTTGCAAAATGAACATTGCGAAGCCGTTTATATTGATGCTGCAATTATGGGTACTGTTGCAACAGAAGGGTTTCAAGTACCTATCCTATTTGCATCACACAATGAAGATGCTATGTCCACAATTAAAAATAATCTGCAAATGAATGTTAGTATATTAGTAGAGCAAGTAGGTACTGCTGCAAGTATTAAACTAATTCGAAGTGTCTTTATGAAAGGGTTAGAAGCATTAGTTTTAGAATCGATGACAGCAGCGAAAAAATATAATGTTGAAAATAATGTGCTGGAAAGTATTTCAACGACTTTGAATAATAATGATTTTAAACATTTTGCTGAAGCTTTAATTAAGACACATGTCATTCATAAAATGCGTCGTTATAAAGAAGTAATCGATAGTATGAAATTACTAGAAGATGCAAATATTGAACCCTATGTTTCAGAAGGGGTAAGAAGTTTTTTTGAATATTCGGTAAAAAAGGAAATCAGAAATACTGACTCTGTAGATGAGATATTAATGGCATATGGGGGAAAGTGATTTTTAGAAACAAGAGTCAGCTAGTTCTGCACCCAAAAAGATAGAGTGAAAATTTAACTTTTTGGGTGAACTTTTAGAAAAAGTACAAGAACTCCTTGTACACGAACATCATTGGTGGGTTATATGTGAGGTTAGAAACAAGGCTGATTAAACGCTTTTTGTCATTTGTCGAGGGATTTGGATTAACAATTTAAAGGCATTAATGATATTCAACAGTCGGGGGCGTTTATGTAGGAACGCGTCTTTTACTTTTAAAGAGCCACATTGTAGAGTACGTTATCATATACTCATGTAAAAAGTGATTGAAAATAAGTAGATTTAGCAATATTAATTAAAGCAATGATAAACGGGACATATAATTATTGGGGATATTTATATGAAAAAATTTTGGGGAGTGCTAGGTTTTTTTATTATAGCTTTATTCGGAATTTTGCTTAGCCTAATATCCAGTACTGATCTTGTTAATGGTGGACGTACAGGCCTAAAAACAGAGAAAATCGAAAAGAATATAGAAAAATTAAAACAGTTCTCATGGTTTGAAGAATTGTATGAAAATGAACAACATCATCGCTCTTTTTTTTGTAAGCTTAAAAGTTAGAAAATATTTAGAAAGTTCTATTCGTGTAAATCGACTTAAAAGTAGTAAGAGGGAACAAGAAAAATTTATTCAGTTATTAGAAGAAGTAGCTAAACTTCGTATAAAGAATAAGTAGAATAGTTATTCGACAATCGGGCGCAATTCTTGAATAGGAATTGTGCCTTTTTCAACAATAGAGCCAGATTGTGGAATAACAATTTTAAAGTAAAGTGGATAATGTGAAGGTTTACACTTAAATTATTGTCACAGATTAATAAATCATTACTTTTTCCAATTACATACAACAGAAAGTATGTTCGTGTTATAATACTATTAAAGCTGAGGCTGCTAGATAGAGGTGAGAGTGTGGAAAACATCAACATTCAAGAACGTATGAAGCATTATAATGTGCAAGGTTTAAGTATTACGTTAATTAATCATGGTCAAATAAGTGGTACAGAAAATTACGGCTTATTAGAGGTGGAAAGCGATAAGAACGTAAATGAGGATTCGATTTTTAGTGCTTGTTCAATTAGTAAGTTCCTAACGGGAATGCTTGTTATGAAACTAACGAATCAAGGACTACTTGATTTAGATGAGGATATAAACAATAGACTCGTTTCGTGGAAAGTACCTGAAAATGATTTTACGAAAAATAAAAGAGTAACATTACGAAATTTACTTAGTCATCAATCTGGAATAAAAGACCCTGAAAACAGTTTTGGCGAGCTTAAATCAATTTCAAGCTTGCCTTCGTTGGTTGAATTATTGGAGGGAAAAACCCCTTATTGTAAAGTTCCTGTTGAAGTGAATTACGAACCAGAGAGTGGGTTCAACTATTCTGATGCAGGTTATTGTATAATTCAGCAACTAATAGAAGATGTGACTGGAAAACCGTTTCATCGAGCGATGAAAGAACTTATATTTGAACCATTAAAAATGAGAAATAGTACATTGGATATGTCAATACCAGTTATAAATAGTGAAAAATTTTCTTGTGGTCATAACAAATATGGCAAATTAGTGGATGGAAAATACCCTTTATATCCTTACCCAGCATCTTCTGGACTTTGGACAACCTCGTTGGATCTAGCAAAATTGGTCATTGAATTAATGGATTCCGTAAAAGGAGAAAGTAAAATTGGTATTTCTTCAAACGCAATAAAGGACATGATAAGCCCACAAGGAGGAAAAGGTTGGGTTGGACTAGGTGTTTTTCTAGCAGGTTCTGAAAAAGAAATAGAGATTCAATCACTCGGTTGGGGAGTAGGTTTTCAATGTATGATGGTCGCGTTTCCGTATATAGAAAAAGGGGCAGTCATCATGACAAATGCTGAATTAGGTGTTCATCAGATGGAAGGGATTATAGGAGAATTATATAGGACTCTTATATCCTAAAAAGCGTTATTGAAGTAATAGTTGCTTTAGCTTAATAAACGATATTCAACAATCGTGCGCAATTCTGCAGTAAGAATTGTGCTTTTTCTATGAGTAAGGACCATTTAATGTAAGAAGAGGAAAGTCTTTTTCTTAATTTGAATAGACATTTGGATTTACATAGTGTTAGAATAATCAGAAATAAATTAGAGGTGGAATGGAATTGAGAAAAAGATTAGGATGCTTACACGCCCATTATTCGAATATTGAATACATAGAAAATGCATTTTCTACATTTAACATCGAATTAATACATTTTGTTGATCCAGCATTAATGTATCGAGTTACATTCGATGAAAATTACCAAGAATCAGATGCTCAAAATAAAGTTAAAGAGCAAATCGAATGGATTGCCCAATGTAATGTTGATGCTATTCTTATCACTTGCACTAACTATATTGCAATCTTACAGGAAGACCAACTCTCAATATCAGTGCCAATTATTAAAATTGATGAACCATTCTTTGAATTTATCTGTAGTATTCAGCAACCCCAGACAATTCTTTTTACAAATCCTGCAACAGTAGAAGGTACAATGGAACGCCTCAAACATTATGCTAATAACCAAAAAAAATCTTTAAACGTAGAGGTTATTGTTATAAACAATACTTTTGAATTGATAATGCAAGGACTAAAGGAAGAATACAATCAGGAAATTTCCAAGTTTTTAGAGCAAATCATTAATGATAAAAATAAAGTTATTTCCGTTGCCCAATTATCTATGGTTGATGCATCTCAGCAAGTTGAAGATAAGACATCTAAGACGATAATTAACCCCTTGAAAACATTAGTATCATCCATTGTTAATCAATTAGAGTTAGGGGAGAAAAATCAATGATCAATTGATTTTTCTTTTTCAACAAAACCAGCTAATAGTTGTCAATAATTTCCAATAAAAACAATAAAAAAATCATGTTATACTAAATTTGTGCATACCAAATAACCGTCCAAATTAGATTTGGAAAGTTCCGGGCCAATTGGTTAAACTGTTAAATCAAGCAAAGTCTTGGAAAGAAGTTTTGTTTTTTAATAGTGCATAAATCCAATGTAAGAGTTTGTTTGCACAAGCTATTACAGCTACTCTAAATGGTTTTCCTTCTTCTCGATTTCCCCAATTTCAGAAATAATCGTGGCAGCGATTTTTTCGCCGATACGGGAATTAATCGGATAATCTTCGATTCTTCAATACTTTTTACTAAAGCATCTATCTCATTTTCAAGCATGAATAGATGTTTTTTATATTCAAAAAGCATATTAATATACATTTCTAAGCTTAGGGCAAGACTAGAAAATAAAGCCTTCTGAAAAGGGTTTTGAGCTGCAGCAGTCATTAGCTTTTCAGCCTGTTTGTTTGCCCATTGTAGAGAACGAGAATTACAGAACTCTTTTATTTTAGTTGCTAATACTTCAATATTGGTTTTCAATATATCCTCTGAAGTAGGAAATGCATGTAGTATTTTCAAAGAAACATCCGAATATAAGTCTCCAAAAACATTACTATATCCAGGAAAACTTGATCTAAAACTGCCTGAAATTGTAGTTTGGTTTGTACAAACATGCCTGTAATATTATCGTGCTTTCTCGTAAGATGACGTAAGTTCGTAAGTTGGATGCCACGCTTTTTATAAGGCTCTAAATCCTCCTTATAATACAGCTCGCAGAGGTGATTGGCATCAATGATATCTGTTTTTACCTTTTCGCAAACTAGAACTTTTTGCTTTATAAGAGATCAGTGGGTTTACGATAATTATTAAAAAGCCTTTGTCCTCAAAATATTGAACAACTGGTGTGTGATAATGACCCGTTGATTCCATAACAAGAGGGGGGCGTTCTCCTGAAATATCTTCTACTTCCTTAATAAAATCTAATAAACTAGCTAACCCATCAAGATCATGTTTTACTTTGAAACTTTTCTTTTAGGGCTTGCCGGTAACCCCTAAATCCTCTTTGTAGTGTCATAGCTTCGCTTCTTATACGAGATCATTGTCCCAACCAGCCTCAAACATGTTTCTACAAGTAGGGGGCGAACTGTTTTGCGGACGGGGTCTTAGCCCCACGGGCGCGAACGTTCTACCCCGGCTACCGTTATCATATATCGATATAAAAAATGGTCAACCAGAAATATTTTCTGGCTGACCTTACAATACGATCGGGCGCGATTCTTCAATAAGAAGATCGCGTTTTACCGTTATAGGGCCAGATTGTTGAACATCACTAATAAAACATTTGGATATTTATGTTAAAATTCAAGTGAGATCGTGAAAAAATTTACTAAAACCAAACTGGAGGAAGTTCAAACAATTCTAAGTAAGTGAGGGATATTTTATGACTTCGTATAAAATTAAGAAATTAAATCCGGAAGAATATAATAAGTGTATTAATATTTGGGATATGGACAAGCACAAAAATATGGCGAAGATGTTTTATGAGGAATTAGTAAGCGGAAACAGAATTACCTTTATTTATTTAGAAAATAACGAGTTTATAGGAGAAGGTTCGTTAGTTTTTAAAAACAATGACCCAGATTATACTATTCCAAATAAACGGATTTACCTATCGCGTATGATAGTTAAAGAAGAATATCGCAATCGTGGAATAGGTGGCATTATTCTTGATTATTTAATTGATTATGCTGAACAACTTGGATATGAAGAAATAACACTTGGGGTCGATACAGATAACTTTAACGCAAGACATCTATATGAAAAGAAGGGATTTACTAACGTATTATTCATTGGTGAAGACGAACATGGTGAATATGTAAAACTCCTAAAAAATTTAAATAAAAGCAAAATGCAGTAACTCTTGATATTCAACAATCGGGCGCTTTTCTTGTAAAGTGCTTTATGAGGGCAGACTGGTTGAATAACGTAGTTGAGAATTATACTTAAACCTAACAACACATAAGCACCTAATTTAAGAGGATAGGTTAGATATAAATGATAAATACAGTAAAATTTATTACTTATTAAGGAAATTAACTTATATAATATAGATAGTAAATTCCATATAGAGGTAGATTTGTATGCCTAAAATAGACAATATATTAGCAATTCTTTGGATGCTTAGTTCAGGTGAAAAAATTACTGCTAAACAGATTTCAGAAAAACTAGAGATGAATATAAGGACTGTGTATCGTTATATTGATACACTTTCAACGAGTGGTGTACCTATAATTTCAGACACAGGACATAACGGTGGATACACTTTATTGAATAATTTTATTGAAGCACCTCTCTTTTTTGATTTTGAGGAGCAAACTTCATTATTTCATGCAGCAGTTTTTGCCGAAGATGCGGGATATTATGGAGGTGAAGCACTAAATAGGGCTATTTCAAAACTGAGCAAATATTCAAATCAAGAGCAGGAAGCAAAGATTAATCAACATTTTAATAGTCTTGAAGTAATAAGTCGATCTAGTTCTCTCTCTATAGCAGGTTTTTTGAACGAGTTAGAACTGTCCGTAGCTGACGGATACTCAGTAAAAATTCATTACGATAAGAGTGGCGAAAAACAATTAAAGTTTAGATTGGTCGATCCGTACAGAATTATCTATTGGAATAATAAGTGGTATGTGATTGGATTTTGTCATCTTAGGAATGAAATCCGTAGTTTTAGAGTAGATCGAATTGAAAGTCTAATGCCAACCGAAAATAAGTTTGAACAACCAGAAAATTTTTCAGCAAGTGACTTTTTTATGAAAAACCTCCTTCCTGCTATAGAAGATAAAGAAATTACCCCTTTTATTATTAATGGAGACTATAGGGCGTTGGAAGATATTTGCCAACATTGGTTTTTAGGTCACTATCTCCAAGAACGGAGTTCGGATCAAGCTGTTTTTCTTCTTGAAAAAGATATGCTTCATACATATATACCTTATTTGCTTTTACCGTATGGTAAATCTATTCAAGTTATTGAGCCCATAAGTCTAAAGAAAAGACTTGTCGAAGTGCTGTCTGAATTAATAAATTTTCATCAAAAATGAAAACTTCCCTGACGGTAGCTGTCAGGGAAGTTTTATTATGATAGTTTATATCAATTGTGATGGGAGTGTTATTGGATGCAAACAAAAAATATTTATTTATATGTATTTAATACAATGTCAGACTGGGAATATGGATATTTAATTGCAGAACTAAACACAGGAAGATATTTCAAAAGAGATATAACACCTTTAAGAGTAGTTACAGTAGGGGCTAATAAAGAAATGGTTAATACGATGGGGGGGCTGAGCATAAAACCAGATATTTCTGTTAATGAGTGTAAACTTGAGAGTAATGATCTTTTAATTTTACCAGGAGGGACTACTTGGAGAGAAGATATTCATCAACCGATATTGGAAAAAATTGGCGAAGCTTTACAGCTTGGCATTATTGTCGCTGCAATTTGTGGTGCAACTGAAGGCCTGGCAAATAGTGGATACCTAGATTTTAGAAAGCATACAAGCAATGATTTAGAGTATATTAAAATGGTTTGTCCTAATTATAAAGGAGAGAAATTTCATGAGATGGGACCTGCAGTATCAGATGCAAACTTGATTACTGCATCAGGAGTAGCGCCTCTGGAATTTGCGATGGAAGTACTAAAAAAATTAAATGTATTTTCACCAGCTACATTACATTCATGGTATAACCTATACAAGACTCATAAACCTGAATACTTCTTCCAGTTAATGAAATCAATATATAGATGAGCAGAAAAGTAACTTGGCGTTGATTTAATAGAACTGGTAACAATATCCCTTTTTAATCTTATTGTGCAACTGTGATTTTTTTTACTTATTATATGTTTATCTTATTCAACAATCGGGCGCAATTCTTGAGTAGAATTGCGCCTTTTACAACAATATGGACAGATTGTGGAGTAAAGCCGTATTGATAGAAGTAGGGTAAAGGAGATAAAATTTGATTGTTAGCACCTCAAATTATAGTGAAGAGGCTGGGACATAACCCGAAAACACCATTTTCCTAAAATAGAAAAAGGGTGTTTTCTTGATATAGCTAAAATTGATTTCCGTTGCGCCGGACGCGCATCCATGGCACGGCTCGAGCCTGTAGTCTCTCACACGTGCTATTCCCCCAGGAGTCGCCCCTCCACTCCAATCAATTTATATGTATCAAATTCTTAATATAGATTTTTCCGTCATTCAAAGAATTTTGTAATTCTGTCCCAGCCTCTTTAATAAAATCTTATATAGACCACGCTTTTTTCAAAAGCTCCACACCCAACTT
The DNA here is from genome assembly GCF_042666115.1 of Ureibacillus sp. GCM10028918. NCBI lineage: Bacteria > Bacillati > Bacillota > Bacilli > Caryophanales > Caryophanaceae > Ureibacillus > Ureibacillus sp. GCM10028918. Next base: position 44,119 of record NZ_JBHTFK010000012.1, read on the forward strand.
TATTTCCTCACAAGTCAAATTACTAAATCCCAGTTTAATAATTGGTTCATCAGAAGTATTGTTTATGAAATATACGGAGGTAGGATAAGCTTTAACTCCATGTTTGGAAGCACAATCGATTAACCATTGTTCTGAACGGTTTAGTTTTACTTTAACTAGTATGTACAAACCAGATTGCTCCCCGATAATGCATATAGTTTGTTTAAATTGTTTTCTTAATTCAGAAACGATGCACTGCATTTTTCGCTTATAAACAAGACGCATCCGTTTAATATGGCGATTCCATTCTCCTTCTTCCATAAATTTAGCCATTGTAAGTTGACTAAGAAGAGAAGCGGTACTCTCAAAGCGAAGAAATTGATTTTTATAATGATTTAAAAGTAGCTGGGGTAGCACCATATAACTTAGACGGATTCCTGGAAGAAAGGACTTTGAAAAATTCCCTAGATATATGACTCTAGTTGAATCAATGGAAGCCAGAGCCGGAAAGGGTTGTTGTGTATAACGGAACTCACTATCATAATCGTCTTCGATAATATAGCCTTTTATCTTGTTAGCCCAATGAATAAGCATTTGTCTTTCTTGAATTGAAATACTTACACCTATTGGACTTTGATGGGAGGGGGTTACATAGATTAAGCGTGATTTTAATTGTTCTAATTTTGTAAAGTCAGTACCTGTCTCATAAACTGGTAAAACTTCAAGCATTAAACGATGGAATTGAAAAGCTTCCTTAGCTCCGTCATAACCTGGATCTTCTACGATAATGCTAGGAAAATCATTCTTCAAAATTTGTCCAAGATAAATCAACATTTGTTGAGTGCTACTACCGATGATAATTGCAGCTGGATCTGTTTTGACACCACGGGATTGAAGTAAATACATGGCGATTTGTTCACGTAAAGATTCTTCTCCAAAACGATGTCCGTATCTAAAACTTTCCGGTAGCGCTAAAACTTTATTTGCCATTCTTCTCCAAACTTTTAGTGGGAAATAGGGCTGATCTACTGCTCCTGCTCGGAAATCAACTAGAATTTTTTTATCCTGATCTGTGTCCGGTTTATTCTGAGAATATATAGTGTTTTGAATTAAAAGAGGTTCTAATTCATTTACATAATATCCTTTTCGTCCTTCACTACGGATATAGCCTTCTGCAACAAGTTGCTCATATGCACTAAGTGTCGTATTGCGACTTACTTGGAGAGAGTCTGCGAGTTGACGAATAGAAGGCAATAGATCATTAGCTGGAATATCACCTTTCTCAATTAATTTTTTAAATTGTTCGTAAATTTGTTTATATTTCGGAAGACCCTCTCTAAAAGCAAAAATTGTATTCTGCATTTCTAACCACCACACTGACATCTATATTTGTTTCTAATTGTACCTTTTTCGATGACAGATTGCATTGTAGACTATCTCATAAAGGTGCTTTAATTGTACCTGGTTGTTTAAACAAAGTTTTTTAAAAGAAGGAGGAGTTTAAGTATGTATATACCTAAACATTTCAGGGTAAATGAGGAAGAAAGTATCTATGATTCTATTGAAAAATACAGCTTTGCAACTTTATTTTCTCAGCACAATGGTGAACCATACGCTACCCATCTTCCACTCACACTTAATAGATTTGAAAATGTTTTATATGGTCATTTCGGTCGACAGAACGAACAGTGGAGGGATATTGAAAAACAACAAGTTCTTGTGGTTTTTCAAGGTCCACATTGTTATATTTCGCCGACTTGGTACGAGACATCTAAAGCAGTTCCAACTTGGAACTATGTGTCTATACATTTATATGGGGAAGTGGAGATTGTGGATAATCCAAACGTAATTTTCAATTCTTTAAATGACATGGTTAACAAGTATGAAAAAGCAGATAGCTCGTACAATTTGAAAGATGTAGATTCTAAATTTATCGAAGGAATGAGTAAAGGAATTGTAGCATTCAAAATAGACATAACAAAGATTGAAGCGAAAGCTAAATTAAGTCAAAATCACCCTATAGAACGTCAAGAATTAGTTATCAAACATCTAGAAAACACTTCTAATCAAGATAATCTACAAATTGCATCTCTTATGAAGAAAAATCTACAAAAATACAAATAAATACCTAATAATAATCTTCAACAATCGGGCGCAATTCTTTAATTGAATTGTGCCTGCCTTTTAAAGTAAACGGGCCATATTGTGGAATAATACTTTCATAATAAGTGAAACTTCGAACTAACATACTTAAACAAACTGTAGAACGGGTTACTTTATGTAGGTATATGAAAAGCAAAAAGAGAAGATAATAGAGAACTATTTCTTCCTTTTTGCTCCAATATTAGTTATTAAATTGAATGTTATTGCCCATTTTTTCTACGAACAGTTATTGATTCTCCACCAATTCCCCAATTATCAGTATTAACTTCTTCAATGACTACTACAGTTGTATTGGGATTTTTATCTAATACATCAACAAGTAATTGTGTTGCCCCTTTAATTAGTGCTGCTTTTTTTTCTGGTGTCACGTTTTCATTTGTAATTTTAATATTTACGTATGGCATAATAATTTCCTCTTTTCTATTTTATTTTATTAATGAAGTTTCTATGTTTGATTTCCGATCAAATCGAATACCACCTATAAGAAACATTGCTCCTATTAACACTACGCTAGCTGCTCCAATCAAAGCAGCATTATAACTTTGAGTGAAAGAGATTAATACTCCAGCAATTGTTGGCCCAATCATTTGGCCAGTTGCATAAATAGCGGTAAGATAGCCAATTACTCGACTGCTATCAGTTGGACTCATTTGGCGAGCCAACGTTGTAGCAAGTGTGGTAATTCCCATAAATGTCGCACCAAATAATAATGCACTTAAAATTAGACTAGTTTGAGAGCTCCAAATGACAGGTAGAGCAATACCAATGGCTTGAAGAGTCATTGAGAAGACTAATGTTTTTACAAAACCCTGTCTTTTAGCTAGTGATGACCAAATAATGCAAGATGGGATTGCACCTAATCCAACAGTAATCCAAACTATTGATGAATCAATCCTAAAGAAAGATGTATTTTCTGCAATCGCCACAATGAATGTACCGGTTACAATATATCCCAATCCTTCCAGACCATAAGCTATCATCAACCAAGGAAGCCATTTCAGGGGGGGTACTTGTAGATCAACTACTTTTCTGTTCTTATCCATAACAGGGTCTGTTGATTCTTTGAGCCAGAACCATGCAAAGATAGTAAGGACAATACTAACTAAGGCTAATCCTACCCATACACCTTCCCACCCAAATAACTTGTTTAAACTTGGTATAAAGAGTGTTGAAAAAAAGATTCCGAACCCCACCCCTGAGTAAAAAAAGCCTGACAAATTTGTTTTTCCAGTAGTAGATAGTTTATCTAAAACAATACTAGAAGATAAAACAAAAATGAACGCACTTACTACGCCTGAAATGAACCGAAGTGCAAGCATTAGAATGTAAGAGTGAGTAAGGCCCATACTTAACGTAGTAATAATACTTACAATGAGACTGACTCTGAGATAATGCATTTTATGCTTTTTCAACGGAAGCACTCCTGCCAATATTGCTCCGGCTAAATATCCAGCATAATTGCTTGAGGCAAGGTATCCTGCTAATGTGTCAGTAAATGACAGATCATTTTGCATTAGCGGTAGAATAGGTGTATAAGCAAATCTACCAACTCCCATTGCAACCATTAGAGCAAAAATTCCACCAATCAAAAATAAAATAGGATGTTTATTCAATGTTTCACCCCCCAACAATTTAATTATTATTTCTATAATTATCTTATCTGTTTTTTGCTATATGGTATAATTCATAAAATCGATATGAGGGTATCAATTTATTATATATCAAAAAGGGTGATGACGATGGATTTACAATCATTAAGATTTTTTCGAGCAGTTGCAGAGTTGGGTAGTATTTCAAAGGCAGCAAAAGAGCTTAATTACGCACAATCAAATCTCACATCAAAGATTCAACAATTGGAAGAAAATCTTGAAACAACGTTATTCTATCGACACAATCGAGGGACTACTCTCACGGAAAAAGGAAAGGTACTGCTATCCTACACAGATGAAATATTTCATCTTTTAGATGAAGTAAGAGAAGCAATGAGTGATAATCAAATACCAAAGGGACCTTTAGTGATAGGCTCGATGGAAACTACTGCTGCGATACGTTTACCGGCATTACTATCAAAATTCCACCGTGAATATCCTGCTGTTGACCTTACATTGAAAACAGGGCCAACTGAGCAAAATGTCAAAGATGTTCTACAATATGAATTGGATGGAGCTTTTGTTGCAGGTCCTGTTGAACATCCTGACCTTACTTATCAAACTGTAATTGAAGAAGAGTTGGTGCTTGTAACGGATACACTTCATCAACCTTTAACTTCTTTAAAAGATATACAAAATCGAACAATATTAGTTTTCCGTAATGGCTGTTCCTATCGGGCGAGATTTGAAGGATGGTTACATCATGAAGGAGTAATTCCAGAAAAAATAATGGAGTTTGGAACACTTGATGGGATTATTGGCTGTGTATCAGCCGGATTAGGTATAAGCTTACTACCTCTTAGTGTAGTAGATAAATACGTGAAAGAAGAATTACTGATCCAACATTCCATTCCAAAACGATTTGGAAATGTTAAAACAATATTTATTTATCGTAAAGATAAATACATGTCTAATACGCTAAAGAGGTTTACTGAAATGTTAAACCTCGAAAATGTGATGTTAGTTTAATATTCACTGATTTTAGCAAGATTATAACAAATTACGGGGTTAGCTTTAGAGGAATTACTACTTTGATAGATTTCATATAATATTGATTGGTCTTTAATTGAATTTTACTTATCACAAGGACAAAATGTAGTGCTTGATACAAGCTTTTAGTCAAGCAGTGAAATGGAAAAAAGTCATGTTTAATCCAGTAGCAGATTCAGATCCACCTTCTGTTGAATATCAAAAAATGACGATCTGGCCTTACGATGAGATAAACGACTTCCTATACGTATGTAAAGAAGAAAGACATTACCTTATTTTTTTATTAGCCATTTATACAGGAATGCGTAGGGGAGAGATTTTAGGATTAAAATGGGATGATATTGATTTTAGTAAAGGAACTATTCAAGTAAATCGGACACTCTCGACGATTCCTTCAGTTGGATATATATTTACAACGCCTAAAACAATTAACTCAATTAGAAGTATTCCAATCCCAGCAGTAGTTCTAAATGAATTAATGATTCATAAACAGCGGCAAGAAGAATGGAAAGAACTAGTACGAGATTTTTATCAGAATCAGGATCTCGTTATTTGTACCAATTCTGGCACTGCACAGATTCGCGAAATGTAGTCCGTGTGATGAAGCGATTAGTAAAATGTGCAGGTGTTTCGAATATTCGTTTTCATGATATTCGACATACCCATGCATCCATTCTTATTTCTGCAGGAATAGATATTGTAAAGATTTCTAAACGATTGGGTCACGCTAATCCAAAAATTACTTTGGAGTTCTATGCTCATTTATTACCTAACTCCGATAATGAGTAGCTGAAATTTTTCATAATGCTTTAAAAAGCAATTGGGAAAAATCATGCGTACAATTTGCGGACAAAGAGGATAAGTAAGGGTTTTGTAAAGAGGCAAATAATATTATAAAAAGCCTACAAACATTGATATATCAATGTTTGTAGGCTGCAATAAAGATGGTCCCGACAGGGTTCGAACCTGCGATCCCCACCTTGTCGAGTTTATCGGTATAAATAAATTAGGTTAAAATAAGTTAAATAAGTTTGATTTATCAAGCTTTTTAAGGCGATTAAAATCGACTCAGTTAAATAAGTTCAATACAAAAAAATAATTCTGCGGACAAATTGCGGACAAAAGAGTAAACAGGTGGTCTATATTATTTTTTTATTTTTTTGTTATATCTGTAATAATAAATAGTTTTACTTAACATTAGTAGAGGTTTCTGAAATCAGTTATATTCTTGCGACTCCCAATTTCATTAAGTTGTCCTATTAGTACATAACCATTGGCAATATGTTAGATTTTTACAGTCATCAAAGTACTATGGGGAATATGCCTAATTCTCCAAGATTGAAAGGAGAATATCATTTGAATCAAATGTTATTAATCATTGATGCTCAACAAGAATTAATGGAGGGCAATCAAAAAACAGGTCCTATTTTTAATAAAGAATCACTTATCAAGAACATCAATACGGTAATAGAAAAAGCTTTAGCCGCTGATACTTCAGTTGTATTTATAAGAGATCTGGATGTGGCAGAAGGATCTGGTGAAGGATTTCAAATTCATTGTGAAATTAATGTGCCATCAAATTCTAAAATATTCGATAAATCGGCAACTAATTCCTTTTATGGGACAGGTCTTCTCGACTATTTAAAATCAAAACATATTAAACATATAGTAATTATGGGTTGTGAAACACAACACTGTGTAGATAGTGCTGTTAGGACAGCAACTATAAATGGTTTTGATGTAACGTTAGTAGGTGATGGACATTCAACTTTGGGGAATGATGAATTAAATGAAGAACAAATAATCAGGCACCATAATACAACTCTTCATGGACATTACAACGTGGAACACTTTTCAATAGTCAGAAATTCAGGGGAGAACTTGTTTCAACCAATTCATGATTCATTTAGGTGAAAAATACAGTAAAATATTCACTAAACTTAAAAATAGATACTCAATTTCATAATTCAACAAACGGGCGCAATTCTGCATTAAGAATTGTGCTTTTTTCATGAAAAGAGACATTTGATGGAATAAAACAAGGTAAAATAACCAAATGGGTATTTATTCTGAACGTCTAATTAACATAGAAAATGAATGGCATGGATAATGTCCACGCCATTTCTATTGTTATAACAGGATACCTATTAGTGGTGGTGGTATCCTGTTAAGTAGCTTTCACTTTACACAGAATCGAATTGTCATGCAGGTGGGTTGACGATTCTAATTGAATCATCATATGGTGAATATTTTTGTGTTCAAGGACATGTTCGGCTAAACGACGCAATCGTTCACTTTCGGAAATGGGCAATTGATAAGAGCAAGGGTAACCAACAAAACAATTCACATTTATCATCTTCAGGGGGAATTGGACTTTTCACTTTTACGTCCCCATAAAAAATCATTATGGTCTTAACATGTTCAATAACAGCGACACATCGTTTGTAGAACCAACGGAGATGATTGTTTTTTTAGCGGCGTCCGCAAACTTTTTCACCTTCTCCGCCAGATCCGCTCTCGTCACAATCACATCTGCATTGTGAATTGACTCAATAAGGATATTTTCTGGTGTCGATGACACATCGATAGTATGAATGTCTGCAGATGTCATCCGTTTAATTTCATCCAAATAAAAAATGCACGAACTTACTTTGCATTCAATAAAGAGATAACTCAACTTCCGTTTCAGAGGCTGTCCGAACAGCTGCATGTAGGCAAATCCGGACAACAACACGTTTTCGATAGTGAAACCTAATTCGTAGGCATCCTTAATTGTTTGTTCCACAAAAGAAAAATAGGTATTTTGTATTTTAAACCTCGTAATTTCTTCCTCGCCGGCAACTTGTGTTCCCCGCCCCTTTTGTATAGACAATAGACCTTCTTCTTTTAGTTGAGAATAAACTCCTTGTATCGTATTTCGGTTAATGGATAGTTGATCCGCTAATTGATTTGTCGAAGGGAGGGTATCTCCAGGTTTGAGTAAATCTTTTCCAATTAACCATTTTATCTGTTCCTTGATCTGTACGTTGATGGGTATGGGAGATTTGGAATCGATTTTAAAAAGTAAGCTTGAATGTTCCATATTTAAACAACCAACTTTCTTAGTTAACTAATAGTCTAAATATATTTAGCTTAATGAAGAAATCTTAAAAAATCAAGTTCTGCTAAAGTGCTTGTAACCAGCTGATAAAAAAGAGTTGACAAACATTATTACTGTTAATTATAGTTAAATGTATAGTTAACTAATGAACTGGTTAACTATTTTATATTTTAGTTAAGGAGTGAAATTACTTGGAGGCAAAAATCAATTTAAAGACTGTGTGGAATGGAAACACAAAAGGTACCGGGATAATTAAAGCAAATTATCTTGAAACAAAAATAGCGATACCTGAATTATTTGGTGGCAGTGGGAAAGGTACAGAGCCTAAAGAATTACTGGTAACTTCTGCCGTAGCCTGTTATACGATGACTCTTGCCACTATGCTTGAAACAAGAAAATTGCCTGTAGCTGGTTTGACAATGGATTCGGAAGCAACCAATTCAAAGGAAGAAGGATTCAAAATTATACATTTTCCTCACATTATTTTATCTGCTGATGCAACAGAAGAGCAGATTCAATCAGCTAATAGAGCACTTGTTGCGGCAGATAAAGGGTGTGCTGTCGGAAACATGTTAAAAAAAGCAGATGTCCAAATAGGTGTTGAAGGAAAAGTTTCATTATTATCCGAGGATGTTTCCGTATAATTTTGTAAGCAATAAGATCTTTGAATAGAATTAGCCTTGTTAATTTTAGCTACAGCTCTAAAGTTTTAAATGATTTACTTTAAGCTTATATACCATAAAAAATAGGAATTATAAAAACTATATAATAAGTATCCTTTTGAAGGAAATATATGGTTGTAATAACGCAGGCTGCAATTTCAGAAATTACCAAAGAAGTTAAAGACCTTATTAATGAAGGTAATGATCAAATTTTTTATAAAAGCTACATCTTCTATATTAAAATCTTCAGCAAATCGGGTACGGTTTTCTAAGTCCGATAGTTAATACCAGTAACCGATAACTGGTATTATATTATATTTCTTGACATACCCATTGGGGGTATGTTAAATTTTTAGTGATAACAAACCGATATTTCAGACAGTAACTCTGCCTTTACAATGTTTGACTAAGGGATTGGGAGATTGGTCAATATTTTTGATGAAATTCCTATCCTATCTTCTTTTATGTTGTAGTTATAGGTCAATTTGCATGTGTGCGTAAAATGTAAAATAATTTTTAACTAATATAGTTGTCTGAATATACGGGGCGATAATTTATTTGTAAACATAAGGTGATGGTCATGAGTAAGGGTTAATAAATAGGTATAGAAGATAGGTATCCTAATACGATTGAAAAAAGAAGTATAGAAAATTGGGAGGGAAAACTTTGAGTAGAGAAGAATTGTATAAAAAATCATATTTTAACCGTATTGGTGAATTAAGTGATCTTGTACCAGATGTCTTTAAAGCTTTCATGAATTTTGACAGACTGGCATTAGCAGAGGGGAAACTAACAAAAAAGCTAAAAGAATTAATCGCTATTGCGGTTGCTCATACAACAGGCTGTCCTTATTGTATTGAACTTCATGTTAAACAAGGAAAATCGAAGGATGTTTCTAAAGAAGAAATGTCTGAAGCCATAATGGTTGCAACAGCCTTAAAGGCAGGCTCTGCGCTTGCTCATGGAGTGAATGCCCTAAATGCATACGATCAAAATGAAGACGAAGAATTGTATAGAGTATCATATTTTAATAGATTAAAAGAATTCTCAAAACTCAATGGAGAAGTTTTTAAGTCATTTGTTGATTTTGATGGAAAAGCAATGAAAGAAAGTATTTTAAGTGTAAAAGAGAAGGAATTGATTGCGGTTGCAGTTGCTCATACAACGGGATGCCCATACTGTATTGACGATCATACGAAAAGGGCAAAACGGGCAAATGCAACAAAGGAAGAACTAGCAGAATCTATTATGGTTGCAACGGCCTTAAAAGCAGGTTCAGCTTTAGCTCACAGTGTAAATTCCTTAAATGCATTTGATTCATAATATAGAGATTTAAGATTCATATATCTTCATACTTTATGGGTCTTCGTTCACCTATTAGGCGGGCAAACTTACCGGTATAAATATTTATTTTTTTGATAAAATTATTTTAGAATGCTATTTAGGTCGCGAAAGGCGGCCTTTTTTGCTTCTTTATAAGAAGATTATGCAGGTGTATGTATGAAAAGACAATCTCTAGTAGGAGTAGAGTCAGGAAAATGGGGTTATCTGTACTCTTAAAATCATAATATTTAAAGGATTCTATGAAGAAAAATTGAGTGTCAATTTTCTTTGAACACTTGATATCTTTATTATTAAATAAAGTATTGATGCTAGTATAGTTGAAGTATTCAACCTAGCGATGTATTGACAGACGGCTCGTACTGAAAGAAGGCTTATCCAGATATTATTGTATTAAATGGATGCACAGTTTGTAGAGGGTGGCTCAATTATTATGGGTAAAGAAGATGTATATAAAATAATATGTTCAATATGAAGTTAGGTAAGTATATTAAATTCAATAAAAGTAGAAAAACATGCTTAGAAATCTAAGCATGTTTTTTCTATTTTTTAAGAAACTTTGAATTATTTTAACTTGTAAAATAAATAATGAACAATAACAAAATTACACTTTACATAGGGTGTGGGGGTATGATATAGTCTTTTTATAGGGTATGGGGGTATATGATATAGTGAAGGAGTGAAGTAAATGAAGCTCGATTTGAATAAAGGAAACCTAATAGAACAAGATAACTGTTGTTCAAGTACTAATGAACGGAAAAGTCATCATTCCGATGAAACAAAGAAAAATTTAATTACAAGGCTTAACCGTGTTGAAGGTCAAATTCGTGGCATCAAAGGTTTAATTGAAAAAGACACCTATTGTGATGATGTCATTACTCAAATATCGGCTGCACAATCTGCTTTAAATGGGGTAGCCAAAATGCTTTTAGAAACACATATGAAAGAATGTGTTGCGGAGCGTATACAAGGTGGGGATCTGGAAGTTCTGGATGAAGTGCTTGTAACGATTCAAAAATTAATGAAAAAATAAGGAGAGATTTTAATATGGAAAACGTAACTTTAAATGTAAGCGGAATGTCTTGTGGCCATTGTGTAAAGGCAATTGAAGGCAGTGTAGGCGAGTTAGCAGGTGTAGACCAAGTAAAAGTTAGTCTGGAAGATGCTCAAGTAACGGTATCATTTGATAACGAGAAGGTTTCATTAGATAAAATTAAAGAGACAATTGATGATCAAGGCTACGAAGTTAAATAGTTTAAGTAACTTTAATAAATATTAACGAAGAGTGCTTTAAAGGCACTCTAATTCTTTCAACAAAATATACCCCATATAGGTATGTGAGAGGTGGAAAATATGACAACAGCATCAAATGAAAATATAAATAAAACGAAAGAAGCCAGCCTTCAGATTACTGGAATGACTTGTGCAGCATGTGCGACACGAATTGAAAAAGGTTTAAACAAAATGGAAGGTGTCGAAAGAGCTAATGTAAATTTAGCGCTTGAAAAGTCCTTGATACAATACGATCCTTCTAAACTGAGTGAAGAAGATTTCGAAAAGAAAATTGAGGCGCTTGGCTATGGTGTTGTGAAGCAAAAAGCTGAGCTTGATATTACGGGAATGACTTGTGCAGCATGTGCCACACGCATAGAAAAAGGATTAAACAAAATGGATGGCATAGCGAATGCAAACGTCAATTTAGCTCTGGAAAAAGCTACGATCGAATTTAATCCATCCGAGGTTTCGATTGGAGATATTATTGCAAAGGTAGAAAAACTAGGCTATGGTGCACATCAAAAGCAGGACGATCAGGAACAAGTAGATTATCGTGAGCAAGCAATTAAAGACCAAAAACGAAAATTTATTATATCTGCGATTCTTTCATTGCCATTATTATGGACGATGGTTGGGCATTTTTCATTTACATCCTTTCTATATGTACCCGAATTTTTAATGAATCCATGGGTACAGCTGATTTTAGCAACGCCTGTGCAATTTATTATCGGGAAACAGTTTTATGTAGGTGCTTATAAATCACTTCGAAATGGTAGCGCGAATATGGATGTGCTTGTGGTGATGGGTACTTCCGCGGCTTATTTTTATAGTGTCTATCAAGCGATTGTTACAGCGGGAACTCATCATGGCCCACATTTATACTTTGAAACAAGCGCTGTATTAATCACGCTCATCCTTTTAGGGAAATTATTCGAAGCAAAAGCAAAAGGACGTTCATCCGAAGCGATTAAAAAATTAATGGGGCTTCAAGCGAAAACTGCGGTTGTAATTCGTGATGGTGTGGAAAAAGAAATACTGCTAGAAGAAGTAATGATTGGTGACACAATCCTGGTAAAACCTGGTGAGAAGATTCCGGTTGATGGCGAGGTGATTGAAGGAACAACGGCTGTTGATGAATCGATGCTAACAGGGGAAAGTTTACCGGTAGATAAAAAAGTAAGTGATGCATTATACGGATCAACCATCAATAAAAATGGTTTCATCAAAATGACGGCTATAAAAGTAGGTCGTGATACGGCTCTGGCCCAAATTATCAAGGTTGTAGAAGATGCACAGGGTACAAAAGCGCCAATTCAACGGTTGGCAGATAAAATTTCGGGTGTGTTTGTACCGATTGTCATTGGTATTGCGATTCTGACATTCTTAGTATGGTTTACCTTAGTTGAACCAGGGAATTTCACGCAAGCACTTGAAGTGTTAATTGCCGTCCTTGTTATTGCATGTCCATGTGCCCTGGGTTTAGCAACGCCAACTTCTATTATGGCGGGTTCAGGTCGCGCAGCAGAGTTTGGGATATTATTTAAAGGCGGCGAGCATTTAGAGCAAACACAAGGTATTGATACAGTAGTCGTTGATAAAACAGGTACTGTTACGCATGGTAAACCTGTATTAACGGATGTTTACGCAGCAAATGGTCAAGAGGAAGAGAGATTTTTATCACTTATTGGCGCAGCAGAAAAACAATCCGAGCATCCATTAGCACAAGCAATCGTGCAAGGTATTCAAGATAAAGGCATCGAACTTGGAAATGTTCAATTCTTTGAAGCAATTCCTGGCTATGGGGTACAGGCAACAGTTTCAGGGCAAGGTGTTGTGATTGGTACACGCAGATTGATGCAACAATACGGAATCGATCTTCAATCGGTGTTGACAACGATGGAGAAGCTGGAAAGCGACGGAAAAACAGCGATGTTAGCTGCCATTAATGGTCAATATGCAGGACTGGTAGCCGTAGCAGATACAATTAAAGAAACATCCAAAGAAGCTGTATCTCGCCTGCAAGGTATGGGCATCAAAGTCATTATGATGACAGGCGATAATCAACGTACAGCACAGGCCATTGGTAAAGAAGTAGGCGTTGATGCAGTTATTGCAGAGGTACTTCCTGAAGGCAAAGCAGAAGAAGTGAAAAAGCTGCAGCAACAGGGAAAAAAGGTAGCAATGGTCGGCGATGGCGTTAATGACGCACCAGCACTAGCTACAGCCAATATTGGTATGGCAATTGGAACAGGTACAGATGTGGCCATGGAAGCCGCAGATATTACGTTAATTCGCGGGGACTTAAACAGTATTGCCGATGCCATCTTAATGAGTCGCAAAACAATGCGCAATATTAAACAGAACCTATTCTGGGCATTTGCTTATAACATCATCGGGATTCCAATTGCGGCAGCAGGATTCCTTGCTCCATGGGTAGCAGGCGCAGCAATGGCATTTAGTTCCGTATCAGTTGTTTTAAATGCATTGCGTTTACAAAGGGTAAAATTAGAAGATAAAAGGTAACTTTTTCCAAACTATTTAGGTGCATAACAGATTTTTTTAACTATTCAATATACCGTACCGATGTATAGTATATATCAAAACGGAAATAGGTGAGGATTGAATATGGGGGACAATATTAAAAAAATTAAGATTGCTGTAAATGGGGGAATAGGGTTCGGGGCTAAACTCAACTCAAAACAGCTTATAACAATCTCGAAATATATGAATGAAGATGAGGAATTGGAGTTAACGACATTCCAGCAACTTTATATAGAGATACCAGAAGATAAAAAAGAAGAAATCATGGAAGAGTTCCAAAATGTTGGGTTAGCATGTTATCCAGTTGGAAACTTCGTTAAGAGCTTGAGAACCTGTAATTTTTGCAAGGGAGAAGAAGAAGAAGGAATGCCTGTAGCAAAAGAATTAAATCGCCGCATAGCAGGTAAATTTGTACCTTTTACCCTAAAGGTTGCTTACACAGGTTGTCCTATTGGTTGCGGAGAACCAATGTTAAGCGACATAGGTGTGATGAAAATGAGAGATCATTTTAATTTATATATTGGAGGAAAAGCTAAAGGGAAAGACGCTGAAGTGGGTACTTTGCTTTTGGAGAATTTAACACCAGAAGAATTGTACAGTTCAGTAGAAAAGATTATTGACCTCTATTCACAAATGGGTAAAAAACGGGAGGCATTTTATAAATTTATAAAACGTATAGGTAGTGATCAATTCTTAGACATACTTACCAATACTAAGTAAAATCAGTGTGCTTTTAGAAACGTATTAATCTTGCTATTGGTAGCAGTCTCAAATCTACATTTCTAAAATAAACCTAAAACAAATCGATAAATTGGAGGAAATTGAATAATGTCAGCACATACAAAGACTATTGCACAACCCGATCCGAAGCGCTGGAAAGCATTGGCTTTATTGGGATTTGCGAATTTTATAGTAATGATGGATTCCGCTGTTGTTCAGGTTGCCTTACCATCTATTAAAGGTGAACTTGGATATACTGAGGCGAATTTACAATGGGTTATGAATGCCTTTCTTATTCTGTTTGGGGGATTACTACTGTTAGGAGGAAAACTATCTGATTTGTTTGGTCACCGACGCATTTTTATGTGGGGTGTTTCAATCTTAACTGTTTCGTCTTTATTGGCTGGATTAGCTTGGAATGAAATGTCATTGAACATAGGAAGAGCAATCCAGGGTGTTGGTTCGGCTTTAATTGCACCGTCAGCACTTTCAATTGTTATGATTTTATTTTCTGCCAATAAAAAAGAAATGGGGAAGGCACTTGCAATCTGGGGGCTTTCCGGTGCAGCAGGCGGTGCACTTGGTATCGTTCTTGGCGGTGTTTTGACACAATTACTGAGTTGGCGTTGGACATTACTATTTTATGTTCCTGTGGGTATTATCGTTTTACTATTAGCACCAAAGCTTCTACAAAAAGGTATGCCAAAAACAGGTCGTATTGATTATGCAGGTGCTATTGCTATTACAGCAGCACTCATTCTAATTGTTTATGGTATCGTAAATGTAGAACATAATGGCTGGCAAGCACTTTCAACTGTATTACCTTTAGGAAGTGGTGTTGTTTTATTTATCATCTTTATCCTTATTCAAGTGTTTAGAAAAGAGCCATTAGTACCGCTTAACATCTTTAAGACGCCTAATTTGGCAGCGGGAAACGTTTCACTCATCTTGTTATCAGCATCATGGTTTCCGCTTATTTATTTCTTAATTCTATATTTACAACAGGTAATGGAATATGAACCTTTCATGGCCGCAATGGGCATGTTACCTGCGCCTATATTGATGGCTATATTTATGGTTGTTATAGCTGAGAGAGTAATGGCGAAATTAGGTATGAAGGTTACGATGTTTATCGGATTTATTTTGCTCGGTATTTCCGGTCTATTACTATCTGGAAACACGGTTGAGGGAAATTATTGGAGTGATGTATTCATAGCGCTACTATTGGCAGCTCTCGGCAATGCCCTTGCCTATCTCCCAGCAACTACAGCAGCAGTATCGGAGGCTAAGTCAGAAGAGTCAGGTCTTGCATCTGGTTTATATAACACTTCATACCAAGTTGGATCGGCAGTTGGCTTGGCTATCATGGTTTCTATTGCAGCAGCGACAGCTTCAGCAACAACAGGGAACCAGATCGTAGCTCTAAACGAGGGCTATCAACAAGCATTTTTCTGGGGTGGTATTGTTGCATTTATAGGTGGCATATTGGCATTATTGTTTATCCGTCCATTGAAACGATAAGAATTACTGTTCAAATTGATATAATGGCAATTTTCATTCACTTAATTACACGGTTTATACTAAAAAGGTTGTTCCTTAAACGGTACAACCTTTTTTCATTAAAAAAATGTAAGATAGTAGCAAATGAGTAAAGTGGAGTTAGTCAATTATTATATGAGGTCGCGTTTTTAGAGGATGAATTAGCTTCCGTTTGCATTTTAGACCCCTTAGTTCAACAAAAGTAGAGTAATTTCTTGATATATTTGAAATTAAAAAACAGACAGATAAAAGATAATTCTGCCTGTTTTTAGTCTTAAAATGAATATGATTCGCCATCGTTTGGTACTAACACATTGGCCTCTATTCCTTTTTCATTTATGAAGCTCTTTAATTCTTCTCTTGATAATGCCCAATGGTTTACAGCTTCCATATGAACCGTAATAATTTTTGCGTTTGGAGCAGATTTGTACACTTCATAGACATCATCTTTATTCATTACGAGAGAACCGCCCTCAAAGAATTGGTTATCTCCAGCATTCACAACAATGATTTCTGGTTTATGTGTATTGATTACTTCTTGAACTGCATTATACCAAACCGTATCTCCGGCTACATATAATGTTTTCTCTTCGGAATGTTTAAAGACAACACCACATACTAGACCAGCAAGTTTTAAGATTTCCCCTCTTCCATGCTCACCTTTTGTTTTAATTAATTGAATCCCTTCAAAGACAGTATCTTCTTGTAAAACCTCTACATTTTGGAATCCAGCATTTCTAATTTCCGTTGCATCGTCTTCATTTTGTGAAAAGAGTTTGATGTCCTTCGGCAATGCCTTTATAGCAGCCTCATCCCAATGATCATAATGCAGGTGCGTAACAATCACTGCATCGATACCATTAATAATATTGTTAATGGATGTTGGTAAATTCACTAATGGATTATTTTGATCCTGTCTTGGAGAGTTTGGAAAAGGTGGGTATGTCCCTTTTTTTGCTAACATTGGGTCAATTAAAAACTTTTTACCTGCGTATTCAAGAACGATTGTGACATTACGAATTTGATGTATATTCATATATATTAACTCCTTTTTGAGATTTCTTTTGAACAATTTTTAGTCTATACTATGAACCATTGAAGATACATGAATTAAATAAAGTATTTTGGCACTTTGACTTTATTAATGAAAGGAGTTAAATAATAAATGTTAGATAACACCGATATACAGATTTTAGATGAACTCTCCAAGAACAGTCGAATCACGATGAAAGAATTAGGAGTGAAGGTCCATTTGACTGGACCGGCCACGTCAGCTAGAGTGGCGAAATTAGAAGAAAGTGGAGTAATTGAAGGGTATACTATTAACTTGAATCGTACTAAATTAGGTTATCATATACATGCTTTTCTTACGATTATTACGGAAAGCATATTTCATAAACCTTACCTGTCATTTGTTGAAACACAAAAGCAATATTTAATTAACAATTATAAAATTAGTGGAGATGGTTGTTATATTCTAGAATGCAATTTTCCATCCACAGAACTAATGAATCTATTTTTAGAGAAATTAAATAAGCATGCCAACTATAAATTATCGATTGTTATTAATAAATAGTGTATTCATATATAAGAATGGAGTTTATATAAAAAATGTACTTAAAGAAATTGTTGCGTTAATTTAAGGATGAATAAGTACTTTAATTAATATTCTCTCCGTCAATAAGGAAAGTGCCATTTTCAATAAGCCAGCTAATAGAAAGTAATTGTTATTCAACAATCGGGCGCAATTCTTGAAAAGGAATTGTGCCTTCTTCAGCAAAAGGGCCAGATTGTTGAGGAAAGTAAACACATATTTATAGATAGTCAAACTATAAATTCGGCTTTTTATTGGATAAACATAAAACTTTGTGTTTCTCTTTTTTTACTTAGAACACTTATTCTATGAGGATACCTTGTCACACAAATTTTGCTGAATACTGTTGGTGATTTCAATACATCCTAATGAGCTTTTGAATAATAAACTTTAACACTTCTTTTGTTTCTCATACGTAAATAATTGTATGGTCCAAGCGACAGTTAGTAATAATAAATTATCTAAAGATATTAGGTGTATTAAAATTAATATATTAAATTCGTTGACATTATACCGTAGGGGGTATATGATATGTATATCAGCAATGAGTAAATCTGATAAGGAGGCAACTTACATGAATTCATATGACGATAAAGTAAGAAATCGAGTGAAACGTATGGAGGGTCAACTTCGAGGCATCTTAAAAATGATGGATGAAGGAAAAGACTGTAAGGATGTAATCACTCAACTTTCAGCTGTCCGTTCAGGAGTGGATCGTTCAATTGGTTTAATAGTTAGTCAAAACTTAATTGAATGTATCCAAAATGCTAACGGTGATGAGGAAGCATTAAATGTATCGGTACAAGAAGCTGTAAATCTATTTGTAAAAAGTCGTTAATTTTTTTAATCGACTTTTAATTTTTAAATCATAAAATACCCCTGTAGGTATAAAGGAGAGACTAAATGGAAGCCTGGATAATCTTAATAGTTGCGATTCTATTTATTGCTTGGCGAATGATACCAACGAAAGGTACAAAAACAATTTCAACTGATACTCTAAAGAGTATGTTGAATGATAAGGATAAAGTATTTGTGGATGTTCGTACTCCTGCTGAATATAAAGGCAGAAACATACATCAGTTTAAAAATATTCCTTTAGGTTCTGATTTATCGAAGCTCCCAAAAGACAAAGAAATAGTGGTGATTTGTCAGAGTGGGATGCGAAGCGCACAAGCATGTAAAAAATTAAAAAAGTTAGGTTATGAAAAAGTTACGAATGTCCGTGGGGGTATGAGTTCTTGGAGAGGTTAAAAGAAAATAAAGGAGGATTTAATCAATGAAAGAAATTAGTGCAATAGAAGTTCAACAACTTATAGAAAATGGCGAGAAGCTAAATCTAATTGATGTGCGTGAAGTGGATGAAGTGAATGCAGGGCATATTCCTGGCATTACTCATATTCCACTGGGATTACTTGAATTCCGTACGCATGAACTTGATAAAAGTAAAGCTTATATTATGGTTTGCCGTTCTGGTGGACGGAGTGGCCAAGCAACACAATACTTACAAAGCCACGGTTTTGACGTAACAAATATGGATGGTGGAATGCTTTCTTGGAAAGGTAAAGTGGAATGAAAAATGTCTTCAATAATTTTTTGAATAAAATAATACCCCTATAGGTATGGAGGAGTTGTGAAATATGGCGATTAAAGCAGATGTACAATTAGACGCAAAAGGCTTGGCTTGTCCAATGCCAATTGTGAAAACAAAAAAAGCAATGAGCAATCTAGCGGATGGTCAAATATTAGAAGTGCAAGCAACAGATAAAGGCTCTTTGGCGGATTTAAAAGCATGGTCTGAAAGTGTTGGCCATCAGTATATAGGAACAGTAGATGAAAATGATGTGTTACTTCACTATATACGTAAAAGTAGTAACGAAGAAATAGAAGTAAAAACATTTGAACAAACAATTTCAAATGAAGAGATTATAGATCGTGCATCAAACGGTGGTATGATTCTAGATGTTCGTGAAGAGGCTGAATATGCATTTGGTCATATCGAAGGTTCTAAATCAATTCCATTGGGTGAATTAGAAGATCGCTTAAATGAGCTGGATAAAGACCAAGAAATTTTGGTGATTTGTCGTACAGGAACACGCAGTGATTTAGCTGCACAAAAATTAGCTGAAAAAGGATTCGCGAAAGTAGTAAACGTGCTACCAGGAATGAGTTCTTGGAACGGCGATCTATCAAAAAAAATATAAAAAATCTAAATTAACTGGAGGAATTTTATTATGACTAACAAAGTAGCAATTATCGCAAGTAACGGTGGTCTTTTTGATGCATATAAAGTATTCAATATCGCAACGGCAGCAGCAGCAACAGAAAAAGAGGTAGCGATTTTCTTCACATTTGAAGGATTGAATTTAATCCACAAACAGGCAGTGCATCAGTTGCCTATGCCGGAAGGTCGTGAACACTTCGCGGAAGGATTTGCAAAAGCAAACATACCGAGCATTCCACAATTAATTGAAATGGCTCAAGAAATGGGTGTGAAATTCATTGGCTGTCAAATGACAATGGATGTAATGGCATTAACAAAAGAAGACTTTATTGATGGTATTGAAGTTGGTGGAGCTGTTACATTTCTTGAATTTGCAAAAGATGCAGCACCAACCTTAACATTCTAATACCAAAGTAGTTAAATTATAAAACGCCTAATTAGGGGAAACTAGTGGAAGGGAAAGCCCATCCACTTAAAAAACCCTAAAATAATACCTATGGGGGTAATTTGATATGGCAGTTATTAAAATGACAGCAGCAGAAGTCGCTCGTAAAGTTATTGAAAATACAGAGTTATTTATTTTAGATGTACGCAACAAAGATGCTTTTCAAGACTGGAAAATTGAAGGTCATAGCTTTGAATATCTAAATATTCCTTATTTCGATTTATTAGATGGAGTAGATGAAATTTTACCGAAACTTCCAACGGATAAAGATGTATTAGTAGTATGTGCAAAAGAAGGATCGTCTCTTATGGTGGCTGAAATGGTTTCGGAGGCTGGACACGATGTGTTCTATCTTGAAGGTGGTATGAAGTCTTGGAGTTCTTACCTTGAACCGATTAAAGTTGGTGAATTAACGGGAGGTGGGGAACTTTATCAATTCGTTCGTCTGGGCAAAGGTTGTCTTTCATATATGGTCATTTCGGAAGGGGAAGCGGCAATTATAGATGCGGTTCGCTTCACTGATGTATTCACAAACTTCGCAAAAGAGAAAAATGTTGATATCAAGTACGTATTTGATACACACTTACATGCTGATCACATCTCAGGTGGTCGCCATATTGCAGAAGCAACAGGGGCAACATATTACTTACCGCCAAAAGATGCAGAAGAACTCGTATTTAATTACACACCTCTAGAAGATGGTTTAACTGTGGAAATTGGTGCATCCCAAATTGAAGTAGGCGCACTTTACTCACCGGGTCACACAATTGGTTCAACCTCATTTATCGTGGATAGTACGTATTTATTAACAGGTGATATTTTATTTATCGATTCAATTGGTCGACCTGATTTAGCAGGTCTTGCAGAGGACTGGGTAGGAGATCTTCGCGAGACATTGTATCATCGTTATCGTGAATTAGCAGAAGACCTAATTGTGTTGCCAGCTCACTTTATGATTATCGATGAGTTAAATGAAGATGGTACAGTTGCAAAACGTCTAGGTGATTTATTTGTAGATAACCATGGTTTAAATATTGAAAGTGAAGAAGAATTCCGTCACACAGTAACAGATAATTTACCACTACAACCAAATGCGTATGAACAAATTCGTCAAGTAAACATGGGTAAAATCACGCCAGAGAATGACGAACAAACAGAAATGGAAATTGGTCCAAACCGCTGTGCAGTACGTTAATGTACGGAATAGACTTGTGTGATCGTTAAGTTAAAATTTCGGCAAGCAATTAAGAGTATTCTTTCCTTGCCACTACATTTTTGAATCTAAAGGAGACTGATTAAATGCAAGTAAATCAAATTTTTAGACGCAAAAGGATTAGCGTGTCCTATGCCAATTGTACGAACAAAAAAGGCAATGGATACACTGGAATCAGGTCAAGTATTAGAAGTGCAAGCAACAGATAAAGGGGCGCTAGCTGACTTGACTGCATGGTCAGCTGCAGTTGGCCATACCCTTTTAGAACATAAAGAAGAGGCAGATGTATTAACATTCTATATAAAAAAAGCGTAAAAAATAAAAGTTAGTTGTTATGCCACTCACTTTTATTATTAACAAAAGACTAAAGCGATTGCTAGTCATAAGAAAGAGGGGACAACATGGATATAAATTATGTGATTCTCCTTTTCGTTATAGGGTTTATTAGCTCATTTCTTTCAGGGATGCTCGGCATTGGGGGTGCAATTGTTAAATACCCGATGCTTTTAATTATTCCACCGGTGTTCGGCTTTCAGGCTTTAACAGCACATGAAGTTTCCGGTATAAGTGCACTTGATGTATTATTTGTATCGATTGCAGGTGTCATCGGCTTTCGAAAGGGTAGTTATTTAAATAAATCGTTAATTACTGTTATGGGGACAACGGTGCTAATGGGGACATTTATCGGTAGTTTTGGATCACAATATTTTACGGAAGCTCAAATAAACATTGTCTACGGAATATTAGCATTATTAGCAGCTGTTATGATGTTCATTCCAAAAAAGAAGATTGATGATATACCTTTAGAAGAAGTCACCTACAATAAACATCTTGCCGGAATTCTCGCATTTATTGTCGGAATTGGTTCTGGTATTGTAGGTGCTGGTGGTGGATTCTTACTAATTCCAATTATGTTATTAGTATTACGGATTCCTACACGAATGACGATAGCATCCAGCTTAGCGATTACGTTTATATCATCCATTGCGGGTTCGATAGGTAAAATCTCAACAGGGCAAGTAGAATATGTAACTGCGGTTATTGTAATCATTGCCGGTCTGATTGCAGCTCCTATTGGTGCTAAAATCAGTAAAAAAATGACTACAAAAATCTTGCAAGGGACTTTATCGGTTTTAATTTTAGGAACTGCGATCAAAATATGGATGGATATACTGTAGAAAAAACAGATGTGTTTGGAATCATACAGATTATCACTATGTAGATAAGCTAGATAAAATTGCTTTTTCATTAGCTGAGAGGGATGATTCAGCTTCATAACGCCATTCAGTTAATATAAATTTAAAATCCTTTAATACTTCAGATTCAAGAAGTTCTACCCAACTAGTTAATGGAGTATTAGCTATTATAGTTTAATTTTTTTGACGAAATAAATTTCCTAAACTATTATTCTGTGTACCGTATAAATATAGTAGGCTATGAAGAGAAGAGTAGTTTTAATTAATTATTTTTAGAGAGCTCCTGGTGGTGGAATGGAGTAATAATGATTTTAATGAAAAAAGGCTCGGAGCTTCGCACGGATCTAAGATAGCTATCTTAGTGATGCTGCGACGGACTCTCCCGTTATAGAGATAGGGTATAATCAATTATTTTTAATTGCCGTACCTGATAAGGTTGATATGGTAACATGTCAACAAACTGAGGTGGTACCACGATGCACCCGATTGAGATAACGCTTCTAGATAGGGGCAGTCAAAAATATGTGGATTCGCAGTGACAAGAATATACAGGATAGTAGTATAAGTACTATAATGGTACTGTATTCAGCTGAAGTTGACTAAATCATTCCGAGTACTAATTTATAGCATAAGTGCATAAAGAATGTGCCACTAGAAAAGCCGGAAACGTTGATTTTCAACATTGCTGGCTTTTCTAGGTTTCAAATTTAAAGTGGGCATTAAAGTCTTTTTCATGCTTTAAATTTTCTACAATTTCTCGTTATTGAATTCATAATATCTATATTTGACCATTGTTATAATGCCGAGAATAGGCCCAATTGCTAGTATTGCAAAAGCCCATTCCCATCCTATCATTCTTTGAACAATAGGGATTAGATTTATTGAAAATATCGTAAACAGGAATCCAATACACATTTGAAAAGTAAGGGCTGTACCCACATACTCCTCTTCAGCTATTTCTGAGACGGCAGCAGAAAACTGGGCGGAATCAGATATGATGGAGAAGCCCCAAATAATCGCTATTATTAAAGTTAGCCAAATAAACTGACCATATGTAAAACCAATTATGATTGAACAGATAGCACTGATGACCATTGAGATAATCGTTAAATTGGCTCTTCCGATTTTATCTGAGATGAGCCCGCCGACCACACAACCAATTGCTCCTGCAATTCCTATTGAAAGAAAAGAAGATAATGCAATGAACCAATGAGGTGTTTCTGGTGAGTAGGCTAAAAAACTAGCAGCCAAAAACGAGGGAAGCCAAGTCCACATCGCATATAATTCCCACATATGGCCGAAGTAACCGTAGTTCGCAAGCATTACAGGTTTATTCATTACTACTTTTTTGATTACTTTTAAAGAGAAGGGGCGCTTTTTTGATTTTACTGGTGAATCTTCTAAAATGAATGAGACAATGGCAGCAGCTACTAAAGCTAAAGCTGAACTACAAATAATCACGAATTTCCAGCTTACTGAAGAAAAAAACATCACAATAAAATGGGGGAGTGATGATCCCAATGTTAACGCTGCGATTAAGATACCTATTGCTAGCCCACGTTTTCTAGGAAACCATTCTGATAAGATTTTAACAGCGATTGGATAGATACCAGCAATGATTATGCCTGTTAAAATTCTGAGTAGAATACCGAGAAAACCAGAATTGACTACGATTAGTAAGGCATTTACCAGCGCACCGATTAATGCTGAAATTGCAAAAATCTTTCGGGGATTAAAGCGGTCAGCAAGCCCAAAGTATGAACTAAACAGTGCGCCAATTACAAATCCAATTGGAACAGAAGCGGAAAGCCAAGATTCTAAATTAGAGCTAAGATTCCAGACTTCAATGAGTTCGGGCGCAATCACTGAAGCACTATACCATAAGCTTAAAGCACATAATTGCGATAAGCCAATCCATACCAATGCCTTCCAAGATCCTTGAATCATATTATCCCCCCAAGTGAATTAGAAAATTCGACGCTATCTTGTCGTTTTCTATCATCTTTTTCCTTATAGTACCATTAAATTTCTAATTCACTTCACTATTATTGTAATATTCAGCTAATTGAGAGCGGAGCTTCTATCTTAAGAATATTATTAGAGGTTGGTCATCAATGAGTTTCTGTTAGTTTTATATATTTAATTTAGCACCTGATTAAAATACTCAGACGATTTGAAATGATGTTTAAGTAGTGAAGTTAAAGCATCATTTGTTTCGTCTGAGTATAAATTTTAAGTTAGTCAAAAAATCCACTTTTTCTACTGCCTTCTTTAATCATGATTTTGTTCCCCCCATTGACACATCTCCTGAAGAATAGGCCAGAGTGTTTTTCCTTTCTCAGTTAAGCTATATTCGACTTTTGGTGGGATTTGCGGGTACTCTTTACGGTATACTAACCCGTCCGCCTGCATTTCTTTTAACGTAGTACTCAGCGTTTTATACGTAATTTTCCCAATCATTCGTTGTAATTCGTTATAGCGTACAGTGCCATTTGTAGATAAGTAATAAATAATCAGTAACTTCCATTTACCATTGATGATCGAAAGTGTATATCCAAAATAGGGCTCCTGAATATCAGCTGTATTCTCGTCTTGTTCATGTAGCTTATTATTTAATATCATATTTACACTATCCTCCAAGATAGTATGCGTCAAAAAAGTGCATACTTGTTTATTAATGCATGTAAATATATACTACATGGACATATAAGTAAAGGCGAATGAATTACAACAATTTTTTAGGAAAATAACTAGGGAGATTTATTTGTATAAAGAGCCTTTTAAGTGGAGGGATTAGATGTTAAATCAACAATATCAAGACAATATACATGAATTTTTAACGAAAATAGAAGAGGCTGAGGTCATTGTTGTAGGTGGCGCTGCTGGTATGTCAGAAGCAGCAGGCTACAGCTTCTATCAAACAGGTCCATTCTTTTTAAAATACTTTGGTAATTTTGCAGAAAAGTACGGCATTACCAATATTTTTGATGGCTTTTATTATCCATTCCCGACAAAAGAAGAACGTTTGGCGTATTTAGCAACACAAATTAAGTCGATTTATGATTTAGCACCAGGTGGACCTTATGTAGATCTCGAAAAAATACTAAAAGGCAAAGATTTTTTCGTGGTGACAACGAACCAAGATACACAATTTACGAAAGTGTTTCCTGAAAAACAAGTAGCCTCAATCCAAGGTGATTTACGCTATTTCCAATGTGCAAAACGTTGTCACGATGAAGTTTACTATAATGAAGATATGATTAATGAAATGTACAATCATATCGAGGGAACAGCTATTCCTACTGAGTTAGTTCCACAATGTCCGAGCTGTGGCGGAGACATGGAGCCGTGGGTACGCTCTTTTGTATTTTTAGAAGGTAAGGCGTATATGCAAGAACTGATGAAATATAATAAGTACCTGACGAATAATAGATTCAAAAAAATTCTATTTCTGGAATTAGGTGTTGGACAAATGACACCCATGTTTATTAAAGAGCCGTTTTGGAATATGACGTATAGTCTCCCAGATGCTTATTATATTACTGTGAACCCGAAAGATGCGATTTTGCCAAGAGAATTAGAAGGAAAAGGGTTAGCTATTCAAGAGGATATTGCGCAATTTTTCCATGATGTTGTTGAGGAGAAGGCGAAAAGAGAAAACAATAACAAGTAGACAAAATTGGCTTACTGAGATATTTGATCGCGAGGTTATTTATGAAAGAAACATATGAAGAAATAATTCAACAAATCAATAAGGCAGATGCTATTTTAATTGGAGCGAGTAATGGGCTTTCGATTTCAGAGGGGTACCATATCTTTGCGGAGGACGATGCTTTTTTAACCTACTTTAGTGAATTTCGTGAAAAATATGGAATCCGTAGCATTGTCCAAGGTGCCTTTTTCCCATTTCCTACGATTGAAGAAAGATGGGCATTTACGAGTAGTATCTATGCGTACTTTTCAAGAGAGAAGCAAGTAGGTCATGTCATGAATAATCTATATGAGTTGCTGAAGAATAAAAATTATTTTATCGTGACATCCAATACCGATGGGCACTTAGTCAAGGCTGGCTTCGTAAACGAACGTCTATTTGAAATCGAAGGTAATAGCAATCAACTTCAATGTAAACAAGCCTGTCATGACCACATTTACGCAGGTGAAGAAGTATTACAGGCCATGTTTGAACAAAAGGAAACCGGACGTGTGAGAACTGAAATGATGCCGAAATGTCCTAAATGCGGTGGAGAGATGCAAGTGCATGTCGAAGTTGATTTGAACTTTTTAAAAGGTCAGGCATGGCAAGCTAGCTTTCAAGCGTATCAAGATTTTATTCAGCAGGCGAGTGGCAAAAAATTGGTGCTACTGGAATTAGGGGTAGGTGCGAGAAATCAACTCATTAAAGCCCCATTTATGGAATTGACCTATTTAGAGCAAAATGCAACGTATATTACATTGAACAAAGGACAAGTGTATATTCCTGAAGCGATTGAATCAAAATCAATTGGTGTGGATGCAGACCTAGCGGATGTACTCGCGCAACTCGTTCAATTAAGCAAAAAATAATGCATTAAAATCGATTGCCTGATGAAATATCTATGTACGTAACAACACAAAAAGACTGGAATTATGATTCCAGTCTTTTTGCGCTAAATGTTTAGTTTTGACTTAAAAAATCTTCAGTTGATATCACTTGTGCAAATACACCATGAATGCCCGCCATATATGAATAGTGAACTTGTTCAGCAGTTAGCTGGACACCGTTATAGCTTAAAGCAAGTGTTGTACATGCATTTTCTAAAACAGTCACTTCAAAGCCTAAATCAGCAGCAGCACGAACCGTACTATCTACACACATATGTGTCATCATACCAACGACTACTAATTTTGTAATGTTTTTTTCTTTCAGCTTTTTTTCTAAATCTGTATTTAAGAAGCTGTTCGGTGCATATTTAACCGTCACATCTTCAGTTCCTAAAGGTGCTACGCTAGCGTAAATTTCAGCACCATCTGTATCTGGTAAGAAAAATCCGACAGAAGGGTCGTTTGCTAAATGTTGCACATGAAAAATATTGTCTTTGTTATGTTGTCTAAACCAAGCTAAAGCTTTTGCAGCATTTGTTGCAGCTTGTTCAGGATTATTTAACTCCATTTTCCCATTCGGAAAATAATCGTTTTGAATATCAATGATAATTAATGCTGTATTCATCAAATCACCTCATACTAAGATTGTTATAGTAAACTATAACTGTACTATTAATGATACTAAAAAATAAAAAAATCTCGATAAGTTCGTGAAAGAGTTTAAGAACAGTTTATTTCACGATGAAAGGAGTTTCTATGAAATTAGATACGATTGATGTTCAAATCCTTCAATTGCTTGCAAAAAACGCACGGATGCAGTGGAAGGATCTTGGGGAAATGATTCATATGTCAGGCCAAGCAGTAGGAAATCGAATTAAAAAGTTAGAGGATAATGGGACAATTAAGGCTTATTCTGTAATGGTCGATGAATTGAAAATTGGCCTTACATATACCGCATTTATTATTATTTTTATGAAATCGACGAACCATGAGGGCTTTAAGCAGTTTATTAGTGATAAAAAAGAAATCGTTGAAGCACACCGTATTTCAGGAGGTGGCTGTTATCATTTAAAAGTAAAGGTAAACGTGCAAGAATCTTTGAATGAATTGTTAGACGAAATTTTAAAATTCGGAAATTACGAATTATACCTATCCATTAATGAAATCAAGCATACGCATTCAATGGATGCCATGTTAGAGGGATGATTGAATAGGATTTATAAAAGCAGTATGAACTGGAGAAACATTACCAAGGTGTCGCTATTCAAAAAAATACAATTGACCCATTAATAACAGTAATCATTTCTGAAAACAGTGAACTATCTAACGAAAATTTTCAAAAGGAGTTAGAAGACTTATTATACTCCAAGAATTCTGAATTACCGAAGGGTGATATTCCTTATAGAATTAAAGTAATAGAAGGATGATGTGAGGACAAATTCATTTATTCCACAATCGGGCGCTTTCCTTGAATAAGGAAAGGGTCTTTTTCAGTTAAGGGCCAGATTATTGAATATGACTCAATAAATGTTAAAATTCAGATTGAGATTGTAATGTATTGCTTTTTTCGAAAGATATGGATTAATATGAGAACTTTTCCCCACTCCATTGTGGAACCTTAGTTAGAAATATTTTATTATATTTTCAGATTGTTTAATCAAAGCTAGACTTACTATTATACAAACTCTTCATTGAATAAACTAAAACAGACAGGAAAATTTATCCTGTCTGTTTTTTTATCTAACTAAGATAACCTATCATAATGTTAAAGCTATTAAAAATTTATTCAGTTCGGTTGCATTTTTCAATGTTATCTCGAATTTGTTCTAAAAATTTTATCGCCGCATGTGAGAAAACTTGGTGTTTTTTCCAAATAATATTTAAATTTGCTTTTAATCGTGGATTTAAGGGTTTAAAACAAAGGTTACTGTTTCCTGACGTATTTATCAGCTTATCTAAGCATAAAGCATATCCAAGATCTTCTTCAACCATAATTGCAGCATTATAAAGTAAGTTGTATGTTCCAGCTATATTTAAACTTTTAACATCTTGCCCAAACCATCCTGTCATTTCGTTATCCACCGTTGTTTGACGTGAAATTAATAAAGGCTTATCGATTAAATCCGTTGGTTGAATAAATTCTTTCTTAGCTAAGGGGCTATCTTTTCTCATCAGGACACCCCAAGTATCTGTAGCAGGCAACTGCAAGAAATCATATTTTTGCTTATCAGTAGGTTCAATGACAATGCCAAAGTCTAATAAACCACTGTCTAATTTATCAGCAATATCATCTGCATTACCGCTGTATAAGTGAAATTGAACGTCTGGATGTTTTTGTATTAAGTCTTTTAGTGCCTCGGCAATAAAGCGTATTGCCTCCGTTTCTCCACCACCAATGTATATTTCTCCACTAATAATTTCTGTTGGTTGATTAAAGTTTGCTTCTGTCTTATCAACTAATCTCACAATTTCTTTCGCTTTAGTTAATAAAAACAAACCTTCTGTAGTTAAAGTGATTTTTCTGTTTCCTCTGATAAATAAGGGCGTTCCTAATTCTGACTCTAAGTCACTTAACTGCCTTGATAATGTCGGTTGTGATAGATGTAAATATTTTGCTGCTGCTGAAATACTTTGGTGGTTCGCTACAGCAATAAAGTAACGTAATAATCGAATCTCCATAATTAACCTCCTATGCTTTTTGAGTATACTAAAGTATTTGATATAGGTATTTGATATTGGAATTTTATCATTTTATGATGTTATTGAGAAGAAAAGAAAAATAAAGGAGTGATGATATATAAAATTTTTAGGATTAAGAAATTGTTATTGCAAGAGATTTTAACCGAGTTGGTGCAATAACAATTTGGTTTTGTAAAAAGAACTGACCATAAGTACCAAATCATATCAATTTACAAAGAAGCTTATAATTTATCACTTTTGACACAATTTCACTCAATTAGAACATCCAAATCAAACAAATAATAGGAGGTCTATAATGAACAAAAAATTATTAGCAACGTTTGGGACAGCTGCTCTGGTCTTGATTTTAATTAGCACGATTATACTAGCTTCTGGCCAAGAGGACAATTCAGCTAAAAATGAAGACACTCAAGAAAAAAGTGGAGAAAACATCGTGCAAGCAAATACAGTTGATGCCACTGAATGGGACAAGACATTCCCTCAGAGCGACGAAGTGACTCACGAAAAAGTATCATTCGCTAACAGACTTGGAATTGAATTGGTTGCGGATATGTATATCCCTAATGATGTAGATTCTTCAACTGAATTACCTGCAATTATTGTCGGACATCCGTTCGGAGGTGTGAAGGAACAGACATCTGGCTTATATGCTCAGGAGATGGCAGAACGAGGCTTTGTGACCATAGCCTTTGATGCTTCCTACAATGGAGAAAGCGGTGGGGAACCACGTAATATCGCTTCACCAGAAGCATTTGTGGAGGATTTCAGTGCGGCAGTTGACTTTTTAGGAACACATGATTTAGTAGATCGTAATCGTATTGGCGTGATCGGCATTTGTGGTAGTGGAGGATTTACAATCAACGCTGCACAGGCTGACCCTCGATTGAAAGCAGTGGCGACAGTGAGTCTATATGACATGGGTCGTGCCAATCGTGAAGGTTTGGGGTTAGCACCTGTAGCGGATGAGGTGATGACTGAGGAAGAGTGGAGGGCAGCTTTAGAAGAAGCTGCTGAACAGCGCTGGATTGAGGCTGAAGGAGGAGAGCCAATACAAGACTTAGTAGGCTCTGCTGTCGAACTTAAACCTTCACAAGTAGCAGCAGCTGCTGAGTTTGCTGAATACTACGGTACACCTAGGGGACAACACCCTCGCTCTATGCCAATGAGCCTTACTAGCAGAGGGGCATTAATGAACTTCTTCCCATTTGAGCAGATTGAGACAATTAGTCCGCGCCCAATGCTATTCATTGCAGGTGAGAATGCCCACTCCAGATACTACAGTGAAGACGCTTATGAGCTAGCTGGAGAAGAAAAAGAACTCTATATTGTACCAGATGCGGGACATGTTGATTTATACGATAATATGGAGTTAATTCCATTTGACAAACTGGAGTCTTTCTTCCAAGAAAATCTCTAAAGAAAACATAAGATTTTTGTTGTAGATAGTGAGCCTTTTGTGTCAATCGTAGTCAAAGTTAAACCGCTGTGGGAATCCCGTATATATTTCGGGATTCACACTTTTTTAGTTTAAAACCTCCCTAGTAGATTGGGGGCAAGATACTCGAGTAGTCATTTCAAAATTAACTTACCAATCAATGGCAATTAAATCTATATCTTTCAATTTGATATGTTGTTGTCTTGAAGTGTTTTTTATCATTCATGCTAATATGCATTCAACTTATTAATAAATACAAGGGGAATTCAAATGATTAAAACCGTCCAAAAAAGATTGTTATCGATCATAACATCATTATTGTTTTTAACAGCGTGCAATAACAGCCCCAATCAGGAAAGTACAGATAGAGAAGAAAGCTTGACTACACAAAATAGAGAACAACAATCCTTAGATGATGTATCAAACAATGAGGATAGACAAGATTCTTCGCTTGAAAATGAAGGTTCAGATGCTATGGAAGAAACTAGATTAAGATTAACTTTTAACAACGAAGAAGTCATTGTCAACATGGATGATAATCCTACCAGTAAGAGTTTTATATCAATGCTTCCACTTACCTTAACATTTGAAGATTATGCAGGGACGGAAAAAATTAGTTATCCTCCAAATAAATTATCTGCGGAAGAGGCGCCATCCGGAATGGACCCTGCAGTAGGAGATTTAGCTTACTTTGCCCCATGGGGAAATTTAGCTTTATATTATAAGGATTTTGGATACTCAAATGGACTTATTAAACTAGGGAAAATTGAATCTGGTTTAGAAAAGCTTGAAAATCTTAATGGTGAATTTACAGTATTAATTGAAAAAATTGAATAAATGTGGTGCTACTACAGTCTTCAATGCATTTCAGTAAAAACTGCATTCGTGTTGATTCATTCTGAAATGAATTCGAAATATAGAGGTGAGAAAAGTTGATAAAATTATTAGCTCTAGTATTCATGGCGATCCCTTTAATTGTAGGGTGTTCTGAGAATGAACAACAAACTACAGAAAATGAAGAAAAGGAAATTCTTGAAGTTGAGCCAAATAATCTAAGATATGAAGTACTAGCAGGAAACCTTGAAGCACCTTGGTCCATCACAAAGCTAGAAAATACTTTCTATTTGACTGAAAGAAGAGGCTCTATTGTAAAAGTAGAAAATGAAAAAATGGAGAGACAAAGTGTGGAATTTGAAAAAGAGATATCCACAGCTTCAGAAGCAGGGTTATTAGGATTTGTACTTGCTCCAGACTTTTTAGAATCGCGTCAAGCTTATGCATATTATACGTATGAGGACAACTCTGGACAATTCAATCGGATTATCACACTTCGTTTGGTGGATAACGTTTGGAGAGAAGAAAGTTTACTGCTCGATAAAATTCCAAGTGGTAACTATCATCACGGAGGAAGACTTAAAATTGGACCTGATGAAAAACTTTATGCTACAGCCGGGGATGCATCTGAATCGTTTATAGCACAAGAACACAATACATTAGGCGGGAAAATTTTAAGAATGAATCTTGATGGTTCGATTCCAAATGACAATCCAATTCCCAATTCCTACATCTTTAGTTATGGGCACCGAAATCCTCAAGGAATTACCTGGTCATCTGATGGAACTCTATATGCTGGAGAACACGGCAACAATGCAAATGATGAAATCAATAGAATAGAAGTAGGTCTAAATTACGGTTGGCCAATTATCGAAGGTCATGAAGAACAAGAAGGTTTGGTTTCACCACTGTTTACTTCTGGTGATGAAGAAACTTGGGCACCTTCCGGAATGGACTATTATAAGGAAAAGTTATATGTTGCTGCTTTAAGAGGATCCGCAGTATTGGAATTTGACCTTGAGAGACGCGAATACCGAGAAGTGATAACCGGACTTGGCAGAATTCGAGATGTAAGAATTGAAGATGATACTCTCTATTTCATTAGCAACAATACAGACGGGCGCGGTACTCCTCAGGAGAATGATGATAAGCTATACAGAATTTCACTTTCAGAGTTAGATTAATTGAAAGGGATGAACTGTCATTGCCAAAGATGAAACAGTTGGGGAAAAGTGTAAAGAAAACTTGTGTAGAAACTGTCAGATTATTTTGCCTGAGACTTGGTATGTAATAAATTTAAAAGATATGAAAACTTTGCGAGCTGATTTGGAAGTAAAACGGAAACGAATGATTGAGGCAGGCATGCATTTAGGATTGTCATCCCCGGAAATTGATATATTGCATAATAAGCTTATTTCTATTAAATGTAATGAAATCTATAAATAAAACTAGAGTTTAGAAGCCAGAAAAAGGGCAGATACGAGTAAATCGAAACAATACAAAGATATTAGGAGGAGGAAAACAATATGAAAAAAAGATTGATTCAGCTAACTATATTGTTGCTTGCCCCCATCCTTACTGCTTGCAACAACAATGATACTGGTACAAAAGACAACTCTCAACAAGTAGAGAATTCAACTAACTCTCAACAAGAAGAGGATTCCTCTGGGGCAAAGTCAGGTGAATACGCTGAAATTGGCTCTGGTTCGCATCTTGTTAAATTCCCTGAAGACTTGGAAAAGGGAATCATATTTGCCACTTACGATCGAGGAGCAATTCATGAAAACATCTATGTAAATAGTAGGGAAGCAATTGAAGCAGTGCAGAAGGGAGAGGATCTTCCGAGCGGCACCGTGATTACTCTCGAAGGATTTCGTGATGGCGAGCTTGAGCATTACTTAGTAATGGAGAATCGTTCCGGCTGGGGTTCCCAGTATTCGCCCGATGAGCGTACTGGAGAATGGGAGTTCCAGGCATTTACTCCTGACAAAGAAGTGATGGCAGATGGTATTGGTGGACAAGCGATTGGACGATGCTATACCTGCCACGGAAATCAGGAAGAGGATCAATTTATGAATTCGTTAGATCAAATGAAAGAGTTTGATTTGGATGAGATTTCAAAATCAAAGAAGAGTAGTACAGAAAACGTTATTCTTACAGAACACTGGAAGGTAAGTGAGGTATCTTCAATGAATGATTCTAAAGACTTAATTAAAGAAGAAATTAATGAAGTAGATGGTGAGCATAAAGCGAAAATCATTCAGGACGTACTTTTGAGGATATATTTAAAGCAATTTGAAAGCTAATAGATTTCGCCATTAAAAGATTTTTCCATGGCCACTATAGTAACTAATTCAATTAAAAATGAAAAAGAAATAGAAAGGGGAAAATAGGTTGAATCGGAAAATGATATTTAAGCTTGTCAATGACCTTGTTATGACAGTTCTCATGTTAATAGCAATGGCCTACTATATAACCGGTAATATGATTCATGAAGTAGTAGGAGTTGTGGTGCTAGTATTATTTATTGTCCATAACTTGTTAAATCGACGTTGGTATAAAGCTATTTTAAAGGGAAAACATAATGTGCGGCGCATTCTACAAATCGGAATCAACCTACTATTTCTTGTAACGATGTTTGTGATGATGATGAGTGCTGTATTGATTTCTACTGATTTATTTCCTTTTATTCCTATTAATAACGACATGGTGCTAAGACAAATACATGTTCAGACTGCTTATTGGGGATTTATCATCATGGCAGTACATATAGGATTTTCGTGGGTAATGATTATCAATTCAGTACGGAGGATGACAGGTATTACTAGTACCAGCCGTATTCGTACGATTACGTTGCGTTTTTTAGCAGTAGTCATTGTTGCTTACGGGGTGCATTCATCCTTCGAGGAAGATATGGGTTATAAACTATTTGTTTACAGTCCATTTGGTTTGTTCAATGATAATTCAACTATAAGCTTTTTAATTAATCACCTATCTATCATGGGAATCTATATCGCTGGAACACATTATACTTTGAAATTTATTCAGAGCCAGGGACAACGAGCTGTTCAAAAAAGCGAGGATTTACAAAAAGTAACAGATTCATAATTTATCAAATTTAAGCACCTAGAATATGACAGTTTTCTGAAAGAAGGAAAAAATTTTTATGTCTAATCAAAACAAGTTACTTATATTTATATTAACCGTAGGAGCTTTCGGCATCATAAATACTGAAATGGGTGTTATAGGGATATTACCTTATATTGCAGATCACTTTCATGTCAGTGTAGCAAAAGCGGGATTGTTGGTAAGTCTTTTCGCCCTTACTGTTGCAATATCTGGTCCAACTATGCCGTTATTATTTTCAGGGATAAACCGTAAGAAGGCAATGTTACTTGTACTTGGTATTTTCGTTCTAGGGAACATTGTCTCTCTATATACATCTAACTTCACCGTTGCCATAATTGCACGTGTAGTTCCGGCTATATTTCAGCCAATCTATTTTACAGCAGCTTTTACAATGGCAGCCAATTCAGTTAGCAAGGAGGAAGCGCCAAAAGCTGTTTCCAAAGTATTTATTGGTGTATCTGCTGGGATGGTACTTGGTGTACCAATCGCAAGTTTCCTTGCTAGTACAGTTTCGTTCCAAATATCAATGGCATTTTTTGCTATAGTCAATGCTATTGTTTTTATTGCTACATTAGTATATTTCCCTTCAATTCCTGTTAAAGAAAGACTTTCTTACGGTGCTCAATTATCGGTATTAAAAAAACAGGTTACATGGCTTTCCATTGTTGCTGTCATTTTACTAAATTCAGCTATATTCGGGGTTTATAGTTATCTTGCTGAGTATCTCAAAACCGTTACGAATATTTCTGGGAAATCAATTAGTTTAATGTTAGTCCTTTTCGGAGGAGCAAATATTATTGGAAATATTATAGCAGGGAAGTTACTTACGAAAAATGCCATTAAAACTGTAGTATCTTTTCCTATTGCACTGGGTGCCGTTTACATCATTTTATTCTTCACAGGACAATTTACAGCACCTATGGCTATCATGACCTTAGTTTGGGGAATATTGGCTGGTGTAGGATCTAATATTAATCAATATTGGATTACGTCTGCAGCTCCTGAAGCTCCTGATTTTGCTAATGGATTATTTTTGTCTTCCGTTAACTTAGGAACAACCATAGGCACAGCAGCAGGGGGGATATTTATCTCACAATTAGGGACAAAATACGTCGTATTAGTGGGCATATTATCGTTGGTATTAAGTTTGGTATTTATTATATTAAGAAACAACAAGAGTTCTTCTACAAAACAACTTCTATATAAGTAAACATTCAATAAACCATAAAAGATTAATAGTTCATTGTTTAACTTTTTGGTAACGCATCTGCTTTTTACAAGTGTGTTACAATTATTAAACTAAGTTTTTTTAAAGAGTCAACCTACTAAAAAGAACAAATGCATCGAATCTATTGATTCGATGCATTTGTTTTATAATTTATTATAAGTTTCATCATCAACTGGTTCTAACCATTCCGGCGTACCTGCAGTGATTGCAATGTGTTC
Source organism: Ureibacillus sp. GCM10028918 (assembly GCF_042666115.1). NCBI lineage: Bacteria > Bacillati > Bacillota > Bacilli > Caryophanales > Caryophanaceae > Ureibacillus > Ureibacillus sp. GCM10028918. The sequence goes on from NZ_JBHTFK010000012.1 coordinate 80,872, forward strand.
AAACCAGCTGTCTTTTGTAGCACCATGCCAGTGTTTTACGCCATCATGAGTGACAATCACATCACCAACTTTTAAGAATTGAGCAGGTTTTCCTTCTTCTTGATACCAACCTTCGCCACCCGTTACTAATAAAAGTTGAAATCCATCACGATGGATATGCCAGTTGTTTCGGCATCCTGGTTCAAAGGTTACATTCCCTACACCAACACTCACTTTAGGGTCAGCTACTAATGTTTGAAGATAACTTTGTCCCACAAAAAATTGTGCATAGGCATCATTTTTTTCGCCGACTGGGAAGATAACGCCATTTTTTACTTCTTCATATTTTGCCATTATAATTCCTCCAATTAACCTGGTTTTTATAATTTTCCGCCAAATACCGGGAAGAAGCTATGCTCACCATAATCCTGGATGCGCTCCATATTCTTTAAAGTTTCCATATCTTCATCGCTAATAGTAAAATCAAGCTCTGCATTGTTTCTCATGTGATCCGGATTTGCTGTTTTAGGAATTACTACAAGACCAAGCTGGATAGCATAACGTAGGCAAAGCTGAGCAACAGATACTCCATACTTATCAGCGATTACCTTTACCTCTGTATTATCGAGAACTGCACCGTGTGCAATTGGCGAATATGCCTCTACAAGGATGTCATTCTTCTGGCAGAAATCTATAAGTTCAAACGGAGTATTACTCACATGTGCCAAGACCTGATTTACCATAGGCTTGATTTCGCAGCTGGCAAGTATATTCTCTATATCATCCTGAAGGAAATTAGAAAGACCTATTGCCTTTACCTGGCCTGTTTTATAAGCATCTTCCATTACTTTCCATACTTCTTTGTTTTCCTCGAAGTAACGGTACTCTTCACGGAACTCCATCCAAGGCTGTGGACTGTGGATAATCAGAAGGTCAACGTAGTCCAGTCCCATCTTTGCTAAAGACTCATTAATGGACTGTGTAACTGCTTCATAGTTTTTTGCTTCTGCAGCAACCTTTGTCGTGATGAATAGTTCTTCTCTTGGGACACCACACGAACGGATTCCTTCGCCTACTCCAACTTCATTCATATAAGCGTGAGCGGTATCAATATGACGATATCCGATAGATACCGAGTCGCGCACTGCCTGCTCTGTCTGTGCATCGTCAAGGAGCCATGTACCAAGTCCTAATTTAGAATTTCTACACCATTTGATAATTTGTAAGTTCCGTTAAACATGATTTCATCTCCTTTGCATTGTTCTATTAATTTTCAGGAATAATTTCGTTGACGCAGGCTAATGCGTTAAGTGTTCTCGGAAAGCCCATATATGGTAGGCAGTGGGTGAGGGCGGTGATTAGTAGCTTTTTGTCATTGCCTACATTTACGATTCCCTGAACATGTGCCTTCACTTGACTTTGAGCACCACCTAACGCACTTATGATACACAGTGTCAACAATTCACGTGTCTTTAAATCAAGTCCACCACGGGTATAGAAATCTCCAAAGCTAAAAGCAGAAAGATAATCCTGTATATGCTTTTGATTGGGTGGGGCATTCTCTCGCATTTTTGCCATGATATCACCGAATATCTGTACCTGCACTCCTAGTCCTTTGTCAAAACGATTATCTTCATTAGTAGTGTTTTGACTTTCAATCGGTAAAGCGATTTTTTCTTTTCTTTAAAAACTTCATTCACTTCATTGAGTGCATTTAATGTTTTTGGGAATCCGATGTATGGAGCACACTGGTAAACAGCCTCTTTTATTTCAACAGGTGTTAGCCCAATGTTTAGCGATGCATGAACATGAGCCTTTAACTGAGGCAAGGTTTGATTAGTCACAAGAATAACAAGTGTAATCAACTCACGCATCTTATCGTCAAGGTTGCCTTGATAAAAAATCTCCCCAAAAATGAAATGGCTTAGAATATCCTGAAAATCAGGCTCAGTAGCATCTACAGTAGTTACTCCTTCACCAAATAGCTGTTTAAACTTTTCCTTGCTCTTCTCAATACGGTCCATAATTAACACACATTCTTAATATATTAAGCTACTATTATCCCAAGGTTAGTAAAATTTGATGTGTTAGCAAGTTGCATATTGATGCGTTATCGCACATCTGTATATAATATAAAGTGAAAAAAGGTATATCTGCAATAATCAATTTTTATCTATATGTGCGTTATTGCATAAATGGATGAAAATTGTGCGATAGTTTTAAGGGAGTTTGGTGATTACTACAATGTCTAAGGTAGATAGAAGAGTACAAAAATCTCAAGTAGCAATAAAAAATGCTTTTACTGAACTGATGTCTGAAAAAAGTGTTGATCAGATTACAATGCAAGATATTTCTAACAGGGCAAATGTGGGGCGAAGAACGATTTATGACCATTACATAGATAAATTCGATTTACTTGATAAGCTCATTGAGGAACATATCAACGAACTAAGGAAACTATGTGAATCGGCATCTGAAATGAGTTTTGTTGAGGGGAATCTGATTTGGTTTGAATATTTTGAACGTAATTACGCATTCTTTTCAACCATGTTAACAAGTAAAGGGGCTAGTTTGTTTCGTAGTCGTTTCTTTGAATTTGTCATAGATGAATTAAAAAGTGATGTAGATGTAATGAAAGGGATAAATAAGGGATTAAGTCAGGATTTAATTCTAAGATTCTTTGGAGCAGCTATTGTAGAGGTTGTGGAGTCATGGATTACTAAAGGATTATCTGAGCCAACGCAAGTCGTTGCAGAACAAGTAGGGATTCTTTTGGACAGAAACCTATAAAGGTAACTAGAAATCCTTTGGGAAAATATATTACCCATGGAATCATTGGTGGATCATTCATCTTGTTATTACCTCATTAAAATCACTGATTTAAATTAAAAGAAAAACAAATCCTATCATAGACATAGACCTAACTTTAGATTTAGGTTGGATTTAGATTGAATAAGGAGAGTAGAGGATGCGGTATACAATAGGAGAAGTAGCTAAGAAATTCAATTTAAATATCTCAACTCTTAGATATTACGATAAGGAGGGTTTAATTCCTAATCTTGAAAAGAATGAAAGTGGAAATCGAATCTTCGACGAAGAAGCCATTTCAGGATTAATTACAATTGAATGCCTGAAAAAATCAGGAATGTCTATAAAAGACATTAAAACTTTTATTGATTGGTGCCAAGAAGGAAATGAAACATTGAAAGATCGTCTAGAAATGTTTTTGGCCCGTAGAGAGGCACTCCACTCTCAAATCAAAGAATTAGAAAGCACATTGAATTATATTGATTACAAGGTTGAATACTATACTCAAGCCGTGGAGGATGGAACCGAAAAAATTGTTAAAGAGAAAATGTCTAACCCAAGACTCCTTAAAATGTAATAAAATAGTGAAGCCGTCGCCTATCTGATTCATAACGATCAGAATAGGCGACGGTTTTTAAGAAATAAGCGTAAAATTTGTCAAATTATTTGCATAACATCATTCCTAAAACTTCCTTGAAATCACACTTGACCTAAAGTTAGGTTTAGGGATTAGCATAATAGTGCAAGCACAATTCAAATAGCCAAAAGGAGAGGATTTAAAGATGAAAGAAGATTTAAATATTACACAAGAATGGGATAAAGTTTTTTCACAAAGTGAAAAAGTCAATCATCGTAAAGTAACTTTCCATAATCGGTATGGAATTACATTAGTAGCTGATTTATATGAACCGAAACATATTGAAGGAAAACTTCCAGCAATCGCTGTCTGTGGTCCATTTGGAGCAGTTAAGGAACAATCATCGGGTTTATATGCTCAAACGATGGCTGAAAAGGGATTTTTAACTATCGCTTTTGATCCCTCTTATACAGGTGAAAGTGGAGGAGCACCACGTTATGTTGCATCACCAGACATTAATACAGAGGATTTTCAAGCCGCTGTAGACTTCTTGTCAGTTCAAGAGAATGTTAATCCTGACAAAATAGGCATTATTGGCATCTGTGGGTGGGGAGGAATGGCTTTAAATGCTGCAGCTATTGATACAAGAATCAAAGCTACAGTCACATCTACAATGTATGATATGTCTCGTGTGAATGCAGAAGGATATTTTAACTCTATGGATGAGAATGCACGATACGAAGCACGAAAAAGTTTAAATGCACAAAGAATTGTGGATTATAAAAATGGAGATTACGCAAGGGCTGGAGGAGTTGTTGATCCACTTCCAGAAGATGCACCATACTTTGTAAAAGATTATCACGATTACTATAAAACAGATCGCGGGTATCACAAAAGATCATTAAATTCAAATGATGGATGGAATATTACCTCATCATTATCATTTATGAATATGCCACTTTTACAATATAGTAATGAAATTCGCAATGCTGTTCTCATGATACATGGTGAAAAAGCTCATTCTTTATACTTTAGTCAAGATTCATTTAAAAAATTAACAGGTAATAATAAAAAACTGACGGTTATTCCGAATGCTAGTCATACAGATTTGTATGACAAGACTGATATCATACCATTCGAGGAAATTACAGAATTCTTTCAAAAAAATATGATTTAATTAGTTATACAAATTGTTAATTAGAGTTGGCCGGCGAGCTAATCGCAACGAGTACATTAGTAGGTGATGCGCAAAGTTTAGCAATTGGCGGTGGCATACATCTGCGTCCATTGCTTTACGCGCTGCAACAAATTCAAAAGCGGGGATAATGGTATCTACTAAAGTTGCAGGAGCATTAGGAACAACAAAAGTTGGCTCATTAGTAGTAGGTAATGATTCTACAGTATTGGGGATGGAGTACAGCAGCAAGCACTGCAAGCACTGCAATTACGGCAACGGATACTTCCTTAATGGGTGCTACATTAGTTGCTATAACTGTGGGTGCATTTACCGTCGCAACAGCTCCAATTTTGGTTGTAACGACTCTAGCTAGTACAACACTTTCATTAGGTAAGAGTTTATTTCGTGGCTATTAATAAGTAAATAAAGCGTAGCAATCCAATTGGTGGAGTGCTACGCTTTTAATTATGTCTGTTTATCATTCAAGTCCGAGTTTATACGCCTTCTTTGGCTTTAAAATAAAGTTAAAAGGTATTAAAATATTTAAAAAGAGAAAAGGTCTGTTTTAAAAAGGTTATGTTGCTTTCGATATTGATAACTATGAAGAATTCAAATAACCTACTCAAAAAGTAAATTTCTTATTGTAAAAACATGGTGTTAGTATAATAAGTGTGTAGATATGTTTTTCAATAGAAATAGTTAATATGACAATCGGTATTCAACAATCGGGCCATATTGTGGAGTAACCCTCCCTAAATAAAAGTATAGGTAGTAAAGTATAGATAGTTCTTAGAATGTTCGCTCAAAATCGTCGGACAGGTCTGTTTATCAATATCTTTTCTAGAATCTATTTATTATAGGAGTGTAAAATGAATATTCTATTAAAGAAAATGTCAGAAAAAGAATTTACAATTTATTTCGAAGATAAGGTTCAGAGATATAGCAAAGTTCAATCAGAAAATGTACATGAGGTAAGCAGCGAAGACCCTCTTTCATAAGCACGTAAACAGTTGAATAATCTACTTCCTAAAGGAATAGAAACCACTAATCATCATTTATTTAATATATATGAAGAGGATTCGTTCATTGGATTTGTTTGGATAAAGGTTGAAAAGGAAAAGAAAAGTGCATTTCTTTATGAGATTTTTATTTAAGAAGAATACAGAGGTAAAGGTTTTGGAACTAAGGTAATGAAAAATGTTGAGGAGTGGTTAGAGCAGGAAGGGATTTATTACTTTAAACTACATTTTTTTGGAAGTAATGAAGGGGCTAGGAAACTCTATGAGGAACTCGGATTTGAAATAGCTGGAATAAATATGCTCAAAACTATTAACTAACATTTTGAATTTGTCATTTCGAACTAGTGGGGTTCAGTAGTTGAATCACAATCTTCCACAGTTCGGGCGCTTTTCTTTAATAAGAAAAGCACCTTTTTTCATGAGGAGGGACATTTAGTTGAATAAGGTGTAAGAATTTTAATATTAAACAAAACTATTGATAATTTTGATCCAGGTGTTTAAATATATTGATTAGCCATTTGAATACCATAGCTATGACAAAATAAGGTATCAATGAATAGATATATTTCCAATGAGAGGGTTCATATATCCCTAACCATACCAAAAATGGTTCCAAAAGAATTGCGAAAACAAATGCATTGATTGTTGTGGCAATTAAAAAAGTTTTCCATGTTTTAAAATATTGATAAATAATCATATAAATAATAGGCATTTGCAGTCTATGTATTTCAATAGGTAAATGCATAGGTGTTATTGTAATTGGGTATTGCCATAACCCAAACCAAGTACCTATTAAGTCTGCATATATTGCTACTGTCCCTACAAAAAATCCGTATGTGATAATCTCAAATATTCTTTTTTTGTCTAAAATAATAATCCATACAATGAATAAACCTATAGATGTAACTAATAGAATCCACCAACTCATAGTAAATACATTTTCACTTAACCAATACTCTGTTCTTGTATCTGTATACTGCTGTGTTAATCCAATAATATCCTTCCAAGTTGGCATCACAATCCTCCTAATTTAGAATTAATGCCCATTTTTATTATAAAAGTGAGTGTACCAATCAGCACTGAATAAACAGCTTCAATCATCAAACTGTCTTTTACTATTTCCTAATGATATCTTTTAACAATATCTCGGAAATATACTTATAATAAGCATCTCTTTACCTATTCAATATACGGGAGATTATTTTTATAAGTTTATGAAAATGAGATACTGTGGCATCTCATTTTCTTCTTTCATTAACATTGTAGGGTAGTTTAGAAATACGTTTAGTTTTGTTTCAACAATCGGGCGCATTTCGGTACTGCACCCCAAAAGTTAGAGTAAAAAACTAACTTTTGGGGTGATTTTTTATGACTAAATATAGTGAAGAATTTAAATTGATGGTTGTTCAAGAATACCTAAGTGGCTCTCTAGGATATCGAGCGATAGCGAAGAAGTATGGTATAAGTGATTCTCCATTAAGGAGATGGGTACGTGCCTATAAAGAGTTTGGGCATAACGGATTAACCGTTAAGAAAACGAAGCAGTTTTATTCTGTTCAATTTAAAATAGATGTATTAAACTTTATGAAACGAACAGGTGCTTCCNGAAAATTAAAGGGGCGCCAGTCTATGTCTAAGAAACAAAAACCAACAGTGAATAACCAAGAAAAAACAATGTCACGTGAGGAGCAGCTAGAACGCGAAAATGAACTGCTTCGTTTAGAGGTGGCTTATTTAAAAAAGTTGAAGGCTTTTCGAGAGAATTCAGATGCCTTCCTCGAAAAGCACAAGCTGCCATCGCCTTCGAACTTAAACAAGAAGGATTTCGATTAAAAGATGTTTTAAAACAAGTGGATATTCCAGAAGCGAC
>NZ_JBHTFK010000013.1:0-46314 GCF_042666115.1 Ureibacillus sp. GCM10028918
GGTGGAAGTGTGGTGACACATGGAGCTGACGAATACTAATCGATCGAGGACTTAACCAAATAGATTTAAATCTTGAACGCATTCAATGTCTTTATCCAGTTTTGAAAGAATAAGAAATTCGAAGAAATTATTACTAAAATAGTATTGACTTTCACATCGAATATGGTATAATAAATCTTGTCTTTCGATAAAGTCTAGTGATGATGGCAAAGAGGTCACACCCGTTCCCATACCGAACACGGAAGTTAAGCTCTTTAGCGCCGATGGTAGTTGGGGGCTTCCCCCTGTGAGAGTAGNCCATAAAATTATTCCGAAGTAGCTCAGTGGTAGAGCAATCGGCTGTTAACCGATCGGTCGTAGGTTCGAGTCCTACCTTCGGAGCCATGCTTCTTGGAGAGTTGTCCGAGTGGCCGAAGGAGCACGATTGGAAATCGTGTAGGCGGTTAACACTGTCTCAAGGGTTCAAATCCCTTACTCTCCGCCAGATACATAATTAATTGGCCCGTTGGTCAAGTGGTTAAGACACCGCCCTTTCACGGCGGTAACACGGGTTCGAATCCCGTACGGGTCACCATTTGAATTTATAAGATATCCAGTCGGAGGATTAGCTCAGCTGGGAGAGCACCTGCCTTACAAGCAGGGGGTCGGCGGTTCGAGCCCGTCATCCTCCACCATATCAATTTTATGGTACAATAGAGGAAATACAATATTATTATCGCGGGGTGGAGCAGTGGTAGCTCGTCGGGCTCATAACCCGAAGGTCGCAGGTTCAAATCCTGTCCCCGCAACCAAATGGTCCCGTGGTGTAGCGGTTAACATGCCTGCCTGTCACGCAGGAGATCGCCGGTTCGATCCCGGTCGGGACCGCCATTTTTATGAATAGATAATGTATATGGGTCAGTAGCTCAGTTGGTAGAGCATTAGATTGAAGCTCTAAGTGTCGGCGGTTCGATTCCGTCCTGACCCACCATATAGATAAATGCCGGTGTAGCTCAGTTGGTAGAGCAACTGACTTGTAATCAGTAGGTCGAGGGTTCGACTCCTTTCGCCGGCATCATTTATCTGGAGGGGTAGCGAAGTGGCTAAACGCGGCGGACTGTAAATCCGCTCCTTCGGGTTCGGCGGTTCGAATCCGTCCCCCTCCACCATTCCTTTTATAGGGGCATAGTTTAAAGGTAGAACTACGGTCTCCAAAACCGTCAGTGTGGGTTCGATTCCTACTGCCCCTGCCAATTTTTAAATAAATATTAACATTATGGCGGTTGTGGCGAAGTGGTTAACGCACCTGATTGTGGTTCAGGCATTCGTGGGTTCGATTCCCATCAGTCGCCCCATTTTTTCTTGAAATTATATATAATATTATGGCGGTTGTGGCGAAGTGGTTAACGCACCTGATTGTGGTTCAGGCATTCGTGGGTTCGATTCCCATCAGTCGCCCCATTTTTAATATAATAAATCACAATAGTCTTAATAATATTGGGGTATAGCCAAGCGGTAAGGCAACGGATTTTGATTCCGTCATGCCCTGGTTCGAATCCAGGTACCCCAGCCATTTTAAGTAGTGTTCAGCGGTAGAATTCCATCTACAGATGGGGATTGCAGTTTAGAACACAATCTTTCGCTCTAAAAGATAATGGCGGCATAGCCAAGTGGTAAGGCACAGGTCTGCAACACCTTTATCACCGGTTCAAATCCGGTTGCCGCCTCCAATTTTTTGATCGGGATAACCGATTTTTTTTATATTTAATATGCCGAAGTGGTGGAATGGCAGACACGCCGCACTCAAAATGCGGTGCCGCGAGGCGTGTGGGTTCGAGTCCCACCTTCGGTATCATTAAAAAAGGCTTCTCACTTTGTGAGAAGCTTTTTTTATGTTTTTTTTAGATAACAAAATTAAAATACTCTACTATGTACATTGTCGCTGCTTAGTCTGAATTCACTATAATTAAAACGCAATTATCCCCTTTTACGGATAGTGTATTCATTTACCGTTAGCTGGAAAAATATAGGGAAATCAAGGGATGTCATAGTAATATGAGAAAAGCAAACTTCTAGCAAATTAGCGATGACTTTTTGCATCTTAAAAACGGGTTCTACTGGCGTATCTATTCGACTCCGACCCGGTATTAAATTTTAAGAAATTCTATTATCATCAATAACAGTAGAATTGAATAATATCAACTATTGAACATCTAATTAAAGTAATATAATTAGACGTTTTTTTTTATTTGTTTTCAATTTACCGAAACTGTAATCAGGAATGGCACTCCTTTTATTTGAAAGCTATAATAGGTCACGATCAGGATTGAGCATCAGAAAGATGATAAAATAGTAACGCTTTTTTTGGAATAATCTGATAAACTAGAGAATAAATATTAGCGTTTTCGAAGTTTTACATTCTTTATACCTACTAAGAACTGAAAGGAGAGTGAATAGAATATGAGATTGTGTTTCACTCTTTTTTGTTTAGTATTACTTGTAAGCGGTTGCAATATAGATGGTACAGAAAAAGGAAAATTTGAAGTTGTTTATACGATTGACGATAACCAGTTGGAAGAGACGGAGAAAAGCAAAACTCAACAAATGACGGTAGCTATTGTACCTAAACAGATTAATATACCCTATTTTAATGCAGTTGAGGAAGGAGCTCTCGAAGCAGGGAAGGATCTAGACGTTAATGTCATATATACTGGACCAACTTTTACTGATGCATCTCAACAAATAATAATTATAGAAGAGTTGATAGCACAAGATGTTGACGTAATTGCTGTCTCAGCTAATGACCCTAAAAAGCTTGCTCCAATATTATTGGAAGCAAAAGAGAAAGGTATTAAGGTGATTACATGGGATGCTGATACGCTCCCAGAAGCAAGAGATTTTTTTATAAATATGGTTGATCCTGAGACGCTTGGAAGACATTTAATGGATATTCTTGCTTGGAACACAAATGAAGAAGGAGAATTTGCTGTTTTAACTGGACCTCTATCGGCAGCAAATCTAAATGAATGGCTCCATTGGATTAAAGTTCAGCAACAAGAATATTATCCTAATATAAAACTGGTTGATATAGTCACACATGATGATGATCCACATCGAGCGTATATGTTAGCAAAAGAATTATTAATATCACATCCAAACTTGAACGGGATTATTGGGAGTTCATCCGAAGGTCCTCCTGCTGCTGCACAAGCGGTTAAGGAAGCAGAGAAGGAGGGACAAGTGGCAGTTGTTGGATTATCGCCTCCCAATCAGATGAATGAATACTTGAAAGATGGCTCTGCCCAAATCGTGACATTATGGAGTCCGAAAAAATTGGGTTACTTAACGGTTGCCCTTGCCAAAAATGCCCTTAACAATATTGCCCCTTATGATCACCAAGAGGTTGCTAAAGTAGGGAAAATTCGAGTGAATGGTGACATGGTAATTATGGGAGAACCGATTGATTTTACGAAAGATAATGTGGATCAATATGATTTTTAAAAAGCTAAATTTTAAAAACTACCGTCTTAGATCTAAATTGATTGTATCCTATGTTTTACTAACAGTAATTCCAATGTCTTTGTTAGGGTATATTGCCTATAGCCAATATACGAAATCAATTGAGGAACAAGTGGGAGAGTATATTCCCAAACTATTGGAACAAGCGAACGAAAACATAGCCAATCAAGTTAATGAAATAAATCATCTACCAGATTTACTTTACAATTCAAGTCAAGTAATTGGTGTTTTAAGAAAAGATGCCCACCAAAATCGTTCGTCACTATTACAAGACGAGTTTGCGATCAATAGTTATTTGTCCAGGACATATATTAATGGGGGGAATCTCGATATTTTAGGGGTATTTGTTCTGTCGAAGAACCGTATTTATGAAAGTGTGAAAATACCCTATAAAAATTTTGACCTTACCAATTATTCTATACCTTATGGTCAAAATATTGAGTTGCAAGGGACAGAGGGAATGTACATTCTTCCTAAACAAACAACTCTTCAGTTTGAAGGAAATCCACCTTTTATCCTGCTTATGAGACAATTGACCGACCTTGAAAACCGTACGAATTTAGGAACAATTCTGATTGCTGTTGAAGTAACATTTTTGGAAGATGTTATTACAAAACTTACTGATAAAGGCGAAGCCAATTTATGGTTGATGGATTATAAGGGACATATTATTTATCATACAGATCCGAACTTGATTGGAACAATTGATAACGAGGTTAATAACTACCCAATATTAAAAGGTAGTTTTCGAACGACAAGTGAAGAAAAGAATAAATTAATAAGCATACATCATATAGAAGAAACTGGATGGACTTTAGTACATAGTATCGAAGCGAAAAATTTAACGGAACGAACAGATCTAGTTCGAACCGCAACAATTATTGTCTTTTTGGGTTTTGTAGTTTTCAGCACCATCATATCCATTTTCTTAGCTTGGAATGTATCCAGTCCTCTAAATCGTTTAATTAAGTTAATGAAGCATGTTGAAAAAGGAAATTTTAATGTAGATTTACCAATAGAAACGAAAGATGAAGTAGGTATGCTTGCGAATAGCTTTAATTCAATGGTAATTGAAATTAAAGACTTGATACGCGATAAATACCAGATTGAATTGAAGCAAAAAGAAGCCGAATTATACGCTCTTCAATCACAAATAAACCCTCATTTCATGTACAACACACTTGAGACAATTGCCATGGCTGTTGAAGATGATGAGAAGGAAACAGTTGTACAAATGGTTACTTTATTAGGCAGGATGCTCAGATTTTCTATTAGTAATAGGGAGTCGCTTGTTTCAATTTCGGAAGAACTTATGCATACGGAGGATTACTTAACTATCCAAAAGATTCGCTTCGAGGATAAATTTGACTTTGTCGTTCATGAAGAGATCGATACAAAAAAATATTATACTCCAAAGTTTATTCTACAACCCATTGTTGAAAATGCAATTAAGTATGCTTTTGTATATGGACGTATCACGACTGTCGAAATTACCATAAAGATGGTTGAAAATCCAGAAACAAGGGCGGAAGAGATAGTGTTTCTCTTAAAGGATAACGGTCCTGGCATAAAAAAAGAAGTTCTAGATAAAATTCAGTTATTGCTCCAATCAGATCCGATGGCCAAGCGTGATTCGCGTTTTGGTTTAAGTAATGTACATGCACGTATCACAATGAATTTTGGAAATGGATTCGGTCTCCGAGTTTCAAGTATTACTGACCAAGGGACTGAAGTAGAAATTAGGATTCCTATTCTTAAAGCTGGAAATGAGGGAGATAACAATGAGCTTAAAACAAATTAAGACAATCATTGTTGATGATGAGAATCGAATTCGTCGGGGAATTGAGAAGTTGGTTCTCTCATGTGGTGAAGAGTGGAATGTTGTAGCTACATTTGGTGATGGTCAAGAATTATTGGATTCTTATCAGGCAGAGCCAATTGAGTTTGATATTCTAATAACTGATGTAAGAATGCCTATAATGGACGGCCTTACGCTTATCAAGGAAATGAAAAAGCTTACTTCTTTTAGTCCGATGGTTATTAGTGGCTTCGATGATTTTTCTTATCTTCAAACAGCACTACGTGAAGGGGCGCTTGATTATTTGATCAAACCCATCGATCGAGAAGAATTTAGAATTCAATTAGAGACTTTAAAAGAAAAGATAATGATTAAATGGCAGAATCAAGAAGAGCTTGAAATCATGGAGAAACAATCTTCGGAACTAGCGTATATGAAGCAAGTCAAAATACTTAATGAGATTACAAATGGATATGAAATTGATGTTTCGATAATGGATTGGACAAATGACTTCCCAGCAGGAATATATACATTAATGTATATTACAATTGACCAAGTATTAAGTCACTCTCGGTCAATGGAAAAGAATGAGTGGAAAACATGGATACTTGCTCATGAAAATATTTTTAATGAAATGCTCAGTGAGTATAAACATAAATATTGGAAATGGAAAGGGGAAGGAGCTGCATTTTGGATTCTAATCTGTAGTTCTAACGATAATAGTAATAATTTCAAGAATGAAGTGTATGAATTTGCTATTTCACTTAAGAATAATGTAGAAAAGTATACACTTTTTTCTAATACTATAGCGATTAGTCATGTTTTTACTGATTTATCTCTTTTATCAACCGTTACCAAAGACGTCTTAGCTCTTATGCAATACCGTCTTATTTACGGGGAAAATCAGATATTGCAGCAAGACATGGAACAACAATTAATACTTGAAAAAAGTGAAACAAAACATGCAAACGAATTACAACAAGCAATTCATAGGATCATTCAGTCATTAGAGCGTATGAACGAGGGAGAGTTAATAAAAAACGTGACAATGTTTGCAAAAGAACTTCAAACCCTTCGTGTACCTAGTGAAATTAAACTTTTTGTGCAGTCACTAAGCATTCAAATGATTAATTATCTTATTAAGCATACACCACGATTGAGTAATGATCTTTTGGATATTCAAGATACTTCTAGACTATTAAAAAATATAGGGAACTTTGCGGAATTGAATGAAGAGATTAAAGAATGGGTTATGGCTGTTTTCAATAAACTTGTAATTGTTAACGAGGAGAAAGTTCTTAATCAAGTTGAAGTAGCTCGATCATGGATTGTTGAAAATATGAAAGAAAGTATTACAATTGAAAAAATTGCGAGACAAGTCTATATGAATCCGACGTATTTTTGTGAATACTTCAAAAATCAAACTGGTGAGACAGTCCACGAGTTTGTTACAAGTACTCGAATAAGCAAGGCAAGAGAGCTATTACTTACAACAAACTTAAAAGTCTATGAAATTTCTGAACTAGTCGGCTATGCTGATACAAAGTACTTTAGTAAACTCTTTAAAAAGTATTACGGAGAACTTCCATCAAAATACAAAGAAAAAGTTAAAGCCAAATAACGCAGAAGATTAAACCTCCATCTAGATGGAGGTTTTTTTAAATTACGAAAACTGTAACGAACCCCCTATTGATAAATTCAAATCTTAAAACAAGTAGAGACTCTTTTAAGAAGTAATAAAGTTCTCTGCCTAATGGTGAAAAAGTTGTTGAAAAGGTCAGATTCTTCTTTAACAATATTTTGCATAACAGAAAAATCACCCCCCATAACCGAAAGTTCTCTCCTTTTTGATAAAAGGGAAAAAACGTAAACTTAGTGTAAGCGTTACCAACACCGAACGGAAATTTGTTGAAAGATTATAAGTTAGGAGTGAGGATATGTCAGAGTATGTTCTTGAGTTAAAGGGGATTACGAAAAGGTTCCCAGGCGTTACAGCTCTAGACAATGTACATTTTAAACTAAGACCTGGTGAGATTCATGCATTAATGGGGGAAAATGGAGCAGGAAAATCGACATTTATAAAAGTTATTACAGGCGTCCACTCTCCAAATGAGGGAGAAATGATTTTAAATGGTCAAAAAGTAGAATTTACAAACCCAAAAGAAGCACAAGCAATGGGAATAGCGGCCATTTATCAGCATGTGACAAATTATCCCGATTTAACTGTTACAGAGAACATATTTATGGGTCATGAAAAGGTCCAAAAAATAACAGGGCGTCTACTTTGGAAACAAATGCATGAAGAAGCGAAGGAAATCCTTCAATCACTTGGATCTTCACTGGATCCGAAAACTGAAATGGGATCCCTAAGTGTAGCGCAACAACAAATTGTAGAAATAGCAAAGGCAATCTCTACAAACGCCAAAATCATCATTATGGATGAACCAACAGCAGCACTAACTGCCAGAGAGAGTGAAGAGCTATATAAAATAGCTGAAAGTTTAAGAGACCAAGGAGCATCTATTATTTTTATTTCACACCGTTTTGAGGATATGTATCGATTGGCAAGTCAGGTGACGGTGTTAAGAGATGCAAAGTACATTGGGTCTTGGGGCGTCAACGAAATATCAAATGATGACCTGATCGTTGCAATGGTAGGAAGAGAAATTACGCAAGTCTTTCCTGAAAAGAAGGGCAAAATCGGTGAAAAGATATTACAAGTTGAAGGTTTGGGGAAAATCGGGTTTTTCGCTGATATTTCCTTTACTCTTCATAGAGGAGAAATATTAGGCCTAACTGGTCTTGTCGGTGCAGGTAGAACAGAAGTTTGTCAGTCGCTTTTTGGAATCATGCCTTACGACAAAGGGAAAATCAAAGTGAATGGTCAAGAGGTTAGTATTCGAGACCCTAAGGAAGCAATGAAACTTGGAATTGGATATTTGCCTGAAGACAGACAGCTGCAAGGTCTTGTCCTGCAATGGGGGATAGGGAGAAATATCACTTTACCAACATTGACAAGTATCGGTAAAAAGGGTTGGCTAGATGACAGGAAAGAAGCAGATCTAGCAAAGAAATTAGCTGAAAAGGTCCATGTGAAAGCAAATAGTATCTTTGACTTAGTTAGTTCTTTGTCTGGAGGTAATCAACAAAAAGTTGCTGTTGCAAAATTACTAACAGCTGACCTTGATATTATTATCCTTGATGAACCAACAAAAGGCGTAGATGTTGGCGCTAAATCAGCTATTTATGAAATTATTAACGATTTAGCATCTCAAGGATATGGAATTATTATGATTTCATCAGAAATGCCAGAGATTATAGGTATGAGTGATCGGATTGCGGTTATGCGTTCGGGTAGAATAACAAAGTTCCTTGATAGAGAAGGCGTAACACAAGAGGCGATACTCGAAGCATCAATGTCCGACCTTTCAAAGAAAGATGCAGGGTGAGAGCCGGGAAAGGAAATGAGGTGAACTAATATGGCTGAAAGTGCATTAGGAAATTCAACCAGTGTACAAGTGGAAAAAAAATCTTCGAAACTTGCAACAGTTTCAAAGTTTCGTGAATTAGGATTGTTAGCTTTTATTATTCTTTTATGTGTTGTAGTGCAAGCTCGAAACTCAAGCTTCTTAACAATGGAAAATATTAATGACATGGTAACTAATACAGCAATTTTAAGTATTCTTGCACTCGGGATGATGCTTGTATTAATAACTCGAGGGATTGATTTATCAATAGGGGCTACGTTAGCCCTTTCTGGTATGATTGCAGCTCAAACGGTTAGTGCGAATCAAGGGCTGCATCCCATTCTTGCTATATTGCTAGGTACCATCATTGGTATTGTTTGCGGGATTATTATTGGTTTCCTTGTTTCTAGGCTTGGAATTCTCCCGATTATTGCAACACTTGCTATGATGAATATTTTTAGAGGCTTAACGTTTACTGTAAGTGATGGACAGTGGATTAGTTCCTATCAAATGCCTGAAAGTTTTGTTTCAATTGCAACAAGCAAGATCCTTGGGATAAATACGCTCATAGTTATAGCGGTAGTCATCTATCTAATAGCATTCTATTTCATTAATCACACTAGAACAGGCAGACAAATTTATGCAGTTGGCAGTAATCCTGATTCTGCTAAGGTAAGTGGAATCAGTCAAACGAAAATCTTGATGCTAGTTTATACGATCATGGGTGGATTAGCTGGGCTATCAGGTGTTTTATGGGTTTCAAAATTCGCTTCTGCCCAAGGAGATACAGCTTCTGGCTACGAGTTAACGGTCATTGCAGCATGTATTCTTGGGGGCGTGAGTATTGCAGGGGGGGCAGGGAAACTCTCTGGTGTCATTCTTGGCTCTTTGCTTCTGGGGCTATTGAACAATGCATTACCGCTATTAAACGTATCACCGTTTTGGCAAATGGCAATACAGGGTTCAATTATTTTAATTGCCGTCATTATTAACACACTTGTTAAGCGAGGTGTGGTTCGAAATAACCTGCTGAGGAGGAAAATTTAAACGATGGAACAGAGAGTGGTTAATCAAAATGAATATGTTCAAAGAACACTGACCAATAAACAAGAATTCTCTCTGAAGAAATTTTTCCTTCAGTGGGAATGGCTGTTAATCTTAGTATTTTTACTAGTGTTGATCATTAATACGAATCTATCTCCCTACTTTTTAAATGGTGCTGGATTACGAGATGCAACAATGATTTTTTTAGATAAAGCGTTCATCGTATTTCCAATGGTCATGATTATGATCCTCCGGGATATTGATATTTCTGTAGGTTCAACAGTTGCACTATCATCAGTTGTCATGGCAACGCTATATAACAACCTTGGTGTGCCAATGGAAGCAGCGATAATAATTTGTCTCTTAGTGGGCGCATTGTGTGGATTGATTAACGGTTTATTGATCATCAAGTTTAAGGAGTTATCCGCTGTAATCGTGACACTTGGAACAATGATTCTATATCGCGGTCTTGCCTATGTTATTTTGGAGGATCAAGCATCCGGTAATTTTCCAGAGTGGTTTAGTTTCTTCGGTTGGGGACATGTAGCTGGTATTCCGTTTATCTTAATTATCTTCGCTCTATTTGCAGTAGGGTTTACTTTACTACTTCATAAAACGACTTTTGGAAGGCAAATTTTTGCCATGGGGAACAATCCAACAGCCAGCCGCTTTTCAGGAGTTCAAGTTGATAAAATAAAAATCATTGTCTTCGTTCTCGCAGGTTTAATGGCAGCAATTACAGCAATCTTCCTAGCTTCTAGAATGGGAAGCACTAGACCCAACATTGCAACCAGCTATGAGTTAGATGTAATAGCGATGGTAGCACTAGGTGGAATTAGTACAGCTGGAGGAAAGGGCAGAATGCTGGGAGCAATTATAGCTATTTTCATCATCGGCTATCTTCAGTACGGCTTAGGTTTAATAAACATTGCATCACAAACAATGCTTGTCATCGTTGGGATTCTGTTAATTGTTTCAGTCGCAATTCCAAGATTGAATTTAAAGGGATTATTTAGTAGGTTCACAAAAAAGAGGAGTACGAACTAATTACTAACAGGTGAATACACACTATTCAACCTACAATGTATATAAATT
Source organism: Ureibacillus sp. GCM10028918 (assembly GCF_042666115.1). Classification (NCBI taxonomy): domain Bacteria; kingdom Bacillati; phylum Bacillota; class Bacilli; order Caryophanales; family Caryophanaceae; genus Ureibacillus; species Ureibacillus sp. GCM10028918. The sequence continues at coordinate 10,903 of NZ_JBHTFK010000013.1, forward strand.
TATTCATGAAAAGGGGAGAAAGAGAATGAAAAAGTTTTTATCTAAATGGGCTGTAGTAGGACTAACGTTGACAATGCTAGCTGCATGTGGGGATCAAGAAACAAATCAAAGTGCAGAGGCAGAGGGTGGCGAAGCAGGTACTGATGGCGGAACTCCAAAATATGCGATGGTTTTTAAGAACACTGGTAACCCATATGGTGAAAAAATGATGGATGGTTTTCAAGAAGCAATTGAAGAAGTTGGAGGAGAAGTCATTCTTCGATCTCCTGACCAACCAACTGCGGAAGGACAAATTCAAATTATCGAACAGCTTATTACACAACAGGTTGACGCTATTGCAATTGCTGGAAATGATCAAGATGCATTAGAGCCAGTTCTGAAAAAAGCAATGGATCAAGGTATCAAAGTTCTTTCTGTTGATTCTGCCGTAAACACTAACAGCCGTATTGTGCACATCAACCAAGCGGATCCTGAGCGTATCGGACGCAGTCAAATTGAAGCTGTTTCGGAGATGATTAATGGAGAAGGTCAAATTGCCATCCTAAGTGCAACGTCTCAAGCTACGAACCAAAACCTTTGGATTGAATGGATGAAAAAAGAACTTGAAGAGCCAGGCTATGAAAATATTGAACTTGTAAAAGTAGCATATGGTGATGATTTAAGAGATAAGAGTGTATCAGAGACAGAAGCGTTATTAAAATCTTATCCTGATTTAAAGGCGATTATTGCACCTACAACAGTAGGGATTGCAGCGGCAGGTAAAGTAATTACTGATAAAGGGCTAAATGGTCAAGTTATTGTTACGGGTCTTGGACTTCCAAGCGAAATGGCTAGCTATATTGAAAGTGGTGTATCTCCGGCAATGTTCTTATGGAACCCAATTGATGTTGGATACGGTGCAGGTATGGCTTCATACGCACTTGTCCAAGAGGAAATCACGGGTAAAGTTGGCGAATCCTTTGAAGCAGGTAGACTTGGTGAGAAAGAAGTAGTTGAAGATGGCGATGGAACACAAATTATGTTAGGCGACCCATTCCGCTTTGATGCTGAAAATATTGATGAATGGAAAGAAGTTTACTAAATAAATAGAAGCATAGCAAGGGTCTGCCCTATCAAAAAAATGTTGAATGGTGAGAGGATAATCACATCATTAACATTGAAATCAAGGTAGGGACAGATCCTTTTGCAAACTAATTTCGGTGACCCTAATAATTGGAGGTTTATTTATTATGAACAATAGCAATAAATTCGCCTGGACGTGGACGATAAAAAAAGAATGTCTGGATGAGTATGTCAAGATGCACGAAGAACCATGGCAAGATATGTTAGCGGAACATTCAAAAGCTGGAATAAGAAATTACTCAATCTTTCAAAATGGAACTCAATTCTTTTATTGCTTTGAATGTGATGATGTTGATCAAGCTTTTTCCTATATCGCAAAAAGTGATGCTTGTAATAAGTGGAATGCTCTTACTTCGAATATGGTAGAAGGGTCATTTGACTTTAATGAAGTAGAGCCGATTAAACCGTTACGAGAAGTGTTTTATTTAAAATAACCAACATTTGAATTAGGAATTATTTTCATATTTATATAAGTGAGGTGGAAAGAATGAATAAACTATTACCACTTAAAGATACTGTAAAACCTAGAATAGGCTTGTACACAATTGGGTTACAAGCCTATTGGAATCAGTTCCCTGGACTAAGAGAAAGACTTATAGAATATGGGGAATTTATTGAAAAGAAAATGTCTGCATGGGGTGAAATCTATAATTATGGATTAGTAGACACCGTAGGAGAAGGTCGTAATGTGGGGGAATGGCTAAATAGTAATAATGTAGATTTAGTCTTCTGTCATGCAGCCACGTATAGTACTAGCTCAACAGTTCTGCCAATCCATCAGATTTGTAAAGCACCTGTGATTTTCTTGAATTTGCAGCCGTCAGCACGGATCAATTATGATCAAACCACAACTGGAGAATGGCTAGCACATTGTGGAGCATGTCCAATTCCAGAATTTTCGAATGCGTTCAATCGAGCTGAAATTCCATTTCATGTGGTGAATGGCTTATTAGGGTTAAATTACACACCTGCTATTTCTTTAACGAATGAAATAACTCATGAAAGGAAAGAAGCGATTCGTGCTTGGAAGGAGATAAGCGAATGGATTCGAGCGGCAGCTGTTTCCCGTACGCTACAATCTAGCCGTTTTGGATTTCTTGGGAATACTTATAGTGGCATGCTCGATATGTATAGTGATTTTACTATGCTTCAAGCACAAACGGGTATTCATATTGAAGTTTTAGAAATGTGCGAATTGAATCAGTTAGTAAGTGAAGTTTCAGAGTCAGAAATTAGTGAGAAAATGGATGAAATATTTGAGATGTTTGAAATTAGTGGCGATTCACCTTCAGATCCGATTGCTAAAAAACCATCCCAGGATCAAATGGAGTGGTCTTGTAAAGTAGCCGCAGCGCAGGAGAAATTAGTCCGAGAGTGTAATTTAGATGCCCTTTCCTATTATTATCACGGGTCACCTGGTGGGGAATATGAAAAACTTCAAAGTGGTTTTATCGTGGGACATTCACTTTTGACAGCACGAGGTATACCATGCGCTGGAGAAGGTGATTTGAAAACGGCCTTAGCTATGAAAATTTGTGACATTTTGGGAGTAGGGGGAAGCTTTTCAGAAATTGTAGTCGTAGATTATGAGGATGAAACGATTCTTTTAGGTCATGATGGTCCGTTTCATATTGCAATCTCTGAAGGAAAACCAATTCTTAGAGGAATGGGATTATATCATGGCAAACAGGGGACGGGTGTTTCGGTAGAGGCTAAGGTGAAATCGGGCCCACTCACTACTTTAAACGTTACACAAACGGGGAATGGAAAACTAAAGCTCATCATTAGTGAAGCTGAGTCTACAAACGGCCCTACGATGAAAATCGGGAATACACAAACACCAGTGAAGTTCAAAAAGCACCCGGATGAATATATGACACAATGGTTTGCGGAAGCTCCTACTCATCATTGTGCAATATCTATTGGTCATAATGCCTCACTGTTTGAAAAAGTAGGGAAATTATTGAACATACCTACAGTTACTTTATAAGATTTATAGCAAAAATTAATAATTTATTACTAAAACAACGCTAATGTCTCACAAGTGATTTCTGAATCTTCAGTTTTAGTTATCTTCTTTTTTAGTTGCGAAAAAGTCAGAGTTAAAATTTGTGTTGAATTATTTTAATGCGACACAAGTGAAATAATCGAATTTCATACTAGTAACAATGGCACTTTGATTTCGAAACGGAAAGATATTATATGACATAAAACAAACAGAAATAAAACAAAAAAATATAAAACAAAACATTTTACTGTATATACAAAAATAAACAAAGATGATATTCTGAAAACAGAAGTAAATAAAAGTAAAATGGAGGTAAATATGGTAATGAATCTATGGGATATCGAAAAAGCAAATACATTAACTGCAGGTCTTGGTGAACTTGTTTATCGTTCTAATTTAATAGGGGCGAATCGTGCTGTTTGTAACTGGGGTGGCGGAAATACATCGATGAAAACAGTTGAAAAAGACTTTCGTGGCCGTGATATAGAAGTGATGTGGGTAAAAGGAAGCGGCTCGGATCTTGCGACAATGACGTCGGGAAATTTCACCGGTTTAAATCTTGAAGATATCCTTCCTCTTATCGAACGTGATGAAATGCCAGATGAAGAGATGGTAGAATACTTATCTCATTGCATGATTAATAGCAAACATCCACGTGCTTCCATCGAAACATTGCTTCATGCATTCTTGCCATTTAAACATGTTGATCATACTCACCCAGACGCAATTATCAGTATTTGTTGTGCAGACAACGGAAAGGAAATAGCAAGAGAAATTTTCGGGGATCGTTTTGTATGGGTACCTTACGTTCGCCCAGGGTTTACTCTATCCAAGATGATAGCTGAAGGTGTACGGAACAACCCTCAAGCTGATCTAGTTTTAATGGAAAAGCATGGCTTGGTTGTCTGGGGAGAAACAGCAAAAGAAAGTTACGATAAAACGATCTCTGTTATTAATGAAGCTGAAGAATATATCAATGCTCGTATTGATGAAAATGCGACTTTCGGTGGGAAGAAATATGACTCTTTAAATGAAGCAGATCAAAAAAGCATTTTAGCTAAAGTATTGCCTGTTATTCGTGGGGCAGTTAGTGATGAAAAGAAGATGCTGTTAGCCTATGACAATGCTGACGATGTACTAGAGTTTGTGAATAGCAATGACGCAGCTGAACTTTCTCAAGTCGGTGCTGCTTGCCCAGATCACTTGGTACACACGAAGATGAAGCCTTTATACATCGATTGGGATCCTTCTACAAAAGATGTTGATCAGTTGGTCGAAGCCATCAAGAGAGACGTTGAGAGCTTTAAAGAAGATTATAGAGCATACTTCCAAAGGAACAAAAATGAAGGGGATGTGATGTTCGAACCTGCTCCGCGCGTCATTTTGATTCCAGGAATCGGTATGGTCAACTCGGGTAAAAATACCGCCATGGCCAAAGTAAGTGGTGCTCTCTATCACCGTGCGATTGCAGTTATGAAGGGATCGACAGCTCTTGGACGATTTGTTTCATTAAGTGAAAATGAATCTTACAATATTGAGTACTGGCCACTTGAGCTTTATAAACTATCATTGGCACCAGCTGAAGCGGAGTTTTCTAGAAAGGTGGCATTTGTGACAGGTGGAGCAGGTGGTATAGGAAGCGAGACTTGCCGTCAATTTGTTGCAGAAGGTGCACATGTCGTTCTAGCTGACCTGAACCTTGAAGGTGCTGAAAAAGTAGCTGCAGAAATCAACGAGCAGTACGGTGAGGATCGGGCAATTGCTCTGAAAATGGATGTAACAAGTGAGGAGCAAGTGCAGGCTGCGTTTGAACAAACCGCTTTAACCTACGGTGGGGTGGATATTATCGTCAACAACGCAGGACTAGCAACGTCAAGTCCATTCGATGAAACGACTTTAAAAGAATGGAACTTGAATATGAATGTACTTGGAACAGGCTATTTCCTAGTTGCGCGTGAAGCGTTTAAGCTAATGAAGAATCAAGCAATCGGTGGAAGTATGGTCTTTATTGGATCTAAGAACTCACTATATGCTGGTAAAAATGCAGCTGCTTATAGCTCTGTAAAAGCGCTAGAAACACACTTAGCTAGATGTATAGCGGCTGAAGGTGGAGAATACGGTATCCGAGTAAACTCAGTTCTTCCTGATGCTGTTCTTCAAGGCTCTGCTATATGGGGATCTAGGTGGCGTGAAGAACGTGCAGCTGCTTATGGAATTGAACCAGACCAATTAGAAGAGCATTATCGTAAACGAACAACGCTATTGGTAAATATATATCCTAAAGATATTGCGGAGTCTATTTTATTCTTTTCTTCTTCAAAAGCCGAGAAGACAACAGGCTGTATGATTACAGTTGATGGTGGGGTTCCTGCAGCTTTCACCCGTTAACTTTTTGCAATAGTTAAACTCCTGACCCTTATTAAACAGCTTAATAATATAGGGGTCAGATAATTAATTTAGTTAGTGAGAAGTGCTTACGTTGTTTTAGGAGGTTCTAAATGGAAAAGAATTGTCTAGCTGTTGATATAGGAGCTTCAAGTGGCAGACTCATTCTGGGAAATCTTAAAGAGGGCAAATTAAACTTAGAAGAGATACATCGCTTTGAAAACTGCATCATTGAGAAGAATGGTCACTTTTGCTGGGACATAGATGCTTTATTTAATGAAATTAAAGTCGGCATTAAAAAGTGTTATAACAGGGGAATTGAACCTGTTAGCATCGGAATTGACACGTGGGCAGTTGATTTTGTTTTACTCGATGAGAACGATCTACTATTAACTGATGCAGTTGCTTATCGTGACCCTCGTACAGATGGAATAATGGAAGAAGTAGCTGAACTCTTCTTGAAGGAACGTTTATATCTAGAAACCGGAATTCAATTTCAAAAATTTAATACAATTTACCAGCTATATGCATTAAAGAAGCAAAATCCGGAAGTATTAAAAAAAGCAAAGACGTTTCTGATGATTCCTGATTATCTACATTATTTATTAACAGGTAAGAAAGCAAACGAATATACAAATGCAACATCAACCCAATTAATTAATGCATTTACAAAAAAATGGGATAAAGATATTATCTGTAAGTTGGGGTTGAACATGGAAATCTTCCAAGAAATAAAGATGCCTAAACAAACTTTGGGAAATTTAAGAGAAGAGCTTGTAAAGGAACTCGGATTTGATATGGAAGTTATTTTGCCAGCAACACATGATACAGGTTCGGCTGTATTATCTGTACCTGAATTAGAAGATACCATCTATATCAGTTCAGGAACGTGGTCTTTGATCGGTGTAGAAAATCACTTTCCGATTTGTGTGACGAAAGCTTTAGATTACAATTTCACAAATGAAGGTGGAATGGATTATCAATTTCGTTTTCTGAAAAATATCATGGGACTTTGGATGCTTCAAGAGGTGAGACGAAATTACAATAATAAGTATTCTTTTGCCCAACTAGCAGATCTGTCGCGGGACTTCCCTCAGTTTATGTCGACTGTAAATGTAGATGATCAACGTTTTTTGAAACCGGATAATATGATTGAAGAAATTCAAAAGTATTGCTTGGAGACAAATCAAATTATACCTAAGCACCCTGGAGAAATTGCAAAATGTGTATTTCATAGTCTTGCAAATAGTTATAAAAAGGCAGTCTCTGAAATAGAAGATATTTTTGAAAAAGAATTTAGCAAAATCAATGTTATTGGTGGTGGTTCCCAAAACGAATTACTAAATCAATTAATTTCGGATATAACGAAAAAAGAAGTGTATGCAGGTCCAGTGGAAGCAACAGCTATTGGAAATCTGGTTGCACAGTTTATTGCATTAGATGAAATTGAAGATATCAAGAGTGCCCGGAACATTATCAAGCAGTCTTTTGAAGTCAAAAAGTATGTCTATAATTCTAGTGATTGATTCCTAATTTAGATTTCTAGAAGTAATATTCCATAAGGGTTCTGAAAATTGAAATAAATGATTTGAGGAGGCAAAGCTATGAGTTTAAAAAGTCAATTTGATCTAGCAAAGAATGAATATGAGCAATGGGGCATTAATGTAGAGGCTGTCCTTGAAAAATTGAAGAATATCCCAATCTCTATACATTGTTGGCAAGGTGATGATATTGGAGGATTTGAGGTTAATAAAGCCGAATTATCAGGTGGAATAGATGTTACTGGCAACTATCCCGGCAAAGCTGCAACACCAGAGGAATTGCGTATGGATCTCGAGAAAACGCTTTCTCTTATCCCCGGAAAACATCGTATAAATCTGCACGCACTTTATGCTGAAACTGATGGTGAGGTAGTAGATAGAGATAAGTTAGAGCCAAAACATTTTATGAAGTGGGTAAACTGGGCAAAGGAACAAGGACTTGGCCTAGATTTCAATCCAACGGTTTTCTCACACGAGAAAGCTGCGGATGGGTTAACTTTAAGCCATCCAGATCCAGAAATCCGTAAGTTTTGGATTGACCACTGTATTGCTAGTAGAAAAATTGGTGAATACTTTGGAAAAGAATTAGGAACACCATGCTTAACAAATATTTGGATTCCAGATGGCTATAAAGATGTTCCAAGTGATCGACTGACACCCAGAAAACGATTAAAGGAGTCTCTCGATGAAATTTTTGCAGTAGAAGTCGATGATACTTACAATATCGATTCAGTAGAAAGCAAGCTCTTTGGTATTGGTTCAGAGTCATATGTCGTTGGCTCCCACGAATTTTACTTGAGCTATGCACTAAAAAATAACAAGCTTTGCTTACTTGATACGGGACATTTTCATCCAACAGAGACGGTTTCAAATAAAATTTCCTCTATGCTATTGTTTAATGAAAAATTGGCTCTTCATGTATCGAGACCTGTTCGTTGGGACAGCGATCATGTCGTTACTTTTGACGAGGAACTAAAGGAGATTGCTTTAGAGATTGTTCGGAATGATGCGATTGATAAAGTAATGATTGGTCTTGATTTTTTTGATGCAAGTATAAACCGTATTGCAGCATGGACAATTGGTACACGTAACATGGTGAAAGCATTACTTTATGCAATGTTGATGCCGAATGAGCAGTTGAAAGAGCTACAGGAGAACGGAGATTATACTAGGAGACTTGCTCTACTTGAAGAGTTTAAGACATATCCCTTTGGAGCAATTTGGAATTATTACTGTGAACAAATGAATGTACCTGTAAAGGAACATTGGTTGGCAGATGTTGCCAAATATGAAAAAACGGTTTTATCTCATCGGAAATAAATCAGGCCAAAAGAAGAACAGGGACTGACTGAATTTACTTCCTATTATTGTATTTGATGCTACATTTATTTGTCAGGTAATGTTAATATTTACAGACAAACAAACATAAACAAAAATATGAAAATAGTTAATAGATAAAGATTATCAGAGGTGACAAAATGCTTGTAGCAGAAAGACACGAAAAAATTACGGCACTAGTGAATGAAAAAGGAAGCATTCGGGTTTCCGAATTAAGCCAAATCTTTAAAGTAACAGAAGAGACGATTCGTCGTGATTTAGAAAAATTGGAGAATGATGGGAAACTCCAAAGGAGCCATGGCGGTGCTGTAAGTATAAAGGAACATGATTTTGAGACTCCATACTTCGAAAGAGAAATTAGAAATGTTAAGGAAAAAATGACAGTAGCAGAGGAAGCAATTAAATATGTATCAACAAATGATCGTATAATTTTGGATGCTAGCACTACTGCCTGGTATATGGCGAAAAAACTGCCGGATATCCCTTTAACTGTATTAACTAACTCGATGAAAGTAGCGATGGAGTTAGTTAATAGAGAAAAAATTTCCGTAATTACTGTAGGTGGCTCCCTCCTCCACAAATCATTATCATTTGTCGGTCCACAAACAAATAAAGCCTTGGAATATTATCATGTTAATAAAGCATTTATTTCATGCCAAGGGATTCATGTAGAGCGGGGCATTAGTGATTCGAATGAGATGCAGGCTCAGGTCAAAAAGAAGATGATTGAAATATCGGATGAAGTGTACTTGCTGGCAGATTATACAAAATTCGGGGTACAGGCTTTTTCGCGTGTAGCTACTATGGATGCAATTCATTTTGTTATTACGGACTCAAAAACAAATCAGGAACAAATTCAACAGTTTATAGATTTGCCAATAAAGGTTATTCGATCATAGTGCATTAATTTTAAAATGGGGGATGTTATGAAAGTTTCTTTATTTATTACATGCTTGGCTGATGTATTTTATCCGGGTGTTGGAAAAGACGTTGTTGAGATTCTTGAACGGAATGGTTGCGAAGTGAGTTTCCCGGAGAATCAGACTTGCTGCGGGCAGCCGGCTTACAACAGTGGTTATCACAAAGAAACGAAAAACGTTGCAAAACATATGATCAAAACGTTTGAATCAGCTGATTATGTCGTTACCCCTTCAGGTTCATGCGGTGCAATGATTCATGAATATGTGCATTTGTTCGAGAATGATAGAGAATGGCAGAAAAAAGCACAGGCTTTAGCAGGAAAGACATTTGAGTTTACCCAATTTCTAGTAGATGTTTTAAAGGTTGAGAATTTAGGAGCAGCATTTCCTAAAAAAGCAACGTTTCACACATCTTGTCATATGACACGTTTATTAGGAGTAAAAGAAGCACCTATTAAACTATTGGAAAATGTAGAAGGTTTAGAGTTTGAAAGTCTTCCAGGTAAAGAAACCTGTTGTGGTTTCGGTGGAACTTTTTCGGTCAAGATGGTACCAATTTCAGAACAAATGGTAAATGAAAAAATTGAACATATTGAGGAGACGCAGGCAGAGGTGTTAATTGGCGCTGATTGTGGGTGTCTAATGAATATTGGCGGGCGAATTGAACGGCAAGGAAAACCAATCAAAGTGATGCATATCGCACAAGTATTAAATAGTAAAGAATCCAAGGGGGTGACGCAAAATGGCAATGAAAATAGGTGATGATAAGTTTTTTGGCCGTGTGGAAAAAGGGTTGAAAAATGACTTTATGAGACAAGCGGTCAGCTCTGCTCAAGAAAGGTTAAGAGGTCGTAAGCTAGTTGCTCAAGAAGAACTTGGTAATTGGGAGGAGTGGCGAAATTTATCTGAAGAAATTCGTCAACATACTTTAGAAAACCTAGATTACTATCTAGAGCAGTTTGCAGAAAACGTTACTAAACGAGGGGGACATGTCTTCTTTGCAAAAACTGCAGAAGAAGCTAACGAATACGTTGCAAAGATTGTGCAAAAAAAGGAAGCAAAAAAGATCATAAAAGCGAAGTCTATGGTAACAGAAGAGATTAGCTTGAACGAAAACCTTGAAGGACTTGGCTGTGAAGTTATTGAATCGGACTTAGGGGAGTATATTCTACAATTAGATGATCACGACCCACCTTCCCATATTGTTGCTCCTGCCTTACACAAAAACAAAGAACAAATTCGCGACACATTTCAAGAAAAGCGGGGGTATACTAAGTCCTCAAAACCTGAAGAACTCGCATTATTTGCAAGAGAGCAATTACGGGAGGAATTTTTAAGTGCCGATATTGGCATTACTGGCTGTAATTTTGCCATAGCTGAATCAGGAGCCATCTCTCTTGTGACGAATGAAGGAAATGCAGGACTTGCAACGACTCTCCCGAAGACGCAGATTACATTTATGGGGATGGAGAGAATTGTACCCACTTGGGAAGAGCTTGATATATTAGTAGGTATGCTTTGCCGAAGTGCAGTCGGCCAAAAATTGACTAGCTATATAACTGGCTTAACAGGTCCAAAGGAAGAAGGGGATGTGGATGGACCTGAAGAATTTCATGTTGTAATTATAGATAACGGGCGCTCCAATATTTTAGGAACGGAATTTCAATCTGTTCTCCAATGTATCCGTTGTGCTGCCTGTATTAATGTGTGTCCGATCTATCGCCATGTTGGTGGTCATTCGTATGGTTCGATCTATCCAGGGCCAATCGGTGCGGTACTTTCACCGCTACTTGGTGGATACGATGATTATAAGGAGCTGCCATATGCGTCTAGCCTATGTGGAGCGTGTACAGAAGCATGTCCTGTTAAAATTCCTTTGCATGATTTACTGATTAAGCATCGTCGAAATATTGTTGAGGAACAAGGGAAAGCGGGATTTGGCGAGAAACTTGCAATGAAAGGCTTTTCTATTGCTGCTAGCTCACCCAAGTTATACAGCATGGGATCAAAGGCTGCACCTACAATGATGAGTCCTCTAGTTACGGAAGGTAAGGTCAAAAAGGGACCAGGTCCAATCAAGCCATGGACCGATATCCGTGATTTTCCAGAACCTAGCAAACAAAGTTTCAGGGAATGGTATAAACAACGGCAGAAGGGCGGAGACAGCTAATGGCGACTGGAAGCATTCAAAATAAAGAGAGTTTTTTAAATCAAGTTGCAAAAAATTTGGGTAGAGAGCGAAGAACAGAACCTGTAACCCGCCCCATCTGGAAGCATCAACCCCAACATGAAGTGTTTAAAGGGTTTAGCCAAGATCAATTAGTCGATATTTTAAAAGAACAATGTACGAGAATTCATACATCAGTAGAAGAGGTCACATCCAGCTCGTTAAATGAAGCATTGGAAAAGGTGATCGGACTACTGGGTGGAACATCCGTAATAAGTTCTGATGACCCACGCTTTGAAGAATACGGAATTAATAACTATTTACAACAAGCAGCCTCAAAAGGGATTGATGTTCATACATGGGATTCAAGTTATGGAACCGATAATATTCACAAAGCTGAGAAAGCAGATATCGGCATTACATTTTCTGATATAACTTTAGCAGAATCAGGAACTGTTGTTTTGTTTAGCGATAAAGGGAAAGGGCGTTCTGTAAGTCTGCTTCCAACTAATTATATAGCAATCATACCGAAAAGTACGATCGTACCGCGGATGACACAGGCTACGACCTTTATTCACAAAATGCAGCAAGAACAAGGAAAAGTTCCCTCCTGTATAAATTTCATATCTGGCCCAAGCAATAGTGCTGACATTGAAATGAACCTGGTAGTTGGTGTCCATGGACCGGTAAGAGCACACTATTTAATTGTTGAAGATAGATAATTTTTATTAAATGCATTATCTGTAGAAAGGGTGAATCTATGGTGAAGAAAACGTTCATTATCACTTCGGAATTAGGTGTGCAGGCTCGACCGGCTGCCCAACTAGTTAATTTAGCAAGCCAGTTTTCAGCCAATATCTCAATAGAATATAAGGGGAAAAATGTTAATCTTAAATCCATTATGGGTGTAATGTCCCTAGCTGTTGTTGAAGGGTCCGAAATTACAATTACAGCTGAGGGCAAGGATGAACAAGAGGCTTTACAACAAATCGAAGTTCTCATAGAGGAAGAAATAGGCGGGGCATTACTAGGGAATTAAACATTGGCAGAAAGTGAGTCCAGCTAGCCAATTATAAGATTATCTTCCTTAGTGAATCGATTGTTGGAACAATTATTCCTTCTAATCATATTATTGAAGCTTAAATTACCAAGGATAATCAAAATCCTGGTTTTTTTTATACAAAAATATATTGGCAATAGTTTAGAAACATCGTAGATAAAAACCTATCTGCTTATCAAAGAATAATTCCCCTCGTTCCGGTTAATCTAAGATTGGCTATAGTTGTGATGCTTGTTGTGGAAAATTCTTTTAAGGATTAGGACATTGAGTATTACATCAGCAGTTGTATAGTAGCCAAAAAAACAATACTTATACTGGAGGGGAAATTATGGTTAAAAATTCACGTCCTGATAGTAAGAGAAAGATCAAAGAGCAGCCGAAAGTACCGGATGAACAAAGACGAAATAAAGGTTCATCAACTGCTCGCCATAAAAATTAAACCTTCATATAAGTAATGAGACAGGGTTATTGCACCCTGTCTCAAAATTTATGCCTCACAAGAGTTTTATCCTTCAAATCTCTTCAACTTAACCTTTATAGCCATATATATTGATGCAAAATATTTATACTATCGTGACTTTATCCTTTAATATTTTGGCACCGCTCATTGTAATGACTGTTATTAATGGGATAGAGCTTCCTTTTATTGAAATATAATAATGATTTAATATGAGATGTCAGGAGTTCTCTTTTAGTTGAGGACTCCTTTTGGTTTGTTTAAATAAAATTCATCAAAATCCCTCACCAATCAAATGGATTGCGATAAGAAAATCCCTATTTTATCATTTAACTACAATTTATATGAAAAGGGTTAAAAAGAGAAGTTTACTTTTCATTTGGAGCTTGATTAGTATGTAATGATTAAACAAGTATTCGTATTATTTTCTAATACCATCTTAAAATACTAGAATAAATGATTTTACTCATACCATCTTGGGAAATTAATACTTAACGCGCGGAAAAAATTATATAAAGGTTGGTTTATCATATGGAAAAATATCGAATTGATACAAGCAAAGGTCTTGAATTTGGACTTTTTACATTAGGCGATCATATCCCGGATCCGCATACTAGTGAGCGGATTTCTGCCCAGCAACGAGTAAATGAAATCGTGGAATTGGCAAAGCTTGCAGATCAAGCGGGTCTTGACTTTTTTGGAGTCGGGGAAAGTCATCAAGAGTATTTTACTAAACAGGCACATACAGTCATTTTATCAGCTATTGCTCAAGCTACAGAAAACATTAAAATAGGAAGCAGCTCAACAATCATTAGTACGTCAGATCCTGTTCGCGTATATGAGGACTTTGCAACTATCGACATTATCTCGGATGGACGTGCGGAAATTATTGCCGGACGTGCATCGCGTGTGGGACTTTATAAGCTATTAGGCTATAGTCTCCGTGATTATGAGGCATTATTTGAGGAAAGATTCGATTTGTTGCGAAAGATTAATGAAGAAGAAGTAGTGAATTGGAGCGGCGAATACCGTGAACCGTTAAGAAATGCGAAAGTTTTGCCTAGACCTAAACATGGATTTCTTCCAATTTGGCGAGCTGTTGGTGGCACACCTGCAAGTGCGATGAAAGCTGGTTATGCAGGGGTTCCGATGGTGCTTGCCACATTAGGCGGCCCAGTAAGTACTTTTAAAAATACAATTGGTGCTTATAGGGAAGCAGCAGAGCGTAGCGGTTTTGATTCAGCAGCATTACCTGTAGGAACAACAGGATTTTTCTTTGCGGCAAAAACTACACAAGAAGCAATGCGAGAGATGTACCCATATATTAATGAAGGCATGAAGCTTACAAACGGGCAAGGCTTCCCGAAACAAGCATTTGCCCACGGAGCTGACAAACGTAGTGTTATCAATGTCGGTAGTCCACAAGAAATCATTGAAAAAATTCTGTATCAGCATGAACTATATGGTCATCAACGTTATCTAGCTCAAATGGATTTTGGTGGAATGCCGTTTGATCGACTGATGAAGAATGTTGAGATTATAGGAAATGAAATATTACCAGCTATTCGAAAATATACTGCTAAAAAGTAGGAGGCAATCAGCTGATGTATTCTTCAGAATTGAGCGTCTAGTGGAAGATGCGATTTTGCTAACAGAGACCTACAAGAAAATAAGGAAAAAAGAGAAGCGAAGTATGATTTTTAAGCTTTTTTAGTCCCGAATTTTTAATTCAATGGAGGGGTATGAAAATGAATATATTTGAAGCTATTAAATCTAGAAGAAGTATTGGATTCGTTTCAGATGAACCCGTTTCAAAAGAATTAATTGATAGTATTCTAGAGGCAGGAACTTGGGCCCCAAGTCATTATCGAACAGAGCCATGGAAGTTTTTTGTCTTAACAGGTGATAGCCGAATTCGGTTAGGGAAAACACTTGCTAAAATTGAAGAGCAACAAATGGAAGATCCCGAAAGCGAATCAAACCAAAAGAAATTAATTAAAATTCAGGAAAAACCGTTTCGAGCACCTTTAATCATTGCAGTTGCAGTGGAGCCAAGCGAAAATCCTAGAGTGTTACTTCAAGAAGAACATGGGGCAGTATATGCAGCAATTCAAAATATGCTGCTAGCAGCACATGGATTAGGGTTGGCAGGATATTGGAGAACGGGTAAATCAGCTTATCATCCTGAAATGAAGAAATTATTCAATCTTACTGATAATGGAGAAATTTTGGGCTTTCTATATTTTGGTCATCCTAAAAGAGCTGTACCGGAAGGAAAAAGAAAACATCTTGATGAAGTAACTACATGGTTAGCAAGCGAAAGTGATTTTGATGATTTATAGTTTATACTCCATTGGTATCAATAAGGCACAAATGCTGATAATTCAACATTTGTGCTTTTTGTTCCACATAGTTGATTTTTTTAACTAGTTTTTAAGGTAATTTACTTTCACTTTTTTGTACTATAATAAAATCAAGGTATGGTAATGATTATATACTCAATCTAACCTTCATCCCAATTCTCGAACACAATCCGATTCCGTGATAAAATGAAAGTTAGAAAACAAATTGAACGTAAAACGAAAAAAGTTAAATCTCAATCCTCATGACTAAAGATAAAGGAGCTGCCAAACATGGATATCAAATTAAATATAAAAACTATCAAAGACATGTGTGGGATGGTCTCCTTTAAGAGAGGAGACTCTTTTTATCGTGCGGGTAAAGTATCGCTCCACAAGCATACTTCACAAACATGTGAAGCAATTGTTAAGGGCACTGAAGAATTCCATGTCACAATTCAGCGTTTAAAAAATGGCGAATTTCAATCTTCTTGCAGCTGCCCATCTTTACCGAATTTCAAGCACAGTTGCCAACATACGGCAGCGGTGCTCATTGCATTATATGAATTAAATAAACAAGGGATTTCTTATAACAATGTACATAATGATCAAACTCAAGAACGCGGACTAACTGATGACTTTTTGACATTATTTACGGAAAAAGCCGCTCGGAAAAGTGGTCATCAGCTCCATTTCGAGAAAAGAGATGTAGTAGATGCTCGTTTTAATGTTAAACCAATTCAGATCCATAAAGATGAATATTTGTTCGGCATAAAAGCAGAAATTGCATTTGCAAAGGTACATAATATTCGACAGTTTTTACAGGATATTCGAGAAGGAGATGTCAGTGATATTTCGTCATCAGTTCAATTTGATCCAACCTTACATTGTTTTTCAACTGATGTCGATGCACTGATTCACCAGCTCATTCATGTTGCACAAGATGAAAGAGTTTATCTAGAAGTAAAATCTAATGAGAGCAAATATATAGTTAGTAATGAAATTTTGTTTATTCCACCATCCGCGTGGCCAGGTCTCAAAACATTATTAATAAATGCACCATTTGTAACACTTGAACAGGAGGACTATTCTTATACAAATCTACAATTCCAAGATGGAACACCTCCTATTCAATTTTATCTAGTGGAAGACAGTCAACACTATCAGCTCCATATGAAGGGATTTAGTCAATTAACAATTCTGGATGCCTATAATGTAGTGATTAGTGGAGGGAAAATCTATCAATTAGAAGGTCAGGACTGTGAACGGTTAGTTCAATTAAAGCAAATGCTCGTAACCCCATCGACGAATTCAATACCTATAAATAACGATCAAATTGATTTTTTTATGAAAAAAGTGGTGCCAGGTTTGAAAAGAATCGGCAATTTACAATTATCTAAAGGGGTTACAGAACGATTTTTGAAAACACCCCTTGTTGTTAAAGTTTACTTGGATCGTTTAAGAAATCGTCTACTTGCAGGACTTGAATTCCATTATGAAAATGTGGTAATTCAACCATTGGAAAATAGAGATACTCCTATTGGGCCTATGATTATCAGGGATTTAAGCAAAGAAGAAGAAATCTTAGAGCTAATGGAGGACAGTGGTTTTACGATTACTGAAGGCGGCTATTATATGCAAAACGAGGAATTGGAGTATGAGTTTCTTTATCATACAGTTGCAAAGCTACAAAGCCTTGCACAAGTTTATGCCACTACTGCTGTCCGCATTCGGATTGTAAGGGAAAATGCGTTTCCGAAAATAAGGGTGAAAGTTCCAAAAGAACGAACGGACTGGCTTGAGTTTAAGTTTGAAATGGATGGCATAGCAGATAAGCATATAAAAGAAATATTGAAAGCACTAGAAATTAAGCAAAAATATTACCGTCTTCCTGGTGGGTCATTGCTTTCTCTAGAAACAAGAGAAATGGAAGAGATTCGTCGCTTCCTTTCTGCCGTACCGGCTCAAGAAGATGATTATGAAGCCAGTTTAAATATGCCTATTCTAGAAGGGCTGAAATTTCTTGATTTAATCGATGAAAGTGAAGTGTTTTCCCCCGAAGATTCCTTCCGTCAGTTTGTCGATCAATTAATGCGACCAGCTAGTTTAGAGTTCGACATCCCGAATAGCTTAGATCCTATTCTAAGGGATTATCAAAAGCAAGGCTTCAAATGGATGAAGGCACTTGCGAGCTACGGATTTGGCGGTGTATTGGCGGATGATATGGGCCTTGGGAAAACGCTGCAAAGTATTACCTTTATTGTTTCGGAGCTAGAAAGTATTCGGGATCAAAAGTGTCCAGTTTTAATCGTTTGTCCTTCTTCTTTAACTTATAATTGGCTACATGAAATCATCACATTTGCACCGCAACTACAAGCAATTATTATAGATGGGAAAAAGGGAGAAAGAGAAAAGCTATTACAAGAAGTGCATGAGATGGATGTCATCATCACATCATATCCACTGTTAAGAAGGGACCGCGTGTGGTATGAGAAGCAATCCTTTCATACCATTTTCTTTGACGAGGCGCAAAGTTTTAAAAATCCATATACACAAACAGCACGCACAGTAAAAAAATTAAAGGCGAAAAATCGTTTTGGGTTGTCGGGGACACCTATAGAAAATTCACTTGAAGAGTTATGGTCCATCTATCATGTTGTATTCCCGCAGCTTTTCCAAGGCCTAGAGGAATATAGTCATCTACCTCGTAAGTCAATTGCCCGCCGAGTACGGCCATTCCTGCTCCGCCGTGTAAAATTTGACGTCCTGCCAGAGTTGCCTGAGAAACATGAAGCATTGGAAATTTCTGAATTGCTACCTGAACAAAAAAAGCTTTATACAGCCTTACTGGCAAAACTGCGGCACGATACATTAAAACATCTCGATAAAGCGACTTTCCAAAAGAATCGCATCCGGATTTTAGCGGGTTTGACGAGATTACGCCAAATTTGCTGTCATCCAGCTTTATTTGTTGATGGTTATGAAGGCAGCTCAGCAAAATTTGAACAACTCATGAGAATTTTGGAGGAATCTAAAGCGTCTGGTCGAAGAGTATTGATCTTTTCACAGTTTACGAAAATGCTGCAGCTTATTGGAAAGAAATTGACAATGCTTGGTCAATCCTATTTCTATCTCGACGGACAAACGCCTTCAGAAGAAAGAGTGGAACTTTGTCATCGATTTAATGATGGGGAACAAGAGCTATTTTTAATTTCACTAAAAGCTGGGGGAACTGGTTTGAATTTAACTGGAGCAGATACTGTTATCTTGTACGATCTCTGGTGGAATCCAGCTGTAGAGGATCAAGCAGCCGACCGGGCGTATCGAATGGGGCAGAAAAATGATGTTCAGGTTATTAAAATGGTGGCAAAGGGTACAATCGAAGAGAAGATGAATGTACTCCAAGCGAAAAAGAGAGACCTCATTTCTGAGATTATCGATTCCGATGCGAAAACCTCAACCTCTTTAACGGAAGAAGATATTAGAGAAATATTAATGATCTAAAATTAAATAGACTGTTTTAAAGGTCAGACTATAATCCATGAACCGAAAAAAGGAGGTGTTTCTATACGAAACATCTCTTTTTACTTATGGCAAAGTTTCTCCCGTATTTTCCTTTTTTAGGGTTATGAAAACTCCCGTGAAGGTTTAAAAGCTTTTGAAACATTAATCTTTTTTATATTTAAACTGATAGAAAATGAACCAAGTTGCATCTTACATCCTACTATTTAAATAGTAATTATTACTTAAAGTATAAGTGATTTAATTGCAAATATTTACAACTATTTATGAAATAACATCATATTGAGTTAATAAAAGGAGATAATCTAGGGCTAATTACTTTATTTTAAGTAGATTAATAGATACAATGGAGCAGAAAAGTTGATTGTATACAAAAATAATTATGGGAAGGTATGTATTTTAGTAATAAACTAGTAATTGGAGGAAAATAATATGAGTATTGCAAAAAAAATGCTAGCTTCATTTTCAGCCGTTATTATTTTAATGATAATTATCGGTGGAACTAGTATTTATAGTTTAAACAATTTAAATAATGAATATGAAAATATTATCGAGAAGAATATTAAACAACTTGCTGTCATTAATGATGTTCGACGCTATGTACCCCTGCAACAGTTACAAATGCGCTCATATATACTGGAAGATTCAACAAAACAGTTGGAGTTATTAGAACAGCGTCTGGATGAGGTATCAGGTTTCCTAGATGAGCTTAAAGAAATTAATGCTCATGAGGAATTTAATGTTAAGATTCAATCAGCAATTGAGTATGAAAATCAGTTGATAGAATTAGGAAATGAATTAGTTGCAGCAGTCCAAAATGGTGACACTGCAAGAGGTACAGAGATTGTTTTAGTAGAAGCATACGATGCAAGTACATTACTTGTAAACACAATCGAAGAAATACAAGTAAGAGAATATGAGATTATTAATTCCGTAAAAGATGAGGCAGCTAAACAGGCGAAAAAGGGGACTACGATAATTATTGCAGTTATTTTTATTGCAATTCTCGTAAGTGTTGGTATCGTATTACTTTTAAACCGTATGATTACATACCCGATAAAACGTGTCTCAGAAGCGGCTAAAGTTGTTGCTGAAGGGAATCTATCCAAAGAGGAAATTAAAGTTCATTCAAAAGATGAAATTAAAACATTAGTTGATTCATTTAACGAAATGAAGGCTTCATTACGATCAATCATTCAAAATACAAATCATAATGCGAATTTACTTGCTTCTAGTGCGGAGGAATTATTAGCAAGTACAGATGAAGTAAATAACCTATCTCAGTCTGTTTCTAAAAATATTGAGATTACAGCACAAGCAGTTGAAGAAAATGCTTACTCTTCTAATGAAAGTGCATCTGCTATGGCTGAGACAGCAAGTGGAGTCCAACGCATTGCAGAGTCAACAACATCTTTACAAGAAAAAGCAATCGATACAAAAGCTGTTGCGAAATCCGGTGGACAAACTGTTGATGATGCACAAAATCAGATGCAAGTTATTTACCAATCTTCAGAGCAAGTCACAAAGTTAATCAACAAGCTGACAATTCAAATTAATGAAATAAGTAATATTTCAGCAGTCATTACTGGAATCACAGAGCAAACGAATCTTTTAGCATTAAATGCAGCAATTGAAGCGGCACGTGCCGGAGAGCATGGAAAAGGCTTTGCTGTCGTTGCAGATGAGGTTCGTAAACTAGCTGAGGAATCAAAAGCATCAGCTACTCAAATTGTTAGCCTAACTCAAGAAATTGTCGGAGATGCAAAAACAGTTCAACAAGCTGTTGGCTATAGTTTAGCGAATGCACAAGATGGTGTAGAGCTTATTAAAGAAGCAGGCGCCGCATTTGATCAAATCCATCTGGCCATTAACGAAATCACAGATCAAGTAACGGATATCTCTTCTGTTACAGAAGAGATATCAGCAGCAGCTGAACAAGTTGCTGCATCTGTAAGCCAAGTGTCAACTAATTCCCAGAGCACGGCTGCTATTGCTGCAGAAGTAAGCGGAGCAGTTCAAGAACAAGTAGCGACAATCGAAGAGATCAATAGTGTGTCTAAGGATTTAGGGGGAAAAGCAGTAATACTGCAACAAAGCATTCAGCATTTTAAACTATAAATTATGAAGGGCAGTCACCATACGTGGCTGCTTTTTTACATTGTAAAGAACAAGGGAATATCTATTCTAAATTAACAGGTTTAATGTTAGGATTAATAACTAAAAAAAAGCAATTCCATTTTTTAAAGTGTACCTTTAATCCGAGGTTTTTAACGAGTTTCTTAAACTCCGTCTTCAAGATGTGGGTTTAATAGATTTGCTTATCAAGAAAAATGTAAACTTTGCCAGACAAGGCAACCAACGCAGTATGAGCGCGTTGGTTCCTTATCTGAAGCCGCTCCAGTAACTAATCCTGTCCCCATAACGTAGTTTGATTTCGTCCATTTTCTTTTGATCTGTACAACGCTTTATCAGCAAATAAAAATAAATCATCTAAGGAATCAGAATGGGTAGGGAATTCTGAAACCCCGAGTGAAATGTTTATGGGTTTGCCCACCGGACTTATTGTATTCGCTATTGTAGTTCGAATCTTTTCTGAAAGAGAATAGGCTTCTGAAGAGTTAGTATCCGGTAGTAATAAAATAAATTCTTCTCCACCATAACGGAAAAATCCATCTTTCGTTCTAATTGCTGATCGAACGGTTTGAGCTAAAAACTTTAAAACCTCATCCCCCATTTGATGTCCATAACTATCATTAATCAATTTAAATCGATCGATATCGATTGCAACTAAAGAAAACAACTGTCCCTCACCTGCTAAATAAGATATCACTTTATTAAGTTTTTTTCGATTTGACAAACCTGTAAGGGCATCCGTCATAGCTTCTTCTTTCAATAAGGTGTTATTATTTTCAACCGCCTCAATGGCAATAATCAAGCTTTTCGTTAAAAGATCAGCTTCCCGATTCCAGTGTGAATTAAAAACAGGGGGATGAATTTGCTTGTCTGTACCAAATTGATTCACGACATCCGCTAAGTCAATAAACGGTTTAGCCAGCTTTCTAGCAAAGCTTAAAGAAACTATAAGTAAAATGATAAAAGGTAAAAGAAAGATCAATAGAAGATTTTGTATATGTTTTTGTAACAGTCCATCGACATAGGAAACAGGTGTCTGCTGTACAACTCCCCAACCTATTTCAGAAAGATAGTTATATGCTGCTAGCATTGGCACACCTTCAGAGTTTGTAACACGTTCCATCCCACTTTGTCCCTGTACAAGCTTTGGAATGATTGGATTGTCTATTACACCTTCTCCAATACGATTTGTTTTAGGGTGAAATAATAAAGTACCATTTGGCCCGACTACATAGTAATAAGAACCGTTCTGGTCAATAATATCGTTACCTAGTATTTCATTAAGAACATTTTTTTCTTGTAAGTAAATAGAGCCACCAATAATGCCCTTATAATTTCCTTTATTATCATAATAAGGTTCACTCATCAAAACGAGTATACGGCCTGTAGGTGCCTTATACGGCGCTGTCAGCATTGGCTTTTTTGCATCTACTACATCTTTTGTAACCCCGGTAATATAATTTCCTTTTATACCCACACTGATAGGGGCTATATCTCGAACAAATCCCGTTTCATCAACCCATGCTAAAGAATTGAAGTATCGACTATTATTCCGCAGCAGCTCTAGATGTTCTTGAATCTCTTCATCTGTCATATTAGGATTATTTGAGAGAAATTGTGTGGTTTCTTGTAAACTTATTCTCATAGATTTAAATAAGGAATTTACTGAACTACTTAATTTCTCTGATTTTGATGAGTTAAGAGTTAAATAAGTATCAGTTAAGGATTTCTTTTCAGACTGATAAGATGCGAACAAGAGAATGAAAGTAGTAGATAGCACGGATGCTATTATAAGAAACATTAATAAACTTGTTAGTTTGAATTTTCGATTTGATAGATTCTTCATATAAAATACCAATCCTGATTATGTAAATTAATTTTAGAACAACTTATTAAGTTTAACATAAATGTTATGAGAGTTTGCTTATATTTCAAAAGGAAAATAACGAACCAGTTATAAGAGAATACAAATGAGTTCTCTATTCGGGATTGCCCTTATGTGATGAAAATAAATCTAAACAACATGTAAATCTATATCTACATGTAATGAATTAGATAGTAAAACTATTGGGAAATATTATATATAGTATTTTTGACGCTAATGGACTATATTTAATATAAATGAAGTGAACGATAACTTTGTTCCTCATTTGAAAAAGGCAAATCTATTGAAAGATAGAGACGCAAAGTCACAGATCTAAGGGGTAACTAGGATGGCTGGGCTACCAAATGAAGAATGTGAATCTACTTCAAAAAAGAGTGATTTATTTTCTTCCAAAAATTATTGGAGGGACTTTTAATGTCTAGATTAAATGTGAAAGTAAGAAATGTTTTTACAACAGGTGTAGTAGCCGCAACCTTGGCTATAGGCTCAACTCAAGTATTTGCAAATGAGGAGACTCAAGAGGAAGTACAAGGAGTAGTTCAAGAGGAAGTTACTGAGAAAGAAACAACTGTTTCTATCGAGGAAGAAACTACAACTGATGATGTGGCAACAGATGCTCCAACAATTGAGAATCCTGAAGTTGCATCAGAGGAAACTGCATCTACGACTGAAGAAAATTCCGATGAAGTACAGGAAACTGAAACTACAGTAAATGAACCGGTTGAAGAAGAGACGGTTGTAGAGGAACCGTCATTATTACCAGGAGACTTTTTCTATTTCTTCAAACAGTTTACTGAAAATATTAAGCTAGCACTAACTTTTGATGACCAAAAAGAGGCGGAATTGCTAGTATCTTTAACAGAAGAACGTATAGCTGAAGCAGAGGCATTGTTTGCTGCGGGTGAAGAGGATTTAGCGAAGGAAGCTTTAGAAAAGGCTATAGAACAACAAGTTTTAGCACTAAATCAAGTAGAGGATGTTGAAGCATCAGAAGAAATAGAAACAGAAGTACCGACTGAAGCGACTGAAGAATCAGAGGAAACAGTCCAGGTAGATGGTACAGAAGAAGCTGAGGGAAATGAAGAAGCAGCGACAGAAGAAGATGCAGACCGTGCTGCTCTGATTGCCAAGTTTTCAGCGAATATTTTAGCACTGCAAGCGGTTCTTGAAAAAGTTGGAAATCCAACTGCGAAAGAAGCAATTGCTAAAAATATCGAAAAAGCCCAAGAAAAGCTAGACAAGAAAGTAACGAAAAAGTTAGCTCAATTAGAGAAAAAACAAAAAAAGACTCAAGCGGAAACGATAGGTTCGAATGATGCAACAAATACAGAAATAAATGAAGAAACAAAAAACGATGCTACAGCTGCAACTGCTGCTGAGCAGATTGAAAATGACAATATTGCTGTAGAGGAAGTAACAAACAGTAAAACACTTTCTGTGACACCAGCAGTTATTGATACAAAAGAACAAAAAACTTCAGCTACTCCAGTGAAAAAAGCTGAAGTAAAACAGACTCAAACGCCAGCAACAAAACAAGTAGAAAAAGTGAACAAGAACGTAGAACAAAAGCCTGAGCAAGCTGTGGAACAACAAGAAAAAGCAGCAGAGAAACAATTACAAGCTGTGGAAAAACAAGCCAAAGCGCAGGAAAACAGTGCGCAAAAACAGCAACAGCAAGCAGAAAAACAAGCGGTTAAGCAACAGCAACAAGAGCAAAAACAAGAGCAAAAACAAGAGCAAAAACAAGATGCAAAACAGCAAAACGATCAAAATAAATCCCAGGAAAAAGGAAACAAAGGAAACAAAGAGTAACTTTTAATTAGCTGCAAAGGCATAATAATAGGGATTGTTTTACTAAACCACTTTTCCAATTTTTTTGGCAAAAGTGGTTTTTTTTTATTTATATAGGGTAATAGAATATGAGGAAGAAGATTATCTAACTGATTGAATGTTCAGATAAAAGTAATGTATCTATATTCTTGTATAATAAAAGAAATAAGAT
This sequence comes from Ureibacillus sp. GCM10028918, assembly GCF_042666115.1. Classification (NCBI taxonomy): domain Bacteria; kingdom Bacillati; phylum Bacillota; class Bacilli; order Caryophanales; family Caryophanaceae; genus Ureibacillus; species Ureibacillus sp. GCM10028918. The sequence goes on from NZ_JBHTFK010000013.1 coordinate 35,782, forward strand.
TAGTTTACTAGCGATAAAATATATTCAGGTCTGTCTCATTACTCTGAATGGAGGATTTTGAATATTTTATACCAATATAACTAGAATAGGGGAAATAAAAAGTGACAATTCTTCTAGTCGATGATAATAAAGTAAATTTATTTGTCATTGAAAAAATATTAAATAATGTAGGTTATAATGACTGTGTTTCCTTAACTTCTGCACAGGAGCTTTTTGACTATCTACAACTTGATGCTCCAAATTCAATTTCCAAGAATGTAGACTTAATATTGCTTGATATCATGATGCCTGAAATTGATGGAATCGAGGCATGTAGAATTATTAAAGCGAATAATCGTTATAAAGATATCCCGATAATTTTTGTTACAGCGTTAGATGATAAAAATAAATTAGCAGAAGCGCTTGATATGGGTGGCATGGACTATATAACAAAGCCTATTGATAAAGTGGAGCTGCTTGCACGAATTCGAGCAGCGTTACGCTTGAAGGCGGAATTAGATTGGCATACACAACACGAAAAGAAAATCCAATATGAATTAGATCTTGCAACAAATGTTCAAAGGAGTCTGCTTAGTCCACCTTTAAAGGAAAAAAACATACAACTGGAGGTATCCTATTTACCATCATTCAACTTAGCCGGGGACATGTATTATTGGCATAAAATAAGTGAACATCGCTATGCAGTTATCCTATTAGATATGATGGGTCATGGAATTTCCGCTTCACTGCTTTGTATGTTTATCTCCTCTGTATTAAGAGAAGCAATCAAACAAATTGTAGATCCAGTCGATGTGGTAAAGGAGCTTAACCGATATATGGCTCAATTACATAATGAAAAAGAATCCATACCATATTATTTTACCGCGATTTATTTAGTAATAGATACAGAGGCAAAAACAATAGAATATGTAAATGCAGGACATCCACATGGTTATGTATATCTTGATGAAGAACATATTATTCCGTTAAATCAAGGTAGTTGCGCCATTGGATTCTTTGACGAAATCAAAGTAGAAAAACAAATCATTCACTATCAAAAAGAAGCTCAAATTATTTTATTCACGGATGGTTTACTCGAAGCAATCGCACCAGATGAATTTGAAGCGGAAGAACGAATTAAAAATTTAACACAGCAAACATGGAGTGGGTCGGAAATGCTGTTAGATGAACTTCTGCCAAAGGAAAAGCAACAGAACCAACCGGATGATATGTGTCTTGTTCTTTTGAAAGTTCAAGACTAGAGAAAAGAGATTTGGACATAAATAAAAGCTTAAACGAAAAATCAATTTCTACTACATCAATAAAAACGATTTTTCTACATCAAAAAAAACCATTTTTCTATTGAAGAAAAATGGTTTTTTTTTGTCTTTTGACTGGCCGTTTTATATTATTCTATTTTTTCATAAATACGTTCATTTCCATTTACTTCGTTATAACTTGGCATGATATCGATAAAGCGAAGCGTTTCTTTATCTCCAAGACCGAGATAGCCGCCTTGCACTAAGCTTTCATAAAATAAATGATGTACTTGATTTTGTAGCCTCTGTGTAAAGTAGATAAGAACGTTACGGCAAATGATAATATGAAATTCATTAAATGATTGATCTGTAACTAAGTTATGTTGTGCAAAGATGATATTCTTTAATAGTGATTTATGAAAGTAAGCATACTGTCTATCAGTATTATAGTACTGAGAAAAGGACTCTTTTCCTCCAGCAAGCTGATAATTTTTTGTATAAGCCTGCATTTTATGGATTGGGAATACGCCATTCTTTGCCTTTTCCAGGACATCTTCATTCATATCGGTAGCATAAATTACCGTTTTCTCCATTAAGCCTTCTTCTTCCATCAAAATAGCCATTGAAAATACTTCTTCGCCAGTTGCACACCCTGCATGCCAAATACGAATTTCAGCATTATCACGCAGTTTCGGAATTACTTCATTTCTAAAGGCTTTGAAGAAAGAAGGATTTCGAAACATTTCGGTCACGTTAATTGAAAAATCATTTAAAATCTGATGTAAATAGTCTTCGTCATGAATAATCATATTTGTTAACTCAGTAATGGTAGAAAGATTGCTTACCTTCATTCGATTCTGAATTCTTCGTGATATAGAAGAACGATTATATAAACGAAAATCATAGCCAGACAAACGAAAAACTGCTTTTAGTAGTAGGTCGATTTCCAGGTCTGTAAGTTCAGTTGTTCGATCAAGATTCGAATTGAAATCAGATTGATGAGTCATCGTTGTTCAATACTCCCTTGTGAAACTAACCATACACGCAGAACAGAGAATAACTGTTCCAAGTTAATAGGTTTACTGATGTAATCTGAAGCACCAGCCTCGATACATTTATCGCGGTCGGTTTTCATTGCCTTTGCAGTAATGGCAATAATCGGAATTTCAGTCAATTGTAAATCTTTTCGGATCCTAGTCATTGTTTCATAACCATCCATCACAGGCATCATAATATCCATTAATACTAGGTCTATCTCGGTATTGGATTGCATGATTTCTAAACATTCCAAGCCGTGTTTTGCAACAAATATATTGATGCCATTGTGTTCAAGTGCAGTTTTAAGAGCAAATATATTTCGATTATCGTCATCAACAATCAGAACATTCTTTCCTTCAAAAATATCGCATTCTGCATTTAGAGAAGGGAGATTAGTAATTACATCTGGTTCTTTCATCTCTTCAAGTTCTCTTTGTGCAGGAAAGTCTTCAATTACTTGAGTAGCTGCAACTTCTTCATGAGATTTTTTGGATTGATCTTTATTTATTTCTTGCTGACATTCTTCACTTATACCATTTGGCAGGCTTGGAAGTGTAAGTGTAAAGGTACTACCTTTACCTTCTTCGCTTTTAAGCTCAATCCAACCTCCCAGCAGTTTTGAAAATTCTTTGCTAATGGATAATCCAAGACCTGTACCACCGTATTTACGAACAGTTGCACCATCTGCCTGTTGGAATGATTCGAAAATCAGCTGATGCTTATCTTTTGATATACCAATTCCAGTATCTATTATGGATATTTCCAACCAATCCTTACTCAAATGCTGCATATCCGTAGATAATTGTTGTTCAGCTAATTTAGTAATTGTTAATGAAACAGATCCGTGGTCCGTAAATTTAAAAGCATTAGATAATAGATTCTTCAAGATTTGATTAAAACGTTTTTCATCTGTATGGAAAATATCTTCCACATTTGGAGATTTCATAATATTAAACTCAATCTCTTTCTGCTTAGCAACTGGTGTAAAGGTTTGTTGCAGTAAATGTGGTAGTTCGTCCATATTCACTTCTCCAAATAAAATATCTAATTTACCAGCTTCAACCTTTGATAAATCTAAAATATCATTAATCAATGACAATAAATCCTGTCCAGAAGAGTTAATGACTTTTGCAAATTCAGCTTGCTCTTCGGTCAGGTTGTTGTTGTCATTCTCTCCCAGCATCTCCGATAAAATTAAGATGCTGTTAAGAGGAGTCCGTAATTCATGTGACATATTGGCAAGAAACTCGGATTTATAATTTGAGCTTAGGATGAGTTGTCCAGCAGTTGCTTCAAGCTCTTTCTTGGCCACCTCTAGTTCTCTCGATTTTGCTTCTGCTTCTTTCGATCTTTCCTCTAGCTGTTCGTTTATTATCGTTAATTCTTCTGTTTGCATTTGCAATTCTTCTGATTGAGATTGTAATTCTTCAGATTGAGATTGTAATTCTTCAGATTGAGCTTGTAGCTCTTCGGTCATTGCTCTGGATTCATTTAATAGTCGGACAATCTCCATGCGATCCATAATACTGTTTACCGTTATTCCAAATGAATCCACTACATTTTCAACTAGTTCAATTTCTAGCGATTTAAAGTCCTCTATTGAAGCAAGTTCAATTATGGCAATAACTTTATCTTCGAATTTCACCGGGACGATTAAAATACTTTTTGGTGCTGTTTCGCCAAGTCCTGTTTGAATAAGCGTATAATCTTTTGGAACATTATTAGAATGGAAAACTTCTTGTCTTACCGCTACTTGTCCTATTAGTCCTTCACCCAGTTTAAATGAATCACGTCCAATGTCTTGACTAGACCCAGAAAATGAAGCTGTTTTTATGTACTCTGTTTCATCAAGATTTTTATTTGCCACATAAAACGCACCATATGTTGCCCTTGTGCTCTTCGTTATTTCTGAAAGGAAGATTTCCGACAACTTATTAAGTGAGGAAACACCTTGATATTTGGTCAAAAGTGTAGCGAGATTAGATTGTAGCCATTCTCGACTCTCCATGTTATCTAGTAAATCATTTGTCGCGATTGCCAATTCTTTTATTTCATCATTTGTGTATACTTTAACGCGTTCTCCATAATCTCCTTCATATGCATTAATTCTGCGTATTGAATTTGTAACATTATGGACAGTCTTGATAATTGAGTTTGACACTGTTGTTGCGGAAGTGACAGCAATCAAGGTAACAAGGATAAGAAACACAGTAATAGCAATACTAACTGTATTATTTCGCTGATCCAATTCCGCTGTATTCGCTAAGATTGCTTCACTTTCAGCAATTCTAAATTCTTCAAACTGCTGTTCCATCAACGCAAGTTCGGAACTGCCTTCATCAGCAGTGAAATGCTCATTAAGCTCTTCTGTTCTTCCTTCGCGTTTCATGTCGATAACAGGGTCACCCGAAGTAACAATCCAATGTTCGATTGCAGAGTTGATAGTGGATAGTCTTTCCAGTTGTTCAGGATTATTTTTTAACAGGGAATATAATTCATGGTAATCTTGCTCCCAATTTTCAGTTGCTGCATAATAATTGTCTAAATAACGATCATTACCAGTAATAATATATCCTCGTTTTCCAGCTTGCATTTCTAATAAACTTTTTTCAATATTATTAGAAAGCGTCAGAATTTGTGAGTCATACTTAATAATTTGGTTTCTTTCTTCTTGTAATGATCGCACCTGGTTATTCAAATAAAATGCAGAAACGATTAGAGCAAGAACGATTATTACATAGCCAAAGGTAATTTTCGAACGTATGCCCAGTTTTAATTTACTTTTCATTCCGTTTCCTACCTTTTCCAATTATTATTGTTTATTTTAATATTATTATAAATGTTGCATAATTTAAATAGAATACGTTAAAAAAACAAGCATTTTATCAGAATTCACTAGTAAAGCTGCTTGCATTCTTTTCTATTACCCTCTACTTCAAAGCTCTAAACATCTCTTTTGAAAATAATTTTATAAATATACTTATTAATTGATAGAATCTATGTATAAGCATGAAAAATAATAGAGAGGATGATTATATGAAAATTAGACCACAAAGATTAATGGCGGGAGATACGGTAGGCGCTGTAGCACTAGGCGGGCCATTTGCAATGGAGTATTTACCCGAAAAATTAACGCTGCTAGAAAGCCTTGGCTTGAAAGTTAAACTAGGTGAAACTGTAGGGCTTACAGGTAAATATTTAGCAGGAACAGATGAAGAGCGATTAAATGATTTACATAACATGATTCAAAATCCAGAGATAAAAGCAATATTCAATTTAAGAGGTGGTTATGGAGCAGCTCGAATCCTTGACCGCATTGATTATCAATTGCTAACTGAAAACCCAAAAATTTTCTGGGGTTTCTCAGATGTAACATGCTTTCATACTGCTTTTCAGAAGTATTCAGATATCGTAACATTCCACGGACCAATGCTTTCTTCTGTTGGGGCGAACGAACTTTCCGATCTTTCGAAAAGAATGTTCCAACAGATATTTACACCTTTTGAAATCCAATACGATGAAAATTTAACTCCTCTACAAACCTTGGTACCAGGTAGTGTACGTGGCGAAATAACAGGCGGGAATCTAACTCGTTTGGTGAATACATTAGGAACGAAATTTGAATTTGATGTAAATGGTAAAATCTTGTTGCTCGAGGATATTGGAGAGTCTTTGGAAAATATCGATAGCATGCTGAATCAGCTACGTCTTGCACGAAAATTAGAAGGGGCAGCTGGATTTGTCATTGGAAACTTTACCGATATTAATGATGGGACATTGAAGGAAGTATGGACACTGTTTGAAGAGTATCTAAAACCACTGGGGAAACCAGCTGTTTCTGGATTTATGATCGGACACTGTGAACCGAATATTGCAATCCCATTAGGTGTCGAAGCAATTTTGGATGCGGATCTAAAAGTACTCCGAATTTTACCAGGAGTTCAATAATACAAGAGGTTGTTCTATTGATTAGAAGAAAAACCACGATTTACGCTAAAGTAGCGGAAAATCGTGGTTTTCTAACGTAAGTACTGTCCAATTCAAGATCACTGTAAAAGAGTTTTGTAACTTTGACTATGGTTGGTTATTAGTTAAAGGTCACAAGGTAACAGGTTACAGGTAATCGGTTTGCGGACTATTGTATTTTAAAAAGCAAGGTGACAGTACATTACGCCTCGGTTTGGAGTCTCACCGCCCCGAGATTAGACATAATTCGAATCATCAAATTCAATTTCTACCTGATAATTCTTGGCATTGATTGAATTAGATAATCGGTGCGCCTCTTTTTCAAGTTCGATTGCACGTTTTCGGTATTCCGCCGGGTCATACATGGCAACATTATAGAAAATGACAGAATCACTGGCACTATGGTAGAGCGATTCTTTTTCGGATTGGCCAAGATGTTTATATAGACTAGCTTCTGCACGTAATTGGGATGCCAGTTCAATGGCCTCAACAATGGCTAAGTCCTCGCCCTTAAAAGATACCGAGTTATCAATATTTGCACGGTAAATAAGCTTGTCCAGTATGCGGGAATCTTTTCGTACTTGTGCAAGTTCGGTTTCGACTTCGGGAATTGTTCGACCGGATGATTTTGGTTCTTGTCCTTTTTCCACAACAGTGTGTGAAACATGATGGATTTCGCCAATAAGTTCCTGGATTTTTTTCGTTAAAATACTTTTTAGCTTAACCCCTTCTGCCAGTGGTATCTTTTTCATAGCATTCACCCCTATATTGAAATTACAAGATTATTTTTGTTTAATAAGAAGCTACGGGAGTCGCCGCCATTAACCTGAGTAAACATATTTCCTGCAGTTGCTAATAGCTGATTGCATTCCGATTCATCTAAAGATGGTCTTAGATAAAAAATTTGGATTGCTTCCGAAGTTTCCTCTGTAACTGCCGTTCGAATCGAATCAACAAATGGGCTGCCAAATGCACCTTCTTGGTCTTTACTATATAAAATATTAGTCAGTGAATTAAATCGGCCGTTTAACCCTTCATATCCAGTTTGTTCATCACCCAAGGATATTTCAACATCTCCTGCTAGTTTCTCGATGTCATAGATGCCAATTGGAATCTCGTATTGAAGGGAGAAAAAATTATTGAGGTCTACTGCTGAATGGAAAGGTGCTAAATAGTTTTGTTTCGCTATACGGCGCATCAGACTTTCCGCCGAGTGTCGATAGCGGTTTGGATCTGCACCAAACGACTTCCAAACAGTACGCCATTCTGCAATTCCTTCTCTTTGGGTAACGGGATTTTCTTGTAGTTCCAAATACAGGTTTTCCTGATAAAGTTGTGTGCGACCTTTTATCATTTGAGGAGATTCTGACACAACAATTTTGGTATAATGGATAATGCCGATTTTTAATTGGTCGTTCGTTTGTAGAAGTTCTTTGTCTAATGAGATGTTCAAGCAAATCACCTACATTTATAAAATTTCGCATTACTAGCGTATATTATATATTTTACCAAATAAAGGAGTTGAATGCGAAGATGAAAATCGAACAATTGCAAACAGAGCTAATTGAATACGCAAAATCCATTGGCGTGGACAAAATCGGTTTTACGCATGCCTCTCCCTTTCATGAAATGAAAAATCGATTAAAACGGCAGCAGCAGTTAGGCTATCAATCGGGATTTGAAGAATCGGATATCGAAAAAAGAACAGAGCCCCTGCTTCTATTAGATAGTGCGGAAAGTATAATTGCCATTGCACTTGCATATCCTTCCAAAATGGAAGAAGCCCCTGCAGGAAAAAAGGGAGCACGTCGCGGTATTTTTGCACGGGCTTCATGGGGAGTGGATTACCATGTTGCTGTGCGGGAACGTTTAAATTTAATAGAAGAGTGGTTGAAGGAACGCGTTCAACATGTACAAATTAAATCGATGGTTGACACTGGGGAACTTGTAGACCGTGCTGTAGCTGAACGAGCGGGAATAGGGTGGAGTGGCAAGAACTGTTCCATCATTACTCCGGAGTTTGGTTCGTACGTTTACCTTGGGGAAATGATTACGAATATTCCCTTTAAACCAGATACACCGATTGAAGATGAATGTGGGGATTGCCGACTCTGTTTGGATGTGTGTCCAACGGGTGCTTTAGTCGCTGGGGGACAGTTAAATTCACAACGTTGTGTAGCTTTCCTAACGCAAACGAAGGATTTTCTACCAGACGAGTTTCGGAAAGAACTGGGGAATCGCATCTATGGCTGTGATACTTGCCAAACCGTTTGCCCAAAAAATAAAGGGAAAAGCAACTGGATTCATGAAGAATTCAAACCTGATCCTGAATTAGCTAAACCCCTATTACAACCATTGCTTCAAATGTCCAATAAAGAGTTTAAATCCAGATTTGGCTATATGTCAGGTTCATGGAGAGGGAAAAAGCCAATTCAGCGTAATGCCATTATTGCACTAGCTCATTTTAAAGAACAATCAGCAATACCAGACTTAATCACAATCATGAATAAAGATGAGCGTCCGGTTATGCGTGGAACAGCTGCATGGGCGATAGGGAAAATTGGCGGTCCTGATGCGCAACAGGCATTGCAGAGAGCATTCGATGTCGAGAAGGATGAAGAAGTACTTCGCGAAATTGAAAAGGGGCTAACATTATTAACAATTTAAGGGAATCACTAATTGTGGTTGCCCCTTTACAAAATAACCTGGATAATAATTACAAAAAGCAGTAGAAATAGAGTAATAAAGGGAAGTGTCTGATTTGCCATTGCATATTGTTTTATATCAACCTGAAATTCCAGCCAATACGGGAAACATTGCTCGTACATGTGCAGGAACAAATACATCTTTACATTTAATCCGGCCACTCGGTTTTTCGACGGATGATAAAATGCTAAAACGCGCGGGATTAGATTATTGGCACTCAGTCAATATTGTATATCACGAAAGTTTGGAAGATTTTATTGAGTATTCAAAAGATGGAGAGCTTTTCCTCATTGAAACTTATAGCGATGAGCCGTATTCCAACCACGACTTCAGTGACCAAGAAAAAGATATCTATTTTATGTTCGGTAAAGAGACAACCGGATTGCCCAAAGAATTTGCTTATGAGCGTCGCGACAAATGTTTACGTATTCCGCAAAGCGATCATATACGTTCATTAAATTTGTCGAACACAGCAGCCATCATCATTTATGAGGCACTGCGTCAGCAAAATTTCCCAGGATTAAAATAAAAGAAAGCTCCATTTTTGTAGTTTATTACAAAAATGGAGCTTTCTATTTATATCCCTTCAGTGTTCATTAAGACGATTCGCCAGCCATCGGGATCCTCAATCGTAACTCCTTTTTCTTCCCAATATGGATTTTCAGGTGCTGCTTCTGGATATCCCATTTCCATTAATCTTTGTGCAATGTTTTCAATGGATTGTAGATTTGGCATATAAAATACAAGAAGGTTGTCCTTACTTGGTACGGGACTTGGGCTGCCTTCAATATGTTGAGTAAATTCGAGATGGTAACTTGCATCCGGCATTCCTACTAATAGACCGGTATATCCTCTGTGTCCAGCAAAGGAGCCAATTTTATCCAAGCCCAGCCCTTCACAATAAAACCTTTCCAGTTCTTCGATTTGATCAGTAGGACGTGCAACGCGTACTTGTACTACCGGTAATTTATCTGGCCAATGTTTATTCACAAGTATCCCCCCTTTTTTCTATTTTAATAGGGTGACATAAGGCAATATATTCGTCTTTTGACTGAAATTGGTTAGGGAACAGTGAAGTTGATGTTGAAAATAAGGATTATATACAGGACGTGTCATGGACAAGTTAGGAGAAAATGGGCAAAGGTTGTCCATGAGTAGCAATCTTGCAGACAACTTTTCGGAAAATGGGCAAAAGTTGTCCATGAGAAGCGGTCTCGCAGACAACTTTTCGGAAAATGAGCAAAACTTGTCCATGAGAGGCAGTCTCGCAGACAACTTTTCGGAAAATGGGCAGAAGTTGTCCATGAGAAGCGGTCTCGCAGACAAGTTTTTAGCAAATGAGCAAAAGTTGTCCAAGAGAAGCGGTCTCGTAAACAAGTAAAAAGTGGTGAAAACTTGTCCATAAGAAGCGGCACCGTATTTAAATAAAAAGAAAATCAGATAAGAAAGTACCTAAAATAAAAAGGCAACTCAGGTAAGACTGAACTGCGCCCTAAATTTTGGACAGTTTAATAAAAGCAACCTTGCTATTTAAGCAGCGATTAGATGATTCCGGTATTCTACCGGAGTCATCTTTTTTAAATTC
>NZ_JBHTFK010000014.1:0-54711 GCF_042666115.1 Ureibacillus sp. GCM10028918
CTGTCCCCGCAACCAAATGGTCCCGTGGTGTAGCGGTTAACATGCCTGCCTGTCACGCAGGAGATCGCCGGTTCGATCCCGGTCGGGACCGCCATTTTTAATGAACATGGGTCGGTAGCTCAGTTGGTAGAGCATTAGATTGAAGCTCTAAGTGTCGGCGGTTCGATTCCGTCCCGACCCACCATGTCAATGCGGGTGTAGTTTAATGGTAAAACCTCAGCCTTCCAAGCTGATGTCGTGAGTTCGATTCTCATCACCCGCTCCAATTGGGGCCTATAGCTCAGCTGGTTAGAGCGCACGCCTGATAAGCGTGAGGTCGATGGTTCGAGTCCATTTAGGCCCACCATAATTATTCCGAAGTAGCTCAGTGGTAGAGCAATCGGCTGTTAACCGATCGGTCGTAGGTTCGAGTCCTACCTTCGGAGCCAAATGGGGAAGTACTCAAGTGGCTGAAGAGGCGCCCCTGCTAAGGGTGTAGGTCGGGCAACCGGCGCGAGGGTTCAAATCCCTCCTTCTCCGCCATATATGTTTGGCCCGTTGGTCAAGTGGTTAAGACACCGCCCTTTCACGGCGGTAACACGGGTTCGAATCCCGTACGGGTCATAAAAGTTTATATTTTTTAAAATAAAGACTTGAAAAAATATTGAATTATGTTATTATAAATCTTGTCTTTAATAAAAATGAACTTTTAATTTAAAGTAATTTATTAATAAATTATTAATAGTCTAGTGATGATGGCAAAGAGGTCACACCCGTTCCCATACCGAACACGGAAGTTAAGCTCTTTAGCGCCGATGGTAGTTGGGGGCTTCCCCCTGTGAGAGTNTATGGGGAAGTACTCAAGTGGCTGAAGAGGCGCCCCTGCTAAGGGTGTAGGTCGGGCAACCGGCGCGAGGGTTCAAATCCCTCCTTCTCCGCCATATGTGTTTGGCCCGTTGGTCAAGTGGTTAAGACACCGCCCTTTCACGGCGGTAACACGGGTTCGAATCCCGTACGGGTCATATTTAAAAGAAAAAGTCCTAAAGGTTTGTTATCGAACCTTTAGGACTTTTTTTATAATTATTAAATGATTTTATTATTTTATTCTCCCTTTAAGTATTTGATATAAATCAACTTTATGCTTAAGTAATAGAAGACTAAACTTGTTTGAAACTTCTATTATATCTATAGACAGCAGTAAGGTATAAGGCTAGAAAATCAATTTTACAATAGAATAATGATGATAATTATCTTGTTGTAACCAACAGTGTTTTTATTTTATTATGTTTAAAAAGTTAAATAAAGGAAACTTTACATATAGGAAAAAGGAGGACAACAACATGAAACAATCCGGGATGCAACAATTAAAAGATACATTGTTAGAAGAACTGAAGGATTTAAAAGAAGGTCTAGAAACTCGCGATGATATCGATCGTACGGAGTTATCAAATTATGATAATCATCCAGGTGATGTTGCTTCAGACTTAACGATTCAACTAACGGAATATGCCATGGATGACTTTAAACAAGAGAGTATAGATAAGATAGAAGCAGCATTAGAAGCAATGGAAAATGGTACTTATGGTGAATGTAAAGTTTGTCATCAAGAAATTCCATTTGAACGTCTTGAAGCGGTACCAACCACATTAACTTGTATAGATCATAGTCAAGAGAAGCTTGATTTGGAAACTCGACCAGTAGAAGAAGAAATCATGAATGAGCTTACACATAAATCATTAAATGCAGTGGATTTCGAAGATGGTTCTGGGGAATTTCCTTCATCTGATAGCCCCCAAGATGTTCCACAGGAGGTTATTCATCAAAATAACCAAGAAACAACAATTCGCGATCAATTTCAATAAGTATAAACTTTTCATTGAGAAATATGGAATTTGTCTCCCCATTTCCTATACAATATAGTTATATTGAATTGGTGGGGGATACATGAATATTATTGATTTGCATTGTGATGTATTAGAGAAATTAACGCGACTCGAGAATGCGAATTTCCGAAATGATCCAAGATTAAGCGCAAGCTTAGAGAAATTAAAAGCAGGAAATGTTAAGGTGCAAGTCTTTGCAATCTTTGTTCACTCCGATATTCCTGACAATGAGAAATTTTTAGCAGCAGCACGACAAATCGAAGCTTTTCATACAAAAGTATTATGCGAGCCAGAAATGGTTCATATAACGGAGTGGGAGCAATTAAGTCAGCTTGAAGATGGCCAAATAGGAGCGATTTTAAGTCTGGAGGGCTGCGATTGTATTGGTGAAGACATACTAAAGTTAGAGCATATTTTGAATGCTGGTGTGAAGTTAGTCGGTTTAACATGGAATCATGAGAATGGAGTTGCTTTTGGTACTTCTGAGGACCAAACGAAGGGTTTAAAGCCTTTTGCCCAAGAAGTGGTCCAGTTGCTTAATAAACGAAATATCCTTATTGATGTTTCCCATTTAAATGAGCAAGGGTTTTTTGATTTACTTCCATTAGCTAATAACATAATAGCTAGTCATAGTAATGCAAGAGGTATTTGCGACCATGCAAGAAACTTAACAGATAGGCAAATAAAAGAATTAGTAAGACATGGTGGAAGAATACATGTTGTATTTTATCCTCCCTTTATAGAAAATGGAAAAGAAAGTACCTCCATCGAGTATTTAGTGAAGCACGTCGAGCATATTGCTTCATTAGTTGGAATCCAACATATAGGATTTGGTTCTGATTTTGACGGGATGGATTTTTCTGTTGAAAATTTAACAAACTCTGCAGAATACGAAAATTTCATCAAAGCCTTATTGAAATCATTTTCCTATGAAGAGGTTTTGATTATGGCTTATAAAGGTTTTCATAAATTTGTAAAGAAAATTGATTTAGCGCGAGAGTAAAATTCTCTGCGCTTTTTTAATGGAAATAATATTCAACCCTTACAGATAAAAAACAATAAGGGAACAATATCAATATTGTAAATGTAAAAAAAGTGATATGATAGAATAGATAACGTAAATTCGATTACAATACACATAAGCTATTTCAAAATATTTATTTTAGTAAAAAACAATATATAAAAGGCTCAAGTTTGTAGGCAAAATTGCCTTTCATGGAGGGAAATACAATGCATCAGAAGTGGTTATATACCACTGAAGTAGAAGTGGAGACAGTAAATTCAACATTATCCTTCTATATTGAAACAGTAGAAGTAAGCAGATTATCGGCTTTAGCATTTTTTGCTGCAGGTGAATCGCAATATAAAGGCCAGCGCTTTTTTTGGCAAAATCGTGAGAAAACATTCACATTGGTTGGCCTGGGCCATGCATATAAAATTGAAAATAATGATGGCAATGACCGCTTTGATCTAATAGAAAAGCAATGGAAAGAATTAACGAAAAATATCGTAAAAGAAGAAAGAGAGCCACAGCCAATTCTATTTGGTGGGTTCACTTTTGATCCGAAAAAAAGCAAAAAAGGAGAATGGGATGGCTTCCCACAAAGCTTCTTTTCGGTAGCTACATATCAATTAGTAATACGTAATGATAAAACTTATATCAGTATTCACTTAATTACAGATAAAGAAAATAGTCTTGAGGAATTTGAACAGTTACGAAAAGAACGTGATCAATTAATTCATGCTGCACAAGTAAAAGAATTAAAAATATATAACAAGCCAATCATGACGAGCTATCGTGAGCCATATAAGGAGGAATATCTCCACACAATCTCTACAGTGACAAGTTTGATTAAGGCTAAGAGGGCCGAAAAAGTTGTCATAGCAAGGTTGTTGGAAATGGAGTTCCAAGATGAGGTAACCTCCCCACAAGTATTGTCACATGTCGTCAATGAACAACCAGAAAGCTATTTATTTGGGTTAGAGCACAAAGATCTACTTTTCTTTGGAGCGTCTCCTGAACGATTAGTAAAAGTAGAAAATGGACTAGCCTTCTCGTCCTGTGTTGCAGGTTCCATTAAACGTGGGAAAACAGCAGAAGAAGATAAGCTTCTCGGAGAAAGTTTATTAAATGATGCGAAAAACTTAGGAGAGCATCAATATGTTGTTGAAATGATTGCAAATACCTTTGAAAAAAATTGTGTTCACTATAAAGTACCAAAACAACCAAAACTCTTGAAAATTCGTGATATACAACATTTATATACGCCTGTAGAAGGGAAATTGTCACAAGATGCAACTATCCTGCAGCTTGTAAAACTACTTCATCCTACTCCGGCTTTGGGTGGCGTACCACGTCAGGAAGCACTAGCGGTAATTCGTCAAAATGAAACGATGAATCGTGGATTATATGCTGCACCACTTGGCTGGATTGATGCGGAGGGAAATGGTGAATTCGCTGTAGCTATTCGTTCTGCTGCTTTAAAAGATAATAAAGCATATCTATATGCTGGAGGTGGCATCGTTTCTGATTCGGAGCCAAATTCAGAGTATGAAGAAACATTAGTAAAATTCCGTCCGATGTTACGTGCTTTAGGAGGACAGTTACATGAATGAACGTGAAATATTAACAAACTACGTATATAAAATGGTTGCCTCACTCATGCAAAATGGCCTAGAGGATGTGGTGATTAGCCCGGGTTCTAGATCAACACCCCTTGCCTATGCATTTGCGTCAACAAAAAATTTATCAATCTACAGACAAGTAGATGAACGATCGGCAGCTTATTTTGCTCTTGGAATTGCCAAAGCTAAAGCAAAGCCAGTTGTTTTATTATGTACATCAGGAACTGCCGCTGCAAATTATTATCCTGCTATTGTCGAGGCGAAGTATGCCCGTGTACCTTTAATCGTTATTACTGCGGACCGGCCGCATGAACTGCGTGAGGTCGGTGCTCCTCAGGCGATCAATCAAATATCACTGTACGGTGAACGTGTAAAATGGAGTGCTGAGTTTCCTATTCCTGATGATGCGCCTATGACATTGCCTTACGTTGAACGACATATAGCACGAGGCGTTAGTATAGCAACTACAGCCCCATTTGGACCTGTTCATTTTAATGTCCCTTTTCGTGAGCCTTTACTTATTGATTTTAAAGAAGAATTGCCGGAACAATCTTTTCAAAAAAGCTTTGTGGGACAAATAGCTCCACCGAATCAGGCTAAAGAAGAACTGGCAACGATTATTAGTCAAACCAAAAAAGGATTTGTCATTGTAGGGGAACTTGCTCTTGGGACTAACTTAAATTACATGTGGGCGTTTATTCGCAAATTAAAATGGCCTGTCTTGGTTGAAAGCCTATCGAATTTAAGGACGAATGTACCAGATGATTGTGGGCAGTATATCATCTCAACATATGATGCACTCCTAAAAAATAGCGTATTTAAACAGCAAGTTGCTGCTGATACAGTTATTCGTTTTGGAGCACAGCCTGTTTCAAAATTTTTAACAAATTTTTTAACAGAAACCCTGCCAACAAATTATCTTGTGGTTGATGAAGATCCGATGTTCCGTGATTCTGCTGCAGTTTCAACTCATTTTATTCATGCAGCTATTGGCGAGTGGATTAGCGAAATAAATATTGATCATACACTGTATAGTGAAGCATACCTGGAACAATGGCGTAAAAGTGAGGATATTGCTCTTAAACACATTCGAAATCATTCGAAACTTGAACAAGATGAAGGGGCAGCAGTCCGCTACTTAATCGAAAATTTACCGAATGAAAGTGATCTCTTTGTAAGCAGCAGTATGCCGATTCGAGACATCGATACCTTCTTATTGCCAACAGATAAAGACATCCAAGTTTTTGCTAACCGAGGTGCAAATGGGATTGATGGTGTAATGTCTACTGCACTTGGATTTAGTCAAGCAAGAAAAAAACGAGAAATGTACTTGCTAATTGGTGATTTAGCCTTTCTACATGATGTAAATGCTCTGATAGCTACTCGTTATCAGTCATGCAAGATCAATATTATCGTGTTCAATAATGACGGTGGGGGAATCTTTTCATATCTCGCACAATCGACGGTAAAAGAATACTACGAGGATTTATTCGGAACTCCGACAGCATTGAGTTTCGCGGATGTTGCCAAAATGTATGAGATGGAGTACGTACAGATTAAAGATTTTAATGAAATTGAGAAATTATCGGAACCACAAAATAATCCATTACGCTTGGTAGAAATTTTTACGGATCGTCAGCAAAACGTTTTGAGTCATCGAAAGCTTTGGCAACGTATACATGAGGGGTTGGAGCGATGATTGTTCAAACTCAAAGGGCTAAAGTAAATGTTCGAATTTGGAACGCCCATTTAGAGCAAACTATCATTATGCTTCATGGGTTTACAGGTAGTGTTGCAACATGGGATAAAGTAGCAGTATCTATAACTGATTATCGAATTATTGCAATAGACTTAATCGGACATGGTCAAACTGATTCACCGCACGATGTCGCAGCGTATACAATGGAAGAGCAAGTACTGCAATTGGATGAAGTTTTTCAGCAGTTAAATCTTCATCGAGTGATATTACTTGGTTATTCTATGGGCGGAAGAGTAGCTTTATCCTATGCAAAAACTTTCCCTAATCGAGTTTCACAACTCATTTTGGAGAGTGCATCACCAGGTTTGAAATTTGAAGAGGAACGTACTATAAGACGATCCTCGGATGAAAGTCTTGCTAATCAGATTCAAATTAACGGAATCGAATCCTTTGTGAACAAGTGGGAGAACATCCCTCTGTTTGATACTCAAAAAAAGTTACCTTCAGACGTTCAACTAGCGGTCAGAGAAGAGAGACTTTCACAATCAGAGGTTGGGTTGGCAAATAGCTTAAGGGGTATGGGAACAGGTGCTCAAAACTCACTTTGGTCTAACTTAGGGGAAATAAATATACCAGTTACCTTAATAACAGGAGAGCTTGATAAAAAGTTTTGTATAATTGCTGAAGAAATGCAAGCGCTTTTACAAAAAGCACGACATGTTATAGTAAATGATGTCGGTCATGCAATTCATGTGGAAAATCCTGAACAATTTGCTACAATAGTAAAGGATGCTATTAAAGATTAAAAACCTAACGTCAGTACGTAACTTATAATGCGTACGAAATAAACATTCCTTGTTATTAAGGGGTATAACTAAAGGCTAATCTTGAAAGCATTAGAGAAACAAATATAGGGGGTATCATAATGACTCGTGAATGGACAAGTTTACATACTTACGAAGATATTAAGTATGAATTGTATAACGGAATTGCCAAAATTACGATTAACCGTCCGGAAGTGCGAAATGCATTCCGTCCAAAAACTACTGCAGAATTAATCGATGCATTTTCTCGTGCACGTGATGATGAGCGAGTGGGCGTAATCATCTTAACTGGTGAAGGCGAGCTTGCATTCTGCTCAGGTGGAGATCAAAGTGTACGTGGACATGGTGGATATGTTGGAGAAGATAATATTCCACGTTTAAATGTACTGGATCTTCAAACTTTGATTCGTAAAATCCCAAAACCTGTTGTTGCAATGGTTGCAGGTTATGCTATAGGCGGAGGTCACGTTTTACATATCGTATGTGACTTAACAATTGCTGCAGAAAATGCTCGCTTTGGACAAACAGGCCCTCGTGTAGGATCATTCGATGGTGGTTATGGTGCAGGTTACTTAGCTCGCATCGTTGGCCATAAGAAAGCACGTGAAATTTGGTTCCTATGCCGTCAATACAATGCACAAGAAGCGCTTGATATGGGACTAGTAAATACAGTTGTACCTTTAGAGCAGTTAGAAGACGAAACAGTTAAATGGTGTGAGGAAATTCTTGAATTATCACCAATGGCTCTACGTTTCTTAAAAGCAGCGTTCAATGCTGATTCTGATGGCTTAGCAGGTATTCAACAACTAGCAGGAGATGCTACACTTCTTTACTATACATCAGACGAAGCAAAAGAAGGTCGCGATGCATTTAAAGAAAAACGCAAACCTGACTTCGGTCAATTCCCAAGATTCCCTTGATAACGAAAAATCAATTATTAAAGCAAGCAAGAGAAGGTATTTCTTCTCTTGCTTTTTTTCATATGTATATGACTCCATAACAAGTTAAATACTAAAGGTATATGTCTTAAGGAGAGATGAAAAATGAAACATTCTCCTAACTCCCAAAACGCCAAAAATGTGGCGTCCATAAATGATCAAACACTTTTCAAGTTGAATACAGATGCAATTCTCATCATTGATCATGTAGGTATAATTCAAAATGGAAATGCCGCCAGCGAGAAGATTAGTGGTTATTCCTTGAACGAATTAAAAAATCAATCATTTCTTACCTTTATTGAGAACAAGGAACAAGCCAAAGCGTGTTTTGCAAATATGATGAAGGGCATTATGTCAGAAACAAGAATACAATTACTTCACAAAAGTGGGAAACAGATTAATTGTTTAGTGAAATGTATTCCTATTAATGAATCCGACTTCAAGAATGGTTTATATTTAATATTAAAGGATTTGTCCATGTACGATTCTCTCATCAGCAAATATCGCCAAAGTGAGCTGAATTTTCAAATTATCGCTGAAAATGTACAAGATGTGATTATTCTAATGAATCAACAAAGACAATATTTATATGTCTCTCCTTCAATTCAACAAATGTTTGGATTAGATAGTCAAACTGTTGAAAAATTACTGCAAAAAGATCCATTTTACTATAATCATCCTGAATATACGGAGCTTCTTGAACAAAGCTATATTGAAGCGAGGAAAACGGGAAATCCATTTAGAATCATTATTAAAATACTCCATAAAGAAAAAGGGTGGGTCTGGACCGAGGTGAAAGGAACTCCTGTCTTTGATGATGAAAACAACTTCAGGCAAATGGTGTTAGTCGTTAGTGATATATCGGCGCAAAAGGAAAAACAAGATCAGTTAGAGTATTATGCTTATCATGATCCATTAACAGGACTGCCAAATCGTCGTTATTTTGAAAAATGTTTAACAGAATGCATCGAAAAACTGAACTTAAAAGGGCAAACTTTTTCATTGATTTTGTTTGATATTGACGATTTCAAGAAAATCAATGATAGCTGGGGTCATGAGATTGGAGACCAGGTGATACAGGAGGTTGCCAATCGAACACAACACGTTGTAGTAGAGCAGGGTATTGCTGCCAGACTGGGCGGCGATGAATTTATCGTGCTTTTATACAATTGCCATGCTGAAGAAGAAGTAAAAGAGGTTATTCACAAGTTGCAAAATGAATTACTAAAGGAAATCGTTACGGAGAAAAAAACGATAGAAATTACGAATAGTATAGGCGCAACCATTTGCAGGAAAAAGCATATGAGTGAAACTTATTATTTTAAAAGTGCAGATGTTGCCCTTTACGAGGTAAAACAAAAAGGAAAAAATCAATACCATATAAACTATTCATAAAAGATGTCACGTGAGGTTTCCTAATTAGGCAAGGCCTTTTTTAGTTTGAACTTTTCGATAGAAGAGTTAAAATAAGTATGCAAGAATTGGAGGTATGACTATGTATCCAAATTGGATTTTACAGCGTGCTAAATTAACACCAACACGAACTGCATTAAACTATGAAGGCCAGATATGGACTTTTGAAGATCTTAAAAATATAACAGTAGAGAGAGCAGAACAGCTAATAGCATTGGGCATCAAACCGAAAGAGCGTGTGGCGATACTTGGCCCAAGTCAACCACGGCTTATTTTTATAATGTTTGCATGTATGCACCTTCAATGTGAAATGGTTATGTTAAATCGTAAATTATCGAAAACTGAACTCACATATCAAATAGAGGATGCACAAGTAGAGAAAGTTCTTGTAGATGATGAGGATCTTTCACTTCTGCCAGATGATAAAAAACCTATTTTGTTCTCTGTAGTGGAAGACTCGATGAGGCATTCTTACGAAATAGGTAAAGAATGGCCATTGGATCAAACCATTTCAGTCATGTACACATCTGGAACTACAGGACATCCTAAAGGGGTACGACAAACGGTTGGAAATCATCAAGCAAGTGCATTGGCATCTGTTCTAAATATTGGCTTATCCGAACAAGATGTATGGCTTTGTGCGGTACCACTATTTCATATTAGTGGTTTCTCAATACTGGTTCGCTCTTTATTATATGGCAATGCTGTAAAGCTGTATAAAAAATTTGATCAAGACGGAGCTGTTATGGATATTGCAAATGGGCATGTAACACATATGTCTGCGGTAGCTGTAATGCTGCAACGTGTTTTACAAGGATTGGAAGAGAAAGAGTTGGAAGCTTCAGCAAAATTTAAAATGATTCTGGCCGGTGGAGGACCTGTTCCGGAAAATTATATTGAACGAGCCCACCGCTTAAAATTAATGGTTTCTCAAACGTATGGGATGACAGAAACTTCTTCCCAGACTGCCACACTACCAAATGAAGATGCTTTGAGAAAATTAGGCTCTGCCGGAAAACCATTATTTTTTAACCAAATTCAAATTGCAGATGCTTCTTCTCCGGGAGAGATGGGCGAGATATTAATTCGTGGACCACATGTTACACCCGGCTATATTGGTCGTTTTTCAGAGAAAAGCTCTACAATTGATGGTTGGTTACATACTGGCGATATTGGTTACTTAGACGAGGATGGCTATTTGTTTGTTGTAGATCGCCGCTCAGATTTAGTTATTTCTGGTGGGGAAAATATTTATCCTGCTGAAATAGAAAATGTACTACTAAGCCATGAAGCAGTTCAAGAAGCTGGTGTCTGTGGTGTAGAAGATGAAACATGGGGTCAAGTTCCAGCAGCATTTATTGTGTTGAAATCAGATGTTACAAAGTTTGAGCTGATCCAGTTTTGTTCAGGAAGGTTAGCAAAATATAAAGTACCAAAGTATTTTTATTTTGTAACAAGTCTACCGCGAAATGGTTCTGACAAATTAATGAGAAGAAAGTTAAAAGATTTGGTAGAGTAAAAGAAAAAGGTTCGCCTCCAAAAATAGAGGTGAACCTTTTTTATTTTTAAGGATTTAACGCTTGCTGTAATGTCTCGATATTCTTTTCCATTAATGTGAAGTAAGTCTCGCCATTTTTTAGATCATCTTCTGTTAATACGCTTAAATTATGTAATTCAAGCGCGTCTGCGCCGACTTCATTCTGAATAACCGAAGATAGTTTAGAAGATACATTTTGTTCAAATAAGATATATGAAACTTGCAACATTTCAGCTTGATCGACAATCTCAGTTAGTTCTTTTTGTGACGGCTCACTTTGTGAGTTAATCCCTGCAATGGCGATTTGTTCTAAACCATATTGCTTTGCGATATAACCAAATGATGCATGTGATACAAAGAATGTTTTTGATTCAGCTTCTGACGCCAATTGTTCAAACTGTTGGTCTAAGGATTCAAGTTCAGTTATTAATTGGTCATAATTTTCATTTAGTAATTGTTCTTGCTCAGGAAGAGCAGCTACAAGTTCTTCTTTAATAGCTCCAGCTAATTCTTGCGCAATAATTGGAGATAACCAAACATGTGGATCGATATCGCCGTGGTTATGTCCTTCATGACCATCTTCCGCATGTTCTTCTTCATGATTTTCTCCCTCATGATCATGATCGTGGTCCTCATGACCTTCTTTCTCGTGAGCATGCTCATCTCCTGCAGCTGCATTTAGCATTTCATCAGAAACTGCATCAGATGTAGCTACAAAATTTACATTTTCATTTTCTAGTGTATTTTTAGCGTTCTCAACAAATCCCTCTAAATCTAGTCCGATATAGAAGAAAAGGTCCGAATCAGCTAAAGCCATCATATCTGCTTGAGTTGGTTCAAATGTATGCTCATTCGTTCCTGGTGGATAAATAGAAGACACATTGACATATTCTCCGCCAATACGTTCTGCAAAGTAGCTTAGAGGATAAACTGTTGTATAAATGTCGATCTTATTAGTATCCGTTTTAGTAGTCGTTTCTTTATCGGTAGTCGTTGCCTCGTTAGTAGTAGTTGTAGCACTATTACATGCTGTTAGGCCAAGGAAAAGAGCAGCAATCAATAGTAAAAAAGATAATTTTTTCAAATCTTATCAGACCTTTCTAAATAGTAATAATTACTATTTGCGTTTTCAACATTCTCAATAATACATGAAGAAACGAAAAAAGACAATAATAAATTGAAATATTTTTTTCAATTGTTTTTCATCATTCTTTACTCAAAATAAAAGACCTTCGAATTATTTTCTCTTCGAAGGCCATTTTTCAGGTACAGGGTCAAATCCACCTGGATGAAATGGTTGGCATTTTAATATTCTTTTTGCAGTTAAAATAATACCTTTGATTGCTCCATGTTTTTGAAATGCCTCTAAACCATATTGGGAGCATGTAGGATAAAATCGACACGATGGTGGCGTTACCGGGGAAATTACTTTACGATAAAATGTTATTAGCCAAATAAAGGGATATTTCATTAATTTATGTTCTCCTAACTTTTTGAAAGATTTGCCTTTGGAATTAAACAATCGTTTGTATGGCAACCAAGTTGATTATAGCAAAAGTTATACTCATAAGATTAAGTTCTAGTATTAATTATAAAACAAGAAATCGAAACTACGTTATCAATTTCGAACAATTGTGAGGCAGTTTATATAATGGCAGGTTTTAAACGATCTTAGAACGGTTATAGTAACTATGTCCTTATTAATAGTAACAAGGTAGTTCAGAACTTTTTTAAGTTCAAAATTAAAACGAGGTGGATAATATGGCAAGCAAACCATTAGTAGATCACTTAAACGACTTAGTTGCAACATCATCAGTTCTTTATACAAAACTTCATAATTATCACTGGTATGTTAATGGACCATCATTCTTTACGCTCCATGTTAAATTCGAGGAACTTTATAATGAAGTAACCCTAAACTTAGATGAAATTGCAGAACGTATTTTATCTAAAGGCGGCAAACCGGTTGCTACTTTAACAGAACATTTAGAGATGTCCCATATCAGGGAAGCGACTGGAGCAGAAACAACCGAAGAAATGGTAGAGACAACAATTAGTGATTTTAAAACCATTATGGGCTTTTTGAAAGAAGCGATGCAGCAGGCTGCCGAAGAAGGCGACGACCGTACAGAAGATATGCTCAATGCAATGGCTCAAAGCTTAGAGAAACATGTTTGGATGCTTTCGGCGTTCTTAGGTAATCCGGAACGATAAATAACTCATAATATTTAACTTGACCCAAAAGTTCCATGTGAATTCTTTTGGGTCTTTTTATTAATTTATTTAGTAATGAAGAAAAACCAACATAATTTACATGATGCATAGTTCAGATTTTTTCGCTACATACTGTTTGAAAAGGAGTTGATCAAGATCGATACAACAACGATTTATGTTTCTGTAGCGAATCAGTCTTATAGTTATTTGCCGCTAGGATTGCCATGTGAATTTAAGCTTCAATTGGAAGATCAGAAAGCACGTTTATTTGAAAAATTATTTTTACAGTTAAATTCTTTAGAATTTGATAATATAGTTCGAGCACATTTACCTTATATTCCTTACCATTTGGATGAGTCAAATGATGAAATTGATAATCGCATGAAGAAGATTTATGCCCTAATTCATGAATTTGGCGATGAGCATACAAAGAAATTTGTAGAACAATTACCTTATTTCCATTGATTCCAAAACATCCCTTAGCTAGACTTATTAGTAAGAAGGAAGTGGCTTAGGGATGTTTACCTTTATTGATGAAAATGGTCTAAAGTGTGAGTTAAGTTTTAATAAGGCGCCTGCAGAAAAAGAAATAAAACATGTACTAGTGTTTGTTTTGTATGAAGGAAAATGGCTATGTACAATAAATAAAAAGCGCGGCGTAGAATTTCCAGGAGGCAAGGTAGAACCTGGAGAAACTTTGGAAGAAGCGGCAATCCGTGAAGTTTATGAGGAAACAGCTGTTCACATTACTGATTTGAATTGGTTTGCCTATTATGTTGTCCATGATACACCGGTTTTTAGTAAAGCAGTTTTTACAGGGAGAGTCGAGAAAATTGATGAGTTCACCCAGGAACATGAGACATTAGGCATAACTTGGTTAACTACTGAAGAATTGGTGAATCATCCTTCTTTAAGTTTCTACATGAAGGACGAAGGTATGAAAAAGATGTTACAGGTGGTGAAGAATCATGAAAGACAATGGTAGTATTGAATTGATCCGAGCGTATCCTTCACCCAATCCAAATGTGTCCCTTCAAGAGATTATTTATTGGTCGGAGGGACTACGAGTAAAGGGGTTATTAGCTAAACCAAAAAAAGAAGGGCAGTATGAAGCCTTGCTTTACCTGAGGGGTGGTCTACAGTCAATTGGAATGGTTCGCCCATCAAGAATAGCTCAATTTGCTGCCCAGGGCTTAGTGGTCTTTGCCCCGTATTATCGAGGCAATCGAGGCGGCGAAGGTCGCGACGAGATGGCTGGAGCGGATCGATTTGACGCAGTCAATAGCATAAACATGCTAAAGAGTTTTGCTAATGTCAAAGAAGTTCATTTATTTGGTTTTTCTCGTGGCGGATTAATGGCGTTATGGACTGCAATCTTAAGAGATGACATCAAATCTGTTGTCACGTGGGCAGGTGTAACAGACGTAACGTCCATGTACATGGAACGAGTGGATATGCGGAGAACGCTGAAACGTATTATCGGAGGTTCTCCAAATAAAGAGCAGGAGAAGTATGATGAACGAAACCCGATCTTGAAAGCGCAGATGATCAATGCGCCAGTGCTTATTATTCATGGGACCGAAGACGAGAATGTGAGTATTGAACAAAGCTATGATTTAGAGCAGGCATTAATAAAAGAGAAAAAGCAGGTAGAAACATGGTTTTCTTCAGGCTTAACTCATTACTATCCGCCGCACATCAACCGACAAACTGTGAGGGCTTTGTGTGAATGGATGAAGATGAAATGAAAAAAGCGGACGTCCTTTAGAGACAGTCCGCTTTTTTTATTAATATGTTTTTAGCCCGAGATTAAGCTAATGGGCCACCTTTTTTCAGTATTTCTTCAGAAACATTAGAGAACTTTGTGAAGTTTTCTTTGAATAAGTTAGCTAAGAAGTTTGCCTTTTGATCATAAGCTTCTTTGTCAGCCCAAGCAGCACGAGGGTCTAATACCTCACTTGGCACTCCTTCAACTGCAGTTGGGATGTGTAAGCCAAAGATTGCATCTTGTTTAGTTTCTACATCGTTTAGCTTACCATCAATTGCAGCACGAACCATTGTACGTGTATAAGAAAGCTTCATACGTGTACCGACTCCGTATTCTCCACCAGTCCAACCAGTGTTTACCAAGAATACTTGTGAGCCGTGTTCATCAATTTTTTCACCTAACATTTCAGCGTAACGAGTAGCTGGAAGAGGTAAGAAAGGTGAACCGAAGCATGTAGAGAATACTGGCTCAGGAGATGTAACGCCACGTTCTGTACCTGCTAATTTTGAAGTAAAACCACTCAGGAAGTGGTACATCGCTTGTTCTTTTGTTAACTTACTGATTGGAGGCAGCACACCAAAAGCATCAGCAGTTAAAAATACAATTGTTTTTGGATGTCCTGCAACAGATGGCATGACGATATTATCGATAAAGTGAATTGGATATGCAGCACGCGTATTTTCAGTTAGAGAACCATCATCGTAGTTAGGAATGCGAGATTCCGGGTCAACAACAACGTTTTCTAATACAGTCCCAAAACGAATTGCATTATATATTTCTGGTTCTTTTTCGGCAGAAAGGTTAATTGTTTTTGCGTAGCATCCACCTTCAATGTTGAATACACCGTTATCTGACCAACCATGCTCGTCATCACCAATTAATTTACGGTTGCTATCTGCCGATAAAGTAGTTTTACCAGTGCCAGATAGACCGAAGAATAAAGCAACATCTCCTTCTTCACCTACGTTAGCCGAGCAATGCATAGAGAAAATGTCGTTTTCTGGTAAAAGGTAGTTCATTATACCGAAGATCGATTTTTTCATTTCTCCAGCATATTCAGTACCACCGATTAGAATAATTTTCTTTTCTAGTGAAACGATGATAAATGTTTCAGAAGCTGTGCCATCAACTGCTGGATCAGCTTTAAAGTTCGGAGCTGATACAATAGTAAATTCTGCATTATGAGCAGCTAGTTCTTCGTTAGTTGGACGGATGAATAATTGATGACAGAATAGATTGTGCCATGCGTATTCGTTAATAACTTGAATTTGCAGCTGAGATTCTTTGTCTGCACCAGCATATCCTTTGAATACATATAGCTCTTCTTTTTCTTTTAAATAGTTGACCACTTTTATATATAGATTATCAAACACTTCAGCAGAAATCGGACGGTTAACATTACCCCAGTCGATTTTGTCTTTTGTGCTTTCTTCTTCTACGATATATTTATCTTTAGGAGAACGACCAGTATATTTGCCTGTTTCAGCACGTAATGCACCTTCAGCAGTTAATGTAGCTTCTCCACGTTCTGTAGCTTTTTCCACTAATTGTGGTACGGATAATTGAACTTTAATATTTTCGCCGTTTAATAATTCCTTCAGCTCATTTGCAATTTCTACTGAATTCATCGATTAAATACCATCCTTTTTATAGAATTCCCTAAGTGCCGGGAGGTTTGATTATTTTCAAAAATAGTATAACACATTGAATTAATTAGTCTATACTAGTCCGGAAAATTATTTTTAAATCTTTAAACTTTTAATAGAATTAGTCAAAAACGATTGACAAGTGACCCTACATTACGTAAGATGTACTATTGAACGGATACTCTTATCCCGAGTTGGTGGAGGGTCAAGGCCCTATGAAACCCGGCAACCTGCGTTATTTATTTAACGCGATGGTGCCAACCTGATGCAAGGGAATACCCTTGAACGATAAGAGTGAAAGGTAATGTTATGAATCCACAATTCCTTTTACTCATGTCTTAACTAGAGTAAAAGGAATTTTTTTTTTCTAATTGGAACACAATGATGAGGATAGCATTTTTTTCTATTTTTATCTGTGCCTTTCTAAATCCATGTATTTGTATAGACCGTATATACACATTTTAGATTGTAGTTTTATTATGTCCAGTATGCAGATTTTAAAGAAATAAGATTATTGATTACTGTGACAAATGTTAAGCTGAAATTTTGTTCGCTTACTGTTTTATACGAGAGTAATAATAAAACATTAATTCACATTTACCTAACTTATATTCTAAAGTAGGAAAGAATGAACAAGTTAAATGGTAACGGCTGAAATACCGATCGAGTAGAGCGGGTTAAACATGGATAATGAGTACCGTATCAACAACGAGAATTTATCTCGCTATAAACTTAGGAGGAAACGAAATGACAAACCGTAGACTGTTTACATCAGAAAGTGTAACAGAAGGACACCCAGATAAAATTTGTGACCAAATCTCAGATGCAATTTTGGATGCGATTTTAAAAGAAGACCCAAATGCTCGTGTAGCTTGTGAAACAACCGTGACAACTGGTTTAGTGCTGGTTGCAGGTGAAATCACAACTTCAACATATGTAGATATTAAAGGAATTGTTCGGGATACTGTAGCAGAGATTGGCTATACTCGCGGAAAATATGGTTTTGACGCAGAAAACCTAGCTGTGTTAGTAGCAATTGGCGAGCAATCACCAGATATTGCACAAGGAGTTGACCAAGCTTTAGAAGCTCGTGAAGGATTCATGACTGACGAGGATATTGAAGCGATTGGAGCAGGGGACCAAGGATTAATGTTCGGGTTTGCATGTAATGAGACACCAGAACTTATGCCACTTCCAATCAGTCTTGCACACAGACTAGCTCGACGCCTAACAGAAGTGCGAAAATCTCAAGAACTTTCTTACTTGCGTCCTGATGGTAAAACTCAAGTAACTATCGAGTATGATGAAAATAACAAGCCGGTACGTGTAGATACGATTGTTATTTCTACTCAACACGATGAAGAAGTTACGTTAGAACAAATCCATGAAGATATCAAAGAAAAAGTCATTAATGTAGTGGTGCCTGCTGACTTAATTGATGCGAACACAAAATACTTTATTAACCCAACTGGCCGTTTTGTAATCGGTGGTCCAAAAGGCGATGCAGGTCTGACAGGTCGTAAAATTATTGTAGATACTTATGGTGGGTATGCTCGCCATGGTGGTGGTGCATTCTCTGGTAAGGATGCGACAAAAGTTGACCGCTCAGCAGCATATGCTGCAAGATACGTTGCAAAAAATATTGTAGCTGCGGGTCTGGCCGAACGTGCTGAAGTACAATTAGCTTATGCAATCGGTGTTGCCCGACCTGTATCAATTGCCATTGATACATTTGGAACTGGAATCGTGAAAGAAGAACAATTAGTAGAATGGGTAAGTGAATTATTCGATTTACGTCCTGCTGGCATTATTAAAATGCTTGACCTTCGTAGACCAATCTACAAACAAACAGCTGCTTATGGACACTTTGGTCGTACTGACTTAGACGTGCCATGGGAAAATACAGATATCGCTGGGCAACTAAAAGAAAAAGCTGGAATTTAACTTTTCCACTTATTAAAACTGAAACCGAGTAGATAAAGTCGATATTCGACTTTTTCTACTCGGTTTTTTTGTTAATTCTAAAAAAAGTAGGTACCTAGACTGTTTGAAAACAATAGTGAGTAAGGAACCCGGCTAAAGCGTTGACCCGAATTAAACAATACATCCACGAGGAGACGAGCGAGACAAGCAACTTCAAGGATTGAACGTTCGTCAACAGTCTCAAACATGTGCAGAAAAACGAATGTTTTTCTGCACATGTTTTTTATTTTATTTTTAGGGAATTGAAAGATAGCTCTAAAAATTCCCTATAATGCGCAAACTGGATTTTAAGGTTTGTTTAAGGTTCGTCACTAATAATAAAGTTCATAGGCAAAACCTTTTGGATGAAATTTAAGCAGTTAAGCAGTACATAGACAGCTAGTTGTTTAATTGGTTGTGAAGATTAGTAGATAAATATTGAGAGGTTTTAATTATGAGTAAAAGAGAAAGGTTAAATGAAATAGGGATTGTACGAGGAATAGCAATCATAGGCGTACTATTTGTTCACTCAACTTCATTTATAACCGTAGAATTACCGCCAGAGAGTAGAAGTTATGTTTTTTATAATTTTTTAAATACATTCTTTAAATATGGAACGCCCACATTCATATTTTTAAGTAGCTTTGTGTTGTTTTATAATTATGCAAATCGCGAAATAACGAAGAAGATGTTATTAAATTTCTATAAAAAGAGATTTCTATATGTAGTAGTGCCATATCTTATTTTTTCTGTATTCTATTTTGCATTAACAGTACACCTTTATTACGATTATTCTTTAACGGAAGCATTGACCATTTTTACACAAAAAGTATTAACAGGGAAAGCTTATACACATTTATACTTTGTCTTCATAAGTATTCAGTTATATCTTATATTTCCTTTGGTTCTTTATATGGTACAAAAGTATAAATGGATTTCAAAATATTCGTTGTTAATTGGTCTAGTGATTCAATGGACGTTTGTCTTACTAAATCATTATTTCTTCCATATTACATTTAAAGGGAGTATTTCTCTTTCTTATATGTCCTATTATTTTTTGGGGATTTATCTAGGCGTGTATTTTGAACAGTTCAGAACATTCTTGCGTACAAACAAAAGGTATATATTGAGCGTACTCTGGCTAATATCTGGTTTTTTTTATGTCTACGCGATGTACCTTACAAGAAAAGGTTTGGCCTCATATGATTCAATGGTTTATGAATTATTATGGAATGCCTTTACTTATTTTGCTGCAATATTTTACTTTGGTTTTGCGTTTACAATTTATGAAAAACTAAATGGTGGATTAAAGAAAGCACTTCTTTACCTCGGTGACATATCTTTTGGAGTATATTTAATTCATCCATTCTTCCTGTTATATTTTCGAATGATTCCGATTACTCCACAAGATTCATGGTATCACTTATTTAACTTAGGTTTATTCTTATCGGGGTTAATTTTCTCGATCATAACAGTTGAACTGATTACACGCTACTTCAAATATTCTTGGATACTATTAGGAACGGTCAGAATGAAACCACGAAACAAAAACTAAAAATAAAAACACTTTCGTTACTAGATGCAGTTCATTTTGTAGTCTAGTTCGAAGGTGTTTTTATTTATTCGCTTTACGCATTCCAATTAATTAATACTCTTCAATTGGCACTTTGAATAATTGAAGCTTGTTATATAGTTTGCTTTTAACTGAAGAATCCATTGCACCGGTAGGTTCAAATTGAAAAGAATAGCCATCACTAAAATGAAAAATATATTTCTCGTCTTCCCCTGTCTCGCTATCAGGGTAGAGATGCCTTACGTTTGTTAACTCAGCCCATTGATAGACTACTTTGCTTCCTAACAAAGGGTTGTACTCAATATAGTTTTCATCTAAATACACATAATAATTTAATCCCGTTAGATAAATAGTAAAAAATCCAAAAAGAGATAAAATGATAACATAAAGCTTTGTAATAAACTTTTTAACGAAATATAAGAATACTAATGAAATGAAAGTAATGAAAAACGCTAATAAATACATGATTAAATTTTTGCCAAATGATATAAAGGCAATTTTATTGGGGTCTTCAAAAACAACTACCGATAGAACGACAGGAGTTAATAATACGATAATCGGTGCAATTACAATGACAAGAATTGCAAATACCCAGTAGATGCTTCTCTTTTCAAACTGGTCCATCTCATTCTCCTTTATATATGTAGTATATGTAAACGAGTATAAGACATTAAAAAAGTAATTAAGAAAAAGACGGGTATAAGCGGGAAGCGTTATACCCAACGCCAAATTTGAGTTGCTACTATAATATGATTTTATGATTGGAGGGATTTGTATATTTGTCCTTTTTCTACATATTCCCGAATTATACGATCCATATCTTCGCGGTCTTCTGCTGTGACTTCCCGTACAACTTTTGCGGGTCTTCCCATCGCCAAGCTATTGGGAGGAATTTTTTTGCCAGGAGGCACTAAACTACCGGCACCTATAAATGCTCCTTCTCCAATTTCTGCTCCGTCTAAAATGATTGAACCCATGCCAATCAAAGCTCGTTTTCGAATGACACAGCCATGTAAAGTGACTTGGTGTCCAACAGTTACTTCGTCTTCAATAATGACAGGATTATCAGGACTTTGGTGTATACAGCTTAAATCTTGAATACTGCATCGTTTCCCAATAGTCGTTGGAGCTACATCACCGCGAATAACAGTGCTGAACCAGATAGTAGATTCTTCGTCGATTATGACATCTCCTGTAACTACAGCATTATCTGCAATATATACAGATGGGTCTATTTTAGGATTTTTATCTTTAAAAGGGTAAATCATCGAAAATCTCCTCAATTCTTTAGTATGATATAGTATAGCGTATCAAATTAGGGCGTAAATGGAAAATTATAGTGGTAGTTATACCCGTTTTCTAATGGGTAGGAGGGGCAAGTATGTGGAAATGGGAAGCAGAAGGACAAGCAAAGGCGGTTGTCGTTATATTGCACAGCGCATTCGAGAATCATCAATGGTATGCATGGTTAATCGAAAAGCTTCGTACAGAAGGCTTTACTATTGTCATGGGTGATTTACCTGGGCATGGCAAGAACGCTAAATATGCCAAAATCCATGATGAAGATATAAAAGAGTATTCGGATTTTATTAAAAAACTAATGCAAAATGCACTACTTTATCAGTTGCCTGTTTTTATAATGGGGCATGGGTTTGGAGCAACATTAGCGATAAATTATTTGAAAAAGAATACAGTGGAATGTGCAGGATTAATCCTGACATCTCCATGGCTGAGCTTAAGAAAAACAACGAATTTGATTACGAATGCAATGACGAGTTTAGGGTCACTCGCTTCAAATAAAAAAATGTCGTTAAATCTTGATAAGAAGTGGTTAACTAGAAACAATGATGGATATCAGGAGTTATCAGACAATGTTCCTTATCATTCCAATGTAACAGTTGGATGGTACAAGGAAGTTCAGACACTCATGAAAAATATACTGGCAGAACAAGAAAATAATTTAACGTTGCCAGTATTGCTGCTATCGGCAAAACAAGATAAAATAACGGATCCTGCATCCGGGCGCAAATGGTTATTCAATCAAAAATCTAAAGAAATCCAATATAAAGAGTGGCCATACAGTTATCATAATCTTTTCCACGATAATGAAAGAGAAGAAATTTTTATTTACAGTAGAGATTTTATGAATAACGTGATGAGGTCACTTGGCTATATAATTTAATAATATGCGTTAAATGTCTCAAAAGTTTGGTGTACAAATTTTTGGGACATTTTTTTTTTTTTTTGTAGCGTTCAAAAGATGGAATAATTGAAAATCAACATTTATATAATTTACAAGATTCAAAATTTTGAAACATTTTAATAGCATTATATAAAAATAGGTTGAATAGAATTTTTAATTTATGTAATATAAATAATATTCTAACAAATAAAAAATTGAGAGGTGTATTCATGATTGATCAAATTGTCACATGGTTAAATGATATTTTATGGGGTCCAGTTATGATTTATGGTATTTTAGTAGTCGGACTCTTGTTTTCCATCTTAACAAAGTTTGTCCAAGTAAGAAAAATTAAGGATATGTTCACGCTAATGTTTACGGGAGAAAAATCGGAAGCAGGGGTAACATCGTTCCAAGCTCTAACTATGGCATTATCGGGACGTGTTGGTACTGGTAACATAGTCGGTACAGCTACTGCAATTGCTTTTGGTGGACCTGGTGCAGTTTTTTGGATGTGGGTAACAGCTTTCATTGGTGCTTCTACAGCTTACATAGAGTCAACATTGGCACAAATTTATAAAGACAAGAAAAACGGTGTTTATCGTGGAGGGCCTGCATTTTATATTGAAAAGGGAACTGGTCAACGCTGGTTTGGTGTAATCTTCGCTCTAGCTGCAATACTAGCGGTTGCAGTATTAATGCCCGGTGTACAATCAAATGCGATTACAAGTGCTGTAGATAATGCATTTAATATTGATCCTACGGTTACGGGAGTTATCGTTGTTGTCATTTTAGCATTTATTATAATGGGTGGGGTTAAACGAATCGCAAACGCTGCACAAATTATTGTGCCATTTATGGCTGTTCTTTATATTTTATTAGCTTTAGTTGTAATCATAATGAATATTGGGCAAGTTCCAGAAGTTTTTGCTTTAATCTTCAGAAGTGCATTTAACGCAGATGCAACATTCGGGGGGATGATTGGTGCAGCAATTGCGTGGGGAGTTAAGCGTGCAGTTTATTCAAATGAAGCGGGTCAAGGGACTGGACCTCACTCAGCAGCTGCAGCAGAAGTATCACACCCGGCTAAACAAGGTTTAGTACAGGCAGCATCCATTTATATTGATACATTATTAGTTTGTTCTGCAACTGCATTGATGATTCTATTTATGGGTACTTATAATGTCAACGTTGGCAGCGCGGATGGAGAATTAGTAGCCGAGCATGTGGCGGGAGCAACTTATACAGAATTTACTCAATTAGCAGTAAATGCAGCATTTCCAACTTTCAATAATTTTGGTTCTGCTTTTGTTGCTGTTGCCTTATTCTTCTTTGCATTTACAACAATTATGGCATATTACTATATTGCAGAAACCAATGTTGCGTATCTTGTTTCAGGAAAGACTGAAAGAAACGCTACATGGATCTTAAAAATAGTAATAATTGTTTCTACTTTTTACGGTGCGGTTCGAACATCAGATTTAGCCTGGAAGTTCGGTGACTTAGGTCTGGGCTTGATGGTTTGGATAAATGTAATCGCCATTCTCATTTTGATGAAGCCAGCCATTTTAGCTTTAAAAGATTATGAGCAGCAGAAAAAAGAAGGAAAAGATCCCGTTTTCGATCCTATTAAGTTGGGTATTAAGAACGCAACGTTCTGGGAAGAATATAATAAAGATAAAAAATAATAAAAAGCGTGAAGTAAACGAGTAATCGTTTTGCTTCACGCTTTTATTATCTTGGAAAATGTTTAACTTTTTCAAGTGCAACGATAAAAGGTGGGTCGTTTTTTTGATTAATAAATTCGTAGCGCAATACATGAACATGTTTTTGAGGGAGAGAACTTACGAAATGTAATACTTCATCACGTTCCTTTTTTCCCCCTTCATGCCCATGATAGATTACTAGAACAATGATGCCTCCAACTTTTAAAAGCTGCAATAATTGTTCGATGGCAACAATCGTTGTATTTCCTTTTGTGACGATTGTATGGTCGGCACCAGGCAAATACCCTAAATTGAAAATGGCACCCGCAATTTCCTGTTGCACATGCTTTGCAACGTTTTCGTGACCTTCCAAAAGGACAGTGGCATTTGTCACACTGTGTTCAGCCAGCCGCTCCAATGTTGCTTCTACCGCTTGTTGTTGAATATCAAATGCATAAACATGTCCAGCAACTCCCACGAGTTGTGCCAGAAATAATGTATCATGTCCATTACCGGCAGTACCATCGACTGCAATCTCTCCTTTTTCAATTGATTGCATAAGGAGGGATTGAGCATATTGTATAACTCTTTGAAGCTTCATGATTCCTCACATCCTCTTAAAAACACACAATAAGTGTTCTCTATAAAGTTCCGTTTGTAGAGGGAACTGATAACTTTCCTTGCCAGCTGCCTCGGCGTTCGAGTTCTGCATCAATTCCATTTAGCACTTCCCATTTGTTTACACTCCACATTGGGCCAATCATTAAATCAATCGGACCATCTCCAGTGATGCGATGCACAATCATTTCTGGTGGAATGATTTCCAATTGGTCAGCTACTAATTGAATGTATTGATCTTTTTCGAGGAATTCTAACATTCCTTTTTCGTATTGCTTTACTAAAGGAGTTCCTTTTAATAAATGAAGCAGGTGAATTTTAATTCCTTGAACATCAAGCTTCGCAACTTCTCGTGCAGTCTCCATCATCATATCGTAATCTTCCAATGGCAATCCGTTGATGATGTGTGTACAGATGCGAATATTATGCTTGCGCAGTTTTTCCACACCCTCCACGTAAGTTGCGTAATCGTGGGCACGGTTAATTAGGTTCGCTGTTTTTTCATGGACTGTTTGTAGGCCCAGCTCAACCCATAAATAAGTTCTTTCATTTAGTTCTGCCAAATATTCCACGACATCATCCGGTAAGCAATCCGGACGAGTTGCGATACTTAACCCCATAACTCCTTCGCAAGCGAGGGCTGCTTCAAACTTTTCTTTTAGCACATGAAGTGGTGCATGTGTGTTTGTGTATGCTTGGAAATAGGCCATTGTCATACCGTCTTTCCATTTATGCTGCATTTTTTCTTTGATTTTTTCGAATTGAACCGGGATTGGGTCGACGCGGTCTCCGGCGAAGTCGCCGCTTCCTGCTGCACTACAAAATGTACAACCGCCAAAAGCGACCGTACCATCACGATTTGGGCAATCAAAGCCTGCATCCAGTGCCACTTTATATACCTTTTTACCAAATTCATCTCTTAAATAGCGATTCCATGTATAGTAACGTTTCCCATCAGACGGGAAAGGAAATTGTTGTTCTGACATCTGCTTTCACTCCTCTAACAAATCATTCTACCATGAAAAAAGTCTCGTGGCACTTGAACAAATCTCTCCTTAGCTGTAATTCTTATGCAGATGGGATAAAGCTCTAGTTATAATGGGGGATTTGTTTAAATTTTCTTTCTTTTAATGGTTTTATCATTCTTAAAATCTTTTTCTTGTACTTTTTTAAAAAGGGGACTACTATTATTTTTTGGCACATAAGAAAGTGCTCAAACTCTTATCTGCATAAGTGCAAATAAGGTTTTACGCTAGCTTTAGATTATTTTGAAAAGCATGTTTTCTAATTGCAAAACTAATAATAATACAACAAGAAGAACATCAACTTATGCAGTAAGGGTGTTTCTACTAGTTTTAATGGAGGAGAATGGGAATGCCCAAAAAAGTCTGGTTACTTGTTATCGGAGCATTTATAAATATTACAGGAAGCTCGCTTATTTGGCCTTTAAATACTATTTACATGCATGACCATTTAGGACAATCTTTATCAGTGGCAGGATTTGTTTTAATGATGAATGCTGGTGCAACTGTTCTAGGGAATTTAGTGGGGGGCTACTTGTTTGATAAATTCGGTGGCTATAAATCCATTATGCTCGGTATTTCGATAACAGTTATTTCGTTGATAGGAATTACCATTTGGCATGGTTGGCCACATTATGTTTACTTTTTAATCGTTATGGGATTCGGGAGTGGGATTGTTATTCCGGCAATGTTTGCTTTGGTAGGTTCTGTGTGGCCTGAAGGAGGCAGAAAAGGATTCAATGCGATTTATTTAGCGCAAAATCTCGGGGTTGCCGTTGGACCAGCTTTAGCAGGTCCTATTGCAGAAGTGAGTTTTGATTATTTATTCATCTCGAATTTAGGATTATATATACTCTTTTTACTTATAGCGGTTATTACTTATCGTCATATGGATCCGAAAATTGAAAAAGGAAATGACGAGGAAGTTATCGAAAATAATCCATCAAAAGCTAACTTTTATTCGTTGCTCATTCTGTGCAGTGCTTTCTTATTGGCATGGGTTGGCTACTCACAATGGGCTTCAACGTTATCTACACATATTCAACAACTAGGAATCGGTCTAAAAGAATACAGTTTACTTTGGACAATAAACGGTTTATTAATCATCACGCTTCAACCACTGATTAGTCCACTTGTTCAAAAGTACGAAAAGCAAATTAAAGCTCAGTTAGTAGTGGGAATGTTAATAATGATGTTTTCCTTTACGATTATTTTATTTGCAGAAAGCTTTAAAATGTTTGCTGTAGCAATGATGATCTTAACTTTAGGCGAAATCTTTGTATGGCCTGCAGTACCGACAATTGCCAATATGTTGGCACCAAAAGGAAAAGGCGGGACTTACCAAGGGGTAGTAAATAGTATTGGTTCAATTGGAAGAATGATTGGACCATTTATCGGTGGAATCATAGTAGATCAGTACAATATGAATGCCTTGATAGTCGTTTTATGCGGGTTATTCATCGTCGCAATTATCCCATGTATTCTTTACGATAGCCCAATAAAAAGGAAAATTGGCAAATATAATAATCACAATCCAGTAAATGAAAAATAATTAGTGAAATTTTATCTTGTCAATTTAGGAAAGACTTGTTTATTTTTCCTGGATACATTAAACTGAATAAAATATGAAAAGTACGACAATGAGAAGGAATAGTAAATTTTGAAGCTTTAAAGAGAGCTAGCGGGTGGTGCGAGCTGGCAAGTGGAGAAATTGAACTCGCCTTGGAGTCTGTTTTAGTGAAGATAGTAACTAAAACCGTTTTTCCACGTTATGGAATTTAAGCTGAGTGTAGTGTCACTAATTTGGGTGGTACCGCGGGAGTTGCAAATATCTCTCGTCCCTTTCTAAGGAAAGGGACGGGTTTTTTTATTTTTTAAATATTTTGTCAACTTCATCCGAAGTAACTATCTTCTTCTAATACAAAGGTGCTGTTGCACTATGATTAGTTTTACCATTATTAGGATAATCTACTTTTATTACAGCTTTTGACGAAAAGCTTCCTTCGTGTCGACACAGCGTGCCTATTCAAAATTAAGGAGGAGATAGCACATGAGTTTTAATCATCAACAAATCGAAAAAAAATGGCAACAATATTGGCTAGAAAATAAATCATTTAAAACTTTAGATGATTCATCAAAGCCAAAGTTCTACGCATTGGATATGTTTCCGTATCCATCAGGGGCAGGGTTACACGTTGGTCACCCAGAAGGTTACACAGCGACGGATATTTTATCGCGTTTTAAACGGATGCAAGGGTATGATGTACTACATCCAATCGGTTGGGATGCATTTGGTCTTCCAGCTGAGCAATATGCACTGGATACGGGAAATGATCCTGCTGAATTTACAGCCAAGAATATCGCAACATTCAAGCGTCAAATACAAGAATTGGGATTCTCCTACGATTGGGATCGTGAAATCAATACAACAGATCCGGGCTATTATAAGTGGACACAATGGATTTTTACAAAGCTTGTTGAAATGGACTTAGCTTATGTAGACGAAATCCCTGTTAACTGGTGTCCAGCATTAGGTACAGTACTTGCCAATGAAGAAGTAATCGATGGGAAATCAGAGCGTGGGGGACATCCTGTTGAGCGTCGACCAATGCGTCAGTGGGTTTTACGTATTACGAAATATGCTGACCGCCTATTAGATGATCTGGAAGAAGTAGACTGGCCTGAGTCCATTAAAGACATGCAACGCAACTGGATCGGTCGTTCTGAAGGGGCACAAGTGAAATTTACGGTTGCAGGCACAAAAGACCAATTTGAAGTCTTCACAACACGTCCAGATACATTATTTGGTGCAACTTATGCCGTATTAGCACCAGAGCATAAATTAGTTGATGAAATTACAACTGCAGAACAGCGTGAAGCGGTGGAAGCATATCTAGAAAAAGTAAAAATGAAATCGGACCTTGAACGTACAGATTTAGCAAAAGAAAAAACGGGCGTATTTACAGGAGCTTTTGCGATAAATCCAATTAACGGAAAAGAAATTCCAATCTGGATTGCAGACTATGTATTAGCAACATATGGTACAGGTGCTATTATGGCAGTTCCTGCACATGATGAGCGTGACTATGAGTTCGCAAAAGAATTCGGTTTAGAAATTATCCCTGTTCTTGAAGGTGGAGATATTGAAAAAGAAGCCTTCACTGGTGATGGTGCTCATATTAACTCTGATTTCTTAAATGGTTTGAATAAAGCAGACGGAATTTCCAATGCGATTAAATGGCTTGAAACAAATGGTGTTGGTGAAAAGAAAGTTACGTATCGTCTACGTGACTGGTTATTCTCTCGTCAGCGTTATTGGGGTGAACCAATTCCTGTCATTCATTGGGAAGATGGTACAATGACGACAATTCCAGTAAATGAATTGCCATTAGAATTACCAAAAACAACAAACATCCGTCCTTCTGGTACTGGTGAATCACCATTAGCCAATATTGATGAATGGGTAAATGTGGTTGATCCTGTAACGGGCAAAAAAGGTCGCCGTGAAACAAACACAATGCCACAATGGGCAGGTTCAAGCTGGTACTTCTTAAGATATATCGATCCACAGAATAATGAAGCGATTGCCGACGAAGAATTGTTAAAACGTTGGTTGCCAGTGGACATATATATCGGTGGAGCAGAGCATGCTGTACTGCACTTACTGTACGCTCGTTTCTGGCATAAAGTACTTTATGATTTAGGTGTAGTTCCGACTAAAGAACCATTCCAAAAGTTATTCAACCAAGGAATGATTCTGGGTGAAGGTAATGAAAAAATGTCTAAATCTAAAGGAAATGTTGTAAATCCTGATGATATCGTAGGTACACATGGTGCAGATACACTTCGTTTATATGAAATGTTCATGGGACCATTAGATGCTTCTGTTGCATGGTCAACTAATGGGCTAGACGGTGCACGTCGCTTCTTAGACCGTATTTGGCGCCTATATACAACTGAAGAGGGTACTCTATCTGAAAAAGTACAAACGAGCTCAGATACTACACTTGAAAAATCGTATCACCAAACCGTGAAGAAGGTAACAGATGATTACGAGCATCTTCGTTTCAATACAGCCATTTCGCAAATGATGGTATTTATCAATGATTGCTATAAAGCAGATACGTTCCCGACTCAGTTTGCAGAAGGCTTTGTTAAACTATTAGCCCCAATCGCACCTCATGTTGCCGAAGAGCTTTGGGCAATCCTTGGTCACACAGGTACACTTACTTATGAAGAGTGGCCGACATTCGATGAGTCAAAACTTGTAGACGATGAAGTAGACGTAGTTGTTCAAGTAAATGGTAAATTACGTGCGAAAGTAAAAGTAGCAAAAGACGTAACAAGAGAACAACTTGAAGAAATTGCAAAAGCTGATGAAAAAGTATTGGAATTTACTGAAGGTAAGCAGATTGTCAAAGTTATTGCTGTTCCAGGTAAACTAGTTAATATCGTAGTAAAATAACACTCGAGCAGAATGCGAACTACTAGATAGATTGCATTCTGTTTTTCTTTATGGGAATAATGGGAATTAGGCGAAAAGTAGGAGATTGTTGCCCCAAAGGGATAAAGCTAGCCATTACTGGGAAGCGAGCAGCGGACTCATTACCCTTAAATCATAAAGATTGCAATTACGGAGTAGCGAAGAGAAGGCTCATTGCCCTAAAGGAAAAAATTAGCCGTGACCGGGAAGCGAGCAGCGGACTCATTACCCTTAAATCATAAAGATTGCAATTACGGAGTAGCGAAGAGAAGGCTCATTGCCCATAAAGGACAAAACTAGCGATTACCGGGAAGCGAGCAGAGATCTCATCGCCCATAAATAGAAAAGTAAATAGCATAATTACATATTGTGGGATGACTTATTGGTTAATGTTAGGACAGTGTAAAAATTGGATAGATCGCTTTTTTGCATAAACAGTGTCATAATGAACAGACTTAGAGAAAATTTATATAGTTAGGATGACTTGATGAATCACGTAGTTGAATTAATACTTAAACCGAATTTTGTAACAGAAATTGCGAATGGATTTCCTCTTATTTTAAAAGAGGCAGCTGAACCAATCGATGAAACATTGGAAGAAGGAACACTGTTAAAAATTGTCCGTCCAAATCGAAAATATATCGCAACGGGTTATTACGGAAACCAAAATAAAGGCATAGGCTGGATTTTGACAAATAACCCATCAGAGGAAATAAACGAAGCTTTTTTCGAAGAAAAGTTTAAACAAGCCTTTAAAAAGCGAGAACCATTTTATAAAAAGGATGATACGACGGCCTTTCGCGTATTTAATGGTGAAGGTGACGGTATCGGGGGACTAACAATTGACTATTTTGATGGTTTCTATTTAGTTAGTTTCTACAGCAAGGGAATCTATTCATTCCGTGAGGCTATTTTCACTGCCCTAAAAGAAACAGCTAACTTTCGAGGCATATACGAGAAAAAACGTTTTGATACAAATGGTCAATACGTTGAGCAAGATGATTATGTAGAAGGAGAAGTTGGCCAATTTCCTCTTATTATAAAAGAGAATGGCATGAACTT
Source organism: Ureibacillus sp. GCM10028918 (assembly GCF_042666115.1). Taxonomy (NCBI): domain Bacteria; kingdom Bacillati; phylum Bacillota; class Bacilli; order Caryophanales; family Caryophanaceae; genus Ureibacillus; species Ureibacillus sp. GCM10028918. Next base: position 31,135 of record NZ_JBHTFK010000014.1, read on the forward strand.
TGCAGTCAATTTGAACGATGGTGCCATGACTGGTATTTTTCTTGATCAAAGAAATGTACGCCTTGCCCTTCGTGAACGCTTTTCAGAAGGGAAAACAGTATTAAATACATTTTCATATACTGGAGCTTTCTCCGTTGCGGCAGTACTAGGTGGAGCTTATGAAACGACAAGTGTAGACCTTGCAAAAAGAAGTTTGCCTATGACGATTGAGCAATTCAGTGTAAATGGAATTGATTATGAACAACAGCAGATTAAAGTCATGAATGTATTTGATTACTTTTCGTATGCAGCAAGACATCAATTGAAATTTGATGTTGTCGTCCTTGACCCACCAAGCTTTGCCCGTACGAAAAAAATGACATTTAGTACATCAAAAGATTATCCAAAGCTTATAGGGGAAGCGATTGACATTACAGCTTCCAAGGGGGTAATCATCGCATCGACCAATAATGCAAGCTTTAATATGAAGAAGTTTAAATCCTTTATCGATAAGGCTTTTAAAGAGAAGAATCAGCGATACAAAATTGTTGAACAACATCAGCTTCCTGAGGATTTTGTTACGTTAGAGGAGTATCCAGAGTTTAATTATTTAAAAGTATGCATTATTCAATTACTTAAATAAGGAATGAGTTATCATGAAATATACAAAATCTACAATGCTTAAATTAGTAAATGAAGAACGTGAGCTTCATGACGAATTGAAGCGAATCAAAAGTGAAATGGGGCTGGAGAAAAACCTGGCTCTAAAAGCGTTATATCACTCAGCGGTAGCTGACGGTGGACGCTATCAAGAGCGTTACCAAGAATTAGATCGATAATTGTATTGCTTGGAGGTTTAGCCTCCAAGCAATTTTTTTTGGAAGTAAAGAAATCTTGCATTGAGCTAGCTTCTTCGGAATTTTTAGAAATTGGAGATTGACATATAAAACCATTAAAACTATTATGTATATAAGTTTACTGTGAATTAATGAGCTGACTAGAAAACTAGAGGCCCCGATGAACCTATGATGTAAAATACCTATGCGGTGTTATATCAAAAGGATTATAGGGGTCTTTTAAAAATAAATTTAAATGACAGAACAATCATAATTTTTTAAAACTAAGTTGACCAATAGGTATTGTTGTGTTTATATTAAGGTATTATTTTATGCTAGGTAAGGGGGGATACAATGGGAAAAGTATATATAGTTGGAGCTGGACCGGGAAATGTTGATTTAATAACAGTTAAAGGATTAAAGTGTATTCAACAAGCGGATGTAATTCTTTACGACCGTCTAGTAAATAAGGAATTATTAGAATTTGCAAAACCTAATGCAGAGCTTATATTTGTTGGTAAATTACCAAATCTGCATGGCGTAATACAGGATCGAATCCATAGATTGCTAGTCCAGCACGCAAATCAAGGTAAGGTAATTACCCGCCTAAAGGGTGGCGATCCATTTGTGTTTGGTCGTGGTGCGGAAGAAGCGGAAGTATTGGTTGAAGCAGGTATCCCTTTTGAAATTGTTCCAGGTGTTACTGCCGGGGTAGCTGCTCCAGCTTATGCAGGAATTCCAGTAACTCATCGTGACTTAGGTTCTAGCTTTGCTCTTGTCACTGGTCATATGCGAGAGGGAAAAGATGACGCGATTAACTGGCAAGGTTTAGCCCAATCAGTCGATACACTTGCCATATACATGGGGGTAGGGAATCTGCCATATATTACGGAACAACTAATAAAATATAAACGTAATCCAAAAACTCCCGTTGCACTTATCCATTGGGGAACAACGGAACACCAGAGAACGGTTACGGGTACATTAGAAACAATTGTAGACATAGCAATAAAAGAATCAATACAAAATCCAAGCATGATTGTGGTTGGTGAAGTGGTCAAAATGCGCGAGAAAATTGAGTGGTTTGAAAGAACAAAAGACAGCTTACAAGAAATTTCAGTATAGGAAAGAAGGGGATAGAATGCAAGCAGTGTTATATGTTGCACATGGTAGTCGTGTAAAAGCTGGTGTAGAAGGAGCGAGACAATTTATTGAAACAGTAAAACCTCAAATTGATGTAGAGATTCAGGAAATTTGCTACCTTGAATTAGCGGACCCCTCAATTGTAAAAGGAGTTTCTACATGTGTCGAAAAAGGTGCTACGGAAATTGCCATCATTCCAATTCTATTATTAACAGCCAATCATGCCAAACATGATATCCCCCTTGAAATTAATAAAGCAAAACAACTTTATCCAAACGTTTCATTTTCGTTCGGTAAACCTTTTGGCATTCAAGAAAGATTGATTAATAGTTTACAAGAGCGAGTAAGACAAAAGAGCACGAAGCAAAATGAAGAGATAGATGTTTTACTTATTGGACGTGGAAGCAGCGATGAAAACGTTCAACATGACTTTCAACAAATTGCAGATAACCTAAAACGATCATATAACTATGCAAAGGTTGATATTTGTTTCTTATACGGGAAAGGCCCTTCATTTGAAAATGCATTAGAGCAATTACAAAAAAATCGAAAAAATCCAGTATATGTTGTTCCATATATCTTGTTTACTGGCCTTTTAAAAATTGGCATTCAGAAGAAAATGGCGAGCTTTGGATTTTCAAGCGATGAGGTAGTACTTTGTGAAAGCTTAGGGTGTGACGAGAACGTTCGTCAGGTATTAATAGAACAAGTAAAAGAAACGTTATATTCGTATAGGGAGAGTGTTCAAAATGGATAAAAAGCAAGAAAACTTTCAACAGGCAGTTGAAAATCTAAAAAAAATGATGAGTACGATGAAATATGGGTCAATTACTTTAATTGTCCAGGATAACATTATTGTACAAATCGAAAAAAATGAAAAGATTCGATTAAAATAATTCAGGCGAAGAGGTGTGTGGGAAGTGAAGTTAGAAGTTATCAATAGCCCTTTTAACGAACAACAAGTCCAACAACTAAATGAAGTTTTTGCAACATTAACACAAAACCAAAAAATTTGGTTAACGGGTTACTTGAGTGCAACTGCTGTAGTAGGTGCACAAGTAACAAATGAACCAATTGCAAGTGAGCAACCATCGGGTAATGTTGTAGTATTACCAACCCCGGTTGAAAAAGCTCCATCCAAGCATATTACAATTTTATATGCTTCGCAAACAGGTAATGCCGGTGGGCTAGCTAAAAAGTATGGAGAACAGCTGCAAAAGGCTGGTTTTGAAGTGAATGTTTCTTCAATGAGCGATTTTAAAACAAATGCTTTAAAAAAATTAGATCACTTACTTGTAGTTGCAAGTACTCATGGTGAGGGTGAGCCGCCGGATAACGCAATTTCTTTCCATAGCTATCTGTATGGAAAGCGAGCACCAAAATTAGATCATGTAAAATTTGCAGTACTTTCTTTAGGAGACAGTTCCTATGAGTTCTTCTGCAAAACGGGAATTGATTTTGACGAACAGCTAGAAAAGCTTGGAGCACAAAGAATAGCAGACCGTGTTGATTGCGACCTTGACTATGACGAACCAGCAGCAAAATGGTTTGAATCTGTAAAATTAAAGTTACAGGAAGGCGAAGTGAGTGACCAAACGATACAAGAAGCAGCTCCAACTGTTTTAGAATCTTCGGTAGAGTACTCGCGTAAAAATCCATTCAACGCTGAAATTTTAGAGAAGATTAACTTAAATGCTCATGGGTCCAATAAAGAAACAATTCATTTAGAATTATCTTTAGAAAATTCGGGAATTACATTTGAACCCGGAGATAGTCTTGCAATCTACCCAACTAATAATGAAAGTCTTGTAAACTCATTAATTGCAGCGTTGGGGTTTGATTCAGACAAGTCAGTTAATGTTGACGATCAAGCAGTTACACTAAAAGAGGCGTTAATGGACTTACTTGAAATTACGACACTTACAAAACCGGTTATGCAGAAAATTGGTGAATTTACGTTAAGTGAAGAGTTCCACGAAATACTTGCTGATCGAGAAGCATTTAAAAGCTATACAAATGGCCGTGATTTATTAGATGTTATCGGAAAATTCGGTCCTTTCAGTTGGGATGAACAAAATTTTGTAAATAGTTTAAGAAAACTACCAGCAAGACAATACTCAATTTCCAGCAGTCTAGCAGCTTATCCTGATGAAGTTCACTTAACGATTGGGACAGTCCGATATGAAGTGGATGGGCGTGAACGCCTAGGTGTTTGCTCAACGCAGGTGGCAGACAAATTAGAAATTGGTGATAGCGTAAGAGTATATGTACAAAAAAATCCCAACTTCAAATTGCCTGCTGATGATACACCAATCATTATGGTTGGCCCTGGTACAGGTGTTGCTCCATTCCGCTCATTTATTCAAGAACGTGAAGAAAGGGGTGCGGAAGGGAAGAACTGGTTATTCTTCGGAGATCAGCATTTTGTAACAGACTTTTTATATCAAACGGAGTGGCAAAGCTGGCTTAAATCTGGCGTCTTAACAAAACTGGACGTAGCCTTTTCTCGTGACAAAGCAGAAAAAGTTTATGTTCAACATAAAATGCAAAAACATGCGGCTGAAATTTTCTCTTGGCTGGAGCAAGGGGCGACTTTTTACGTATGTGGAGATAAGGATCATATGGCAGCTGACGTTCATAATACATTGCTACATATCATTGCAGAACAAGGAAACAAAACAGAAGAAGACGCAAAAGCATATCTTGAAGAACTACGTAAACAAAAACGCTATCAACGAGATGTATATTAAGGGGGAAGTACGAATGGTGCAAAAAGTTGTATTACCGCCTCAAGAAGGTAAACCTAGTGATGTTGAGGAAATAAAAGCAGAAAGTAACTACTTGCGCGGCAGTCTTGTAGAATCGATGGAGGAGGAACTTAGCTCGGGTATCTCGGATTGGGATAATCGTTTAATGAAGTTCCACGGAAGCTACTTACAAGATGACCGCGACGTACGATTAGAACGTGAACGGAAGAAATTAGAACCTGCTTATCAATTCATGGTACGTGTACGTATGCCAGGTGGAGTTGCAACTGCAGAGCAATGGCTTAAAATGGATGAACTGGCTGAGAAGTATGGAAATCAGTCATTTAAAATTACAACACGTCAAACAATTCAATTCCATGGTATTTTAAAATGGAATATGAAAAAACATATGCAAGAATTGAATAGTGTTTTATTCGATACAATTGCAGCATGTGGTGATGTAAACCGAAATGTTATGTGTAATGCAAATCCATATCAGTCGGATATTCATCAGGAAGTTTTTGAATTGTCCTCCAAAATCAGTGAGCATTTATTGCCTCGCACAAATGCGTACTATGAAATTTGGTTAGATAAAGAAAAAGTCGTGGATACACAGGAAGAGCAAGAGCCGATTTATGGTTCTCTCTATTTACCACGTAAATTTAAGATTGGTATCGCAGTACCGCCTGCAAACGATGTTGACGTATTCTCTCAAGATATCGGTTTGATTGCTGTGTTGGAAAATAATAAATTAGTAGGTTTTAACGTAGCAATTGGCGGTGGTATGGGGATGACTCATGGCGATACAGCAACTTATCCACAACTTAGCCGTTTAATTGGATATGTTCCAAAGGATAAAATTGTTGACGTGTGCGAGAAAATTATGACGGTGCAACGTGACTATGGCGATCGTTCTGTACGTAAATATGCACGATTCAAATATACTGTGGATCGCTTGGGCCTAGATAGTGTAAAAGAAGAAACAGAGTCCCGTTTAGGATATACATTTGAAGAAGCCAAACCATTTAATTTTGAGCATACTGGGGATCGTTACGGTTGGATAAAAGGGGATGATGGTAAATACCATTTCACACTTTTTATACAAAATGGTCGCGTTCGAGATTTCGACAACTATCCATTGAAAACGGCATTACGTGAAATTGCCGAAATCCATCAAGGCGAATTCCGTTTCACTGGTAACCAAAATGTAGTTATTGCAAACGTTGGGGCTCGAGCTAAAAAAGCAATCAATGACATTATTGAAAAATATCAATTAACGGATAGTGATAATTATTCAGCATTACGTCGTAATTCAATTGCTTGTGTAGCCTTGCCAACTTGTGGTTTAGCAATGGCTGAAGCGGAACGTTATTTACCTTCATTGATTGAAAAAATTGAAGTTATTTTAGATGAAAACGGATTACGAGATCAAGATATAACTATCCGTATGTCAGGCTGCCCAAATGGATGCTCTCGTGCTGCAATGGGCGAGATTGGCTTTATCGGTAAAGGACCTGGGAAATATAATTTCTATTTAGGGGCTAGTCATAAGGGTACTCGATTAAATAAGATTTATAAAGAAAACATTGGGGAAGAAGAGATTTTATCAACTCTTCGTCCAATAATTGAACACTTTGCCAAAGAACGTTTAGATAACGAATATTTTGGTGACTTTGTTATCCGTGCTGGCTACGTTGAAGCAGTGACAGATGGTCGCAAATTCCATAATCAAGCTTAGTAGACTATGATAAAGGTTGTATTTCGATACAGCCTTTATTTCATTGTTAGGAGGGAAATAGATGTATCCGGTAATGTTGAACTTGGAAAATAAACGGGTGCTTATTGTTGGTGGTGGAGAAATTGCAACCAAAAAAACGAACATGCTCTTAGGGCAAAATGCACAAATCGTTATTATTAGTCCTGCTCTTACGAATACGCTACATACTTATTCTGTAAATGGAGAAATTCAATGGTTGAAGAGAGAATTTGAAATAACAGATACAAGGGATGCTTTTCTTGTTATTGCAGCAACAAATGATCGTGAAGTTAATGCAACGATCAGAGAAAATTGTTTCGATAATCAACTTGTAAATGTTGTTGACTCCCCCGATGATAGTAATTTTTATAATGTGGCTTATTTAGAACGAGGGAAGCTGAAGATTGCGATCTCGACAGAAGGAGCAAGTCCCCTGTTGGCAAAACAAATTAAGAGTGATTTAAATGAGTTTTTTGACGAAAGTTATGAGGATTATTTGAACTTTTTATTAGTTGCAAGGGAAAAAATTAAGCTATTAGTAAGTGATGAAGAACGAAAATATAAATTGTTACAGGAATTATTGGAAGAGAAGTTTCGTAATAATGAAGAGGAACGCAAGCAGTTTCTTTTGAATATTTTTTAGAAAAGGCAAAGCCAATCCTTATGGGGTTTTGCCTCTTGAGTATATATTGGCACACTTTAGAAGCTGTTTAGACACATTTTTTAATAAAGAGAGCAACTACCGTAAAGCAATATTAATAGCTATAGATAGTCACTCTCACGCTCAATCTTTCATAAAAACTATTTCATTGCACCGGCACTCATGCCAGCAATTCGTCCTGTTACAAGGGCACTAGTAATATTGTATCCGCCAGTGTAGCCATGAATATCTAAAATTTCGCCACAGAAGAACAAGCCTGTTTTCATTTTTGAGGCCATTGTTTTAGGCTCAATCTCTTTAACTGACACGCCACCACCCGTGACAAAGGCTTTTTCGAGAGATAAGGTACCATGGACATCCATAGTGAAGCTAACAAGTTCACGGGCTAATTGGCGAATTTTTTCTGGAGAGAGTTCAGCTGCCGTTACTGAAGGATCGATGCCGGCACGCTCCATTAAAAATAGTAGCCACCTTTCGGAAGCAACCGATTTCCATACGTTTTTAACTGCTTTTTTCGGATCTTCTTTTAACAGCTTGTTTAAAAATTGTAAACATGTTTCTTCGTTGAATTCTGTTAATGTTTGAATACGAAGCTGGACCGGAGCACCACCATTTTTTTTCCGTTCTTTTACAATAAATTGGCTGCATCTTAAAATTGCTGGTCCACTGACGCCGAAATGAGTAAAGAGCATGTCCATTTGGTGTGTGACAATGGCTTTTCCTTTTTTGTTTAAGACCGAAACCCCCACATCTCTTAAAGCAAGTCCCTGTAGTTCACGAGATTGAATGAAAGGCTCTTTAGAGGTAACGGGCACTTCAGTCGGATAAAGGTCCGTTACGGTATGCCCAGCACGCTCTGCCCATGGATAGCCATCTCCAGTAGAACCAGTTTGTGGTACAGCTTTACCACCAACAGCAACAACTACTGCTTTGGCTAGGAGTTCTGTTCCATCCGATAAGCGTACGCCTAATATTTTTTCGCCATCCATTAATAATTTCGCAACCGTCGTTTGTAGGCGAATGTCAACGTGGAGTCGATTTAATTCTTTCACTAAAGCTTCTACAACGTCGGTAGCACGGTTCGAAACAGGGAACATACGGCCATGGTCCTCTTCTTTAAGAGCTACTCCTAGTCCTTCAAAAAATTCGATAATATTTTCATTGTTATAAACAGTAAATGGGCTATATAGGAAACGTCCATTTCCTGGGATATGCTTAATGATTTCATCAACGGATAACCGATTTGTGACATTGCATCTGCCGCCGCCTGAAATCGCCAACTTTTTTCCGAGTTTATTTCCTTTTTCGATTAAAACTACTTTTTTCTTTTGTTCTGCAGCTGCTATTGCTGCCATTAATCCAGATGGACCTCCACCAATTACAATAACATCGATCATTTTTTAATCTGCCTTTCTAAAATTCAATGTCTAAAAGCTTAACTCCTCTAACATTATACATAATTATGAAGAAACTATTTGAGTTAATCGACTTTCACATGTAAACTAACATGTAGATTCGTTTTCGAAACAATAATTGTTTGAAATCGTCGACTATTTCAGTCGGCTTTTATTTTTCTAATAATAGCTTATTAAAGATATAGTTTATAGGATAGTAATTCTAAAAAGACTATTTTTTAATACATATATATTTACAATTTCATAAAGATTGGGATGTTTTTATGTCATCATTAATGAAAGGAACGGCGATATTAACAGTTGGTTTGTTTTTATCGAAAGTTCTAGGGTTAGTTTATGTTTTCCCTTTTTATTCAATTGTGGGGAAAGATAATGTTGGATTATACCAATATGCATATATTCCGTACAACATTATGCTATCCGTTGCAATTTCGGGGTTACCTCTTGGTGTTTCAAAATTTGTTTCTAAATATAATTCTATTAATGACTATGAGGCAGGAAGGAAGCTTTTTAAATCAGGAATCCTTGTAATGATCATTACAGGTATTATTTCTTTTTTTATATTAAATTTACTGGCTACACCTATAGCAAATGTAGTTATCAAAGATGAAGAACAAATCTACACAGTAGATCAAATTGCTTCGGCTATTCGATGGGTTAGTTATGCATTATTAGCAGTTCCGATTATGAGTTTGATTAGAGGTTTCTTCCAAGGATATAGTCATTATATGCCGACTTCAGTCTCACAGTTAGTTGAGCAAATTGTTCGCATCGTTGTATTGCTGGGTGGTTCTTTTGTGGTTGTAGTACTTTTAAATGGTCAACCCGAAACCGCGGTTAAATTTGCTGTATTTGCAGCATTCGTAGGTGCTCTGGGTGGATTGGTGGTTTTATACTACTATTGGAAAAAATTAAGCCCGGAATTTAATGTGCTACGTGAAAATAGTGTATCTTCTGGTGAACTTTCTTATAAAGCTATATATAAAGAAATAATCAAGTACTCTATTCCATTTGTTTTTGTTGGAATGGCAAGTTCATTATTCCAGCTAGTCGATATGTTAACTTTTAATAGTGCCATGGTTTCAATTGGATTAGCTAATGTAACGGATGATTATTTAACAATGTTGAACTTTACGACACAAAAAATTGTCATTATCCCGGTAATGCTTGCAACAGGGTTTTCTATGGCTCTAATACCAACAATTACGAAGCACTACACTTTAGGGGCCTTCGATACACTTCGGGGCGAATTAGATAAAACCTATCAAATTCTGTTATTTATAACTATCCCGGCAAGTATCGGAATTGCTATATTAGCACCAGGTATCTATCACGTTTTATATGAACAAAGTGAAATGGGGGCAGAAGTTTTAGCACATTATGCACCATTAGCCATTCTCTTTGCATTATTCTCGGTTACAGCAGCGATTCTTCAGGGAATCGATTATCAAAAATGGATTATATTCAGTTTATTAACTGGGATATTAGTCAAACTAATGTTAAATACCCCTCTTATTAAATTGATGGAAGTCGATGGAGCACTTCTGGCAACTGCTATCGGTTATGGAGTGACGATTGCCATTAATATCGCGGTAATTCATAAAGTATTGCACTATAGTTCGAAGTTGGTATTTAGACGGATTATTTTAATTTGTATATTAACTCTAATGATGTCTATTTCAGTGATAATTGTAAATAAATTACTTTATTCAATAACATTACCTACTAACAAATTACTTGAAGCTCTTTATTTGATTATTTCTGTTGGTGTCGGAGCTTTTGTTTATGGTTATCTGTCATTCCGATTAAGAATTGCACAAAAATTATTGGGTGGACGTATTACAAAAATAGCAAACAAACTTGGATTTAAATAGGAGGGTCTAGTCAAGTGCGGTTAGATAAATTATTAGCAAATATGGGCTATGGGACCCGAAAAGAAGTTAAGCAATTATTAAAGCAAAAGGGGGTAACTGTGGATGGGGGAGTTGTAAAAGATGCTTCCATGCACGTGAACCCAGATATACAAGAAGTCAGTGTTTTTGGTGAAAGAGTAGAGTATACGGAATTTATCTACCTGATGATGAATAAACCACCGGGAGTCATATCAGCAACTGAAGATCATATTGACAAAACCGTTATTGACCTATTAGATCCGTTAGCACAGCATTTTAAACCTTTTCCAGTAGGTCGGTTAGATAAAGATACTGAAGGCTTATTATTGATAACTAACGATGGTCAATTAGCGCATAATCTTTTATCGCCGAAAAAGCATGTTCCAAAAACCTATTATGCAAAAATAAATGGGGAAGTTACTGAATCAGATATTGAAGCATTTAAACAAGGTGTGGAATTAGATGATGGATATGTAACGAAACCCGGTGAACTAGTTATATTAAGATCAGGTCCAAGTTCCGAAATCGAGCTGACGATCCAAGAAGGAAAGTTTCATCAAGTAAAAAGAATGTTCGAATCGGTTGAAAAGACGGTAACTTATTTGAAACGCTTATCGATGGGAAGCCTGAAACTGGATGAGCAGCTTAACCTGGGGGATTATAGAGAGTTGACTGAGGAAGAACTGAACACTTTAAAAAATAAATAATATCTCTTTTTAGAGTAAAAAAGAATGACCCCGACGAAAGGTCATTCTTTTTATTTTGCGGATGTAAAATTAAAGATTTCAAGGACATCGGCATAAGACAATACATCAACTCGTCCCATTTTGGTCGAGATGTGCTTTCCTAATATATTATGTTACTAATTTTAATGTCAGCAACAGTTCGCATAAGCTTGAAGTGAAAAGTACTAAAGAAGTGTATTGCTAGCAAACCTTCCTCATTTAATAAACTAGAGGAATTTGTTGCATTCGATCTAAGATGATAATTTAACTCTTTTCTTCGTCGTTGTCCATTTGCCTCGACTTGGACTCGTTACCAAATCATTAAAGGCTAACACATTCAAATCTCTTTGAATGGTGCGAGGAGTGATATTGAACTCTTCGACTAAATCCTGTGTAGATACTGTTCCTCTATCAAGGATAAACATGTACACGTCTTTAATACGATTAAGCATTCTGTCAGTAGTTGGTTTCATAAACATGAACCACTCCTTCGATCTTAATTCTCATGGCAAAGACTAGCGGACGACATCAGTGCAGAGGCACCAGGCTAATTAAATTTCTGCCTTAGACATCCCCTTTTTTATTTTTTTATTTGTCAAGTAGTTTACTATGACAAGGATATTATATCAGCAATCTATTAATTTTTCCATAATTCTCAATTAATTAATACAATTTTTACAACAGGTATATATTGTGATAATACGAAAAATAAGGCGCTTTTATGACAATTGTGCTTGTACTTTCTTTAAATGTAAGTATAAAATTTATTGAATAATGTGCCAATGCAGATGTGCGCACCTTTCGCTTTTCGTTGTCTAGCTGCAGGTGCTAGCTCCTCTACAATTTCAGAATCGCCTGCAAGGACCAAAAGCGTCCTTTTGTCGATTCTTCCAATTGTGGACGGAGCTAAACGAGCACCTTTCGCTTTTCATTGTCTAGCTGCAGGTGCTAGCTCCTCGCGCAACTAGAATCGCCTGCAAGGATTAGAAAACTTGGCTGATTGCAAAGACTCTTGGCAATCAGTCTTAGTTGCACTTATGCAGACTAGGAAAGGTTTATACTTTCTTAGTCTGCCAAAAAGCTTTTGTCGATTCTTCCGCCGCACATGGATGTGCAAGTGCCGACAATGCCACACGATGTGGCGTTCTTGTCGGCCAGTTGTTGGGGCTCACACGATGTGAGTCATGTCGACGATGCAACAGGATGTTGCGCTTTCGTCGACGCGGAGCTGAACGAGCACCTTTCGCTTTTCGTTGTCTAGCTGCAGGTGCTAGCTCCTCTACAATTTCAGAATCGCCTGCAAGGACCAAAAGCGTCCTTTTGTCGATTCTTCCAATTGTTGACGGAGCTGAACGAGCACCTTTCGCTTTTCGTTAAGAAAGAGTAAAATTGTCGGTATTAAGTTAAGGGGTGGTAAAAATGGATTGGATAAAATTAGCTGAATCTAGAAAAGAAGAGCTAGTTTCAGAATTGCAACAGTTAATTCAAATTGCAAGTGTTCTTGATCAAGAAACTTCAAGTGATGAAGCTCCTTTTGGTGTAGGTCCGTTAAAAGCATTGCAGTATATGCTCGATTTAGGAGAACAGCAAGGATTTACTTCAAAGAATGTTGATAATGTTGCTGGTCACTTAGAAATGGGATCAGGAGAAGAATTACTAGGTATTTTATGTCATGTAGACGTTGTGCCAGTTGGTGATTCTTGGACATACCCTCCTTTTAAGGGGGAAGTCGTTGATGGTAAGCTATATGGCCGTGGGGCGATTGATGATAAAGGGCCGACAATGGCTGCCTATTTAGCAATGAAAATGGTAAAAGACGCAGGAATAGAATTAAAGCAACGCGTACGAATGATTATTGGAACGGACGAAGAAAGCGGCTTCCGTTGTGTTGATCATTATTTCACAAAAGAAGAAATGCCAACAATCGGTTTTGCTCCGGATGCCGATTTTCCTCTTATCAATGCAGAGAAAGGTATTTCTATTTTAGATTTTTCTCAAAAAGGAAAAGTTGAAGAGGATGAACAGATAATTGCTTTCAAAGCGGGACAACGTTCTAATATGGTACCTGATACAGCAAATGCAATCATACAAAATGCATCTCCATTAATTGAAGAGAACTTTACTATTTTCTTGGAAAAAAATAGAACAGATGGTACATTAACGAAAGAAGAAGGTCGATATATAATAACAATGAAAGGTAAAGCTGCCCATGCAATGGAACCTGAAAAGGGAAGAAATGCAGCTGTATTGTTATCAAAATTTCTTCAAACTGAAGTGACGACCAAAGCAAGTCTTGAATTTGTTTCATTTATAGTCAATACATTTGACGAGGATCATTATGGAAGTACTATCAAGCTTGATTATTACGATGAAATGTCTGGTCATACAACATTTAATCCAGGTGTTGTATTGTTCCATCAAAAGCGTGGTGGCCATGTTCAAGTTAGTATGCGTTATTCAGTTAGTTACCCATTTGAAGAGAAAATTACAGAAGCTGCTGGGCATGTAGCTGCTTTAGGTTTTGCACTTGATGTTGCGTCTAATTCATCTCCACACTATGTTCCCGAAGAGGATGAATTTGTTCAAACGTTATTAGATGTATACAGAAAATATACTGGAGATCACTCTAAACCGCTATCTACGGGCGGAGGAACATATGCAAGGACGATGAAAAAAGGTGTGGCATTCGGTATGCTGTTCCCAGGAGAACCAGATGTTGCCCATCAAGCTGATGAATTTGTAGTTGTCGATAATCTGGTGAGAGCAGCTGCCATTTATGCAGAAGCTATTGTAGAATTAGCAGGGAAAAAATAAAGATAAAAGGGTTGATTTTAATGAGCTACACTTTATGGAATGACCAAATTGTGGATGATCAACAAGTTTCAATTAATAAAGAAGATCGAGGCTATCAGTTTGGTGATGGGGTTTATGAAGTTATTAAAGTATATGATGGGGAAATGTTTACTGCTACAGAACATGTCGACCGATTCTATGCAAGTGCAGAAAAAATTAAAATGACGGTACCATATACAAAAGATAAACTGCATCAATTATTACATGAATTAGTTGAAGCAAATGAATTGAAAACAGGAAACCTATACTTCCAGCTGACACGCGGAACATCTCCTCGCAATCATATATTTCCAGGAGATGATGTGCTTCCTGTATTAACAGGAAATGTAAAAGAAGCACCACGCTCGATCGAAAATGGCAAAAATGGGGTAAAAGCAACATTTGCAGAAGATATTCGCTGGCTACGCTGCGATATTAAATCACTAAATCTATTAGGAGCCGTATTGGCAAAACAAGAGGCACATGAAAAGGGCTGTTATGAAGCGATTCTACACCGTGGAGAGACAATTACTGAAGGTTCTTCAACAAATGTATTCGGGATCAAAGATGGTGTCTTATACACACATCCTGCCGATAATTTTATTTTAAGTGGAATCACTCGTGGTGTTATTTTAAATTGTGCAAATGAAATTGGACTCCCTGTAAAACAAGAGGCATTTACAAAAGGCGAAGCCCTACAAATGGATGAATTGTTCGTCTCGTCAACAACATCAGAAATTACACCTGTTATAGAGTTGGATGGAAATTTGATAAATGGAGGGGTAATTGGCGAGTGGACTAGCAAATTACAAAAACAGTTTGAAACAAAGCTTCCAGTTAGCGAGTTCCATAATTTATAACAACATAAATAGTCTAATGATTAGTGGGTAGGATAACTTCTATCCACTATTTTTTTAGTAATTCGTCATGTAGAATTGTAATAATCAATAAAAGATATAAAAAACAAGTATAAGGGTATAGAATGTTTAAAATGAGTCTTCAATCGAGACGCAGGCAATGCTAAGTGCGTACAGGATTGACAAAAAGGAGTGTTTTGGTTGGCTCAATTAGTGAAACTGCAAGATTATATTTCGAGATATCAAATCGATTTATCGAGGTACCCTACCCAGTTTGTCCGTTTAAAAAAAATCCAGTGGGATCGAGTAAAACAGCAATGGGTATCTGGTGAGGAGATTTCTCAATGGGAGCAGATTGAAGAACAAGCAGAATCGAAGGAAAGCAAAAGAACATTTTCCTTTTTTGAAAAATTTAAAATTAAAAAAAGTGCAAAACAAGTCGAAAATCTAGAAGATGTTGAGATAACGAATGAACTGATAAATCAAGAGGATGAGATTCCGGAAGAAGAGACAACTCTGTTTTTTGAACCGAACATCGTCTATAAACCCAATACAATCGAAGAGCTAAAGAAAATGTTTTTAGATCAGTTTTTCCATTTTCAAATAAAATGGGCAAGCTCAACTGTACGTGAGAAATCCTATGTTGATCCCAAATTTTTACGTGATACATTACTTCGCAACATACTACAAAGCTTTCCGGATAGTTTTTTAGTATTCTACTATCCAATCATAAAAGTAAAAAAGGCTCCTGTTGAGTTGGACATTGTTCTACTAACACCTACAGAATGCTTATGTATAACAGTAGTGGAACAAGAAAATCAAGCTGTATTTGTAGGGGAAGGAGATCGTTTCTGGACGAAAAAGTTCGGTAAAACGAGCAATAAACTCTTAAACCCTTTAATTCAATTGAATCGAATGGAGTCCATCATTTCCAAGTTATTCATCGAGAATGATGTAGAGATGCCGATTCGTAAGGTACTTCTTTCACGGAATGGTTATTTTGATTATCCAGGGACCGTATTTAATGTTCAATTTATCGATAAACGGGATTTCACAAGTTGGTTGCAGCATTTAAGACATTACTCTTCGCCTATGAAACATATGCAAATGCGTGCAGCTAAAGCTATTTTACAGACAGTGCAAACGACCTCTTTCAATCGGGATATTTGGAATGTCGAAAAAGAACAGGAGTAATAAAAAAGTGAAATTGCATTTTGTCATTAATGAGCGTGCGGGAAATGGTAAAGGAGCACGCGTGTGGAAAAAACTCAAAGGTGAGTTAAAGAGCCCATTTTCCCAGCACATAACGAATTACAAAGGGCATGGAAGTAAAATCGCACAGCAAATTGCAACTGCAAATGCAGGTGAATTAAACCTAATTATTGCTATTGGCGGGGATGGAACGATCCATGAAGTAGTGAATGGTGTCATTGATTGTCCGAATGTTTATGTAGGTGCAATTCAAGCAGGATCTGGGAATGATTTTTCAAGGAGCTTCCCAACTTTTAAATCTGCACAAGAAATCGATGAACTTCTTCCGGAAAATAATCGTAAATGTAAATCGTATGATTGCGGACATATTGAGTGGAATGAAAAAGAGTTTGGATTTGTCAATAATTCGGGGATTGGGTTTGATGCTTTTGTTGCGAATGCAGCTAACCTTTCAAGCTTCAAAGATCAACTGAATACACTAGGACTTGGCAAGTTTAGTTATGCATACTACGTTTTAAAAGGCTTATTTACTTTTAAACTGTTCGAGCTAATCGTCGAACAAGACGGAATACTAAGAAAGTATGACAATGTATGGTTTGTCACAGTCTCAAATCAACCTTTTTTTGGTGGAGGAATGAAAATCTCTCCAAAATCGATTCCAAATGATGGACTTTTAGAATTATCGATTGTTTACAATCTTTCAAGATTAAAGCTTTTACTATTGTTTGCCACAGTTTTTTTCGGTGCACATACAAAATTAAAAGAATTTGTTCAATTGCAAGGGGAGCAATTTACTTTATACATAAATGAGGAATTGCCCTGTCATGCCGACGGGGAAATTTTAGGTTTAACGAAAAATTATTCAAAAATATACTATACAGTATACAAAAGGTGCTGGAATATGCTAACAAAAAATAGCGATTCGATGTTAATATAAGAAAAATAAGCTATAATGACAAAAAGATTTGAAAATAAAAAGGTAATTTTGATGAACAACTAGAAAAGAGGATTAGGCATTGAGATTAAGAAATAAACCATGGGCAGAAGAATTTATTGCGAGTCATCCGGAAGTAATTATTGCGAATCCAGAAGAATATATAGGGGATTGGCAGCGTGTTTTTGGAAATGATCACCCGATCCATATAGAAGTGGGAACAGGGAAAGGGCAATTTGTTACGGGAATGGCATTGGCGAATCCGGATATAAACTATATTGGAATTGAATTATATACAAGTGTCATTGTAGTTGCGTTGGAGAAAGTGATAGAAGCCAATACTCCACCAAATTTACGACTATTAAAAGTCAATGGAGCAGATTTAGATAAGTACTTTAAAAAAGGAGACGTAAGTCGAGTTTATTTAAATTTCTCCGATCCTTGGCCAAAGACACGCCATGCGAAACGCCGTCTAACACATGAAGGATTTTTGAAATTATATGAGTCGATCCTTATTGATAACGGGGAGATTCACTTTAAAACCGATAACCGTGGATTATTTGAATACTCTTTAGTGAGTATGTCTGAATATAGCATGTTGTTAAAATATGTATCACTCGATTTACATGCCAATATGCCAGAGGACAACATAATGACGGAGTACGAAGAAAAATTCTCAGCAAAGGGCCAGCCGATTTATAGATTAGAAAGCCAGTTTATATCAAAAAAGTAAACTTGAATAAAATCGGTCATATATCTAATGGGAAATCTGCGACGAAAGCTTGCGGCGGTCGCACATATACAGATTAAAAATGCAATTTTTTATTCAAAAAATAATCTTTAGTGTGTTTTAATAGATTCGTGATGAATATTACAGTATTCATCACATTCTACAATATATATAGTCTGAATATTTGAACTACCATTAAAGGGGGAAAAATGGATGGATCAACTACAATTTCACGAAATGACATTAACATGGCTCGATGGGGGCGTCACTTCTTTAGATGGCGGAGCAATGTTTGGGGTAGTGCCGAAACCGCTATGGTCACGTAAGTATCCTGTAAATGAAAAAAATCAAATCGAATTAGCCTGTGAGCCGATTTTGATACATTTTGAAGGGAAAAACTATTTAATTGATAGCGGAGTAGGTTTCAATAAGCTAACAGAAAAACAGCTACGCAATTTTGGAGTGACAGAAGAGTCAACAATACTTGAGAGTTTACAAGAATTGGGGCTAAGCGCTTCAGATATCGATGTTGTGCTAATGACACATTTGCATTTTGATCATGCAGGAGGTCTGACTCGATGGGAAGGGGAAGAATTAGTTCCAACATTCCCGAATGCCAAAATCTACACGACTCAAATTGAATGGGATGAAATGCGAAATCCTAACATTCGTTCTAAAAATACGTATTGGAAGGAAAATTGGGAGCCGGTACAACATCTTGTAGAGACGTTTGAGGAGCATATTACGATAGCACCAGGAATTGAGATGATTCATACAGGGGGGCATAGTGATGGACATGCCATCATTAAACTGAGACAACAGGATGAAACATTACTGCACATGGCAGACATTATGCCAACTCATGCACACCAAAATCCATTATGGGTATTAGCCTATGATGACTATCCAATGACTAGCGTATTTGCTAAAGAGAAGATTTTACAAGAGGCACTTTCAAATAATTATAAATTTATTTTCTACCATGATGCGTACTTCCGAATGATTCAATGGAGTCAAGATGGAAAAGAGATTAAGGATTCATTAAAGCGTGGAAAAGAAGCGAGAATACAATTTCAAACAAATGCATAGAAAAAAGCTGTTCGATTAGATGCACTAATCGGACAGCTTTTTATAATGCGTTTATGCTTTTGCTAAATCAACTACTACACCAGATCGTGCATCTGCTGCAAATTCAAATGTTTCCATTTGACCGTCATTCATGCGTGTAATACCACCGCGATATACAGGAATGGTCATAACGCCATTATTAAAATCCTCAGTTTTCATATAAATCCAAGAACCATCAATTGGGCTAATCTTTTTAAATTCATCTTTTACATTGTCTAAAACTTGATTGGCAGGTACAAAAGGTGAAATTCTTTCAGAAGTTTCTTTAATGATAATTGCGGCAGCTAGACCAGTAGCTACGCCTATTAAAAAATCTCTTAATTTCATTTGTCATCCTCCTTTGAGCTATTCCTCATTTTAACATTATTTAGTATAGAAGTCTTGTACTACTACCATGAAAAGTACATCTTCCTAAATATTAAATGGATAGAAGCGGTTTATTAGAACATGCTTTAAAAAGAAATTATCAAGTCTTTAATATGTAAAATTTCCCTCTATTTCAATTCGAAAATCGAAATATGTATGTTAAAATAGAAAGGTATCTAAATAAGTAGGGAGTGTTCTGTTTGAATACTGAAACATTACAATTATTTAAAACATTAACTGAATTACCTGGAGCACCTGGTAATGAGCATGCGGTTCGAAAATTTATGCGCACAGAGCTGGAAAAATACTCTGATGAAATCATTCAAGATAATCTTGGCGGGATTTTTGGTGTAAGAAAAGCTGCAGATGAGAATGCACCTAGAATATTAGTTGCCGGCCATATGGATGAAGTATCGTTCATGGTCAAAAACATAACTGAGAATGGGATGATTCAATTCCAAACACTTGGTGGTTGGTCTAACCAAGTCTTGCAAGCACAACGAGTAACTGTTTACGCTAAAGAAAAAGAAATCCCTGGTGTCATTGCTTCGATTCCTCCACATTTATTAAGAGGATCGGATAATAAAGGTGCAATGGAAATTAAAGACATGCTAATTGATGTCGGCGCGGATAGTAAACAGCAGGCTTTAGATATGGGAATACGACCTGGTCAATCCATCATTCCTATTTGTCCATTTACTCCTATGGCAGATCCAAAAAAGATTATGGCAAAAGCTTGGGACAATCGCTATGGATGCGGATTGGCGATTGAATTATTAAAAGAGCTAAAGGATGAAAGTGTAAATAACCATCTATACTCGGGTGCAAACGTAATGGAAGAGGTAGGCTTACGCGGTGCACAAGTGTCGGCTAATATGATTAAACCAGATATTTTCTTTGCATTGGATGCTTCGGCTGCAAATGATACAACTGGTGACAAAACACAATTCGGTCAATTAGGACAAGGAACTCTACTGCGTATTTACGATCCAACAATGGTGACACACAGAGGCCTGCGAGAATTTGTTTTAGATACGGCAGAGACAAATAGCATTCCGTATCAATACTTTGTTTCTCAGGGTGGAACTGATGCTGGAAAAGTGCATATTGCAAATGAAGGAATTCCAAGTACTGTAATTGGAATCTGCTCTCGTTATATTCATACTTCAGCTTCCATCATTCATGTTGATGATTACGCAGCAGCGAAGGAATTGCTTGTTAAGCTTGTCAGAACGCTGGATAGAAGCACTGTTGATACAATCATTAACAATGGTTAAAATTACCACGAGGGAAAGGGTGCCGATTTTGGCATCTTTTTTATTGGTCAAGCGTCTTAAAAATAGGAGATGAAAGAAATTGTTAGTTGCAATCGGAACAAAAAACAAAGCAAAAACTGCTGCCATTCAAAATATTCTAAACTGTTATTTTGATGAGATTAAATATATTCAAGCGGATGTTTCGTCAAATGTTTCTGAACAGCCTTTTTCAAATGCTGAAACGAGACAAGGGGCAATCAATCGTGCGCGCAATACATTAGAAGCAAAAAAAGCAGATCTGAATTTCGGACTTGAGGGTGGCGTACAAGAAATTGGTGATGAGATGTATTGTACTAACTGGGGTGCAGTTGCATTAAACGATGGTACTGTTATTTCAGCAGCAGGCGCACAGTTTTTATTGCCAGAGGAGATTGCAAAAGAATTACGTGCTGGAAAAGAATTGGGTCCAGTTATGGATGTTTATACAAAGCAACAGGATACACGTTCTGGATCTGGCGCTGTAGGTATATTTACAGCTGGTCTTGTTGACCGTACAGAAATGTTTGAGCATATCGTAAAATTACTAATAGGACAATACATGTTCATGACAAAAAAGTAAGTGCTAATTATTCCTTAATATAGTATTGGTAGTAATTTTCAGTTCAACTCAGTAGGCTTCAAATATTATTAAGCTTGTTTCTATGAAAATATTACTAAAAACAAGGCAGTTGCATTGTTACCTATCTATCATTTAAAATAAATAGTTGAAGAGAAAGTGGGGAGTACATATGAAACGTAAATGGTTACTTGCCTCAGCCAGCTGCTTAATGTTATTGACATTAACAGGCTGTGGGAAAACCGTTGAAGAGCAAATTGATAACGGTGTAGCAAGTGCTCAAACTGTTTTTGAAGAAAACCCTCAACAACCAAATAAGACAATTGGTAAGATAGAATTGTATGTTCCTTCTGGTTATGATGTAAAAGAAAGCGAAGACCTGAATAATTTAATTATTACGCAGGGAAATGAAAGCTATATTCTTTTCGTAAATTATTATGAAAAGGAAGACAGCAACTTACATTATGAATTGTTAAAAAATGATCCATCTAAAACGATTATCAAAGAAGAGACTGTAGAATTTGATGGAGCTTTTGGATTCAGCGCAGTAGTTGAATATGATAAGGAACAATTTGAACTAATTGTTAGTAGCGGTGGGGTAAAAATGTCCACAATTTCTGAAGATAAAAATATCGACCAGAAACTAGTGGATATGATGACGGTTGTTCGATCTGTCAAAATTGTTGAAGATAAAGAATAAGTGACGAACAAACTAATCGACTAGAAATAGAATATTTTGTTACAATAAGATATGTAGATTTTACGGTTCACTTTGTGTGAGCCGTTTATTTTTGTTAATGATAAGAACAGAGAAGAACATAGTTGCAAAATTTTTTGTAATTAGAAAGGATGTGATCAGATGAAATCAAAAGAACTAGTCGAAATATTAAAGAATCGTTTAGGCTTGGATAAATTTGATTTTAATTTTGATAAAGAAAAAGATACTTTACGTCTTAATCATAAATCATTGAACCGAGGAATTGATATCTCGCTTCCAGAAATTATAGCCAAATTTCAAACAATCAAAGAAAAAGCGATTGATGAAGTTGTTTACACAATCGAACAGACATTTTCCGCTATGGAGAAGGAACAAAGTGAAGGGTTTCATGATTTATCTTTAGTTTATCCTGTTATTCGTTCAACCTCTTTTCCATTAAAATCAAATGAAGGTTTTCCATTTCTGACAACAGATCACACTGCTGAAACGCGAATTTATTATGCACTAGATTTGGGGACAACTTATCGATTAATAGATGAGTCGATGCTTGAAAAGTTAAAGGTAAATGCTAATCAAGTACGAGAGGCAGCTCGTTTTTCTGTCAGAAAGCTACCAATAAGTACGAAAAAAGATGAAGTCGCAGGTAATATCTTTTATTTCTTGAATCAAAATGATGGATATGATGCGAGCCGGATTTTAAATGAGTCCTTCCTAAAAGAAATGGAAAGTAAGATTGAGGGGGACATGACGTTATCTGTTCCTCACCAAGATGTGTTAATTATTGGTGATATTCGCAATGAAGTAGGATATGATGTATTGGCACAAATGACAATGCATTTCTTTTCGGTAGGTGCAGTTCCAATTACATCGCTATCATTTGTCTACGAAAAAGGCGAATTAGAACCAATCTTTATATTGGCTAAAAATAGAGTTGAGAAGGAGAAAGAAGAAAAATGATCGTAGCTTATAACAAACCTTTTGTAGGGGACGTACTTTTAGTCCAACTAGCATCTGAGAAAATTGTAAACACTGAAGTAGAAAAAAAGGGCGATATTGCCATTTTAAAAGAGCAAGCAACTGGAGAAATTAAAGCGTTCAATATTTTTAATGCGAGTAAATATATCGATTTAGAAGTACAAGGTACAGCAGAAGTAACACCAGAGATTGTAGAAAAAATTGAAGCTGCTTTAAATGCAAACGATGTAACCATCTCCCTGGATGTAGACTTCTCGCCTAAATTTGTAATCGGGTATGTGGAAGAAAAAGAAAAACATCCAAATGCTGATAAGCTTAGCATTTGTAAAGTGAATGTTGGAGACGAAGTATTGCAAATCGTTTGTGGGGCTCCCAATGTTGATGCTGGACAAAAAGTAGTCGTAGCAAAAATTGGTGCAGTAATGCCTTCAGGATTAGTTATCAAGGATTCTGAATTACGTGGAGTGGCTTCTAGCGGAATGCTTTGTTCAGCAAGAGAATTAGCAATTCCTAATGCACCTTCTGCGAAAGGCATTCTAGTCTTGGATGGAGATGCAGAAGTAGGTTCACCTTTTGAGATTCCATCAAATCTTTAAGCAAGTTCATAAAAACGCTTGTCAACCAAGATGAGTATCGCAGGATGAAAGCGTTTGTCAATAATCATAGAGGATATCTCACTAAAATGAGATATCCTTTTTTTCGTGCGCCCGGCATGCACATGAACTATAGGGTGCGAGTCCCGAACCCCGAAGACAGAAGTAGAGGTTAGCCAAGAGCAAGGGTGTCCGTGGTGACGCGG
>NZ_JBHTFK010000015.1:0-22999 GCF_042666115.1 Ureibacillus sp. GCM10028918
TCAGATTCCGCGTCACCACGGACACCCTTGCTCTTGGCTAACCTCTACTTCTGTCTTCGGGGTTCGGGACTCGCACCCTATAGTTCATGTGCATGCCGGGCGCACAAAAATCCCAAAAGCTTTTTTCATAAGCTTTTGGGATTTCATAGAATTACAATCCATCATACAAAGATTGAATTGGTTTTACTAAAATTCGGTTTACTTCTTCGATTATTTTGCTTAGTGCCATTTCAGCTTCCAGCATTGCTAGAATGATTGGGCTTGATTGGGCTAGTTGAGCAGTTTTTTGTGCGTATAGCAGCTCGTCTTCCAATAGTTCTTCACCGTTCATTTGTTTTTGCTGAAGCTTCATTTGTACGTCGCGGAAGTTTGCAAATAATACTCTTGCCTCTTCATCTGCACGAACTGCTTCAACAGCATCCTTCAAGACTTTGAATTCGTCTGTTTGACGCATTGTTGCTTCTAACTTATTAATGTCATTGTAAATGTTGATCAAAATTTTTCCCACTCTCATTTTTAATTTAATAGGTTCACAATTAAACCTTGTACAACCCCTATTACGCCTCCTAAAACAGCACCTAGGACGGTAATCATTTTTAGTTCTTTTGAGGCAATGCTCAGCACAAGTTCTTCCAATTTCTCTAATGGGAAAGAATCCACTTGCTCACGAACTACTTCATCTAGATTCAAACGATTTAATACATCTTCCAGTTTGTTTTCAGCTTCGTTAAAGCCTTTATCAACTAACTTTGGCAGTAAGTCATATTTTGCATAGTCATTACCTTGTGGCCAATAGTGGCTAATCGGCTGATTTAAATGCTCCCGAATTTTCAGTTCTTTTTTCGCGTAACCTTGGATGCTGCTTAGGATTGAATCAAAATCAACTTCCTCTAAGAAATTCAGAATCGGCTGTTGCTTCGCTTTATCCCATTCTTGAGAGATAATGTTCACTAATAAATTTTTAGTTCCAGGTGCTTTTAAGAAATGGATTAGTTCTCGCTGAATTTTCGATACAATTGATGCAGAATCTCCTAAGAACATTTGAATCATTCCACCGAAAGACCCCTTAGATCCTAAAAAATCATCCATCATATTTTTAATTGTCACTTCACCTTTTGGAGAAAGGAAATACTCTTCCCCTTTATCCAGAATATAAGTAACAACCTCAGGGATTTTTTTATCAATAACATGATGAATATTGTTTGGCAGTAAAGCATCGATTGATTTTGAGGATAATGTATTTTTCATCGAAAGGAATTGCTTTTCAATAATACCATCTACTTTTTCCTCGATTGTGAGAGGTAATTGTTCAAAGCCCCCCTGCTTTAGCCAATCATAAATTGTTTTGTCACTTGTGAAGATTATTTCTTCCACTTTCTCCCCGGCAAATTTCAAAACAGTGGCCTTGATTTCTTCATTAAAAAGCTTTTTTTGAAATACCTCAGGTGTTAATAAATAATTTCTTACAGTAATCCCAATTTGCTTTGATAATTCCTGGCGTCGTTTTGGCATTAAACCAGGCGTGAAAGGCAAACGCCACTTTTTAATATAGATTGCATTGTACGGCCGAAATAACATTTTAATGGCTAAGTAGTTTGTAAAACCTCCAATGACTGCACCGACCACTGCCATGAAAATAATATTAACTATTGCATTGTCCATTTAAATCCTCTCATTTCTTTCAAACTCTTTTCTATTATATCAGAGTCATGTCTCCTAAAGATAATGTTAGCCATTCCTTCTAACTTTTAGTACGATTATCGTATGTTGAAAGTTTCAGGGGGGATAAGAATGATTCAACATTTTCATTTTAAGCCTTTATTCGAAAATAATTTACTGCCGGGGTGGGCAATTTCGTTTTATTACAAACAACAGTTATATAAAGCGGAATACAAAAAAGATGGTCGGATTGTATGGGTAGGAGACAAGCCTACTGACAAAGACATTCCAACCGTCGAGAAAATGATTCATGAATTAATGCTGTTCCATGTGTATGATTGATGAACAAACGAGTTCGCCATGGCGAACTCGTTATGTGTTTAGATAAGTTCATGAAGGCGCGTTTGCCAACAATCGGCCTCAATCATTAACTTTATATCTCCTGCTAAATACTAAATAAAAATAAGTGGAGGCAATCAAGTAGAGAACGCCCGTAATTGTAAATGCATAAGCATAGCCCCAGTAGTTGCCATAGGTTGTCACTAACCATGCAGCCGGCAGCCCCATTGTCGCCCATCCAATATTGAAGACCATCTGGCTTACTGAATTGCCTAGCCCTTTATATTTATTGTGAACCACATCCATTGCAATGGCACTTTGGATTGGATTTCCTGCATTCATTAGTGCCTGGCGCATTAAAAACCCAATTGAAGCAATAAGCAAAGAATTCGTAAACGCTGTTAAAAAGAGAAAAGGAATGGACAATAACTGAAAAATAACTAAAGCTCTTACTTTTCCTACCTTTTTCACGAGCAAAGGTCCAATTAGCATTGCTACAGCTGTCATGGCAGAACCTAAAGCAATAATTAACCCAACATATGAATTGGAAGCATCGAAGCGATTAGCAAAGTATAAATTCAAATACGGGATAACTAACCCTGAACCGGTGCCAATCAGCAAATTGGCAATTCCAAATAGAATTATCATTCTAAAATTCTTCTTAAAGCTACTCTCTTCGGAATCCTCTAACTCCTCTGCTGATTTTAATATTTGTCCTTGTGTTTGATTTTCAGTCTTTGATGAACTCAATGTTAGTAAAGGCATAAAACCACAAGTGAAAATAAGCGCACCCAGAAGTAATGAACCGCGTATGCTCTCCACTTCCCCAAAATGGAATACTAGTTGAAATCCATCTGCAGCAAATCCTCCAAGCAAGTTTCCAATTACATTGGCGATTGTAACCAAAGCAAAGTGTATACTAAACAAGTTCATTCTTTCTGTTGGCTTTGAATTCTCTGCTAAAAACGGAACACCGGATACTTGAACAAATGCCCACACAATGCCTGTTAGAAAGGCAAATACCAAAATCGGCTGTTCAACAGAAACAATGCTCCTTCCAAAAAGCATGATTGCTGAAATAAATGTACCGACTAATAGTATTGATTTTCGTCCAATACGATCGCTTATAATCCCTGCTGGTACCAACATTAAAGCAGTAGCTAATGAAGTGATTGAAATGACACTGCCATTCACCGTTTCAGAATAACCTAATTCGCGTATGTAAAGATTGTACATGACACCAAAAACGCCCATGCCAATTTGAATGAGAATATTAGAAAGCATAAATAATTTTATATTCCGATCAAAGGACATAATATTAAAAAACCAATCTTTGAGCCTTTTATACATGGCGATACACCGCTTCCCGCACATTATTTCGACAATCTAAATATACGGTTTGCGTTATAAATTATCAATAGTATTTTCGTAATATTTGATATTTTCTAATCGGATAAAAAATTCAACTATTTAATATAGAAAAGGGTCGATCCAATTATTCCTGGATCAACCCTAATGACTGTATTTAATTAATCTATTTTAATTTAATTCAATGCTCCAGCTTGCAAACGATACATCGTTTCGTAACGGCCACCTAATGCAACTAGTTCTTCATGAGTACCTCTTTCAACTATTTCCCCTCTGTCCAGAACGAGAATTTGATCGGCATTCTTAATAGTAGACAAACGGTGAGCAATAATGAAAGTGGTTCTACCTTTTTTCAATACTTCCATTGCATGCTGGATGATTTCTTCTGTCTCTGTATCAATATTAGACGTCGCTTCATCCAAAATCAAAATAGCAGGATTAAAGGCTAATGCCCGTGCAAAGGAAATTAATTGACGCTGACCAGAGGAAAGTGTACTTCCCTTCTCAATCACAGGCTCATCTAGCCCCTTTTCGAGATTTTTTAATACTCTTTCTCCACCAACTGCTTCAAGAGCTTTTTCTACCATTTCCCTGGTAATCCGCGGATCCCTTAAACTTACGTTCGTTTCGATTGTTCCTGTGAATAAATAAGGATCCTGTAGAACAATCCCCATATGCTTCCGGAATGATTGACGAGAAATCGATAATATATTCTTACCATCAATGATGATTTTCCCCTTTTGAGGGTCATAAAAGCGGAATAGCAAATTCATGATCGAGCTTTTACCTGAGCCGGTATGGCCAACAAGGGCAATCGTTTCTCCTTTTTTAGCAGAAAAATTGATGTTCTTTAATACATAGTCGTCATCTTTATAAGCAAACGACACGTTTTCGAACACAACATTCCCTTCATATCTTGGAATTGATTCCTCACTAACTGCCTCTCCGTTTCGATCAAGCAATTCGAACACACGAGAACCTGCAACTAGTGAACGTTCTAATTGAGAAAATTGATTCACGATATTTACAATCGGCCCAAATAATCGCGTGATATAATCCACAAATGCATAAAGAGTACCTGCTGTAATAACTTCAACGGTAGTCATCGATTGTGTACCGAAATAATAAATAAAAATGATAAAGAACAATAATCGTAAAACATGTACTAGATTGAACGACGTTGCGGAATCCAAAAATAATAGCTTTCTTTGATATTCATAATGTTCATTATTCATCTCAGCAAATTCTTCCTTCATTTGCTTTTCACGTTTGAACGCTTGAATAATCGTCATTCCTTGAATGGATTCGTTAATCATGGCGTTAATATCTGCAATTTTCGTGCGCACCACATGATTATATTGGGAAGCATATTTTCGATAGGCAATCATCCAAATATAGATAATTGGCACAACGATTAATGCGACAAGCGCCATTTTCACATTCAAGATAAACAGTGCTACATAAACGCCCAAAATCGATATGAAGCTCGTTACAAATTGCGATAACACCTGAACGTATAAATTATGAATTGCCTCAGTGTCATTTGTTACACGGGCAACAATTTTCCCTGCAGGCAAATTATCGAAGTAATCAATGGACATCGTTTGAATATGACCAAATACATCCTTACGCAGCTTTTGAATAATACGGTTCGCACCGATTTGTAAATAGATAAACATAAAATATCGTAGTATCGCCGTTGCAATCGCCAGTATGAAGAAGACAATAAGCAAATTGATAATCGGCTGAAGTTCAATTGAACCAGGCGTCATATAATTATCAATAATATGCTTTGCAATAAAAGGTCCAGCTAAATCTGTAAAAACAGCAATTGTTAACAACACTAAGCCAATAAAAATTGGCTTTTTGAAATACATTGCATATTTGAATAAACGTTTACTAGTACTCATTCGCTAGGCACCTCCTCTAGCTGTTGGCGATCATATTGTTCTTTGTACCAGCCTTGTTTTTGAAGAAGCTCCTCATGTGTTCCTTCTTCAATTATCTGCCCATCGTCCAACACGATAATTTGATCGGCATGCTGAACAGCAGATAAACGATGGGTCGTAATGATAGTTGTTTTACCTTTTCTTACCCGGCCAATATTTTCAATGATTTTGGCTTCTGTTTTTGCATCTACCGCGGATAAAGAATCATCTAAAATGAGGATTTCTGGATTTTTAATCATTGCACGAGAAATAGATACGCGTTGCTTCTGTCCTCCGGAAAGAGAAATCCCCTTTTCTCCCACCAGTGTTTCGAGTCCCAAAGGTAGATTCTGTAAATCATTCTCAAAATAAGCAAGACGAACTGCCTCATCAATTTCTTCTTTCGTTGCATCTTCTTTTCCGAATAAGATGTTTTCTCGAATGGTTCTTGAGAACAGTACATGATCTTGAGGAACGTAGCCAATCCATTCAAGCAGCTGTTCTTTTGTTAATTTAGCTATATCGACATTTCCAATTGTAAATTGCCCTTCAGAAATTGGGTATTCCTTCAGTAACTGCTTTACAAAGGTTGTTTTACCTGCACCAGTCTTCCCAACGATTCCAAGTGTTTGACCTCGTTTTACATGCAAAGAAATGTTCTGTAAGTTTTGCATTTGAGACATAGGATACTGGAATGAAAATTCATTAAAGCCCAGAGATGTAGGGCTAAGAACATTGATGGGATCGTTCGGGTTCTTTACATCCTGCTCATAATCCAAAGTATCTTGAACCCTGTCTAGAGATGCATTCCCTTGCTGCATGACATTTATCAGCTCACCTATTGCAATCATCGGCCAAACTGCTAAACCTAAATAGACATTAAAAGTAACAAGCTGCCCAACCGTCATTTCTCCGTTGGATACAAGGACTGAACCAAGCCCCAGTGCTACAACATAACTAATCCCCGTACCAACCTTTGTGATTGGACCAAATAACGCATTGATTTTGGCAACATGGATATTTTTCTGATATACTTCCTCACTCATATCGGCAAAACGTTTTTCATCCTTCTTTTCTTGAACATAGGCACGAATTACTCGAACACCTGCAACTGATTCGAGAACATTATCGTTTAGTTCACCAAAAGAATCCTGAGCCTTCATATAGCGTTCATGTACCATTTTCCCATAGTATTGCATGAGTATAGCCATGATGGGGATTGGAAGCATCGAGAAGATCGTTAGCTTCCATGAAATTAAAAATCCCATCGCCATAATAATTGCCCCCATATAAATGGTCGAATCGAATAACGTCATAATCCCGAACCCGGCAGTTAAAGAAACAGCATTTAAATCATTCGTAGCACGGGCCATTAAATCCCCGGTACGATTTTTTTCATAAAAGGTCGGCGTCATCTTTAAAAATTGGTGCATTAACTTTTTTCGCAGTATTCTTTCTAAAGAGAGGGCACCCCCAAATAATTGATACTGCCAAGTAAAGTTAACGATATAACCGAATACTATTATTAACCCTAGCCATAACACATAATTTCTTAAAGAATCCTCAGTCATCGTCCCAAGTGCAATATCATCAATTGCAACCCCTATGATCCAAGGGGGAATTACTTCTGCGACATTTGCGATGGTTAGTAAAACCACTGCAAACAAATACCTTTTCCAATAAGCCTTGAAAAACCACTTTAATTTAAATAATAATCCAAACATTTATGCACCTTCTCCTAATTTGTGTCCATCTTTGCTATCCACTATCTGTACACTCTCTTTTTAATAACTTTCTTGTGTAACATTTTTTCATAATACTCTCTCCTTTTCCTTTTTTTGTCATAAGCGCACAAAAAGGCACCTATCCCTCCTGTGAGATAGGTGCTCATAGTAAAAGGATACAAGTATCCAATACCTGTATCCCCTAATTAAAATTATGCGCGTTCTTCGTTATAAATAAAAGAAAGCTCGAGGCAGGTTTGGATTATCATATTTAATTGCTGGCGGCAAATTGTATTTAGTTCTCATAATCCTAACCTCCTTTTCTTTTATTTATAATTACTTTTAAAGCGTAGCATATCCATTTTTTGAAAGTCAACAATTTTTAGAAAATAGAAATATTTTTACGATAAGTTAACATTCAACCTTTTTATAATATGATTTCACCTCAATCAAAATGTCATTAACTTTAAAATATTCTTTGTGTCAATCTGTAGCCACTATTTGTAATTTCCCTGTAAATATTTTATCATTGTGTTATTCAATTATTTTTTATTATAGGAGGTGTACTCTTTGTTCGTACCCCTCATTCGGGCGAGGAACAAAGAATGTATTTGGACGTAGACATAGTAGAGCTAACCATTAAGTTGGCGGCATTTTTCTTGTTAATTGCTGCTACGGCATTTTTCGTTGCAACAGAGTTTGCAATCGTAAAAGTAAGAACAACTCGTATTGATCAATTAGTTGCAGAAGGCAACAAAAAAGCAATGAAAGCTAAAAAGGTTGTTTCGAATCTAGATGAATATCTTTCAGCTTGCCAGTTAGGTATTACCATTACCGCCCTAGGTTTAGGTTGGTTGGGTGAGCCTACATTTGAGATGATTTTACATCCTTTATTCGAATTAATGAATTTAGATGCAACAATCTCTTCACTCCTTTCATTCATTATTGCGTTTATGTTTGTTACCTATTTACATGTTGTCGTAGGAGAATTAACACCAAAAACGTTTGCCATTGTAAAATCAGAAGAACTAACGTTGCGTCTTTCCGGTCCAATAATTGTATTCTATAAGGTGATGTATCCATTTATACGCGTCCTTAATGGGTCGGCACGTGGATTATCAGGTTTATTTGGATATAAATTGGCATCAGAAACGGAAGTAGCCCATTCTGAAGAAGAACTTCGTATTATCTTAACAGATAGTTATAAAGGCGGAGAAATCAACCATTCTGAATACGAATACGTAAACAGTATCTTCGAATTCTCTGACCGTACAGCGAAGGAAATCATGGTACCTCGAACTGAAATTGTTAGTCTTGAAAAAGACCTAACAGTTAAAGAAGTATTTGAAGTAATGGGGGTTGAACAATATACTCGATACCCCATCATTGATGGAGACAAAGACCATGTCATTGGCCTAGTAAATTTAAAACATTTACTAACTGCCTATATCAAAAATCCTGCAAATGGCAACAAGCCTGTACTCGATTATATGCAGCCTGTTATTCGTGTGTTTGAGACAGTTCCAATTAGTGATTTGTTACTTAAAATCCAAAGTGAACGAATTCATATGGCTATCCTGATGGATGAATATGGTGGAACATCAGGTTTAGTCACAATCGAAGATATCATCGAAGAAATTGTCGGTGATATACAAGATGAATTTGATGATGACGAAATTCCGGAAGTCCAGGAAATTAGTGATGACCATTACATTATCGATGCTAAATTGCTAGTAGATGAAGTCAATGATATACTAGGTATTACCATTGACGATGAAGATGTTGATACCATTGGTGGTTGGTTCCTAACAAAACGCTTTGATGCAGTTGAAGGTGATACCTTCGATTATGAAGGCTACGAGTTCAAAATTAAAGAATCTGACGGCCATCATATCCTTTACATCGAAATATCCAAACTACCAGAAGCGGAAGATTCCATCGAAGAAGAAAAATCAGAACAATAATTTGAACTTACGAAATTTGTATGTCCCAATAGACTAATCATGCACCTTTTGGGATATTACTTTTTTATGAAAATAGAATTGTGATGTTTTGCAATAGTCGCTAAAGCGATCTCGCAGAAACGGAGCCGTCTCAGGTCCTAAATGAGACGGCTCCGTTTTGTCATGTTCTAAAGTTTTGCTAGGAGGAAACATTGTGGAGCTATATACAAATTTACGAGCCGGGGAAAAAGGTGCTTGGTTATCAATTGGCACCTATTTAATTCTTAGTTCGATTAAACTAACAATCGGATATTTCGGGGAATCAGAAGCATTAAAAGCAGATGGTTTAAATAATACAACAGATATTATTGCCTCTATTGCTGTGTTAATCGGATTACGAATTTCTCAACGACCACCAGATTCCAATCATCCTTATGGACATCTTCGTGCAGAAACAATTGCCTCTTTAATTGCTTCTTTTATCATGATGATGGTAGGTCTGCAGGTCCTCCTTAGTTCAATAATGAATTTATGGAACCCAGTTAGGGAAACGCCTTCCACTCTAACTGCTTTTGTGGCGCTAGGAAGTGCAGCTGTTATGTATGGTGTATATAGATACAATTTGTCCCTTTCGAAGAAGATTAATAGCTCTGCCGTAAAAGCAGCGGCATATGATAACCGTTCTGATGCCCTCGTCAGTATTGGTGCAGCCATCGGAATATTCGGGGCAATCATTGGCTTTCCCATAATTGATACACTTACCGCCTTGGTTGTTGCCATTATTATCATAAAAACTGCCATCGAGATTTTTTGGGATTCGGTTCAGACATTAACAGATAGTTTTGATATTGAAGAAGCAGAAACTTTATCAGTCCTTATAAATAATGTTACGGGTGTCATAGATTTAATTGATTTTAAGGGAAGATCTCATGGCA
The DNA here is from genome assembly GCF_042666115.1 of Ureibacillus sp. GCM10028918. Taxonomy (NCBI): domain Bacteria; kingdom Bacillati; phylum Bacillota; class Bacilli; order Caryophanales; family Caryophanaceae; genus Ureibacillus; species Ureibacillus sp. GCM10028918. Next base: position 9,897 of record NZ_JBHTFK010000015.1, read on the forward strand.
ATGTGAGTTTTATAGATGTTACGGTAACAGTAAATCCCCATTTGGATGTTCGACAGAGCCATCAAATTACGGAGAAAATCGAAACAACTGTAAAAAAGTTCAATCCATTTTGTATGGTGCTTGTCCATATCGAACCACATGAACTTACAACTGCAACAGATGAGGATTATCATTTTTAGAAAGAAAAGTTGGTAGTCATAAGTGAAGACTTTAAAATTTTAGAGCACGCAGCCTTATAAAGAGGCTGCGATTTTTATTTAGAAAAACTTTCCGATGTGGGCATCATAGACACGATTTCTATTTTTTAAGCAATTACTCTCGTCGACGCGGCTTCCCGCGGACTGGTAGCAGCTCTTTTGGGCTTCTCTTGTCCGCGACATGGCTTCTCACGGACTGGCAGCAGCTCTTTTGGGCTTCTCTTGTCCGCGATATGGCCTCTCGCGGACTGGCAGCAGCTCTTTTGGGCTTCTCTTGTCCGCGAAATGGCTTCTCGCGGACTGGTAGCAGCTCTTTTTGACTTTTCTTGTCCACGACATGGCTTCTCGCGGACTGGCAGCAGCTCTTTTGGGCTTCTCTTGTCCGCGATATGGCTTCTCACGGACTGGCAGCAGCTCTTTTTGACTTTTCTTGTCCGCGACATGGCTTCTCACGGACTGGCAGCAGCTCTTTTGGGCTTCTCTTGTCCGCGATATGGCCTCTCGCGGACTGGCAGCAGCTCTTTTGGGCTTCTCTTGTCCGCGATATGGCCTCTCGCGGACTGGCAGCAGCTTTTTTGGGTTTCTCTTGTCCGCGATATGGCTTCTCGCGGACTGGCAGCAGCTCTTTTGGGTTTCTCTTGTCCGCGACGAGGCTTCTCGCGGAACAGTAGCAGCTCTTTTTTGCTTTATTTCTACCCCATTTTATAAACCACCTGATTCTCAAACAAAAAAAAATCGGCCTACGCTAAGTGCGAGGCCGGGTTTCTTGCAATTACATTCTATGAGAATCGAAAAACATTATTATTTATAGCGTTTCGCTGCCTTCTGTAAGTCCATGCTTTACTGCATAGAGAGCAGCTTGCGTACGATCTTGAACATCAAGCTTAGTGAAGATATTTGAAATATGCGTCTTTACCGTTTTTTCTGTAACAAATAAAGACGAGGCAATTTCACGATTACTTTTCCCTTTTGTCAGTTCCGCCAATACGTCTCTTTCCCTTGGTGTTAACGCATTTTTCACATGTGGTAAATTTTCTTCTTCACGAAGTGTCTCTTCCAACTGAGTCGTCGCCGCTGGATGTATAATATTTTCACCCATGATAATTTGTCGAATGGAGTTCGCCAATTCATCCGGTTCTATATCCTTTAATTGATAGCCAGCAGCTCCTGCTTCAATGGCAGGCAAAACATGATCTTTATCTGAAAAGCTCGTTAACATTAGGATATGAACCTGTGGCCATTTGGCTTTTATTTTTTTTGTCGCTTGAATTCCATCCATATCAGGCATTACTAAATCCATTAACACAATATCAGGTTGCAAAGATTCAACAAGCTCTACAGCCTCTAGTCCATTTTTTGCTTCTCCAATTACTTCGAAATCCTTCTGTGTTTTCAAGAAAAATAGCAACCCACGCCGTACAACATGATGATCATCTGCAATTAATACTCGAATCATTTTATCCCCCCTAATATGGCAATCGGATTAATAGCTCCGTTCCCTTTCCGATTTGACTTACCCAATCCGCCGAACCACCTAAGGCTGCCGCTCGGTCTTGAATTGATTGTAGACCGATTGAGGGAATACTTCTTTCATTGTCAATGACAAACCCTCTACCCTCGTCTTTTATGACAAGCAAGATATCCGTTGGCGTTACTGTAATATAAATAACGGCTTCTTGTACTCCCGCATGCTTACGTATATTATTTAAGGCTTCTTGTGCAATTCGGAATAGTGTTTCTTCCACGCGTGACGGAAACTGAATCACTCCTGAAACATTAACCGTTAAATGAATACTTAACATTTCTGAATAGGATTTAATTGCCTCGATTAACCCACTCTCTAATCCTTTGGGGCGTAATTGCCAAATAAGTGCCCTCATTTCAGTTAAAGCGGACTGTGTTAGCTGTTGGATTTCAGAGAATGTTTCCTTAATTTCTGCAGTTCCGCTCATTTCAATCCCGGCACGGGCAGTTAGCGTTACAGAGAATAACAATTGATTTACAGAATCGTGTAAATCCCTTGCAAGTCGGTTTCTTTCACGTACTAGAGCAATTTCTTGTTCCTGCTTTGTTAAATTAATGCGTTTGATCGCCGAGCCCATTTGAAATGCCACAGATTCCAGTAATTCTAATTCTTCTTCTGTAAACTTAGATGTGTTTGGTGAAGCGACATTTAAAATTCCGAACCGTTCAACACCTGATTGAAGCGGGACAGTCGCATGATGCGTGATGTTCGCATGATCCCCTGTTTTCGACTCGATTGCAGCTTCGATTCTTTGGCATTCTATTATATTTGATGCCTTTTTCAGTTCATTCTTTCGATAGCGCGATACACACCAGCAGCCACCTTTTTGCAGGTGATGACAGTTATTGTAGCTTAGTGCTTCCGGTAAATTTTCTTTGGCGATCAACTCGGTCTTTCCTTTTTCATTGATAAAAAAAATCCAGCCCGTTTCAAAATTCGTCCCTTTTAAAAACTTGCTTAAAGCCCCCTTTAACATCGGAATTAAATCCGTTTCTTCATTTAATAATTCTGCAATTTCTTTAAGGATCGTTATATTTGAATGGTCGTTAACCGACAAGCTTTGAACACCTCACAATTTACACTTGAGCCAAGAGTAACTTATATTTTCAAACATACTCTATTTATTTTTTTATTAACTAATCATATCACTGAATAGCCCTATATCGCATTTGTATGGTTCTCATACTTTTGTATGAATTTTTTCATTTAATTGAGATAAAAGTTTAAGGAATTCCACTAATATTATGTGACTTAAAGTGTATAATAGAGTCGTATATGTTTTACAAGGGGGAGTATGAATGCAAGATATTAATCCAAATACCTCTAATGCCTATCGCTTAGCCTATGATTCGATACGAAATATGATCTTAAACGGTGAGTTAAATGGTGGTATAAAACTTGTCGAAGAACGGTTAGCTGAAAAAATCGGGGTAAGTCGAACGCCCATAAGAGAAGCAATTCGACATCTTGAACAAGAAGGTTTAATCAAAAACAAAAGAGTTTACAAACCCACAAAGGAAGACTTACTCTACTCATCAGAGTTAATCACATTAATTGAAAGCTATGCTGCCAAAAAAGCAGCCGAAAACATGACAAAGGAAAAATTAAGCCAATTAAAGCAGGCATTGAATGAATCAAAAAAAGGTACTATCGATGAAATTGTAAGCGTAAACATGAAATTTCATGAACTTATTATTGCAGAGTGTAATAACCCTGTGATGATAGAGGAAATACAAAAGGTAAATACTGTTTATAATTTGTATCGTAGGTTACTTATAAAAAATAAACGCCCCTTATTATACGAAGAGCAAAAAGAAATATACGAAGCAATCGCATCCAAAAACAGTGATTTAGCTTCAGAATTAATGCGTGAACATCTAAAATTAGACCTAAAATACATGCTTCGTTACTCAAGTTATGTAAGGTAGCAATTCATTAAGTCAAGTCGGGGTAAATCGCCAAAAACTTTTATTTTATTTTAATTATTTTTAATTCAAAATAATTTACTTCTAATTGGGAACAAACTATAATCATAACAGCAATAGATATTGATTACTAGGAGATGCTAAATGGATAAAAAACTAGAGAATAGTTTGCTGTTTATATGGCTTGTGTCATTGGTAGCAACACTCGGTTCCCTATATTTTTCTGAGATACGCAGCTATGAACCATGTGAGTTATGCTGGTATCAACGAATATTGATGTATCCGATTCTATTAATTACAACCGTAGCTTACATACAAAAAAATGTACGTATCGCCGTAACAACTGCCGTTTTTTCATGCATAGGCGGTGCCATCTCTCTTTACCACTATGGTATTCAAAAGCTGGACTTCCTATCTGAATCTGCTCCTGCTTGTGGACGAGTTCCATGTACAGGACAATATATTAATATGTTAGGCTTTATTACTATACCATTCCTCGCAGGTGTTGCCTTCTTATTAATCGCTATTACTAGTTTTTATATGATCAAAGTTATGAAGGGAGAGAAACAATGAAAAAATTAGGTATTCTAGGTGCAATCGTCGTTGTACTTTTTGCTGCCATTATAATTCTTACAAACTTATCGAATGAAGATAAATTAGACAACAATCCATATGATACAGATAATTTAAGACAATCGACAATCGATTTATTAGATGACGAAAATTATCAAAATATCATATTACCTGAAGCTTTGAAAGAAAAGATTGACTCTGGTGAACCTGTAGTTGCTTATATGTTTAGCCCGGAGTGTACACACTGTCAAGCAATGACACCTTCTTTAATGCCGATTGCGGATGAAGTAGGCGTACAAATCGATCAGTACAATGTGTTGGAATATGAACAAGGCTGGAATGATTATAGCGTTGAAGCAACACCAACTTTAATCTATTTTAAAGATGGCAAGGAAGTAAATCGTATTGTTGGAGATTATTCTAAAGATACTAAGGTAATTTATGATTTCTTAGAACAAGCTAAATCATAAGCTAAACAAAAATATAGATAAATGATGAATAATCGTGTTCATTTTTGGACACGATTATTTTATTTTGGAGGTAGATTATGTTCCAATATGAAATCGTTCAAGAAGGACTAACGGTAGAAGAATTATTGCGTGAAAAGTGGCGACTTGGGAAAAAAATTGTACATGAATTACGTATGGCAAAAGCAGTGACACGATCAGATGGAGATCCCGTTTTATGGAAAGATCCACTTAAGGCTGGTACGATTCTTAATTTTAGATTTGATGCAACTCATTCGAATTACAAACCTACATTAAGATGTGAGTTGACGATTCAATACGAAGATGAACACTGCCTCATTGTTTCAAAACCAAAAGGAATGGCAACCCATCCAAATGACGAACGTGATGTAGATACTTGCATGAATCATGTGATGGCCCATATTAAGGAAAATGGTGGCCATTATGCAGAGCATGTCCATCGCCTGGACCTTGGAACAAAAGGTTTATTATTAGTAGCAAAGCATCCCATTGCAAAATCTATTTTTGATCGAATGATTGAGGAAAAATCAATCATCCGCACGTATGAAGCAGAGGTGCAAGGAAACATTCGCCAGGACAATGGGACGATTAATGAATCTATTGGAAAAGACCGCCACCATGCAACTCGACGTGTCGTTTCCCCATCCGGTCAACATGCCATTACCCATTTTGAAGTGGTAAAACGATTTAAAGGTACTTGTTTGGTTCATTTAGTACTAGAAACGGGACGTACACATCAAATCCGTGTGCATATGGCCCATATTGGTCATCCAATTGTTGGAGACACAATGTATAACGCACGACAAACAGCCTCTGGGGATTATGAATTGCATGCCATACAATTGGAATTTGAACATCCATTCTTAAATAAGAGGGTTATTGTGGCTGATAAATAATGTGCAAACTAAAAAAGAGTTCCTTGGTCTATATTCATAGACAAGGGACTCTTTTACACTTTATACTTCTTCTGGCTTAATCAGTTCCATATATTGCTTTACCAACGTTTCGTTCATTTCTCCTGTTATGATTTTTACAATTTCTCCTTTTGGGTCAATCAAAAAAGTCGTTGGCAATGGATTGATATTATATGCGTTCATCACGCTTTTTTCTTTATCTATTACAACAGGGAATGTTAACCCTTTACTCTCTATATAATTTCGAACGGCAAAATCCGATTCGGCGATATTTACTGCTAATACTTGTACACCCTGCTTTTGATATTCGTGATATTGTCGATCAATGATAGGGAATTCCCTTTTGCAAGGTTCACACCAAGTTCCCCAAAAATTTAACAAGACTCCTTGTCCTGCATATTCAGACAAACGGTGCTTTTCCCCATTTAAATCTATTAATTCAAAATCTGGTGCATCGTCTCCTACTTGCAATATCTGAACTTTTTCTTTCGTAATACTAGAGTAGACAGTAAAAATAATGGCAGCAAACAACACAAGTAGTATTGAGAACCTGACGATGGACCTTTTTTTCTTTTTATCGTTCATACTTACAATCCTTTCTAATTAACTATTTACGTTTCCATAACACGATCATTGACACTGTTATGATGACAAAGGCAATTAGAGATAATAATGGTATCGTTACAAAACCAAACCAGTTAATGTATTGACCCGAGCATGGGACACCACTTGTACAAGCGCTAAACTCACTCATGGAAGGAATTTTCTGTAAGGCATAATGATAACCAGCCATGATGACACCAATTACGGAGATTGGCAATATATATTTATAAATCTCCTTATCATTTCGATAGAATGCCATTCCTAGTAAAAGTACAAGCGGATACATTAAAATTCGTTGATACCAGCAAAGTGTACAGGGAACAAACTTCATTTGTTCACTAAAAAATAAACTTCCACTCGTTGCAATAATGCTCGTAATCCATGCGAGAAGTAATGGTTTATTAATCATTTGAAGCGGCCTCTACCATTTCTGCAAAGTCATCTGTTGTCATTCCCTCAAATTTCTTTCCACCAATAAATATTGCAGGTGTTGAATTGACTCCTAGATTATTTGCCATTTCCATATCTTGATCTAGAGATGCATCACCTTGGTTGTCGCTAAATGCCTGTCCAACTTGTTTAACCTCTTCTGCACTCGCTACTTCTGATAGTATTGCTGTTAAAAACTTTTCATCCATAAAGTTCTCTTGTCCATCTGCAGTTGTTTGGTTAGCAAACAACAAGTCATGGAAATCCCAGAATACTTCGTTTCCAAGCTCTTGATATACTGTTTCTGCGTATAGCGCTGCTGTTGTGGAGTCAACCGCTATAAAGGAATAATTCATAAAATAAAATTTGGCCTTTCCTGTATCAATAAATTCCTCTTTAATATACGGCACCATTGAACTATTAAATTCTCCACAGTGCGGACATTTATAATCCCCAAATTCAATGATTTCAACAGGGGCATTTTCTTCCCCCATAAACGGTTGATTTTCATAATCAATTTCTGCTGATTCTTGACTAACATCCGTTAATACTATAATTCCTATGATACATACGGCGAGAATCCCAATGATCCAAAATATTTTCTTTGACATAATAAACGTTCCTCCTAAAACTACATTATGTAGTGTAATTGGGTAAAAAATTTACGCTAATGCGTAAATAAAAAAGACACTAATCAAACTGAATACAAGAATTGACCACATTGTGATGATTACTGGTACCTTTATTTGATATTTTTTTAGTGGATTTAATATATATTCAATGCGGTAATTTACAGATGTTTCTGCAAAAGAAGCATACGCAAAAGATTTAGTCTCCAGCTTCCCTACTTTTAACATCTTCAGTAGTGCACTTCCAATATGAACCGCCGTCTCTTGTTTCTCTATCGCTAACTCATCTGCCATTACTTCTTGGATGACACGATATTTTTCATTAAACCATTTTAAGATCGGAATATAAGGTAATGTAATCGAACCAATTGACAGTAAAAAGATTTTTAGTGGATCATGATTGTTGAGATGGTATGTTTCATGATAAATAACCGCTTCTAATTCTTCTTCACTTAGCAAGTTTAATAGACCGGTTGATAGAACAATTTTAGGTGATACAAAACCAATCGTAATGGCAACTGGAACAGGATAAGAAATAATCATGAACTTTTCATCTCTATTTCTGAACTGATCATTAAATTCCTTCGTTAATTTTTCACAATTATATTGTTGTAATCGGCGTCTCATTTTGAATGTTTGGATAACTTGGGTACTAATTTTCCAAAGTGCAAATAAAAAAGTACCAATCACCAAAATATCTACTGCATACGTTAATGAAGTTAAACCAATTAATTTTAAAGTATTATGACAGACTTCAAAGATATTAAACCGTAAATTAGATCCCGTTATTAAAGATTTCAAGTATAGACCCATTTGAACAAAAATAGAACCAGATATTAATATGGATAAGAAAAACATAAATTTAGATTGACGTTTATTCATCATTTTTACCCTTTTTTAATTGTTTGATTTTCAATTCAAGTTTTTTTACGAGCTCATCATCGACATCTTCAAGTGCATCCAGCATATGACTTACAACAACACTCCCAAACTCATCCATTAGTTCATGTGTCATTTCTTTAGACTGGGTAGTAATGAACTCTTCTCTTGATTGGATAGGTTTAAAATAGGATGATCTCCCAATAAGCTTCTTTTGTAATATTTCTTTTTCAACTAAACGATTCATTACTGTCATAACTGTATTAAAGTTGGTTGGTTTCTCTTTTTCCAGGATTGCCTGCACTTCTTTAATCGTCATATCCTCTTGACACCAAAGAATGTCCATAATTTTAGATTCCAGTGGTCCAAAAAATCGATTCAATCCACTCTCTTGTATATTAAATTTTCGAATTTTCACTAGTCCCCACCTCACATTACTCATTGTAGTGTTAGATTATTGAAACGTCAACCTTTATAATTGAAGTCTGTTTTAGATGATAAAAAACTGCCAGGAAGGTCTTTAATTAAACTTTCCCGGCAGTTTATACTAGAAATCAAACTTGAAATTATCAGGATTTTTACCGAAGCGTTGGTTTCTATTTAATTGATTTAGCTCCGAAATCTGTTGAGTGGATAATTCAAAATCAAAAATCTGTGCGTTCTCTTCGATTCTGCTCGGTGTTACCGATTTCGGAATCGATAGTATATCTTGCTGATAATGCCAACGAAGGATCACTTGCGCTGTAGTTTTCCCGATTTCTTCAGCAATCTTCGTAATTGTTTCATCTTGAAGGATTCCTCCTCGACCTAATGGTGACCATGCAGTAACGGCAATGTCGTTTTCCTTGCAAAATGCACGTAACTCACCTTGTGATAGATATGGATGCAATTCAATCTGATTTACCATCGGCAATATATTTGCTTTTGACAATATTTTTTCTAGATGGTGAGCATGATGGTTTGATACACCCGGTACGCGAATTAGCTTCTGTTCATAAAGGCGTTCAATTGCTCGGTACGTATCCACAAACTTCTCTTCTACTGGCCAATGGGTTAGATATAAATCTACATACTCTAGATCTAGTTTTTTCAAAGAAGTTTCAAATGCACGTAGTGTATTATCATAGCCTTGATCTGCATTCCATACTTTTGTTGTGATAAAAAGTTCTTCTCGTGAAAGACCAGAAGCCCGAATCGCTTCCCCAACCTCTTCTTCATTGTAATAAAGTGCAGCTGTATCTACAGCTCGATAACCAAATTCCAGAGCTTTAGCAATAGCCTGTATTGTTTCATCCGGGTTTGTCATTTTGTACACGCCTAAACCTAAATAGGGCATGCTTACCCCATTAGCCAATGTCTTTGATGGAATCATCGTTGTCAATTTACTCACTCCTAACTTTTCTAGCTTCATTATATGATGAAATACAAACATACTAAAATAATCGGATTAATAAATTCGCTCTCTAAACTCTATAGCTGAACTTATCTATATAATCTTCCCATAAACCCATGTATTTCCATTGTTTCTCGTTCTAACAAAAAACTCTTTCAAATATAGATAATAAAGGACTATTTTCTTATGCTACGTCCGTTTAACTATGAAAATTTAGGGAGGTTAAGTTTATGATGGATACACCATTATTATTAACTAGCTTTTTGGAGCGGGTTGAAAGATACTTTCCGGAAAAATTCATTATTTCCAGAACTAGCACAGATACCATTCACCGCATTACTTATAAAGAATATGTGAAGCGGACACGAAAACTAGCAGATGCTTTATCAAAGCTAGGGATGAAGCAAGGTACAAAGGTTGGTTCTTTTGCCTGGAATCATCATCGACACCTTGAAGCTTATTTCGCTGTACCTTGTGCTGGTGCCATTTTGCATATGATTAATATTCGTTTATCCCCTGAACATATTATTTATGTGATTAACCATGCGGAGGATGAAATTTTATTGATTGATGGTGATCTTTTCCCGTTATTTGAAAAAGCGATTCCCTATTTAAAAACAGTTAAACACATTGTCGTCATGCAAGATACTCTTGACATTCCAGAATCGAGCTTCCCTAATATTCATTCATATGAAAAATTACTGACCGAAAGTAGTGATACTTTTGAATTCCCTAAGGATTTAGATGAAAATGCTCCTGCCGGAATGTGTTATACAAGTGCCACAACAGGTATGCCAAAAGGGGTTGTCTATTCTCACCGCGGTCTAGTTCTTCACAGTCTTGCCCTCGGGCTAGCTGACAGTATGGGTGTACGCGAACAAGATGTTGTACTGCCGATTGTTCCGATGTTTCACGCGAATGCATGGGGCTTGCCATTTGCCTGTGTTGCATATGGCTCTACCCAAGTGTTGCCTGGTCCCGCTTTCACCCCATCCTTAATACTGGATCTAGTCGAACAAGAAAAGGTTACTTTAACAGCTGGTGTACCAACAATTTGGTTAGGTGTTGCTCAGGAACAAGAGAAAAAACCCCGCAAGATTTCTTCCTTGCGCGCAGTAGTTTGTGGAGGATCTGCTTCGCCAAAAGGGTTAATTAAAACATTCGAAGAAATATTCAAGGTTCCCTATATCGTTGGCTATGGGATGACGGAAACCTCACCCATTGTGTCCTTATCCAATTATACATCTGCAATGGACGATTGGTCGGCAGAAGACAAATTAGACATTCGTGCAACTCAAGGGTTAACGGTTCCTCTTCTTGACACGGAGGTAGTGAATGAAAAGGGTGTTGTTGCATGGGATGGGCAAACAATGGGAGAACTTCGGGTACGCGGACCATGGATTGCCAACGAATACTATCAAGATGAACGATCGAAAGATGCATTCAAAGATGGGTGGCTTTATACAGGAGATATTGCGGTGGTTACACCTGAGGGATATATTAAAATCACTGACCGTACAAAGGATTTAATTAAGAGTGGCGGTGAATGGATTTCATCGGTTGAATTAGAAAATGCTTTAATGACACATGAAGCAATTTTTGAAGCAGCTGTTATCGCCATTCCTCATGAAAAATGGCTGGAACGTCCATTAGCTTGCGTTGTTCTAAAGGAAGGTAAAGAAGCTACTAATGAAGAATTAATCAATTATTTAGAGGGGCAATTTGCAAAATGGTGGCTTCCGGATGATATCGTTTTCCTAAATGAAATTCCAAAAACTTCTGTGGGTAAATTTTTAAAAGCAAAATTACGAGAAGATTTAAAAGATTATCAAGTGAAGATTTAAGAGAAAAGGGGTTTCTCCATATAACCGGGGAGACCCCTTAATTATTTCGAGATTATAATAGTTGTTGCGAACTTTGGAAGTAAGCAGGTTTATTTTTTTCGTTCAAGGCTTTCTTTTTCATCATTATCATTATCGAGTTCATCAAACTGAATGGGATCTGGGAATCGTTCATCTTCTTCTAATTGAGCACCATCACGCATCCGTTCCATTTGTTTTCCTAGAAAAATTAAATCTTCCATATTATTTGCCATAGTACCGCTTAAAATTGATTTATCTTGTTCCACATTCATCCGCCTCCTTTCTTTATTATTCCCGAATAAGTAGAATTGAACCTTTTCCAATCAAGAAATTAATGTAGTAAAGTTTTTTTATTTGAGCTATACTTAATAGAGAGATTCTATATACACAAGGAGGATACTTCCATGGGTTTAGTATTAATTCTTGGTGTTACAGCAGCATTCTTAATCGCTATCTTTACAGCTGGTTATGAAGGCGATTACACATCAAACAAATAGTCTCTAATCTTAGAAACCAGGACAACTCAAATTGTCCTGGTTTCTTTTTGTGATGTTTTTTTGTAATAGCTAGCCACTTGACTTTATTCGCTATCAAAAATATACTTAGTTACATAAAGTAAGTTGATTATCTAAAATAACAAAAGGAGGCATCGTTCATGCCAACACACTTCCATAAAAAGCCCAATATGTATGTTTCCCATGTTCAGTTAAAAGTATCCAACCTCGAGCGTTCCATCGATTACTATAAATCGGTTATTGGATTCCATGTATTAGAGCAAACAACAACATCAGCAGTTCTCACATTTGATGGCTCTACAAGCCTGTTATCATTAGAAGAGGTACCTAATGCCCTTCCATTACGCCGTGGTCAAACGGGACTTTATCACTTTGCCCTTTTACTGCCGACTCGTAAGGACTTGGGTAACTTTATTCAACATATTATCCAGCAAAATGTACGTGCAGGTGCAGGAGACCATCATGTAAGTGAAGCATTTTACTTAAACGATCCAGATGGTAATGGCATTGAGGTATATGCGGACCGTCCTGAACAAGAGTGGTTATGGCATGATGATGGCATGGTCTATATGACAACCGAACAAGTTGATGTTCAGTCCGTTCTTCGCGATGCAGACGGTACATGGAATGGTATACCTTATGAAACCGTTATGGGCCATATCCATTTATCAGTAGCAAATTTAGAAGAAAGCGAAAAATTTTACACACAAGCTTTGGGCTATGAGATAGTAACGCGATACGGGAATCAAGCATTATTCATCTCAAGTGGAAAATATCATCATCATATCGGTTTAAATACATGGGAAAGTTTAGGCGGTACCCAGATTCCGGAAAATGGTGTCGGTCTTAAATCTTTTACCATTGTGTTAGATAATGAGTCACAAGCTAATAAAATTAAAGATGACTTAGCTTTAATTGGTGCCAAAGTAGAGCAGTTTGAAGGGGCTTCAAAGTTCGGTGGAGCGCAAGCCTTCTCAACGGTTGATCCATCAGGCATTCGTATTATTTTCACCTTTGATGGAGAGTAAAGAATTAGGTAACTTAGAAAGATGCAATTGGTTGTGTCTGAACTGAACCCCGAATAGTAGACACTTTAAAAAAAGTGCCCTATTCGGGGTTTTTTCTATGGAAAAAGCCCGTTATACTAAAACATAATTAATCTGAACGGGAG
>NZ_JBHTFK010000016.1:0-1166 GCF_042666115.1 Ureibacillus sp. GCM10028918
GTCGCTTCTGGAATATCCACTTGTTTTAAAACATCTTTTAATCGAAATCCTTCTTGTTTAAGTTCGAAGGCGATGGCAGCTTGTGCTTTTCGAGGAAGGCATCTGGATTCTCTCGAAAAGCCTTCAACTTTTTTAAATACGCCACCTCTAAACGAAGCAGTTCATTTTCGCGTTCTAGCTGCTCCTCACGTGACATTATTTTTTCTTGGTTCACTGTTGATTTTGGTTTCTTAGACATAGACGGGCGCCCCTTTGATTTTTTTTGCAGGCCCTCTATCCCTTCTTTTAAAAACCGATGATACCAACTGGCAACTAAAGTTGGATCATTCAAGTTAAAGTGAATCGCAGTATCTTGATAGGAAGCACCTGTTCGTTTCATAAAGTTTAATACATCTATTTTAAATTGAACAGAATAAAACTGCTTCGTTTTCTTAACGGTTAATCCGTTATNCACCATCAATTTAAATTCTTCACTATATTTAGTCATAAATAATCACCCCAAAAGTTAGTTTTTTACTCTAACTTTTGGGGTGCAGTACCGAAATGCGCCCGTTTGTGGAATATTGAAGAACACGATTTCGGAGAACACAATATCGCTCTCATTAAGAAAAAATTTATGCAGAGTATAAAGTTAAATAAAGTAATTAATATATAAAGTCAAAATGAGCCATATTAACAGAAAAATACCAACATCTATTGCAATAAATAAGAGTCCGATCATGACATCAATTCCTTTTAGAGCTTAATGTGAATAGTTCGGGTCAACTAATATTTTTTCATCTTTTTCTCATTTTTCATTTTCTTATGCGCTTTTTGGCCATAATATACTCCCAAATTTGTATAACAATCTGGCCCTTAAACAGGAAAAGACACATACCTTATTAAAGAAATGCGCCCGATCGTAATATAAGGTCAGCCAGATTTTTCTGGTTGACCTTTTTCTTTTAGGTCACATTATAACGGTAGTCGGGGTAGAACGTAGCGCCCGTGGGACTCGATCCCGTCCGCAAAACTGTTCACCCCCTACTTGTATAAGCATGTTTCAAGCTGGTTGGGACAACGATCCCGTTTAACAAGCGAACCTATGATATTACAAGCAGCTTTAGGGGTTACCGACTAATTTAGTAGTTTCTTAGAGGAGGAGATTTCAATATGAATCCAGTCGT
>NZ_JBHTFK010000017.1:0-448769 GCF_042666115.1 Ureibacillus sp. GCM10028918
AAGTCGCTAAAAACCTTTTGAATCGTAGATTCAGAACGCCACATGCCCTTCAAAAATTGGTGACTGATGTAACTGAATTTAAATGTACAGATGATGAAAAACTATTTATAAGTCAAATAATGGACTTATATAATGGTGAAATTATTGGGTTTAGTATGTCAAAACGGCCAAGCCTAGATTTTGTATTAGATTCACTTGAACAAGTACTTCCAATCATTCAGAAACGTGCCGAATATCGGACAACAATTCATTCCGATCAAGGATGGCACTATCAACACAATACGTGGGTGAAAACATTAAAGCAGAATAGGATTTTTCAAAGCATGTCTCGTAAAGCAACATGCGCAGACAATGCGGCCATGGAGAACTTCTTTAGCTTACTAAAACAGGAAATGTATTATGGAGAACAATTAATCTCTTACGAAGCATTACAAAAGAAAATAAAAGAGTATATCAATTATTATAATCATGTTCGTATTAAACAAAAACTGGCCGGCATGAGTCCAGTAAATTACCGAAAACATGCCAGCCAATTAGCTGCATAAGAAAAACTCTAACTTTAAGGGGTCACTACCTCCTTGTATAAGGAGAGGGTCTTTTCTTCATGAATAGGGCCATATTGTTGAATAAAGAGAGTAATTATTCGAAAGCGAATGAAGTTCTAATCTATTCAGTTAATAAGAACTTTTGAAGCAATCCTTTTTATAACCTTTGGAATATACATGTATATATACTTTTATAAGGGGAGATGGCTGGAGTTGCGAGAAAGGATAAGTTTAAGTGTTGGTTGGATAACTTTGTTTCTAATGGGTACTGACTTATTTGTTGTGTCTCCGTTACTACCGTTCATTTCGGAAGCATATAGGGTTAGTCCAGAAACGACAGGATGGATGGTAACTGTTTTTGCGGTAACATATGCTTTTTCGGCGCCTATATTTGGGTGGCTGTCAGATAGAAAAGGACGAAGAACTTTTATTATATTTGGTTTACTATTGTTCGTTATTTCCAACATACTAACTGCTTTTGCTTCCTCATTTTTATGGCTAATTGTTAGCCGTATTTTAGCTGGTTTGTCCGTTGCTTCAATCACTCCTTTGATATACGCAATCATTGGGGATATTGCGCCGCCAAATCGAAGAGGAACATGGCTTTCGATAGTTGTCTCTGGACATTTAACTGCTCTTTGGGCAGGAGCGCCATTAGGTGCTTTATTAGAACATGTTCTTGGGTGGCGATCAGTATTTGTTGTAATGGCGATTATAGGAGCCATATTGGCGGTAGTGAATTTCAAAACATGGGAATCTAATCCTAAAAGCGATTTAACAAAAAATCTACCAGAAGGAAATCTACTAAGAATACTTGGTTCCGTAAGTGTTACCACAATTTGGGCAATTTCTATGTATGCAATTTATGTTTATTTAGGTGCAGCACTTTACTCCGAAAATAGATTTTCATCCTCAGAAATCGCATTAGCTGTTACTTTTTATGGTGTAGGTGCTGTTTTAGGAAGCCTTACAAGTGGTCAATTAACAGATAAATTCGGAGCAAGGAAAATTTCGAAATCTGCACTAATTTTATTGACTCTGATACTTATTGGTTTAGGGATATTCTTTTCATCTGGAGATTGGGTTTATTTCTTTCTTTTTTTATGGGCATTAGTTGGCTATGCAGGATTCACCTCATACCAAGCACGATTAGTGGTGGAATATCCAAATGAACGAGGTATTGTTATGGCATGGAATAATACAGCACTGTATATTGGCATCACAATTGGTTCACTGATTGGAGGTTATGTCATATCTAATTGGGGTTATTCTATGCTTCCATATGTTTGTAGCGTTGCAGCAATTATAAGTTTTGCACTTAGTACACAAAAGGTACAAGAAGCCAAATAGGATTCAGTTTTTAAAGCAGATACATGACCTTATCATCTTTCTTTAACAAATACACCACGGTACCCATACCCTAAGCAAATTGACCTATAAAAGGGAGCCGATGCGTCGTGGAACATAGGCTCTTTATCAGCCTTATATCATAAGTATTGTGCCACTATTATTTTTGTATGGTTTTCTAGTTGATAATGATGTCTTGATTAAAACTTTAGATTTCCCTCTCAACGTTCCTACCTGGGAAGAAAGACAACTGAGGATTCAATTGATTTTCTTTTGCTGTTCGTACTTTAGGAGTAAGTCTAAAAACAACTGTATGACTCCCTAGAGAGGAGCGATATCTCTCAACATGGGATTGCGAAAGGTTTTTATTATAGTAGCCGGGTACGTATTTATCCAACATTCCCTGCATTGCCGAGGTAGCTTCAATCAAATCACTTACTGTTTCTAGTACTCCAAAAAGCATCACACTCATGTAAGCAGTATCAGTTTTAGCAGGTATAGGACTTACCATGGTTCCGTAATCTTCAGATACTGTGAAACAACAGTTGGGGTTGGCATGAATTAAATCTATTTTTCTCCCATGCGCAGCTCCATGAAAATACAACGCTTCATTCATCCAGATAAAATTCAAAGGTACTACATAAGGGAGCTCTCCATCTGTTAATCCAAGGTAACCCGTCCGTGCTTGGCTTAAAAACTGATCAATACGCTTTTCATCTGTACATACTAATTTTTCTTGGCGGATCTTATTCATTGTGTATCCCATCCCTCTTCTTAGTGATAAAATAATTTTAGAAGTATTCTGTACATGATAAAAGTGACAGAATTGAAAATTTTGATAGGGACAGAAGGAGGGGATACAATGGAAATTTCCCCGTTTTTACAAAAGGAGTCGCCAGAGCCGTTATACAGCCAGTTATATCATTGGATTAAGAAGGAAGTTGAAGAAGGCAGGCTTTTGCCAGGAATGAAAATGCCATCAATTCGCCAACTAACGACACATTTAAAGGTCAGTAGGAATACAGTCGTGTCAGCATATGAGCAGTTGCAATCAGAGGGATACCTTGAAAGTGTTCCTAAAAGTGGTATATGGGTAGCTGAGATTGAGAAACCTTCATTATATTCGATTGAGAAGGTACAACCCATTCGGTCGGAATGTAAGTCATCAAGCGAATTTCTTGTGAATTTTGAATATGGAAATGTAGATCTTAACAAATTTCCCGTGAAGCAGTGGAAGAAATGTCTGTCCGATGCTGTTGATCAAGAGAACAACTGGTTATTTGAGTATAGTGAAAAACAAGGTGAGTTTGCACTGAGGCAGGAGATTTCAACCTATTTACTGCACTCTAGAGGTGTACGGTGTGTACCGGAACAGATTGTTGTAACGTCCGGAACACAAAATTCTATAGCATTGATCTGTCGTCTTTTAGAACTCCAGGAAAAAATCGTGGCTATGGAGGAACCAGGCTATAGTGGAGTACGATCTGTCTTTAAAGATCAGGGATGCTGTATAGAACCTGTACCTCTTGAAAAGGACGGAATATCAATAGAGCATTTTGAAACGAGCAGTGCAAAAGCAGCATACGTAACACCTTCGCACCAATTTCCATTTGGTATGGTGCTCTCTATTTCGAAAAGAATCCAATTATTAAAATGGGCTTATCAAACAGGGGGGTACATTATTGAAGATGATTATGACGGCGAGTTTCGGTACCGTGGACAGCCAATTCCTTCACTGAAATCACTGGATGAAGAGGAAAAGGTAATTTATTTAGGGACATTCTCTAAATCATTTCTTCCTTCAGTACGATTAAGTTATATTGTTCTTCCACCTTCTCTAATGGTTCAATACTCAAAAAAGTTCGCGGATTACAACCAATCAGTCTCTCCTATAATTCAAAAGGCTATAGCCTTATTTATGCAATCTGGAGAATTTGAAAAGCATATTCGAAGAATGCGCAAGCTGTACCAAAGAAAACACCAGGCTTTGCTGAAGAGTATTGAACAATATATGGGTACGAGAGTAAAAATAGTTGGAGAAAAGTCGGGATTGCATATCTTATTGAAACTAAACAACGTATCAAACTCAGAGCTAATTGAAGAGGGTCTCCAGAAGGGAGTCAAAGTTTATTCTCCGGTAAGATTTTGGCTTAATCCATCTTCTGAAAGTAATTCTTATATCATGTTAGGATTTGGAGGATTATCGATTGAAGAGATTGATAATGGAGTCCAATTACTTGCAAGCTGCTTTCCATGAGAGGGAGATCTGTAACATATTGGCTTAATCATAATAAGTTGATAGCAGGAAACCTCATTTATATACGTAAAGGATAAAACGCCGTAATTGTTTAAGTTAAGAAAAGAAATAAGTTTGTTATAACAGGAATGAAAAGTGCCTTAACTTCATTTTGCTTTTCTTATTCCTATAATATACCTTTTAACCTATTGGTTTATTTTATTTTGTTAATCTTAGCTGCTAAACCAGCAAATAGAAGCTGATCGTTATTCAACAATCAGGCGCAATTCTTGAAAAAGAATATGCGTTCATTTTTCATTAAAGGGGGTGAATTGTAGAGGAAAGTAATAAACAAATATTTATATAATACAATCTTGATTGAGAAGGATTACTCTTAAACCCGCAGCAGTTTAGTTAGATAACATGTAAAACTTCTTAACGGTCATAAATAAAGATGGGAGAGTGGAATAAATGGAGGTTAGAAAAGCAAAAGTTGAGGATTACAAACAGATCTCATTGTTATTAACACAGTTGGATTATCCAGATACTGAAGCTTTTATAAAAGAAAAAATTGAAATACTTCTTATGGACCCAAATGAGGAATTACTAGTGTTTGAAGAGGAAGAGGATAAAGATATTATTGCTTTAATTTCCGTTCATTTTATACCTCAATTAGCTGTAAAAGGGGATTTCGCTAGAATAAGTTATTTTGCAGTTGATAGAAACATAAGAAGTAAGGGGATAGGGCGTAAGATTGAGGAATATTGTAATGACTTAGCTATAAAAAGAAAATGCGATAGAGTTGAAGTACACTGTCATTCAAGAAGAATAGATGCACATAGATTTTATATAAAACAAGGGTTTAAGGAATCGCCAAAATATTTTGTTAAAATGTTACCTCAATCTGAATAATATCTATGCATCTTCAACAATCGGGCGCTATCCTTGAATAGAATTGTGCCTTTTTCAGCAAAAGGGGCATTTTCTGGAAAACCACAGCTAAAATGATATAAGGGAAAAATGAATAGATGTGTTTCCAGTGAAATAGTTCATATATTTGTAACCACACCAACAATGGTTCTAGAATAAATGCGAAAACACCAGCATTTATTGTGACAGCAATTAAAAAAGCTTTCCATGTATGAAAATACTGATAAATAATCATATAAATAATAGGCATCTGCACAATATGAATTTCAATAATTATAGAGAAAGGCGTTAACGTGTGATTATATTGCCATAACATCAGTAAAACTCCTTGTGAGTCTAATATTATGGTTGGTTGTTATTGAAACCTTTAATCCGTATGTAAGAATCTCAAAAATTCTCTTTTTATCTACAATCTGACCCATACAATAAAAAGTCCAAGGGAAGTAACTAAAAGAACACACCAAACAAAACTAAATAAAGATTCATTTAACCAATTTTCCATTTGAGAGTATGAACTCCCATGATAAGTTAACTAACCCTCGCCAATTGGTTTGCATATTAAAATTCCCCTAAATTGAAAATCTATTTTATTACTATGTTGTTCGCAATCAATACAATATTTTTACCTATGTAGCAAGTAAGCATATACAACAGAATTTACTTTTACAAGTTAAGGATAAAGATGTATTAAAAAGAAACAATAACTCCCAACTTATATTAAACATAGCTGAGAATAACTTTATTCTTATTTGATTAAGAATATAATGCATCTTTTTACGATAACAAACACCAAGGACGACAAATACCAAGGTAAAAAAACTGGTCCAAATAACACACCAAAAAATGTAAGTTTTGCAGAATAAACTGTCCCAATAGTAAATAAATACGCTGCAAATACGAAAGGAAGAAAAGAAAATGGGTCTTTTCCTCCACCCGTATCTTTAAACGCATCCCACATAGAAAAAAAGTATAAGCATGGATAAAACATAAGCCACTGATAGTTGGTTTCTTTGATAGAAGAAGGAATATCCCCCTGAAAGCTTAAAAGGATTACTGTGTTTAAGTTAGATTGTACATTTATCAAGAGTTCTAAAAAGATTAGGTTATACCTTTTATATCTTTGATTCAAAAGTTGCCCAAATCCCGGTAAGGCTAATGATCAGAGCAATTTTTCAATTGAACTTTTGTTCACACCATTAACCTACTCTCCCTGATACTTTAGAACACTATTCCTTTGCTAATCCTTTATGATTTGGAATTTGTGGAGGCTGTTCCATCCATTCGTGTTTAATCATAAGGTTTATACCATCTTTTGCATATTGAGCATTTTCTGTTGTTAAACGAACATAGGATGTAGATATGTCATTTCGTAAACTTGCTGCTGAAGCTGTTGCGTAGTTTGAAATACCGGATTGTATTAACATTGTTGTATGGAACATGATAAATTTGTCCGAAAAGGGTGAGATAATAGACTCTGTTACTTCGAGATCCCAAGGCATTGGGGCAGGAAGGTTATCATTCGTTAGCAGTGATGCAAAAACTAGAATATGTTTTTTTGCTATCGCTGAACCTCTTAGACAATATTCACGAACTTTCTTTGACTTTGCTACTTGGGAAAGACCTGCTAAAAGAATTTCACCCACTGTATTTGCTTCAATGTTTGCTTCAATATGTGTAATCTCTATCACATTTAGAGGTCTGTTATTAATATTTAATACTCCACCTAAATAACTTTTTTTATCGATAAAATCAATTTCATCAGAAGTTGAAACATAAGGAGGTTTTACAAATAACCCCTTTGATAACAAAACGTTAGCGGTTTTATTATAAAGCTCTGTGGAAGTTTGTATAGCTTGACTTAAGAAATTACGGACATCGGGCTGTGCGGCAGTTGCCAAAGCCACACCATAAACTGATAAACCAATCTTAGCCATATTTTTAAGATAATACAGATAAAACGCATCAGAATATAGACGAGGAGCTGTTGGACTTACATCTTCATTTGTAAAACCAACTGGAATTTGTCGGTGATCTTTTTTAAGAATTTCTTTGCTCATATCTAAGTTTTTTTGTGATATATCGAGTGCAAATTCTAAAACGGACAAAATATCCTCATCATCAACATTTGCTATGAAATATTGTAGGATACATATTGAAAAACTGTTGTTCTGACAACTACTCCAAATTACCGAAATTTCAGAAGATGTTAATCTTGAATTTAAATCTCCCTGCATATAATCCCTCCAGAAATCAGATAATTTATTATTAGATAATAAGTAAAAATGTATTCAGGATAAAAAATAAGAGTTGCATACTTGGACAAAATTATTCAGTAGAAAGGGAATGATTTTTGGATACACAGATATAAACGGCAAATGGAGGCTCCATGATTGTTATTACTTAAAATGATAGGTATAACTATTGGTATTTTTTGTCTAATAGTGTTATGGCTTTTTATATTAAATGGATACAGAATATAATGAAAAATTTCGAAGAATGGACGCAATAAAAAAGAGACTGTCTGAACCAGGACAGCCTCCTTTTGGACACTATATTTGCGGATGTGGTCACCACCATAACCACCAAGATATATGTCTTGAAAGAAAATATAATTAGGAAAATAGAAATCTCTCGTTAACTTCTGCTTTCATATAATGTTATTCAAACACGATTTATCGATCAGGGCGTATCACCTACTGAACAATTCGTCGAAATCATGCGGATCTAATTCAACCAATCGGGCGCTTTCCTTGAATTAAGGAAAGTGTCTTTCTTCATGAATCGGGCCATTTTCTGGAATAACGCCATTAATAATTGGATACTTATGTTAAAGTGTAAAGTAGCTTATAAAATAATATCTTAAACGAAATAGTAGGTTACTGCAAAAAGAATTCAAATTTTTTAGGGGACTTTTCATTTAAAAATGTATTGTTATAGGGATTTGTTGATTTTAATAGGTAAAGATAATTTAGCTTTAATAAAAATATAAATGGAATACTAAAAAAACTATGTTTAAATGATTAATATAACAAATTTATAGGGGGATATTATGGCTTTAAAATATAAATGTTTAATCTTAGACCACGATGATACAGGAGTAAAAAGCACACCAGATATACACTTTCCATCATTTGTAGAGGCTCTTAGAGACTTGCGACCAAATGATAAACCTATTACCTTTGAAGACTTTGTTAGATACTGTTTCAATCCAGGGTTTTCTTCTTTATGCAAAGACATCATTAAATTCACAGATGAGGAACAAAAACATCAGCAATTGGTATGGAAAAAATATACTGAATCAACTGTACCAGAATTCTATGAACTGTTTGTAGAGACTATTCAAGAATTTAAAAAACAAGGTGGAATAGTAACGGTTGTATCTCATTCTGAGAGGAACCGAATTGAAAGAGACTATTCTATTCATTGTGGATTTGTGCCAGACGCAATCTTTGGTTGGGAACTTCCAGAACACCAGAGAAAACCACATCAGTACCCAATAAAGGAAATTTTGAAACGCTTTAACCTTCAAGAAAGTGAGGTACTAATGCTGGATGACCTAAAACCTGGATTGGAGATGGCGAAAAGTTGTGATGTAGATTTTGCGGCTGCTGGATGGTCTCACAGTATTCCTGAAATTAAGGAGCAGATGAAAAGAGAGTCTAAATATTACTTTGAAACAGTAGAGCAATTCAATCAGTTGGTATTGTGTAGATAAGTGATTAACATTTATTCCACAAAACCAGCTAATAGTTGTCAATAATTTTCATTAAAAATAATAAAAATATCATGTTATACTAAATTTGTGCATACCAAATAACCATCCAAATTAGATTTGGAAAGTTCAGGGCCACTTGGTTAAACTGTTAAATCAAGCTAAGTCTTGGAAAGAAGTTTTGTTTTTTAATAGTGCATAAATCCAATGTAAGAGTTTGTTTGCACAAGCTATTACAGCTACTCTAAATGGTTTTCCTTCTTCCCGTTTTTTATCATAAAACGTCCGTAATTTCTTATTACGAGGAAGGATTTCATCCGTTGTTTTCTGTTTACGACAGTCACGAATAGCACATTTAACAGCCATATACAAAGCTTGCCGTAGTCTGCTAGAGCCTCTTTTGGTTATTCGATTGTAGGTACCTTTGAAGGTACCAGATTCAAAGACACTTGGATCAAGACCGGCAAATGCGACTAGTTTCTTAGGATGATTAAACTTTTCAATTTCCCCAATTTCAGAAATAATCGTGGCAGCGATTTTTTCGCCGATACCGGGAATTGATCGGATAATCTTCGATTCTTCAATACTTTTTGCTAAAGCATCTATCTCGTTTTCAAATATGGATAGATGTTTTTGATATTCAAAGAGCATATTAATATACATGTCTAAGCTTAGGGCAAGACTAGAATATAAAGCCTTTTGAAAAGGATTTTGAGCAGCTGCAGTCATTAGCTTTTCAGCCTGTTTGTTTGCCCATTGTAAAGAACGAGATTTACAGAATTCTTTTATTTTAGTTGCTAATACTTCATTATTGGCTTTCAATATATCCTCTGAAGTAGGAAATGTATGTAGTATTTTTAAAGAAACATCCGAATATAAGTCTCCAAAAACATTACTATATCCAGGAAAAACTTGATCTAAAACTGCCTGGAATTGTAGTTTTTTTTGTACAAACATGCCTGTAATATTATCGTGCTTTCTCGTAAGATGACGTAAGTTCGTAAGTTGGATACCACGCTTTTTATAAGGCTCTAAATCCTCCTTATAATACAGCTCGCAGAGGTGATTGGCATCAATGATATCTGTTTTTACCTTTCGCAAACTAGAACTTTTAGCTTTATAAGAGATGAGTGGGTTTACGATAATTATTAAATAGCCTTTGTCCTCAAAATATTGAACAACTGATGTGTGATAATGACCCGTTGATTCCATAACAAGAGGGGGGCGTTCCCCTGAAATATCTTCTAATTCTTTAATAAAATCTAATAAAATAGCTAACCCTCAATGTCATGTTTAACTTTGAAACTTTTCTTGTAGGGCTTCTTTCTTTCCAAGTATGCTTGAACCTGACTTTCACCTTACGCTACATCCAGACCAATGACTGGATTCATTATAATTCCTCCTTCAAAATGATAATTGCCGGTAACCCCTAAATCCTCTTTGTAGTGTCATAGCTTCGCTTGTTATACGAGATCAATGTCCCAACCAGCCTCAAACATGTTTCTACAAGTAGGGGGCGAATTGTTTTGCGGACGGGGTCTTAGCCCCACGGGCGCAAACGTTCTACCCCGGCTACCGTTATCATATATCGATATAAAAAATGGTCAACCAGAAATATTTTCTGGCTGACCTTATAATACGATCGGGCGCGATTGTGGAATAAGCTACTACATCAATACTTAAACAAACCCTTAAGTAAAAGGGAATAGACCAGGTAATTATTACCTGGTTTTTCTTATTGTCAAAAAGGGAACAAACGTTCTATAATTGGTTATATATGATAAGAACGTAAGTTCGATTTTGTGGGGGTGAATAAAATGAAAGAACAGCTTTTAAAAGTACTGCAGCGTAATCAGTTGGCCGATATGATGTACATTTCAAGAACGGGCGAAATTACAAAAAGGCCTATTAAAGTTACAAAAATAGCAGATGATTCATTTAGTGCTTATTGCTTTGTAAAGCATGCAAAGCGTACTTTCATTATTGAAAATGTTCTCGCATTATCACCAGTCATCCGAAATGAGCGTGAGGTAATTTGAACTTTGATAACTTCGAGCTAATAGATAAACAAATAATCTTAGACTTAACAATTCGCACCATGGAACGTGACCGTAAACATATTGATAATTTTAAAATGAAAAGGGTCTTCGAGATGTGGTTTGATGCAAAAATAACGGAGCTACACACGTATTTAAAAATTATAAAAGCTGAACTAGGTAAAAATGGTGTAAGAATACAATCAAGCAAAACAGACGGGGATTTTACAATATATACAGTAGTAGAAAAAGGGACGGTTTCAGAAAAGAGATATTCAAACATCGCACTTAGAAACCATTGTGAAGAAGAAATTAAACGATTGTTAGGTTTAACACAATAGGGAGGAAATCGAATATTAAAAAATCGCGGTAATAAAAAGTGGACTGCAATGATGTTGACTGAGCATGTAAGGGACTTACGTGATTGGTATGAGAGTGATTTTGACGTCCCTGAACCTGATTACGATGAAGCTAGTTTAAATTCAATAGCCGATGATTTAAACATTGCTTATCAAGCTAAAGCTAATGTGTGTATATATTACTGGAGCGATAAACGGGTAGAAGTACACGAGGGACTAGTAGTTGATTTGCTAGTTAATGAGCAGGCGATTAAAATTCAAGCAGATATCTACAATGCAAAGCTTTACCTGCAGCACATTATTAAACTTGATACTTACGATTAAGATTTTAAACTAAAAAACTGTAGAATTAGCTCAAAAATAATGTCTAAAATTATGTATTTTTAAAATCCGTCACAAGTTAGTCACGATAGAGCGAAAAAACGAAAGTAAAGAGTGTTTTCTTAGTAAATAAAAATACCGAAAACCCTTGGTTTAAAAGGCTTTCGGTAATATGGTCCCGACAGGGTTCGAACCTGCGACCCCCACCTTGTCGAGTTTAGCGATATAATTAAATGGCGTTAAAATAAGTTAAATAAGTTTGATTTATAAAGCTTTATAAGGTCATTGTAATTAGCTCTGTTAAATAAGTTAAATACAAAAAAATAATTCTGCGGACAAATTGCAGACAAAAGAGTAAACAGGTGGTCTGTATTACTCTTTTTTAATTTTTTTGTTATATCTGTTATGATAAAAAGTTCTTGATAACATAAGTAGAGGTTTCTGATATAAGTAAAATTCTAGCGAATCCCACCGTCTCCATAATACGAAGTAATCATTGGATAAACATTTTGTTGTGACGTAAAGCATAAAATTTCCGTTTGGAAACTTTATGCTTTATTTTATTTTAGGAAATTTTATGCTTGATCTAATTATCACCATGCCTCTATTTGGACTGATAGAGCATGGTGATTTTTGTGTTCTATATTTGTAGCTTTTAAACTAAAGTCGCAATCAGAATAACAAGTTCTATTAGAATATATTAATACTTGAGTTATTCAACAATCGGGCCATATTGTTGAATAACTTCTTTAAGGGAAATGGATATTTATGTTAAAATATAAAGAGTAATATAATAATTCACAAAAATTCAGTAGCAGCATTAGACAAATAATCAGGAGGTGGTAATTTGTTATATTTAACTTTATTAATAGGTTTGACTTTAATTGTAATTACAACTAAGCTTACTCAAAATCTACAATTATCAAGCATTTGGTTGTTAGTTGGTCAAATTAGTGCATCATTTATCATTATAATGTTTGGCAATCTTAAGATTAGTCATATTAGTCAAATTGAATTAGGATATTTATCGATTCCATTTTCTTTATTATTCCTTGTAGGTTTTACAAATGTAATGAATGTAGAAAAAGAGCAAAAACCTTTAATCTTGCTGTTACCATGTATTTCTTTAGTTTGTCTTACCATATCGGCTATTGTTATAGGTCATTCATTTGTATCAATGATAGGAATATGTGCTGTTTTAACAATTACGTTGGTGCTGCTATATGGCTGTATTTCAGGTGAAGAAAATATAGGAAGAACTTTTACTACATCCATCGGTTTTATAATAGCGGTACTATCATTATCCTTACTTGAACTGTCTTTTGTCATGATTTATATTCCGATATTTTCTTTAACATTACCATTGGTTTTGTATCTTTTATTACAAAATAAAATAACGAGTGTACAATCAATTATAATTAGCTCTTTAGTAGCTCTTTTATTTAGCTTAATAATATTTGTGATTCGTTTTAATATAGTATGGTATCTGGTTATTGGGTTTACGGTTATTTTGGCTTTCTCTCAGTTATCCAGTAGACATCGCTTTATTTAATAAAATCCTATTGTTTTTAAATTTTCTTAGAATCGAGTCTTCAGTAAAATGGCACATTTCTTTCATAAGAAATGTGTCCTTTTTCATTAAAGGTTTAGTATTTAGTAAATATTAGTAAGTGAAATGAAAGTATTTATGCAAAAGATGCAGGTGTTTTTTTAGAATTTTTTTGTTATAATATGGAAATTAAAAACTAACACAATGGGGGTTTATTTATGGCAATACCACCTATCGTAGAAGAAGTAATAAATGAGTATATTACCTTATTTAATGTATATTTACCTGACACAATAGAGGGGATATATATACATGGCTCTATTGCTCTAAATGCGTATGTTGAAGATTCAAGTGATATTGACTTTATTACAGTAACATATCGACCATTAGGTGAGAAAGATTCAAATGTTTTATCTTATATTCATTCAACGATAGCAAACAAATATAAACAACCAGAAATGGACGGAGTTTATATTCAATTAAGAGATATGGGAAAACTCTATTCTGACACCAATGATTATAATCATAGTTATCTATTTTATAACAATGAAAATCTAGGTTACGGTGATTACTTTAATTTTAACCCTGTAACTTGGTGGGTGTTGAAAAATAAGGGGATCAACATATTAGGACCAGCACCTAAAGATATTGAATTAGATATTGAACCAGAAGAATTGTTATCTTACGTTCTAAAAAATATGAATACATATTGGGCTAGAAGACTTAAAGCTGCAGAAGAATCCATTCATGAAATCATAAATTTGCCTAAGAACAAAATCGATTTTGAAGTAGAATGGACCGTTCTTGGATTATTACGTCAGTTCTTTACTCTAAAGGAGTACGATATTGTTTCTAAGTTGGACGCTGGTGAATATGGATTAACGCAAATTTCATCGGAATGGCACAATATCATACAAGAGGCAATAAATATACGTAAAGGTATAAAAGTAAATATTTTCAGCTCAGATACGGAGCGAATTGAACAGACTCTTAGTTTCTCAAAATTTTTAATCACACATTGTAACAATATGGGAAATCGAATTTCTCATAACAGATAGGATTGTAAAACATCCCTTTTCCAGTTTGACTAAAGATAGTCAGTGATCATTTACTTTTTATTCCACAATCGGGCGCTTTTCTTTAATAAAGAACGCGTCTTTATTCATGAAAAGGGCCTGGAAGAATGTTGAAACTTATAAACTTTAGAAACGACTGATTTATGGAGGTGAAATTAAATGCAAAAGTTTTTATTAATAGGAATTTGTTCAGTATTTTAGTTGCTTGCAATAACGAAAACGAAAAATTTAATAATTCAAAAGAAAATACTGAAAATATTAAACTTGAAAATGATGTTTTACCTTCAATTACAGGAGAAATTGTTAATATAGAAAATGGAAGATTCTTAGTGGAAAGTACAACTAAAAAATTACCAGATGGGAGTCCCGATGCGATTTGGTTTTCAACAGATGATATTAAATCTCTAAAAGTAGGACAAAATGTTTCTGTTTGGACAAGTGCAATAGATACAAGTTATCCAGGGCAAGCGAGTGCGGATAAAGTTGAGATTAATGAAAAATGAGATATTTAGTGAAAATCAGATATTCAACAATCGGGCGCTTTTCTGTAACAAGGAAAAGCGCTTATTTTCATTAAAGGGTCATTTAATTGAATAACACTCCACAAAAAAATTGGATATTAATGTTAAAGTTTAGATAAGATTTTGAAAAAATAAACTTAAAGTAACAGTCAGATAGGTTGCAGAAGGTTTTGTAACTTTATTTTGAAAATAACGACTAATTTATAAGGGAGGAATATTGTGTATACATTAATTCGAATGGGATTTTCTTTGATGATGTTATTCTCATTAATAGGGTGTAGTAATGCCGAAGAAGATACATCTAAAAGTACAAATGAAAAAAATAATATAATCTCAATGTCAAATAATGAGGAAAAACCACCCTCTATAAAATTAAAAATTGGTGAAGACGAGATTAAGACTTACCGAGGAACTTATAGTTGGAGCTATTTTGATGAAAGCACAGGGCAAGAAGTAACTACGGTGACAGATCATGCACCTCCAACCGAGATGGTAAATATCGAACAAGGTGTTAGAGTTAATCTAACCGAACCTGTAAAATTAGATTTTGAAAAAGAACCAACTCAATACGAAATAAGAATCTGGGACAATAATAATGTGATTGCAACGTATAATTCATTTGAAGAAATAAAAGAAAAAGGGAAATATATATTTGAAATAGTAGGAACATGGGAAGGTAGTACAGCTACTTATGTAGTAGCATTAGATATTCAATAATAATTAGATAATGATCTTCTACTGTTATATCAGAATTAACCATTAATATTCAACTTAGTTATTCCATTAAACCAGCTAATAGAAGCTGATCGTTATTCAACTATCGGGCGCAATTCTTGAGTAGAATTGTGCCGTTTTCAGCAATAGGGGGCTATTCTTCAAAAGAAGGGTAGCTTTTTTATTTTGGCAAAAAGAGTATCCTTAAATGAGAATTAGCCATTACATAAACCAATTCAGTTTTTATTGTCCCTAACTCTAACACAGGTATTCCGTATTTTTAAAACTATATCCAGCTTTGTTGTAAACTTTTTTGCGAAAATGGACTCTTTATTAATGAAGACTTTGAAAGGAGGAGCTATGGATTCTCATCTATTGTTGGATATATACAATAAACAAGCAAAAATGATTTATTTTTATTTAAAAAAGAACGGTTGTAGTCATGAAGATGCAGAAGATATTGTTCAAGAGAGTTATACGAAATTTATCGCTTATAGTAGTGGTGTTCCTTCAGAGAAAGCTCTTTCTTATATTTTTACCATTGCAATGAATGAATTTAAAAAGTGGTTAAAGAAAAAAGGGATAGAAAGAGCTATTTCGATTGATGATCATCGCTTCTGGAACAATTTTGCAAATGACCATGATACTGAATTGAGCGTATTAAATATGGAAATGAATCACGAAATTTCACTTGTTTTAGATCATATTCAAGAAACTTATAAGCAGCTCTTATTATTAAAATATGAGCTTGAACTTAGTTATAAAGAGATTTCTTTATTACTAGGGATGAAGGAAGAAACCGTTCGAACATATTTATTTCGAGCTAGGAAAGAATTTCAGAAAAAGTGGAGGGAACGACATGAATGATTTTTCAGAGGATCTTTTTGATGAGAAGAAAATCAAGAAGGCAGTAAGAAGGGGGAAAATAAAGACGATTATTACAATTATTCTCGTGTCATTAGTGGTTTTCGTTGTTTTGAACGTGGCGAATTCTGCAATTTCTGCCCACTATAGTCAAAAGGCATTTAGGGAATGGGATGCTTATGTCCGCCTCAGCACTCCTAACGGCTATATAAGTAAAACAGTGGATTCAAAAGGATTCTTGGGAGGAATAAGCAACTATGAAATTTCAAAGGACTTTAAAATTAAATCGATCGCTATAGAACAAAAACAATATTCATTTGGTCTAATCCCATCTGTTTTAATTTCAAGAAGTTCAGGTGGAAACGTGGGAATTACAGGTGAAGATTGGCAATTTAGCTATAAAGAAAATGGTTGGAGAGAAATGCTATTTTTCCACCCCAATGTACCTTATAAACAATATAAAGATGATGAACAGTTGATTAACGGTATGCAGGGAGACAAAGTTTATGAGGTAGCACTTTCCTTTGGTCAGCCTTACAAACCAAATGAACTTTTTATGCAACTTCCTGAAATGACATGGTTTTGGATAGACACATATAGTAGTGAACAGTTAAACAAGTTTCAAAAAGAGGCAAAAGAAAACGATTGGTCTTCAACATTTATTAGAGAAAAAGATGCACTAGGTTTCTCAATAAATACACCTTATATTTCAAGCCATGATTTAGAAGGTGAGTATGAAAGATTTTTAGACTTACTGCAAATGAGTATTTACCCTGATCACCAAAATGCTTTTAACAAGATGAAAGATATCAAGTTAGAGGATGTAGAAATATTAGGGGTGGTCGTTTATGGAACGAAAGATGAATTAAAAGAAATCCTTGAGAATCCTAACATTAAAGCTTCTTCACTTGGAGGAGTCATTGAAAATTATTAGAAAAAATAAATAATATTGTCTTGCATTATCGAGTATTCAACAAATAGGGCCAGATTGTGGAGTAACTCTCCTACGTCGTCTTACTATGGACAAAAAAGGGTCTTGATCTTTTTTAGATAGGAATACTTATTTCGAAAAACAAAATAAAGTATAATATAAAAGGCTGTCCAGAAGTTATTTTTTTCTGGACACCCTTTTTTTAGGTTCTGAAATATCTTTCTTACGAAAGAAATGGCGTTATGATTCAAAAGAAGTTCTTTTATTTTAAAAATGCCTCTGTTGTTTTCACTGTTGCATAAGTGCCATTTAATGCGGCCATAAATGCATAATGAACATGATCAGCGGGAATGATTTTATCTTCAATTTGTAATGTTGTTGTTGCACAAGCATCTTCAATCACTTGGCATGTATATCCGTGTTCGACTGCTGAACGTACTGTTGCATCAATACACATATGTGACATCATACCGCAAACGACTAATTCTTTAACCCCTTGCTCTTGTAGTTTTTCATGTAAGTTTGTATTGAAGAAGCTATTCGGCATATGTTTTTCTATGACTGTCTCGCCTTCTAATGGGCGTACTGACTCATGAATTTCGACACCTTCTGTATTTGGATGGAAAAAAGGAGCCACTTCACCTTCTGTGATATGCTGTACATGAAAGATTGGTGCGCCCGTTTGTCTAAAGTGTGTTAGCAGTTTCGCAGCTTTTTGTGCTGCTTGCTCAGGGTTTGTTAAAGTCATCTTTCCATTTGGAAAATAATCATTTTGGATATCAATTACTAATAAAGCAGTTGTCATTTTCTTCACCTCTTAAAATTTTGTATAGTATAAGGATATACATATTTGAATGAAGTTTCGATGGTCTAATGAAATACTATCAGTCAAAACTTTTTCACTGTGAAAGGAGTTACTATGCAAATTGATTCAGTTGATGTTCAAATTCTACAATTATTAAATAAAAACGCTCGGATACAATGGAAAGAAATTGGTGAAAAAATCCATATGACAGGACAGGCGGTAGGCAATCGTATCAAAAAAATGGAAGATAACGGCATCATCCAAGCATATTCGATTGTGATTGATGAATTGAAGATGGGGGTTTCTTTTACAGCTTTTGTTATCTTTTTCATGAATGCAAATACGCATGATGATTTATTGAAATTTATGGGTACTCGTAATGAAATTAGCGAAGCACATCGTGTTTCAGGAGATGCATGTTATCATCTGAAAATAACGGTTCGTTCACAAGAAGCTTTAAATCAACTTTTGAATGATTTATTGAAATATGGAAATTATCAGCTTTATTTGTCTATTAAGGAAGTAAAAAAGCATTATAATGCGTCATTAGTGTCTGATGAATAACGTTTTGTAGTCATCATGTATCAATGGAAAGGCAGTTACTAAATTAAGTATAAAAAAGCCCTAGCTTGGTAAGTTTTAAGTCCAGCTTGGGCTTTTTAGAGAAAACATACATCATATTTTTTATGACCGAACATCTCCGTTTTATTAAATAATCTATTAGCTTATAACAATCGACACTTTATAATTTGCTTGTTTGTTTAAGTCATTTAAAAATTGATTTAATACCTCGTTTGAGGGGAATCTACATTCAAGCAAATAGCAACCGTCTCCACTGATTTTATAATTGTTTATTACATAGTTATCTTGTGTTTCTATAAAATCTAAATAAGGTTGATGATGGATATTATTGATATAAATATTTAGAAATGCATGTATAGCAAAACCTAATTTCACTTGGTTCACTTCAATACTGCATCCTGTTATGATGTCATTGTCTAATAACTTTGCTACTCTTGATGCGGTTGCTGGTGCTGTGAGATGTACTCTTCCTCCTAATTCTTTCATTGTCAGGCGACTATTTTTAGACAGCTCTTCTAGTATTTTTTTATCTATTTCATCAATCATTTTATGGATCCTTTCAAAATAAATAAGATGTTTACATAATCTGTTAGCTATATACTTTTTATGCTTACTTAAAAACTTTAAAAGTAAAGTGAAATCGCTAAATAACTTTATTTTCCCTATGTATTGAACAGTTGAAAAACTATATATTTATAAGCATACAAGTCAAAAGAGATTGTACACCATTTAATTTGAGGTTATATTTTCGTTGATTTGTATAACGTTATATAAAAGGAAATATCTATTTTAGAGGTGAAATTATGAAAAAATTTGATATATCAGTTTTATCAGCTGCTCCATTACGACAAGGTGAAACAATGAAACAAGGGATTGATTCTGCAGTGTCATTAGCCAAAGCTGTAGATAAAATGGGCTATAAACGGATTTGGTTTACAGAGCATCATAACCACGACGCTTATGCTAGTTCAGCTACCGTTTCAATTGTACAACATATATTAGCAAATACAGAAGACATTCGCGTTGGTTCAGGAGGTATTATGCTACCAAATCATTCCCCATTGGTAGTAGCGGAGCAATTTGGAACACTTGAAACACTGTATCCAAATCGTGTGGATTTAGCATTAGGGCGCGCACCAGGTACGGATCAAAAAACTGCCGATGTGATTCGCCGTTCGAATCATAATGGGGTGTTTTTCTTTGAACGAGAAGTGCAAGATATTTTGCGTTATGTAGGTGATGAGAGCGTACAAGGAGAGGTTCGTGCTTATCCGGGCATTGGAACGAATGTACCATTATTTATATTAGGCTCCTCAGCAGGTTCAGCTAAAATCGCTGCAAATCTTGGTCTTCCTTATGCATTTGGCGCTCAATTTTCACCTCAAACGATGGAAGAAGCACTCGCTATTTATCGAGAAAATTTTAAACCGTCTGCGTATTTACAAGAGCCTTATGTGATCGCTTGTATTAATGTGATTGCAGCAGATTCGATGGAACAGGCAACATTCATTTCTGCAAGTCATTTGCAGGTGTATATCGATATTTATACAAATAACTTAAGTCAGCTTATCCCACCAACTAAAAACTTCCTTGAATCGTTATCACAAGTTGAACTAGAAATTCTTCATCATCGACTAGGGTATACAATCATGGGTGATGCAGAAACAATTCGTCGGGATATAATTGAATTCCAACAAACGTATCAAGTAGATGAAATCATTGCGATATCTAATATTTACGAAACGAAAAAAGAAATTCATTCTTATGAGATTTTAAAACATGTTGTGGGTGAGTTATTTGAATAAAAATTTAAGATTCTCTAGAAGTGAAAGTCAGTTGCATCAGAATATGATCTTCAACAATCGGGCGCTTTTCTTGAATTGAAGTGACCCCAAAAAGTTAGACATTTTATTAAGTTATGCAGCTAGGATTGAATTCGGTATTGTACCGGACTCAATCCTTTTAATTTCCCTTTAACACTTCTGTGATTATACGATATAGAGTTAAAGCTTACGGTTGAAGTGAGTCATACTTTCAAATTTTTGCATATATAATAATTCAGGTTTTAATAGACCAAAAAAGTTCTCAATTACTGCGTTATCTAAACAATTGCCTTTAAGAGAGATACTTTGAGTAATACCACTTTGTTTTAATTCATCAGAGTATTGTTCCATTTGATAATACCTTGATCTGAATGTATAACATGGCATCTCCTTTAGATAAGCATTTTAAAAGCTTTGTCTAACATTTTCGAAACAAGTTTTATTGGCTTTTATGTAGGTTCTACCAAATTAATTAGAGCTAAACATACAGAGTAGAGGCTTAGAAAAATTTACAATTCAACTATTCAATAACATTCTTGAATGGAAGGCGATTTTATGTTCAATGAAAGAAATTTAAGGGATAGATTGTATCAAGAGATTGCTATAATTGGTAAAAGTCTTTCGAGTCCGAAAAGATTAGAGCTTCTCGATATTTTATCTCAAGGTCCAAAGTCAGTGGAAGCTTTAGCGAAAGCAACGACAATGTCTGTGGCGAATGTATCTCAAGATTTCTTACGATGAGATAAACGACTTCCTATACGTATGTAAAGAAGAAAGACATTACCTTATTTTTTTATTAGCCATTTATACAGGAATGCGTAGGGGAGAGATTTTAGGATTAAAATGGAATGATATTGATTTTAGTAAAGGAACTATTCAAGTAAATCGGACGCTTTCAACGATTCCTTCAGTTGGATATATATTTACAACTCCTAAAACAATTAACTCAATTAGAAGTATTCCAATCCCAGCAGTAGTTCTAAATGAATTAATGATTCATAAACAGCAGCAAGAAGAATGGAAAGAACTAGTAGGAGATTTTTATCTGGATCAGGATCTCGTTATTTGTACAAACAATGGAACTGCACAAGATCCGCGAAATGTAGTCCGTGTGATGAAACGATTAGTAAAATCTGCAGGTGTTTCGAATATTCGTTTTCATGATATTCGACATACCCATGCATCCATTCTTATTTCTACTGGAATAGATATTGTGAAAATTTCTAAACGATTGGGTCACGCTAATCCAAAAATTACTTTGGAGTTCTATGCACATTTATTACCTAATTCCGATAATGAGTTAGCTGATATTTTTCATAATGCTTTAAAAAGCAATTGGGAAAAATCATGCGGACAATCTGCGGACAAAGAGGGCAATTAATGGTTTAATAAAGATGCAAATAGTATTATAAAAAGCCTAGAAACATTGGTATATCAATGTTTCTAGGCTGTAATAAAGATGGTCCCGAAGGGGTTCGAACCCATGACCCCCACCTTGTCGAGGTGGTGCTCTCCCAACTGAGCTACAAGACCCTTATTTACTATATATTAACATAAAAATAAAAAATAACCAAACTAAAATTTGTTTCTAATTTTAGTTTACCGTGTTTGTTCTACAATGAAATTTCTGAACTATTGATTAATTAAAATGGTATGAAATTATAGAAAGACTTGGTTCGAAATGCTGAACCAAGTCTTATTTTAAATGAGTTTCTTATTTAATTGAAGACGCTACAGTTTCTTCCCAATCTTGGCCATAGTCCTCTTCATCAAAAAGAATGTTGTAAATTTTCCATTTTCCATCATCGCTTTTCTTTAGAAATGCTGTTCCGGATAAGTCTACTGTCATGTTAACAGACATGTCTGGTGCTGTCATGGAAACATTATAACGTAAATCTTCAATGCGGACTTGAGCAAAATTCTTGTTTACGGAAATAGCATTAATCGTATGTTCACCCACTTGTTCCATCGTGAATGTACTATCCAATTCTTCAGCCATATCCTCTGTATACAAACTTTCCAGTGAAAAGGCTAGATAGTAACCAACAGTTGTATCACGATAAAGGGCTTCTAATGCTTCAGTGTTTTGTTGTTCAGTAAATTTCATTTCATCTTTGATGTTTTGATCAACAGTTTGAACAACGGCAAGTTGATCTTCACCAGTTCCGTGCTCTAGATGTAAAGCACGGTCAATCATCACGATAGCTTCAGCACGTGTTGCATTATTAGCAGGTTTGAAAATATCTCCATAACCTTTAATTATACCAACAGCAGCTGTTTTCATAATTGCTTCATAAGCGAAATTTCCCTGTGGCACATCCGGGAATACTTTACCTGTTGCAGAAAAATCAATCGTTGTTTGGAATGCACGATAAATCATAGCAGTAATTTCATCACGAGTGATTTTGTCATTTGGACGGAAGGTGCCATCTGTTTTACCGTTAATAATGCCATGGCTACTAGCAACAGTAACAAACTCGTAATACCAGTTGGATGGTTTGACATCAGGGAACGATTTTCCACCATTCGCTACATGTAAATTCATCGCATTGACTAATATTTTAGTGAATTCAGCACGAGTAATCGTATTATCTGGTTTAATATAGATGAATGGATATTCAAATTCCTCTCCATCTTCCTCATACTTTTCCATCTCCACATACCCGTCAATTATATCTGCATATAAGAAGCGTTCCAATTCAGTGTACGCCCAATGTTCGTAATCAACATCATCCAAAAAATACAGATCCGTGGATTTTTCTGCTGCAAATGCTGGCGAAACAGAAAATCCAAATAAAACAAGAGAAGTTAAAAAAACATATAGTGCTTTCAAAGGTTTTCCTCCACTTTCTTCTATCAAACTTTTACTAACATTAGAAGTTTACATGAAAGATAAAAATAATACTATGTGGAAATTATGGTAAAAGGTTGGTTGATAGAAGTATTCCACTTAAGAACACTTATTTGTACGGAATTTGTAGAAAGTAATAAAGGCAGCTGTATGGGAAGTGTACTCAACTGCAGTCTGTCTTAATGCATAGGTGTGCTGTAAATCTAGCTATATCAATTATTTAACATAGGTTAGGGAAATTGAACGGAAGTTGTACTCTTGTTGAATCACATATCTTAACCTACTTATTTATAAGTTTGGTAGGTTTTTTAATAGTGGTACGTGCAATAATATTGTGTTTTGTAATTCTAACTAAATGTTGTTTTAATGATGAAAATTAGATAAAAACTTGAAACAAATGAAAATTTTTTTCAATATTAAAATAGTAAATTGCTTATTAGTAATTTTCATATTGCTCTCTATGGTGAAGTGAAATCCTATTTTCTGTAAAAAATGGGTTAAATACCTAATAAATTTTATTTTATCGATATATTTATTATAAAGAGAAAGCGATTTCAACTAGAAAAAAATGCTATTTTTTAGCTAAAAAGGTGTTAAAATGATTTTGAGGTGATGGATTTGAAGAAGGTAAGGTTAGAGCTTCTTAAGGATCTGATAAGGGAATCAAAAAAATTATCAATTAAAGAGCTTTCTGAGAAGCTCGGCGTTTCGGAAATCACTATTAGAAGAGATATTTCGATACTACAAAGTAAAGGAAATATTTTATTAGATAGAGGGTTTGTCATCTATAACGAAATGCAACACGAATTGATTTTTAATTCCCGAATTCACTTAAATGTTGAAGGAAAGGCCAAAATAGCTCAACTAGCTTTTGACCGAATCAAATCTGGTGATGTTATTGCATTAGATCTCGGGAGTACAACATTAGAACTAGCAAAATTAATAGCAGAAAAATCTGAGAATCTAACCGTTTTTACATCCTCTCTACAAATTGCAAATGTACTTGTAAAGAATGAAAAAATTGATGTTTATATAATTCCTGGGAAAGTTAGAAATACAGAATTATCAATTTGTGGGAGTCTGGCGATTGAATTAATAAATAAGCTTCATTTCGACTTGTTTTTTATGAGTGTGGCAGGGATAAAAGAGGGGTTACTTTATGAATATATTATTGAAGAATCAGAAGTGAAAAAATCTTTTATGAAACAATCTAAGCGGATTATAGTTTTAGCAGATTACACAAAATTCGGTAAGACTGCCTTAATAAAAGTTTGTAATGAAAGTCAAGTGTCGGAAATTATTTCAGACCGAAAATTAGATGGAACGAGATAATGCATTAGTGTTGGATGCCATTTTTTTGAGGAGGAGAAACCTTGGAACATTATATTGGAATAGATATTGGGACATACGAATCGAAAGGCGTTTTAGTTAATCAGCTAGGTAAGATTTTACACCAACACAACGTGCCACATACATTAACTATACCAAGAAGTGGTTGGGCAGAGCACGAACCTTTAACTGTTTGGTGGGATGGAAGTAAAGAAATCATAAAAGAGATTGTGCGTTATTGTTATGACAACAAGATTGATCCAGTTGAAATAAAATGTATCGGATTAAGCTCTATAGCACCATCGATTGTACCTATTGATAAACAAGGAAAACCACTGCGAAATGGCATCTTATATGGGATTGATACTAGAACTACTAAACAGATTAAGATATTAAACGAAAAACTTAGCGAAGCGTATATTTTAAAGCACGCAAAGCAAGCGCTTACAACTCAGGCAGGTGGGCCCAAGATCCTTTGGATTAAAGAAAATGAACCGGAAATTTATGCACAAACAGAATCTTTTTTAAGTGGAGCAGGCTTTGTAATACATAAATTAACCGGCAAAAAAGTAATTGATCATTATACAGCCGCTTCCTTTGCACCACTATACGATTTTAGTAATTATAGTTGGTCAGAAGAGTTTGCTGAACATATAACAGATACTAATAAGTTGCCTGAGCTTTATTGGGCGAATGAAATAGTTGGGCCGCTCAATCCAAGAATAGCTGAAGAGTTAGGGTTAGCTTCGGATACCAAAATATTAGCGGGCTCTACAGATGCTTTATCTGAAGCAATTAGTAGTGGATCAGTAGAAATTGGAGATTTAATGCTTATGTATGGCAGTTCTACCTTCTTCATTTTGAATATTAATGAGATGACAACTTCGGATAAGATGTGGCCAAACCTTCATGCTGTGCCAGGTATTTACTCATTAACTGGTGGAACGTCAACTGCGGGTTCTTTAATGAGATGGTTTATTGATCAATTCGATGATCTAGCCTTAACAACAGATGAAAGATACCAAAGCAATATGAAAGCAGCTACACAGAGTGAGGTTGGTGCAAACGGGGTCATATGTCTTCCGTATTTCAGTGGAGAAAGGACACCTCTCAATAATCCTGAGGCAAAGGGGATTTTTTGGGGGCTAACTTTAAAGCATACGAAGGCAGATTTATACCGAGCTGTATTAGAAGGTGTTGCATATACAATCCGACAAAATATTGAGTATATGAATGATTTAGGTTTTGATATTAAACGAATTATTAGTATAGGAGGCGGTACTAAAAACGAGTTGTTAATACAAATTGTGAGTGATGTTTGCGGAATTAAGCAGGTTGTTACGGAAAATAAAGTAGGTGCATCCTATGGAAATGCTTTCCTATGTCATCTCGCTTTAAATAAGGAGGCGGATTTGCATGGAGTTGCAAATTGGTTAGAAATAAAGGAGGTAATTGAGCCAAATAGCTACAACTATCAAAAATATACTGAATATTACAAAAAGTTTAAGTTGATTTATGAACAAACAAAAAATTTAATGTAACCAAAGGGAGTGAATATATGTCGTTAAGTTACATGGAAAATACACTAAAGCAACTATGTAATTTACTTGCATTATCAGGATATGAGGATTCAGTTATTAGTTATTTAACACAGACGTTTTCACAAAAAAATGTTGAATATGAGGTTGATCCTTTAGGTAACGTAATTGTTCAGCTGAACAAAAAAGAAGGTGTAAAACGATTAGTCGTTTTTGCTCACATGGACGAGCTAGGACTAGTAGTTACAAAGGTTGAAGAAGATGGTTTTTTAAAGGTTGAGCGATTGGGAGGTATACCAGAGAAGAGTCTTGCAGGAACTGAAATTTTAATTCAAACACAAGTTGGTAGATATCAAGGTGTAATCGGTACAAAATCTCATCATGTAACACCTCAGGATGAGAAACTTAAGGTAAAGACAGTGAGTGAAACATTTATTGATTTAGGATTCTCAAGTAAATCCGAGGTTTTAGAAGCAGGTATTCAGGTGGGAACACCAGTAGGCTATAGTCGTAGATTTTTTACAAATGGAACTAGAGTTTTCAGTAACTCCCTAGATAATCGTGCAGGTTGCCTAACCCTACTTGAGCTTATAAAGAGAATTGAAACTCATAAACTGGAAATAGAATTATATATCGTCTTTTCTGTACAGGAGGAATTTAACCTTAGAGGAGTTTTACCGGCTATTCGAAAAATAAATCCAGACTTTGGTATAACAATTGATATTTCAATTGCCTCAGATACGCCAGATTTAAAAGGTAGAGATGACATAAAATTAGGTAACGGTCCATGTATTGGATACTATACATTTCATGGAAGAGGAACTTTAGGGGGGGTGATACCAAATCCGAAGTATGTGAAATTTATCGAGGAAGTTGCACAAAAATCTCAAATAGGACTACAACGTTATGCAAGCATGGGGATTTTAACTGATGCCTCATTTAGTCAACTTGAGAATAATGGCTTTCCTATTATAGATTTAGGATTTCCTACTCGATATTCACATGCG
Organism: Ureibacillus sp. GCM10028918; assembly: GCF_042666115.1. Classification (NCBI taxonomy): domain Bacteria; kingdom Bacillati; phylum Bacillota; class Bacilli; order Caryophanales; family Caryophanaceae; genus Ureibacillus; species Ureibacillus sp. GCM10028918. Next base: position 27,077 of record NZ_JBHTFK010000017.1, read on the forward strand.
CCAATTGAGTCTATAGATCTAGCGGATGTAGAATCGCTAGTGAATTTATTGGTAGCGATTTCGGAAAGTTTAAATCAAGATAGCAATTTTACTAGGGGATAGGAGGAAATAATATGACGTGGTTAAAAGAAGTAATTGGAACTGAAAAAGCTATTATTGCCATGTGTCATCTACAAGCTCTACCTGGCGATCCATTCTATGATAAGGAAAAAGGCATGGACTTTGTAGTTGAAATGGCACGTAAAGATTTACACGCATTACAAGATGGCGGTGTAGATGCAGTAATGTTTTCAAATGAATTTAGTTTACCATATTTGACAGACGTAAAAACTGAAACAGTTGCTGCTATGGCTCGTATCATTGGGGAGTTGAAATCGGAGATTAAAATTCCTTATGGAGTTAACGTTTTATGGGATGCCAAAAAATCATTAGACTTAGCAGCTGCTACAAATGCACTGTTTGTACGAGAAATCTTCACTGGGGTTTATGCGAGTGATTTTGGTACTTGGGATACAAATGTTGGTGAAACAATTAGACATCAATATCGTATTGGTGCAGAAAAAGTAAAGCTACTATTTAACATAGTTCCTGAAGCAGCACGTTATTTAGCTGATCGTGATATTGAAAGCATTGCAAAATCAACAGTATTCAATAATAAACCCGATGCTTTATGTGTATCAGGTTTAACAGCTGGTGCAGAAACTGACTCTCAGTTATTGCAAAAGGTGAAAGAGATTGTTCCAGAAACAGTAGTTTTAGCGAATACAGGTGTACGTTTATCAAACTTGGAACAGCAGTTATCAATTGCAGACGGCGCTGTTACGGGAACTACATTCAAATTTGATGGTAAGTTTGAAAATAGTGTAGATATCCATCGAGTGAAGGAATTTATGGATAAGGTAAAAGCTTTTAGATCATAAAACTAGGGGGTTATTTGATGAAATTAAATAAGTTTTTAGCATTGTTCCTTTGCGTTGGGTTGCTTATGATTTTAGCTGCTTGTGGTAATAGTGAGAGTGGTTCCGATACGTCTAGTTCAGGTGATACTGGTGGTTCTTCTGATGGAGAAAAATACAAGATAGCTACTGTAGTTAAACTGACAGGAGTAGCTTGGTTTAATCGAATGGAAGACGGCGTAAATCGTTTTGCTGATGATACTGGTTATGAAGCATATCAAGTAGGACCCCAAAAGGCAGATGCGGCTTTACAGGTTCAAATTATTGAAGACTTAATCGCTCAAGATGTAGATGCAATTACTGTTGTTCCGTTTTCTGCTGAAGCATTAGAACCAGTGTTGAAGAAAGCTCGTGACGCAGGAATCGTAGTAATTACTCACGAAGCAGACGGATTTGAAAACACTGATTTTAATATTGAAGCGTTTGATAACGCAGATTATGGTCGTTTTTTAATGGATAATCTTGCTAAGGCAATGGGAGAAGAAGGCGAGTACATGACAACTGTAGGTAGCTTAACTTCTAAATCCCATATGCAATGGGAAGAAGCGGCTGTTAAGTATCAAGAAGAAAAATACCCTAATATGAAAGCGGTTGCTCGTCAAATTGAAACAAATGATGATTTAGCTACTTCAAGTGAAAAGTTCCGTGAAACAGTTAAAGCATTCCCGAATTTAAAAGGGTTCCAAGGAGCAGCTGGTAACGACGTTGCTGGTGCAGCTTTAGCTAGTGAAGAAATGGGACTAGTAGGTAAAGTATCAATTGTTGGTACTTCTGTTCCTTCAGCAAGCGCTCAATATATTGACAGTGGTGCAATTTCAACAATCGCATTCTGGGATCCAGCAGATGCAGGATACATTATGAACAAATTAGCAGTCATGATTTTAGATGGTAAAAAAGATGAAATCATAGAAGGCGCAGATTTAGGAATTCCTGGCTATGAGTCAATTAAAGTTGTTGACGGTAAATATATTTATGGTAGCGCTCAAGTTGGTGCTGACAAAGAGAACTTATCTGATTATAATTTCTAATTTGAAAAAATATTATTTACTAGGAAGGATGATTAAATGATGAAAACACCATTAATAAATATGAAAAACATCGTAATGTCGTTCGGAGGGATAAAGGCCTTAAAAGGTGTTGATTTAGTCATCCAACCTGGTGAAATTCACTGTTTAGCAGGTGAAAACGGTTGTGGTAAATCAACTTTGATTAAGGTGCTTTCTGGAGTATATACACCAGATGCTGGCGAAATTTATATTGATGGAAAGTTATTACCAAGTGTTAATCCAATGATAGCTATTCAAAATGGTATTCAAGTAATCTATCAAGATTTTTCAATTTTTCCAAACTTATCAGTGGCAGAAAACATTGCTTTACCAAAGCTGAAATCGGAGAAATCGAAACTAATTAACTGGAAATCTATGAAGAAGGTTGCTAAAGAAGCATTAGACAAGATTAATATTCAATTAAATTTAGATGAAAAACTTGAAAATCTATCAGTAGCTAATAAACAGCTAGTTGCCATTTCTAGGGCATTGATTCAGGATGCAAAGCTAATTGTTATGGACGAACCAACAACTGCATTAACTCATAAAGAAGTTAACAAGTTGTACGAGGTTATTTTGGACTTAAAAAGCAAAGGAATTTCGGTGCTTTTCGTTAGTCATAAGATGGAAGAGATTTTCACAATCTCAGAGAAAATAACTGTGCTACGTAGTGGGCAAAATGTAGTAAGTGAAGAAGCAACAAATTTAAATGTTGAAAAACTAGTCTATCATATGACGGGTAGAAAATTAGAAAATAAATTTTTTGAATTTACTGATAAAGGTGTTACCCCGACTATAGAGCTGAGGGATTTCGGTTTAACTGGAGTATTTGAAAATATAAATTTATCAGTTAAACCGGGGGAAATTGTTGGACTAACTGGCTTACTTGGTTCGGGTAGAACGGAATTAGCGGAAGCTCTATTTGGTATCCACCCTCATAATAGTGGTGAAGTCATTATTAATAATAAAGTTGTGAAAATTTCGGATGTTCGAGATGCTATCAACAATAGAATAGTTTATGTGCCAGAGGATCGTTTAACTGAGGGGTTATTTTTAGAACATTCAATTGAAAATAATTTAATTGCTAGTAACTTGAGGAAGTTTATAAAAAAATCTAAAACTATAGATAAAGATAGAATTAAAGAAGATGTTAACTATTGGGTTTTAAAGTTAGGGATTATAACAGATAACCCGAAAAAACCAGTTAGAACTCTCTCTGGGGGTAATCAACAAAAAGTGGTTATCGCAAAGTGGTTATCTAAAAAACCGCAGCTACTTATTTTAAATGGACCAACAGTAGGAGTGGATATTGGAGCGAAAGAGGACATTCATAACCTTATTAAAGATTTAGCGGAGGATGGTATGGGTGTTTTAATGATTACTGATGATATTGAGGAATTGCGACAAAATTGTAACCGAGTTCTGATAATGAACAAGGGGCGATTAGTGGGCGAAATTTCAGGAAGAGAATTTAAAGAAGATGTTTGGAATTCCATGCAAGAAGATAAAGTGCTAAGTAGGTGATATTTCTATGAATCGAATAAAAAATTTATTTTTAAATTCAGAGTTTGTGCTCGCATTAATCGTAATCTTGTTATTTTTGGTAATCGGATCACAGAATAGTGCGTTTTTTTCTATAAATAATGGCTTTGATTTAATTAGAAGTTTAATTGTACCTGGAATTTTTGTTGTGTGTACATTAATTGTTTTAATTTCTGGTGGAATTGATGTTTCATTCCCTTCAATTGCAACGTTCAGTATGTATACAACATCATCGTTACTTGTAAATATAGATTTCCAAGGTCCAGTGTTCGTACCGTATCTAATTAGTGCTTTTATTGGTTTATTGCTAGGTTTAATTAATGCTGTATTTATTGCATTACTTAAGTTGCCTACTTTAATTGTAACTTTAGGTACATCAGCGATGTTTAGTGGTTTCTTGTTAACGTTTATTGGAGATGGGCAGATTCACAATTTACCACCTTCGATGGCTAATATGGCACGTACACAAATTTTTAAAATCACAACTGACGATGGTCTTACTGTCGGTTTACCAATAACGGTATTAATCACAGTGGCTATTATCATTTTTGTTGCTTTACTTCTAAAATTCACTGTAATTGGACGCTCTATTTATGCATTTGGTGGAGATCCGTTGTCTGCGGAACGTATAGGAGTTTCTCCTATACTTACTCAGTTCTTTGTGTATTGTCTAGTAGGTGCGTTGGCGGGAATTGCTGGAATGAGTCATACAATTATGATGCGTAACTCAAATCCAGTTGACTTAATAGGCGGAGAATTATTAATCATTGCTGCTGCAGTATTAGGTGGAGCAAAAATTTCAGGTGGATTTGGTAGTGTTCGAGGAGCATTATTAGGGATTATCCTTGTAGTAACTATTGAAAACAGTTTAATTTTAATGGGTATTCCTTCTTATTGGCAACGTGTTGTAATCGGTAGTCTAATTTTATTAGGTACAGGTATTGCAGCTTATCAACTGGTGAAATCACAAAGTAAGAAAGAAAATATTATAAATCAAACGTAGGTGGTGAATTTTTTGAAGGAAAAGAATATAGCAATTAAACCATTTACTTCTACAAATTTTTTAAAAACGAAAGATAATAGCTTAGTTCAATTATTTTGTTTCATGATTATCATATTTTTATTGATGTGGATAATAGGAGGAAGTTCATTTTTTTCAATCGCTAGTTTCAAATCGATTAGCTTTCAATTCCCAATTTTAGGGATATTGTCTCTTGCAATGATGCTGACAATGATATCTGGCGGTATTGATTTATCATTAGTAGCAATTTCAAATTTAACTAGTATTGTAGCGGCATTATTTATGTCTAAATTTATTCCAGCTGATGCATCTGGAACAGTGGTATTTGTATATGTTTTGATTGCAATTGTTCTATCAATAATTGTTGGTATATTATGTGGTTTTTTTAATGGATTTGCTATTTCCATTATAGGCATACCTGCCATTTTAGTAACATTAGGTACGAGCCAATTGTTTATGGGATTAGCCATAGTTATTACAAAAGGGCAAGCTGTTATTGGTCTCCCAAGACAGTATAGTGAAATAGGTTATGGAAATGTTTTAGGAATTCCTTTCCCCTTAATTATATTTGTCGTAATGGTTGCAATAACATTTTACTTACTTAATAAAAGAAAATTTGGAATTGAACTTCAACTTATGGGAGCAAACCCAAAGTCCTCTAAATACTCAGGAATCAATAATTTGAAGGTTACATTACAAACATATATGATTTCTGGAGCGTTTGGTGCGGTTACAGGTTTATTAATTATTGCATCTACCAACTCGGCTAAGGCAGATTTTGGAACATCTTATATTTTGCAAACTATACTTGTTGCAGTACTTGGTGGTGTAAGTGTTAAAGGTGGCTTTGGTAAAGTCGCTGGTATCGTAATGGCCGTATTGATTTTACAATTCCTTTCAACAGGGTTAAATGCCTTACAATTAGGTAACTTCTTTAAGGATTTCATCTGGGGAGCAGTTTTATTATTAATCATGTCAGTAAAAGAAATATCTAGAATTATAAATAAGCGTAAAGAATTGAAAAGTAAAGGGAGGCATTTAAATGAAAAAGTTTATGAATAGTGCTGAGAATTTTGAAAAAGAAATGCTCGAAGGAATTTTATATTCAAGCTCAAGTTATATTACAAGTGTTCGTGAAGATAATAAATCTATAGTTCGTCAAAATAATACAGAGAAAAAAGTTGGGATTTTAACTGGTGGCGGATCGGGACATTTACCTCTGTTTTTAGGCTATGTAGGTGAAGGTCTACTAGATGGAGTAGCGGTTGGGGATATTTTCCAATCACCAAGTCCAAAGCAAATTTTCGAGGTGATTAAATCCATTAACACTGGCAAGGGTGTTCTTTCGATTATTGGGAATTACGGTGGTGATGTAATGAACTTTGAACTTGCTAATGAAATGGCTGATTTTGAGGATATAGAAAATGAAACAATTATTGTAAACGATGATGTTGCTTCAAATACTAAAGATAACAAGGAAGGTAGACGAGGCGTAGCTGGTTTATTCTTTGTCTATAAGACTTCAGGAGCAGCTGCAAAGCAAGGATATGATTTACAGCAAGTTAAGAATATTGCGTTAAAGACGAATGAAAATGTTCGATCAATGGGTGTGGGCTTGGCACCATGTACAATTCCAATCAAAGGTAAGCCTTCATTTGAAATCTCTGATGGACAAATGGAATTAGGTATCGGGATTCACGGAGAGCCTGGTACATATCGTGGACCACAAAAGCCAGCTAAAGAAATAGTAGAGGAAATCTTGCAATCAATTTTCAATGATTTAGAATTAGCCGCTGGGGAAGAAATTGCTGTATTAGTAAATGGTCTTGGTGCAACTGCACTTGAAGAACTTTACATTGTCTATAAGCATGTCTTTGAATATAGTCAGGGTAAAAACGTATCAATCTATCGGAATTATATTGGTGAATATGCAACTTCTATGGAAATGGTAGGGTTCTCTATTAGTGTATTAAGATTAGATAGTGAGTTAAAAAATTTAATAGACGAACCTCATAATACACCTTTCGTTCGCCAATTTTAGGAGGATAAAATGAATATTAATAACGTTCATAAATTTATTGAGATTGGCATGCATATTGCAAATGAGAACATGGAGATTTTATGTAACCTAGATAGTCAAAATGGAGATGGAGATTTAGGAATTACGTTTAGTAAGGTAATGAAGTCATTTCAACAAACCTATCAAGAATTTGAAGGGCAAGATGTTGGGAAATTCTTTTATCTTGCGGGAATGGATATAACAGAAAATGCAGCTTCTACAATGGGGACTTTATTGGCTTCTGGATTTATGCAAGTTGGCAAGAATTTAAAGGGTAAGGAACAGCTCAATCAAGATGATTTTATAGTTTTTTATGAAAGTATGATAGAGGGCATTCAAAAAAGAGGCAAGGCAGCTATTGGTGATAAAACTATATTGGATACGCTACAACCCATTGCAGATTCATTTAAGGAAACAACTGATTTAAATCTTAAAGATGCTTTTGAAAAGGCTGTTAAAGTAGCGGAAAAAGCTGTAGAAAATACGAAACAGCTTGAAGCTAAGCATGGTAGAGCAGCGAGATATGAAAATAAATCGTTAGGATTAATTGATTCAGGTAGTGTTGTTGCAAAACTATTAACGCAAATTTTTTATCAGCTTTATAGAATTTAATTTAAAAAAGGGTTTGCTTTTGTTAATACTAAGTTTACAAAAGATAGATGTGATTAATTGGTAAAATAATTTAAGCTATTGCTAAAATAGTATACATGAAATATTTTATATTTTGCTCGAGGATGAGTATCTGGCTTAAGTTCGGTTTTTTAACGAACTTAAGCCATTCTTATTTTGAAGGGAATGTTTCTTTGATGTTTCAATTATCGCTCGATTATCGGATGCTATACGTAGTATAAAAGAAAAATCAGCTGCATATTTGGATACAGTCTTAGCTCAAAGTAAAACAATCGCTCTAACTACTTGAAAGTAATGTTTTTTAGAAATAGGATCCTATATTTCATGAATGGGGGGGTTAAAATTAAAGAGATTTTAATTAGCTAAGTTTTCGTTGCTTCTCCATTTTATTATTCATATATAGAATAACAACAGATTTCATTTCATTCACTAGTTGCATGACAACTCGTAAATCTAACTCAACTCGATTCTTTTATTATTGCTTAATAAAAAAATCGAGAGAACGACAATGTTAAGGAATGTCAATAACTAAAAACAAATTATCGGTGAATAAAGTGTGACGAAATTGTTAATAAAATGTGGCTAATTTGTGAAGTAGGGGGTATAATATATATAAATAATCAAAATCCAAGAAGGAGTGATTTAAAAAATGTTTAATTTATACACAAAACTTTCTGGGATGCTTGTAGTTCTAGGTATATTTCTTGTGATTGCTAGTTTCTTTGCAAACTTCTCAATTTGGTATGGTATTGAAATCGCTAAATGTGGTGGAGCTTTATTTATAATGTTTTTATTCTTACATCTACTATCAGAGCATGAATCTAAAAAAACACAACAAAGTATAGCAAAATAAATAAAATAAAAAAAGCTTGAGAAAAAATCTCAAGCTTTTTTTGATATTTCCTACATATCCCATAATAGAATCAGCAAAGTTCCAAAAACCGTAACAAGGGCGATGACTACAGCATATAGAATATTTGTATAGATTGCTTTACCATCTTTTGATTCACCAGCGTGCATGAAAACAACAATTTGCAGGAACGCCTGGATAAAGGCTGTTGCCAAAAGAATCGTCATACCCACTGTATAAGTCATATCGGTAAAGTAAACCAATAAAGCGACAGCAGTAAGTACTAATGATGCAACAAAGCCCATAACCTGTTTTGCTGGGAATAATTCTTTCATATTACATCATTCCTTTCAAATAGATGAAGCTGAAGATAAAGATCCAAACTACATCTAAGAAATGCCAGTAAAGAGAGAAGATAAATGATTTATTTGCTGTTTCAGGTGTTAAGCCGCGTTTTTTGACTTGGAGAATGATGAATGTTCCCCAGAATAAACCTAGCGTTACGTGACCACCGTGTGTTCCTAATGTTGTTAGAAGTGCTGCTGTGAAGGCACTTGTTTGATAAGTTGCCCCAATATGGTAGTAGTGCATAAATTCATATATCTCTACCCCTAGGAAACAAAGACCGAGCAGTAGGGTAATGGCAAAGAATGTAATCATTGCATTTTTGCGACCAAGTCTCATTGCATGAATACCAAGTCCAATTGTGAAACTACTTGTTAATAAAACAAGCGTTTCGATTAGAACTGGCGTTATTTCAAAAATATCAGCAGGAGCCGGACCAGAACCCGTACGACCTTCAAGTGTGAAGTATGCTGTGAAAAGGGTAGCAAACAGCATAATCTCAGCACCTAAGAAAATCCAAAATCCTAATATATTTAACTGATTTTGTTGAGTACTATACTCAAGAGGCTGCGAATTATCGATATGCATTATTTTGCACCTCCAAGTTTTTCTTCAGTTTCTTTAATTTCTTTCACAGAAATATGACGCCCATGATCTTTTTCGAAAGAACGCATCGCCATACAAACGAAGATACCAATTAGAGATATCAATGCTGGAACCCATAGAGCAAAGATGAATGAGAATCCGGCAACAAAGAAAATCATACCCATAATGAATGGAACACCACTATTATTCGGCATATGAATTTCTTCGATTTCGCCTTTGAACAATACATGACCATTTTTCTTTGAATCCCAGAATGTTTCACTTGAACTGATTTGTGGTGTTCTAGCAAAATTGTATTCCGGAACTGGCGTGTGAGTAGCCCATTCCAATGAGCGAGCATCCCATGGGTCACTACCGATATCTCTAGACGAGTTTTTAAAGCTATAGTAAACGTTATAAACTATAGTCACAAATCCGATTGCCATAAGAGCAGCACCGATAAATGACAGCATGTTTAATGGTCCAAAACCAGTTGTTTCTGAATAAGTGTACATACGACGTGCTTGACCATCTAAACCTGTAAGATACATAGGGAAGAAGGCAAGTACGAAACCAACTGTTAATAACCAGAATGTAACTTTACCGATTTTTTCATTTAACATAAACCCAAAGAATTTTGGCCAATAGTAAGTTAAACCAGCTAGCATAGCGAATACTACACCAGGAATAATTGTGTTATGGAAGTGGGCAACTAAGAACATTGTATTATGATATTGATAGTCTGCCGCGGACATCGCCAGCATTACTCCTGTAACCCCACCAATAGTAAATAATGGGATAAAGCCAATAGAGTAAAGCATTGGAACTGTAAAGCGGATTTTCCCTTTCCACATTGTAAATAACCAGTTAAAGATTTTAACCCCTGTCGGTACAGCAATCGCCATTGTTGTAATGGAGAAGATACTGTTTGTCAGCGCTCCTTGACCCATTGTAAAGAAGTGGTGAGTCCATACTAAGAACGATAGCAAGGAGATTAGAATCATCGACCAGACCATTGATGAGTAGCCATAAAGGTTACGTCTTGAGAATGTTGAAATGATTTCACTGTAAAGACCAAAGGCTGGCAAGATTAAGATATAAACTTCAGGGTGTCCCCAAATCCAGAAGAAGTTGGCCCAAAGCATATCCATACCACCGTTGCTTGTTGTAAAGAAATTCGTTGCAAATAATCGGTCTGTTGTACCCATGATTAAAGCAACTGTTAATACAGGGAAAGCGAAAACAATAATGACGTTCGCAATAAATGCAGACCATGTAAACATTGGCATTTTCATAAGGGTCATACCAGGTGCACGCATTTTTAAAATTGTTGTACACATGTTAATACCCGTCATTAACGAGCCGATCCCTGAAATTTGTATTGCTAGCATATAGTAGTTCGTACCAACTGATTCACTGAAATCATTTCCTGCAAGAGGGAAGTAAGATGTCCAGCCTGCATCTGGTGAACCACCGACTACGAATGAAATATTAAATAGCATTGCTCCGGCAAAGAATAACCAGAAACTTAATGCATTTAAGCGTGGGAAGGCCACGTCACGTGCTCCGATTTGTAATGGCACGATCAAGTTCATAAATGCAAAGATGAATGGCATCGCCATAAAGATAATCATAACAACACCGTGAGTTGTAAAGATTTCATTATAGTGTTGTGCGTCAAGTAGTTTAGCATCGGGTGTAGCAAGTTGGGCACGCATCATAATAGCATCCGCGCCGCCACGGAATAACATTAGTAGGGCAGAGACCAAGTACATGATCCCAATTTTTTTATGATCGACTGTCGTTAACCATTCGCGCCATAAATAGCCCCATTTTTTGAAATATGTTAAGCCTGCAAGAATTCCAATACTAGTTAAAGCAATGGCAACCATTGAGGCATAAATAGCCGGGCTCGGATGAGGGATAGCAAAACGCTCAAAGAATTCCAAGAATTCCATCCTTTTTTCTCCTTTCAAGATAAAATACCAGTCTATGAAACTTGTTTTATCTTTTCAAATTAATGACCGCTGTGATCTGTTTCTTCTTCAGTATGATTTTCGTGATTAGAATCTTCGTGACTTCCATCGTTAGCTTCATCAGAAACTTCGTTATGTGCATGCTCTGGAGCAGGACTGAACTCTAAATGTGTTCCTGTGAATGTCATTTGGCCGAGATGGCCTGGTTCTAATAATTTATCAAATTCACTTTCAGTTATTGGTTCAGCAGTTTCGTGAACTTCATCTACCCACTCATCAAAATCTGCTTGGGACATCGCAGTTACATTAAACGTGTTTTCTGCGAATCCTTTACCACTAAAGTTTGCATTTCGACCCATATATTCACCAGCTTCATCAGCAGCTAGGTGAAGTGTAGTTACCATATCAGACATCGCATATTTCTGACCACCAAGTTGTGGAATCCAGAAGCTTGTGATTGGTCCGTAAGAATAAAGTTTAAACTCTAGCGGACGGTCCGTTGGAACATATAGGTAGTTCACCGTTTCGATACCTTCTTCTGGATAACTAAAGTGCCATTTCCAGTCTGAAGAGGAAGCATATACAACTAAGGGTTCTTGATTTTCATAACCTTCTGGTGTTGATTCTACAATATAATTACTTTTTACAGAAACAAATGATAAGTAAGCTACTATTAATATAGGAACTCCCACACAAATGATTTCAACCCATTTATTTCCATGGATGTGTGGTGGTTCGTAATCATCAGGCATTTTTGAAGCACGATATTTAAATAGAATATATGCTAAGATGACCATGACAACGATTACAATAACAGACATGATGCCAATTGATAACAAAATATCATTTGCTTGTCTCTCAGCTTGTGGACCTTTTGGATCTAACACTAAAAGTGGTTCACAACCAGCTAGTATAAAGACAAGTGCCATCATGGACGTTAATAATGTCCATTTTTTTCTCATAAAGATATTCACCTTCCCTTATTAGTCAAAAGAAAATCACCCGTTGACTTCCTCCATCACTATAACTCTATTTTAATCATAGAAATAGTAAAATCTTTGTTTTAAGGGTGAATTCACAAAAGGTTCACCATCTATTCAAAAGTTATTCACATAAAGTTCACGATTTATCAACAACTGCTTAAAAATGTAAAATCATGGTATGAAAACGTGTTCATTATACGTTTTTACATCTAAATAAGAGGGCATATTATTTATGATTTTAAAAATGATGTTATTTCGAAATAAAAAAAGATCTCTATGAAAGAGACCTTTTGTTTAAAAGCTAATCGTTAATTTTATTATCCTGGTATTCAATCTTCTTTAAAGCTTTTTCAAAATTTTGTTCCTGAGAAATTTCTTCGCGACTATTATGGTTTTTTGGTTTTTTCATTTTCCTGAATGTTGTACTGGATTTTTTAGCCATAGATTCTTCACCTCCATTTTGTATTTTGTGCTTTTTTTAGAATGCAATTCACTTACTAAAAAATGCTTCAATAAAAATCAATCTTGTTACATTTTTTTAAATTTTTTAGTGATTAGCCCTTCCATTTGACTGGAACCAGCATTTACTAGTAAATAGAAGGAGGGCTGACAGTGGGTTTAGACTGGAATTCCAATAAAGATACAAATGATGATCGCGGAAGTAATCGTATTGAAGGTGAAGTAATTTTTGAGAGGAATTCGCTTATCATCGGTCAAAATTTTTGTGTAAACGCAACTATTGGTCAAGAGCAGAAATTAATCATTGAGGATAATAATGTATCAAATAAAAATGAAGAGAAATTTGAAGAATCCTCTGTTTTTTTTCAAGAAATGGAAACAGTTGAGGAAGCCCCCAAAAATCAAGATTATACACTCATTTATGCAGCTCCGGCATCACCCATGCGTGCGGCACTTCTAATGACCGTAATTGCGCGTAATTTGTCTGATAACGACGTGTTAATAAGTATTGAAGATGATGAAGAAGTGCTAGTTGAAGAAATTGTTCCTGCACATTCAGAATTAGCATTAACTGCTCAAAATGCTTTATTTTTAAGAGCTTTAGCACTTTCTAGCAGTAAGGTACAATTTTATATTAGTGTTTATCTCCCAACAAATTCGTTTTAGAAAATTAGACAAAACATCTTGATCGGGCTTCACCAACACTTCTTTTTTGATGATTAATTAACTCAACATAACAATAGTATTTTTCATAATGTGAACAAATTTTATGTATTAATCGAATGCAGGAGGGAATGATTTGGTTTTGAAAGACTATTTTCTTCATCTATTCGATTATCATCTATGGGCAAATGAACAAATAACACAACATTTAAAAAAACTGCCAAATGACCTATTAAACCATCAATTAAATAGTGTTTTTCCTGTAATTGCAAAAGACAATAGGCCATATTTTAGCAGCTGATGAAACGTGGTTCCTTCGAATGCAAGAAAAAGCAAATGATATACAAATCATAACAGCTAAATCAATAAGGAATATTGAAGATATTGAAAGAGAATCATTTGTCCTATATTCAGACCTACGCAATTATCTTTTACATAAGAATATAGAAAGCCAAATAGATTATAAAAATACAAAAGGTGAACAATTTAGGAATAGTATTTCTGAAATGATTCAGCATATGGTGAATCATGGAACCTATCATCGAGGGAACGTAGCAGCGATGATTAGGCAAATGGGGTATGAGCGCGTTGCAACAGATTATCTTAAATATGTAAGAACTTCATAAGATTTAAGTGTAAAAGGTTGGAAAATATCCAACCTTTTTAGTCTTGCCAACTACTAATTTGTTTCTTTAATAATTTCAATATAAAACTTTATTGCACTAAGATAATTTTTAATACTTATATGTTCATTTGTACCGTGCATTCTGTTTAAATCATCTGAGGTTATTTCAATTGGCAAGAATCGATAAGTATTATCGGATATCATGTCATAATGTTTTGCATCAGAACCTGCAAACATTAAATATGGTGCGATAATGGCTTCATTATAGACATTTCGTGCTGCTTGTTGAATTGATTTAAATTGTGGTCCGTCTATAGACGATACATTAGATGCTTCTGAACCTGTAACCGTGACTGTAATCTCTGCATCATTTATTGTGTTGACAATAAATTTCTTTACATCTGCTAGCGAATCACCCGGCATTAAACGTAAATTAACAATTGCAGAGGCTTCTTCTGGCAATGCATTATATTGTTCTCCAGCTTGGAAGATGGTTGGGGCAATGGTTGTACGAATTAGTGCTGCCGTTGCAGGTTTTTGAAGCAAAATGTGTTCAATAACAGGTTTAAATAGAAATTTATTAGCAAATACATACTTCATGCCAAAGTTCATCTCTGGAGCAACAAATTCGAATAAGTCATTGCCGGGACCTCTTAAATTTCCATCAAATTGTGTTTCTTCTAATTTGGAAATTGCACTAGCAATTCTTCCGATATTTGTTCGATTTTTAGGTTGTGAGGAATGTCCTCCACTACCTTTTATGGAAATGGTTGCTGTTGCACTACCTTTCTCAGAAATGCCAACTACTCCTACTGGCTGATCCACGCCTGGTACCATATTCTCGACAATGGCACCACCCTCATCGAGGATAAAATCAAACTGTATACCGCGTTGTTTTAAAGTTTCTGCTATTGCTTGTGCTCCAAGTTCTCCTCCAATTTCTTCATCAAAGCCGAACATAAAATAGATATCTCTTGTTGGTGCAAAACCTTCATTAAGTAAGTATTCTGCAGCTTCTAATATACCAATGACACCAATTTTGTCGTCAAGCGTACCCCGTCCCCAAATCATTTTATTTTTAACGGAACCGCTAAAAGGATCGTACTCCCATTCATTTTCCGTGCCACTAAGTACTGGTACGACATCATAATGACTTGTAAATCCAATGGGTTGTTCATTTGGATTTGCCCCCATCCATTTATACACAAGCCCGTAATCATTAATAAACTCTAATTCTAGTTTTTCGTGAACGTTTGGATAACTATCTCTTAAAAAAGCTATAAAGCGATTGAACTCATTGAAATCAAATTTTTGACGGTCTTGATAGGAGACAGTTTTAAAAGTGAGCGCTTTCGAAAAACGTTGAACGGCTCCATCTTCATTAAGTTCAACTGTAGTTGGCGCCGGAGGAGGTTGTTTTGATGATATAAATAACGACTTTGATAGAGTATATCCGGCAAATACGACTAAAAGTGCAGTCACAATTAATAAAGTTTTCTTATATTTATTCACAAAATTCCCCATTCAAAAGAGATTAAATTTCTATACTATTAATTTTACGCTAAAGTTGAGAATATATGATTAGTATAAAAATTAGACAATTCAAACGATTAAATCTGTAAGACCATTTTTTAAATAGTTGCTGCTTATTTTGTTTTCTCGATTTAGATTTAGGGAAAAAATAATAAATAGAAGTTGGAGAGGAGAATTGAAATGTTATCTTATATAAGAAAAGGGACAGGGGAAACACTTGTATTAGTGCATGGTTTTTTAGGAGCAAAAGAGATTTTTTCTAGTGTAATGGAGGATTTGACAGAAGAATACGATGTAATCGCTGTTGATTTACCTGGCCATGGTACAAGTCAAATAGAAAAGAAAAGCTATTCCGTTTATGATTATGCGAATGAGATAGCAGAAGTTCTTCGTCATGAGAATGTCTCAGATGCAAGTTGGCTTGGTCATTCTTTAGGAGGTTATATTGTTTTAGCAGCACTTGAAAAAAATATAGCTCCAATTAACAAGGCAATATTAGCTTATTCATCTGATGTATCTGATACAGAAGAACAAATAGAAAAACGAACCAATCAACAATCCGAGATTCCTGAAATTGGGGTCAAACAATTTGTTGATCAAATAATCGATGCATTTTTTAGTAATAATGCGAAAAAAGAATCAATTGTTTTTGCTCGAAATATAGCTTACCAAGCTTCTGAAGAAGGGTTAATTTTAGCTTTGGAAGCTATGAAATCACGATCAAATCAGAGAGATTTAACTGAACAACTTACTATTCCTGTTTTAATTATCGAAGGCTCCCAAGATAAAATTGTTAAACCTATTGAAAATAAAAATCCAAATATCCAAAAGATAGCGACGAACACAGCTCATCTTGGAATGTTGGAAGATCCACAAAGTTTTCTAAAAGCAATTCACCATTTCATGTCCTAAAGTTATTGATAAGTGAACTTATTTATTATATTTCACTTGTTGATTTCGTAATTTATAAGTTCATTCGCGCATGTCATTAATTGCAGCATACGAGCGTTTGTCAACAGTCTGAAGCTTAGTTCTTATATTGGAACTAAGCTTTTTTCTCGTTCTCCTTTGTTGAGAGTATTCACTATCGCAATCAATTACTACCACATTATTTTCCAGAAAGTCGAGAAGGTAATAATAGAGAAATGAAAACGCTTTTATTTTTTTGCATAAGTGAGTTGGAAAATTCATAACGTGTTGTAACTGAGTATTCTAAGAAATTGTGAATATTGTTTGACAATTTTATACTCAAATAAATTTATTATTAAGGGGATGTATTTAAATGGATTTTACACTAACTGATGAACAAAAAATGATTCAAAAAACAGTTCGAGACTTTGTAAATAAAGAACTTAAACCTTTAGAGCAAGAAGTATTGAAAAACGAAAGAGAAGGTAGACCAGGTATTTCTCGCGAGAAGGTAAAGGAACTAAGAGACAAGGCCAAAGAAATAGGTTTCTGGGGTATTAATACGCCAGAAGAATATGGTGGAGCTGATTTAGGGCCGATTATGTCAGTATTAATCGCAATGGAACTAGGAAGAACTTTTGTTCCATTTAACTTTGGAGGTTCAGCTGACAATATTCTCTATTTATGTAATGAAGAACAGAAACAGAAGTATTTAATTCCAACTATCAATGGAGAAAGACGGTCCTGCTTTGCTTTAACTGAACCTGGTGCAGGATCTGATGCAAGGGGAATACAAATGCCAGCTGTAAAAGATGGAGATCATTGGGTTTTAAATGGGGAAAAGGTTTTCATTACAAACGGAAATGAAGCGGATTTTGCGATGGTTTTCGCCGTAACAGATAAAGAAAAAGGTGCTAATGGTGGAGTTACTTGCTTCCTTGTAGACCGAGAAATGGGTTGGAAATCAGAATATATCTATACAATGGGTGAGTGGGGACCAGCAACTCTAGTATTTGATAACGTACGTGTTCCAGAAGAAAATATCTTAGGTGAAGTAGGTCAAGGGTTTAACCTGGGTATGCAATGGATTGGTCAAGGACGCTACATGATTCCGGCGGGTGCAATCGGAGCAGCAGAACGATTATTACAAATCGCGATTGATTATTCAAAAACTCGTGTGACATTCGGTAAACCAATTGCAGAACGTCAAGCAATCCAATGGATGATTGCAGATTCAGCTGTTGAAATTGAAGCGGCAAAATGGATTGTATTTAGAGCTGCATGGATGGCGGAAAATGGCATGGACGCACGTCATCAATCATCAATGGCGAAATTAAATGGAGCAATTATGGCAAACGAGGTAGTGGATCGTGTATTACAAATTCATGGTGGTATGGGCTATACAAAAGAGTTACCGATTGAACGCTGGTATAGAGAACTAAGATTACATCGTATTTTTGAAGGTACTGACGAAATTCAACGCCGTACGATTGCACGCAATCTAATAAAAGGGCATGCAAAAGTTGGGGAGTTGCTTTAAGATAACCTCGTGATCACTTGCTTTGTTAACATACTACCCAGTCAGTTATTATGCCGTACTGATACTAACCGGTTAGTTACGATTTATACCCTTGAATGAATATACTGTTAGCCAAAATTTATATAACCCTATAGAAAGGGGGCAAATATGAGATCTGATAGAATTGCGGCCATTGTTGGTGTTGCTGAGTCTGATATAGGAAAAACCCCCGGCAAAAATGTGTTGCAACTTCAAGCCCAAGCAGCAAAATTAGCGTTGGATGATGCCGGGTTAACAAAAAACGATATTGATGCTGTGTTCACTGCAGGAAATTGGGCATGGGCACCAAACCTAATGTTGGCTGAATATCTTGGAATCCAACCAAAGTATACAGATTCAACTAATATTGGGGGCTCCTCTTTTGAGGCTCATGTAGGGCATGCTGTAGCGGGGATAAAGGCTGGATTATTCGAAGTGGCACTCATTACTTATGGAAGCACAAACAGAACAAATCCGTCTAATTCGACATTTAAATCGCCGCTTACAGCTCAGTATGAATTGCCATATGGTTTGCCGACACCTGTCGGAGCATATGCTTTAGCCGCGATGCGACATATGCATCAATATGGGACAACATCAGAACAATTGGCAGAAATCGCCGTAGCAACTAGGAAATGGGCAGTGTTGAATGAAAAGGCTTACATGAAAGAAACGATAGAGATTGAGGATGTCCTGAATTCGCGGAAAATTGCCGAACCCTTGCATTTATTAGACTGCTGTTTAGTATCGGACGGTGGTGGTGCAGTGATTGTTGCCTCTAAAAACGTGGCAACAAAATTAAGAAAAAATCCTGTTTGGATATTGGGTCACGGCGAAGCACATTCCCACAACACGATTACCAATATGCCTGATTTGACCGTTACAAGTGCTCGTGAATCTGGCAAAAGAGCGTTCGAAATGGCCGGTATTAGCCATGATGAAATAGATGTCGCCGAAATCTATGATTCTTTTACTATAACGGTATTATTGACTCTTGAAGCGCTAGGTTTTTGCAAACCGGGTGAAGGCGGTGCATTCGTAAGCGGTCAGCGAACAGCCCCAGGGGGAGAATTCCCTATGAACACTAATGGCGGAGGGTTATCCTATTGCCATCCTGGAATGTATGGAATCTTTTTATTAATCGAGGCTGCTCGTCAATTAAGAGGTGAATGTAGTGCACGACAGATAGATAATGCAAAGATTGCATTAGTGCATGGTACAGGAGGAGTTCTTTCCTCTACGTCAACTGTAATTTTAGGGAGGGATTAAATGATAAAAGATCTGATTCAATCTGCAATCGATGAAGAATCAAAACCATATTGGAATGGGTTAAAGGAAGAG
This sequence comes from Ureibacillus sp. GCM10028918, assembly GCF_042666115.1. Lineage (NCBI taxonomy): Bacteria > Bacillati > Bacillota > Bacilli > Caryophanales > Caryophanaceae > Ureibacillus > Ureibacillus sp. GCM10028918. The sequence goes on from NZ_JBHTFK010000017.1 coordinate 46,158, forward strand.
AAACTGCTCATTCAGTGTTGTGGAGATTGTCACCAGTCTATCTTTTATCCAAGATCTATATGCCCTCATTGTTTTTCAGAAGATATAAGCTGGCAAGAAGCGGTAGGAACAGGTAAAATATATAGTTTTACAATTGTGCACCAAGCTTTTGGACCGTTCAAAGGTGAAACTCCGTTTGTCGTAGGCATTGTTGAACTTGATGAGGGAGTAAGAATGATGACAAGAATTCTTGGTGATAGGGATCTTATTGCAATAGATAATCGTGTGTCAGTAGTATTTAAAACGGTAGAGGATGACCTCGTTCTTCCATATTTTGAAGTAATTTGATTTAGGTAAATAATCCTGAGAAAAATACAAAACGGAAGAATCAATCATCTTCCGTTCTTTTTTAAAGATAAAGTATAAGCTTTTGAAAAATGCGTAGCTGCTGCAGGTATTCGCTCCTCGAAGGCAACTGGAAACCGTCTTGATAGCATACTGTTTTCGCACTTCTCAATAAAGTATATGGATGGAAAGTTGCAACATCCTCACAAGATGTGGCGTTTTGTCGGCCAGTTGCTTTCGCAAGTTATTTCGATCAACTAGTGCTTTACTTATCAAAGTGAAAGAAGATGAAAAATTATGATGGATAGGAAGGCATTCTTTTTACTAGGATTCATAATGTTTTTAACGATGACAGGTTATGGAATAGTACTTCCTACATTGCCATTTTTAGCAGACGATTTAAATCTCTCATCAGTCCAGATGTCCTCATTAATTATTGTCTGGGCTATTGCACAGATGATTACTTCACCAATATGGGGTCGTTTGGCTGATAAAATAGGAAGAAAACCAGTGTTAATAATGGGGGTTTTTGGTTTTGGCATAGCCTTCCTTATGTTAATTTTTGCACAAAATTATTGGCAATTATTATTAGTGAGACTAATTGGTGCAGCAATTTCATCTGGTGCTCACCCTGCTGCTTTTTCGATGGTAGCAGACCAAACTAAGAAAGAGTTTAGAAATGAATCCATAGCTAAAATGGGCGCAGTGAATGGTCTCGGTTTTTTATGTGGTCCTGCCATAGGGGGGTTATTTTCTCCTTTGGGCGTAGTTGTTCCTTTCATTATTGCAGGTTCTCTAGCATTGATTACAATTCCATTTGCGCACTTTTACATTCAAGACAAGATGATCAGTGATGATGAGAATGAGTCATCTTCACAAAAGGAAACGATCTCCTTTTGGAAATCTATTTTAATGATAGCAAAACCGGGTTATTGGAACCACTATACAATTATTTTAGGATTATCGATCGCTGCCTCCAGTTTCTTTGGGCTACTAGGTTATTTCATGATTGAACGTTTTGATGCTACCCCTGCATTTGTCAGTCTTGCCTTTAGTGCACAAGCAGGCATTTCTGTCATCGTGCAATTCTTTTTGCTTAAGAAATGCTACGAATTATGGGATGAAGAAACTATTACAAAAATGGGTTTAGTCATTACAACGGTTGGATATTGCTTTATCAGTTTTGCACCATTTATTTGGGTAGCGATATTAGGCTGTATACTAACCGGTCTTGGTCAGTCCTTGGTACGTCCTACTACGATTGCGATGTTATCGAAACGTAACGAGATGGGGCAAGGCATAACAATGGGACTCCAAAATTCTATGGATAGTCTTGGGAGAATACTAGGTCCTCTTTGGGGGGGATGGGTATTTGTATTCTTGGCATCAGCTCCATTTATAACTTCCGCAATTATCACGGCACTTCTAATCGGCATAGCATTTTTAACCACTTATCAGCAGAAAATTCAAATTGCTATACCTGAACAAAAAGACACTAGTAACTCATAATTAGCGAATAGTTGGCTCCTTAAAATGAAAGCGTTTTTAACTTCATTCAGAAGAATTTTGCCACTTCTTTATGTGGTGTGATGAGGGCAGAAATAATCCATACAGCTGGGGTATAACCCTTGGCTGAATGAAGTTAAAGCCTCCGGCGGATGCCACAGATTGTTTAGCGGAAGTCTATCGAGCAGGATCGATAAAAATCTGGGCGCATATGTTTTGACTGCGACGAAAACTTGCTGCAGTCGCAAATACGCCAAGGCGCATTTGATAGTTAACCTTATTATGAAAATAGTAAATAAAATCAGGAGGGTAACATGCTACTAACTGAATTATTGGGTGAAAATATTGAAAAGTTTGGTGAGTATAACCTTCTTTACTATAATGAGAAAACTTATACGAATTGTGAGACGGAAATCATTTGCAAAAAAGTCTCAAGTCTAGTTCATTCTCTAGGAGTAGAAAAAGGGGAACGGGTATTAATTTGCATGCCGAATTGTCCAGAAGTAATCTTCTCATACCAAGGAGTATTAGGAGTAGGAGGTATCATTGTTCCTGTCATGTACCTCTTACACGAAAATGAAATTAACTTTATCTTGAAAAATTCCGAAGCAAAAGTGGTCATAACTTCTTCCATACTCTTGCAGAAAATAATCGGCGCAACAAATGGTTTGAGTGTTAAACCAAAAATTATTTGTATCGATCAACCAAATGAAACCGACTTAAAAGAAGGAATCGATGTGATTGAGTGGGATACGGCACTGTCAAATATGCCACTCTATGAAAATGATTCGTTGCAAATGAAAGAATCGGATGTTGCCGTTATTTTATATACTTCCGGTACAACTGGTGCTCCAAAGGGCGTTATGCTAACACATAAAAATCTATATGCGAATTCTATGTCAGGGCTGGCACTGAGAGATGAAGAGGATACTAGAGGAACTACGATAGGTGTTCTTCCCCTAGCACATATCTATGGGTTTGGAATTATGAACGGCATGTTCTTGCTTGGCAGTTCTGTTGTTATTTTCTCCAAATTTGATGCAGAAGAAGTATTTAAAGTAATTGAAAAGCATAAAGTGAAATCTTTTGCAGCTGTTCCTGCAATGGTGCATGCTATGCTGTACCATCCCAATGCCGAACAATATGACTTGTCGAGTCTAGAAACAGTAGGTTCGGGTTCCGCAGCTTTGGCGATCAGTTTACGCCATAAATTTAGAGAAAGATTTGGAGCAGAAGTACGAGATGCTTATGGACTTTCTGAAGCTTCTCCGGGTGTTGCTTCCCAACGTAATAATATGCCAATCAAAGAAGGTTCTGTAGGTCTTCCGATGCCGGGAGTAAATATCAAAATTGTCGATGAACAAGGGCAAGAGGTACCAGTTGGTGAAGTAGGAGAATTATTAGTCCAAGGTGATAATGTAACACCAGGTTACTATAAAAATGAAGAAGCGACAAAAAAGACTTTGGTAAATGGATGGCTTCATACTGGTGATATGGCAAAGGTAGATGAAGAGGGTTATTTATATATAGTGGATCGTAAAAAAGATTTAATCATTCGAGGTGGCTTTAATGTTTACCCTCGGGATTTGGAAGAATTGCTGGTCAAACATGAGGCAGTTCTGGAGGCTGCCGTAATAGGGGTTCCCTCTGAACGAATGGGTGAAGAAATTCTTGCTTGTATTGTGAAGAAGACGGACGCAATTGTAAGCGAACAAGAAATAATAGAATACTGCCAAAAGAATTTAGCAAAATATAAAACGCCGCGTCATATTGAGTTTATTGATGAACTTCCTAGAAATGGTGTAGGGAAAATATTGAAAACGAAGTTGCGAGAACAATTTGCCGCACTTTCTCTAGACAATTAATGGTATGTCATAAACTTGAAAGGAGGAATTTGATTGGCCCAAAACTCTACCACACTTTTGCAAGTGGAAGAAATGAAAACGGTTTTTAAAACGAGGACGGGAAATTTAGAGGCTGTTGATGGTGTTTCTTTTAGTATATCAAAAGGTGAAACGGTTGCTATCGTTGGAGAATCAGGATCTGGTAAAAGTGTTTCGGCACTTTCCATTTTAAGATTACTAGATAGTAATGGTGAAGTAACTTCAGGTAAAATTTTATTCAATGATCTAAATTTGAAAGACTTAAGTAATGAAGAAATTCGAAAAATTCGAGGTAACGAAATTGCGATGATTTTTCAGGATCCCATGACATGCTTGGACCCTGTTTATACCATTGGGGATCAGATTATCGAGACGATAAAAATTCATGAAGACCTAAGCAAAAGTGAACTACGAGAGCGTGCGCTTGAATTATTAAAATTAGTTGGACTGCCGGACCCGGAAAGCAGAATTGACGCGTATCCTCATCAACTATCCGGAGGTCAGAGACAAAGGGTAATGATTGCGATCGCTCTGGCTTGCAGGCCAAACTTAATAATAGCAGATGAGCCGACAACAGCTCTTGATGTAACGGTTCAGGCGCAGATTATGCAATTACTGAAAGACTTGCAATCACAATTTGGAACAGCAATTATTCTTGTTACGCATGATTTGGGAGTTGTAGCTGAAATGGCGGACAAAGTGGTTGTTGTCTATGCCGGCCAGGTTGTTGAACAGTCTTATGTTAAGGAGTTATTTCATAAACCACAACATCCCTATACTGAAGCATTAATGAAAAGTATCCCCAAAATAGATACTGATAAAAACCGCAGGCTACAAACAATAAAAGGGAATGTGCCAAGTTTAAAAGAAATACCATCCGGCTGCCGTTTTCACCCTAGGTGTCCTCTTGCTACAGAAAAATGTAAAAGTGAGGAGCCCCCACTTTTTGAGGTAGCTGTCAATCGGGTTAGTAAGTGCTGGATGGCCGATCCAAATCTTCAGGAAAAGAGGGATATCCCTGCTTTAATAGAAGAGCAAGAGTCTGACTTTGAAGTGAATGAACATCTTGTCAGTAAACAATTGCTGTTAGATGTAAATAACTTGCAAAAATATTTTCCAATAACAAAAGGAATTCTGTCAAGAACAGTAGGTCACGTGAAGGCAGTTGATGGGGTATCACTCAATATTCATAAAGGCGAAGTTCTTGGTCTTGTTGGAGAATCGGGTTGTGGGAAGTCAACAGTCGGACGCTTAATAACAGGACTGATTGATTCAACGAATGGAGAAGTCAGCTTTGACGGGAAACAATTTTCAAGTGCAAATCGAAAAGATAAAAAAGGGATAAGAAAACGTATTCAATTTGTTTTTCAAGATCCTTATAGCTCGTTAAATCCAAGAATGACAATTTTGGATATTATTGGTGAACCTCTAGAAGTTCACAATTTAGCAAAAGGATCTACTAAAATACAACGGGTAGCAGAGTTGCTTGAAATTGTAGGATTATCTAAAAATGATATGCATAAATTTCCGCATCAATTCTCTGGGGGGCAACGACAAAGAATTGGTATTGCCAGAGCTCTTGCAACTGAACCAGATCTCTTGATTTGTGATGAGGCAGTATCTGCTTTAGATGTTTCTGTTCAAGCACAAATTTTGAACCTCTTGAAAGATCTTCAACTTAAAATGGGATTATCCTATTTGTTCATCTCGCATGATTTGAATGTGGTCAAATATATTTCCGATAGAATTGCGGTTATGTATCTGGGTGAAATTGTTGAAGTGACTGATTCTGATACCTTATTCAAGGAGCCTCTGCACCCATATGCAAAAGCACTTATTTCGGCCGTACCAGTACCGAACCCGGAAATTGAACCTGAGAGAATTATATTAAGAGGAGAAGTACCAAGTCCATCAAACCCACCAAGTGGTTGTAAATTCCATACGCGATGTCCGGCTGCAATGGATGTCTGCAAACATCAAAAACCTGAATTAAAAGCCATTTCTGAAGGTCATACCGTTTCATGTCATCTCTATGGAGAGGAGCAAAGGCATGATTGAATATATCGTTAGACGTTTAATTTTCGGAATATTCGTTCTATTCATCATGACCACTTTTATTTTTATCGTCATGAGAGCAGTTCCTGGTGATGTTGTCACACTACAATTGGCTAATTCCGGGGCTACTGCCGAGCAAATGGACGCATTGAAGGCGGAAATGGGTCTTGATAAGAGTGTACTAGGCCAACTGGTTGATTGGGTATCGAAAGCTGTACAAGGAGATTTAGGAAATTCGCTTTGGTCAGGTCAACAAGTATCACAAATTATACTGGAAAGATTGCCAGTGACCATTCAATTGGCAGTTATGTCAATCGTTTTAGCCATTATCATTGGAATACCGATTGGTGTCATTTCAGCAGTTAAACAGAATTCCTTTATCGATCACTTCTTAAAAATAATTTCAATAGGCGGTTTATCTATTCCAAATTTTTGGTTAGGGCTAATATTACTAACCGTTCTATCATTGGCGTTAAACTGGATTCCTCCATTAGGGTATCAATCTTTTGTTGATAATCCCTTTGTAAACTTGCAACAAATGTTTTTACCGGCAATCTGTTTAGCTATAACACTTAGTGCAAGTATTGTTCGTATGACAAGATCTGCGGTACTTGAAGTATTGCATTCTGAATTCATCAGAACAGTTCGCGCGAAGGGTGCAAAAGAAGGAATTGTTATATTCAGGCATGCGCTTAGAAATTCTTTAGTTTCAGTTATTACCTTGATCGGTTTACAAATTGGCTATTTGCTTGGTGGAACAGTTGTGCTTGAATCGATTTTTGCACTTCCAGGACTAGGCAGTTTGATTTTTGAATCAGTATTAATAAGGGATTACCCAATTGTTCAATCAACAGTATTGGTGTTTGGTGCGATGTTTTTACTAGTTAATTTGGTTGTGGATGTTATGTATGGCTGGGTAGATCCACGAATTAGAGCTAAATAATATAGTTCTTCAATATTCTTGTTTCAAGAAAAGGAAGTGATTCGCATGTCCCAAGTTCAATTAGACTCTGAATTGCCAAATGAGAGGATAAAGGCGGGTAAGAATCTGCATTTGAGAAAACTCAAACAGGACTGCAAACGCTTTATCATCACTCAAAAAATTGGTTTCGTGTCTCTTTTAATTATCCTTGTTGTGGTGGCGGTTGCAATCATTGCTCCAATCATTGCACCTTATGACCCTATAAGTCAGGATCGTGCCGCTTTTCTGGCAGCTCCAAATGCACAGCATGTGATGGGAACTGATGACTTAGGTCGAGACGTGTTCAGTCGACTTGTTTATGGTTCTCAAATATCGTTACTTGTTGGAATTGTAACAGTAGTTATTTCAATAATTTTAGGAACTTTGATTGGTATGGTATCAGGTTACTTTGGTGGAATTGTTGACATGATTATTCAACGAATTATGGACGCAATTATGTCCATACCGGCTTTAATACTAGCTTTATTTATCGCAGCACTATTAGGACCTGCAATCCAAAATGTCATTATCGCACTTGTCATCATAGAAGTACCTCGTTTTGCAAGGATTGTTCGGGGAGAAATGCTGAGAATCCGTGAATCGAATTATGTAGAAGCATCCCGTTCAGTAGGGGCAAGCTCACTCAGAATTATCATGAAGCATGGTTTACCAAATATGATGGCTCCCATTATTGTTATGGCAAGTCTTGCATTTGGTCAGACCATCATTGCAGAGGCATCACTTAGTTTTCTTGGAATTGGAACACCGCCACCGAATCCCTCATGGGGGTTGATGCTTAGTGATGCGAGCATGTATATGGAAAGTGCTCCGTGGCTCGTTCTTTTCCCAGGATTAGCTTTAAGTATATTGGTTTTGGCTTTTAACTTATTTGGGGATGCACTTCGTGATTTCCTTGATCCAAAGATGTCTTAGAGTTTAAAAAGAGATTGCTATTTCATAGGAGGAAATGGTTATGGATAAAAAGTTGAAATCAATTGTAAGCCTCTTGATTTTGGGATTGCTGCTGCTAGTAATCAGTGCATGCTCCTCTGACACAACAAAAAATGAAACGACAACAGAGAGTCCAGGAACAGAATCTTCAGAACCTAAGAGTGGTGGATCATATACAATTCTATCTGCTGCTGATCCGGATATGCTCGATCCACATAAACAGTCTTCAATTTACACGCATATGATGGCAGGTTTAGTTTATAACAAGCTAGTTTCCTATGAAACTGGGCCAGGTGTTGACTATACAGATTATAATGTAGTGCCGGATCTTGCAGAGCGTTGGGAAATTTCCGAAGACGGAAAAGTATATAAATTCTATCTGCGTGAGGCGTACTGGCATGATAAAGAACCGGTAAATGGTAGACAGGTTACATCAGAGGATGTAGTAGCGACAATGGAAAGAATTATTAATCTACCAGGGCATCAAGCAGCTATGCTCTCGGAAGTGGAAAGTGTCGTAGCTGAAGATCCACAAACGGTTGTCTTTACATTAAAGCAACCATTCGCTCCATTCTTAAACTTTATGGCGAATCATTTTATGTGGATTTTACCAAAAGAAGCAGTGGATGGTGAAGTGGATTTAGCCACTGATGCAATAGGAACGGGCCCCTTTGTATTAGAAGAGTGGGAAGATAATGTGCAGGCAACATATACAAAAAATCCAAAATACTATGAAGAAGGAAAGCCATATTTAGATGAAGTGATTTATAAAGTTGTTCCAGACCAAGGTTCCCGTATTGCTGCTTTTAGAACCGGTCAAGCAGATTCTATCGGTGCCTTATCACCGGAGCAACTAACTCAACTTCAAAAAACAAATTCTGATGTAGAAATTTTTGAAGCATTGTTTGCAACTCAGGAACAGTTATATATGAATATGGAAAGAGAACCTTTTAATGATATAAAAGTTCGAAAAGCGATTAGTATGGCAGTAGACCGTCAATCAATGGTAGAGGCCATTTATGGAGGCGGTGAAACGAGTGGACCTGTCAATCCATCTTTAGGTGATTGGGCATTGTCTTTGGAAGAAAGGGAAGCACTACTACCATATAACCCTGAGGAAGCCAAAAAGCTGCTGGCAGAAGCTGGTTATCCAAACGGATTTGATACGACGATGATTGTAACAAATGGATACGGAGAACAATTAGTACGTGTCGCTCAGTGGGTAGCGGAAGATTTAAGAAATATCGGCATTAATGTTGAAATGGAAATCGTTGAATATGCAACTTACTTCTCTGAAAGATGGCCAAACGTGGATTATGACATGGGCGTTGGATATCAAACTTATTTCCAGGAGCCTGATGAGTGGCTTCGTACGCAGCTGCACACAAACGGATCACGGAATTGGTACAACATTAGTGATCCGGAATTAGACAAAATGCTTGATGAACAAAGACTTATTTTAGACGTGGAAGAGAGAAAAGAATATGTATATGAAATTCAAAGATATGTTTTAGAAAATCTAGTTAACCCTGTACCACTTTCTACTTATTATACAAAAACACCTAGACACGCTTATATAAAAGATTCTTATCCACATGCTTCATATGGATACGGATATTTGAAGGATGTTTGGTTAGATAAATAATCATTTTAGCTACTAGTTTGAAAGCATTTAAGTTCCTTAAATAAATAGTTTTCCGAAAGGTATGTGAGAACACATTCTTATAAAAAAGGGATTGAGTACTTTGCATAAAGTTGAAAGATTGGAGCTAACAACCAACTTTCCCATTGGTCCAGTATATTCATATGTTGTGTTTGGAGAGAAATTAACACTGATTGATGCCGGGTTAAAAAATGAACAGGGCTGGAAAGAGTTAAACAGTGGCCTTCATCGTTTAGGTATTAGCATTTCTGATATCGAGCAAATTGTATTAACACATCATCATAATGATCATACGGGTATGGTTGATTGGATCTTGGAGAAGAACCCCTCACTTTCCATCTATGCCCACAAAGATACTGAAATGATTTTAAAAGATGAAAACTACTTAGAATGGAGCGCAGAATTTTTTGAGAAGTTATTCATTGAATTCGGATTAACAAGGGAAATGGCAACACAGTGGGCCTATCGTAAAGGTCATCGTGGTTACTTTGAGGTTGCCAAGGTGGATGGAGTGCTCAAAGAAGGAGATTACGTACCAGGTTTACCTGGGTTTCAAGTTATTGAAACCCCAGGTCATTCACAAGATCATATCTCCCTTTATAATGCAGATGAACAACTGTTTATTTGTGGAGATAACATCATTAAAGGGGTCCATGGCGGGATTTTTTTAGACGCACCTATACAAGGGACTGAGCGACCAAAACCTTTACTGCAATACCTAAATAATTTAGAAAAATGCAGAAAACTACCTGTCAGACTAACTTATTCAGGTCACGGCCCTGTCATTGACAATCTAAATGAAGCGATTGATGGACATATAAGAAATATTGAAAACCGTACACAACGTGTAATCAACACTTTGAAAAAAGCAGGAGGCGAGGCAACAGGTTTTGAAATCATTCAAGATATGTATCGAGGTAGATACGAAAAGGCTGTTATCACATTCGTGTTTGAAATCGTCAGTGTCCTGGACTTATTACAAGAGCGAAATATTGTGATTGCTGAAAAACAAAACGGGGTCTATCAATATCGTTTAGTAAATGAACGATGAAAAGCTATGGACTATAAGAAATATTACGCTTATCTGAATAATTCTATAAAACTGCTAATAGAATGTTAGGACATAATTTTAGTATAAATTTAGGAGGAATTTGATTTGACAGGAAGATTTGAAAATAGAGTGGCATTTATTACAGGTGGCAGCCGTGGTATCGGCAAAGGAATTGCGGAGACTTTCGCAGAAGATGGGGCTAAGATAGCCATTATTGATATAAATGAAGAAGCTTTGCAAGAAGTTCAAGCGGAATTTAAGGAAAAAGGAATTAATATTTTAGCTATCCAAGCAAATGTGGTAAAAGCTGATGAAGTAGAAGCTGCCATGGAGCAGGTAGTTAAAGAGTTCGGTTCAATTGATATTTTAGTAAACAACGCGGGAATCATTCGAGATAATTTACTGTTTAAAATGACGGACAGTGATTGGGATCAAGTAATTGACGTTCATTTAAAAGGAGCCTTTAATACAACACGCACAGCACAGAAATATATGGTTCAGCAAAAGTATGGAAGAATAATCAATATTTCTTCAACTTCTGCACTCGGGAACCCTGGCCAAGCTAATTACTCTACTGTAAAAGCTGGTCTGCAAGGTTTAACAAAAACGCTGGCTAGAGAGCTTGGGAAGTTTGGAATTACGTCAAACTCAGTCGCACCAGGATTCATTGAGACAGATATGACAAAAGCAACTGCACAACGAATGGGCGTACCTTTTGAAGATTTCTTAAAAGCTGGGGCAAGTAGAATCCCGGTTGGCAGAGTTGGTAAACCTAGTGATATTGCCAATGCAGTTGCCTTCTTTGCAGATGAAAATTCTTCTTTCGTAAACGGTCAAGTAATTTATGTAGCGGGCGGACCTACAAATTAATAGAAAGGAGAGACGAAATGTATAAAGACTATATTGGTCTAACTTCCATCAAAGTTAGAAATGTCGTTGAAAGTGAATTGGTTAGACGCTTTGCAGAGTCAATTGGCGATAATCACCCAATTTTTGTAGATGAAGAAACAGGAAAGCAATCTAGATTCGGTACGAACATCGCACCTCCTACATTTCCGCGAGTGTTAAGGTCGGGTTCAATTGAAGGACTAAAGCTGCCTTTAAAAGGGTTAATCCATGGAGAGCAAATCTATCATTACGAGAGACCTTTGTTAGTAGGTGAAGAAGTCTACTGTTATTCGAAAATTGAAGATTACTATGAAAAAGAAGGTAGCACAGGGAAAATGGGCTTTCTAAAAATGAAAAGATATGGTGAAGATTCGAACGGTCAATTAATCTTCACAGAAGAATCGATTACAATTATTACTGAAACAGTAAGGAGGTCCTTAAACGTATGACAGTTTTAAATGAGATAGGTATAGGAGAATCTCTTGAGACTTCCTTAAAGCCCGTATCCCGAATGGATCTTATCAAGTACTCCGGTTCTTCTGGTGATTTTAATCCGATTCATACAATCGATGAAGAAGCAAAAAAAGCGGGGTTGCCAGGAATAATTGCCCACGGTATGTGGACAATGGGGAATCTTTCAAAATTATTTACCCCCTATTATGAAGAAGGGTTTATCAGGGATTATAATATTCGATTCTCAGGAATGGTTTTCTTGGACGATGTCCTGACACTAAAAGCAGAATTAGTTGAGAAAACTGAACAAATTTTAATTTTTGACGTGAAAGCCATTAACCAAAAGCAAAAAGATGTGGTAAAAGGAAACCTTAAATTTGAACTTTATTAATGAAAATGGGTTTGTCTCGATTTAAATAAAAAATAAGAGGCAAATCCATTTTATTCAAAATGAATAACTGAAAGGAATGAATGAATGAAAAGAGACGCTGTTATTGTATCGGCTGTTCGTACGGCAATCGGTAAACAAGGTGGAGCACTAGCAAGCATACCTGCACATATTTATGGAGGAGAAGTAATTAAAGAAGCTATCAAGCGAGTCAACTTAAACCCTGAGTTAATCGATGATGTGATTTTAGGGAATGTATTAAGCGGTGGTGGCAATATTGCTAGATTAACGGCTTTACAAGGTGGTCTATCTGTGAACATTCCAGGGCTAACGGTCGACCGACAATGTGGATCTGGTATCAATGCAGTTGCATTAGCCGCTCAGGCTATTCAATCGGGAGCCGGGGATATTTATGTTGCTGGCGGTATTGAAAGTATGAGTCGTGCACCCTATCAATATGAACGACCTGAGCAAGCCTATAGTTCCATTCCACCAAAGTATCGCAAAACATTGCTCTCACCTGAGGAAATAGGAAACCCGGCTATGGGGACTACTGCTGAAAACCTGGCAAAAAAATACGAGATTACAAGAAAAGAGCAGGATGAATACTCATTAAAAAGTCAGCAAAGGATGGCAAGAGCGATAGAGGAAGGCCGTTTCGATGAGCAAATCGTTCCAATTAGTATTCCGGTGCGCAAAGGCGATCCAATACTCTTTAACAAGGATGAACATCCGCGTCCGAACTCGACTTTAGCGGCCTTAGCCAAATTGCCGCCTGCCTTTGAAAGAGATGGTACCGTAACAGCAGGTAGCAGCTCAGGCTTGAATGATGCAGCATCTGCATTGGTCATCATGTCACGAGAAAAAGCAGAAGAACTAGGTATTCAACCCCTTGCTACTATAAAGGGTTCAACTGTTGCAGGAGTAGACCCGAACATCATGGGAATTGGCCCTGTACCTGCAACGCAGAAATTAATGGAGAAGCTCGGCCTCTCTTTATCTGATATGGATATTATTGAATTAAATGAAGCGTTTGCTGCACAAGTAATTGCTTGTGATCGTGAATTAGAATTTGATCCAGAAAAACTAAATGTCAACGGTGGTGCAATTGCACATGGACATCCCTTAGGAGCAACAGGGGCAATTTTAATAACTAAGGCAGTTTATGAATTGAAACGCTCTGCTGGACAATTTGCTTTAATAACAGCTTGTATTGGTGGCGGTCAAGGAATCTCTTTAGTGATAGAAAGGGAGTCGAATTAAAAATGTAGTGAAATCTTTTTTTCGAAGGGAACAATATTATGAGAGGAAGAATTATAAAAGAAAGTATAGACCTTTTCGATAAGAAGGGCTTCAGTAAAACTTCCATACAAGATATTGTTGATACTATTGGCGTGACCAAGGGTACCTTTTATTATTATTTCAAAAGTAAACAAGAGTTATTAAGGGATATTCATTTAAACTACATTATGGAACTTTTAAAAGAACAAGAAGTTATCTTGAATGATGCATTTATTAGCTGTAAAGAGAAGATGAATAGGCTGATTTATTTAATTATTCGAAATATAAAGGTGCATGGGAAAAGTGCAAGAGTATTTAACAGAGAGGTTCGCCATCTGGATGAAGAACAAGTAAAATTGGTGAATGGCTATAGAAAAGAATTTCGCATTAATCTCCAGAAATTAATTGAAGAAGGTATTGAAAAAGGAGAATTCAGGGAACATCTAAGAAGTGATATTGTCATTTTTGGCATTTTAGGCATGGTTAACCGTTCTTATAATTGGTTTAATCCTGAAGGTGAAGTGTCAGAAGAAGAACTTGTCAGTATCTATATGGACTTGATTTTAAATGGAATAAAATTAGATACAAATAGTACATGATATAGTTGAAACAAGAATTCTGACAAATGATGCAGTAGGAGACACATGAATATTATAAAAAAGAACTTTCACTTTTTAGAATCATTCCAACCATTAGAAACAGTACAAAATATAATTGTTCACCATACTTCCCGAGAACACATGACAGCAGAAGAATGTCATGAATTTCATCAAAAAGAGCGAGGTTGGAGTGGAATAGGCTATAACTATTTCATAGAAAAAAATGGATCCATCATTGAAGGAAGAGGACAACATGTTGGCGCACATGCATATGGATATAATAGAACTTCCATTGGAATTTGTATGACAGGGGACTTTGATATGGAAGTGCCGACGAATGAACAATGGACATCCTTTCTTTGGTTAAGCAATTATATGTTAAAACTATATAATATACAGCCAGATCAAGTGTTGGGACACCGTGAACTAAAGGGAGTACAGAAAAGTTGTCCAGGCAAACTGATCGATATGGATGAGGTGAGAAGTCAAGTTATGGAATTTATGAAGTAGTCGAGCTCGTCAGTTTATAACTGGCGAGATTTTTTGTTTTTAGAGGGTGAAACTTGATTTTAAAAAGCTCTAAGGAACATTATTTTTTATTCTTTTTTGTAGGAATAAAAGGAATTATCGCGAATCTCATAGAAATATGAAATATATGGATCATTCGCTACTGGGGAAAACCATTCATTTTAAAGGAGCTGATAGTTTGAAGAAACGAAATTTAATCGCATTTATCCTATTCTTCCTCCTGCTATTAGTCGGTTATTTTTATTCACAATACCCAATTTTAGGAGAAAGAGCTTTAATAACTTTTCAAAATTAAAAGTTATTTAATCTATCCTCATTAAAAATGGTATCTGCCAAAAAGTTCATTATATAAAATGGTTTTGTTGATTTGTATTAATATTTATCAATTGATTAATTTAACGAATAATAATTCTGAAAGCTCACATAATAATTCCAAATTATTATGGAGGTTTTGTCAGTGAAAAAATTTTGGTATGCACCATTCCTATTAATGCTCATGTTATCACTTGTCGGCTGTAATACAGACAATGCATCAGAAACAAGCGATAATGTTAACGAAACGACTGAAGTTATTGAGGAAGATTTAGAAGAGGTTCAGGAGAATTCTTTGAGACAAAACGATAATACGAATAATAATACATCAACAGATACTCAATTAGAAAATGAACCGGAAGGTAATACAGGTGAAAATTCTGAGCAACAGCCACCTGTTACAAATGATGTTGGTGGTCAAGGCATTACAGATGAAGGACAAAATAACGATGCAAATAATGAAGCAGACTAAATCTTTTTAAAAGAATCGGCCCTGAATGGGTCGATTTTTTTATACATAAAATTCCAAATCAGTGCTATTTAGATAAAACATGGATTTTTGGTTAAAATTTTGGATTAAACAGTATTAAAAAGAAAATTTGATACAAAATACTTGTGAACTATATTTTATTAGTTTCCTTTTCAAGTAGATAGAGTAGTTTATACATTTCAAAGTTAAATTAGGAGGTAACTTTATGGCAGATCAAGATAAAAAGGATCCACTATTAGAGAAACGTACATCCAGACGATCATTTCTTAAAAGTTCTGGTTTAACAGTCGGAGGATTAATTGTCGGTGGTGCGGTAGGAACATTAATAGGTAGAGAAACAAATGAAACGACGACAACGGAAGATCCAAAAAAAGCACCAACTCCACAAGGAACAGGAAATGCAAATCCGAATGCTGCACTTATGTTCTTTACACCTAATCAATTTGATATTACTAATGCAGCCGTGGAAAGAATCTTCCCAGCTGATGATAACGGCCCAGGAGCACAAGAACTATTGGTAGCTTATTTTATTGACCATCAATTAGCAAGTGGTTGGGGAATAAATGCAAAAGAATATATGGCCGGTCCTTTCTACCCGGGCGAAGAAACACAAGGGTATCAAGGTAGCTTAAATCGACAAGAAATCTTTACTGTTGGGCTTGAAACGATTGAAAATCATAGTGTTGAGAAATATGAAAAACCTTTCGTTGAATTATCTGGAGAAGAGCAAGATGCAGTATTAACGGACTTCCAAGAAGGAAATGTTGAGATGAAAGGAGTTTCTTCGAATTACTTCTTTAATTTACTTCGTTCCACAACAATTGAAGGCGTATATGCAGATCCATTATATGGTGGAAATGCAGGTATGGCCGGATGGGAATTGAAGAAATACCCAGGTCATCAAATGAGTTACTTTAATATGATTGAACAAGAAGAGTTTGAGGAAATTGAGCCAAAATCTTTATCCTCACAACATAATCATTGATTGCAATTAAAAATTAATAGCAAAATACAGGAGTGATAGAGAATGGCAACGACATTACCTAAAACGGATGTTGTGTTAATAGGTGTAGGTTGGACAGGCGGTATTTTAGCTGCAGAACTAACAAAAAAAGGATACCAAGTAGTTGGTCTTGAACGTGGGAAAGGGCGCAAAACATCCGATTTTATAATGGTCCATGATGAACTACGCTATGCATTACGATACGATTTGATGCAGGATTTATCCAAAGAAACAATTACATTTAGAAATAACGAAAAAATGCGAGCTCTTCCAATGCGTCAATATGGTTCTTTCTTATTGGGGACGGATGTAGGTGGCTCCGGGGTCCACTGGAACGGTCAAACGTGGAGATTTCTTCCTTATGATTTCCAAATAAGAACCATGACAGAAGAACGTTATGGAAAAAATAAAATTCCAGAAGATATGCTACTTCAAGACTGGGGAATTACTTACGACGAACTTGAACCTTACTTTGACCAATTTGAACAAATGGCAGGTATTTCAGGAGAAGAAAATCCCCATGGTGGGCCACGTTCAAATCCATATCCTACGGGTCCAATGAAACATACGCCAATAATGACTCTATTTAAGGAAGCCAGCGAGAATCTAGGTTATAAACCATTTACACAACCATCTGCTAATTTATCTGAAGCCTATACAAACCCTGATGGTATTGCCCGTGCTGCATGTCAGTATTGCGGATTCTGTGAGCGATTTGGTTGTGAATACGGCGCAAAAGCTGATCCAACCGTGACAGTTCTTCCAGTAGCGGAAAAGACAGGAAAGTTCGATTTACGAACACATGCAAATGTTGTTGAAATATTGCATGAAGGAAATCGAGCGACTGGGGTACGATTTATCGATACGCAATCAGGTGAAGAGTTCATTCAACCGGCTGAAGTAGTAGCTGTAACAAGTTATGTGTTAAATAATGTTCGATTACTGCTGCAATCTGGAATAGGGAAACCTTATGATCCAAAAACTGGTACTGGCGTCATTGGTAAAAACTATGCATATCAAAATATGTGTGCTTCTACCACAGGTTTCTTTGAGGAACGCGAATTTAACGTTTACGCAGGTGCAGGTTCACTTGGTATGTCTGTAGATGAGTTCAACGGAGATAATTTTGATCATTCGGATTTGAATTTCCTCCATGGTGCAAATATTTTCTTAGGACAACTTGGAAAACGACCTATTCAAAATAATGCTGTTAGACCGGATACACCAAGTTGGGGGGCAAAATTCAAAGAGGAATCCGTTAAATACCATAACCGTTCCATTTCTTTTAACGCTCAAGGGGCTTCTATGCCATTCCGTTATCATTATTTAGATTTAGATCCAACCTACAAGGATGCATTTGGAAATCCATTATTGCGAATGACGTATGACTTTAAAGAGCAAGATAACGAAATGTCAAAATTCATGGCAACCAAAACTGAAGAGATTATGAAGGAAATGGGTGCCTCTGAAATTATCGTACAAAGAGAAAAGGGTCCTTATAATATTGTTCCATATCAATCAACACATAACACGGGTGGCGTAATTATGGGGGATGATCCTTCAACAAGTGCATTAAATAATTACATGCAAATGTGGGATTATGAAAATATATTCGTACCAGGGGCGAGTGCATTCCCACATAACTCAGGGTATAATCCGACTGGTACAGTAGGTGCATTATCTTACCGGGCTGCCGAGGGTATTGATTTATATTTAAAAAATGGCGGATCATTAGTATAAAAAATAAGCATCTCGTTACAAATATACGAGAATCAAAAAGAGAATGTAATCAGCTAAGATAACATTCTCTTCTTACATATTAAATTAGTTCGACCTCGACCCATTTTCGAACACTATTGATGGACCAAATTTTCGAACATTCTTTTAGGTCACACAATGTCAGCACTTTTTCTTGGATAATTTCTTCCTTTATTAACTTATCACGAAAAGTCCCTGCAAGAAGCCCGCTTCGAATAGGAGGGGTATAAAGCATTCCATCTATTTCTAATACGATATTACCATTCGTGAATTCAGTTATTTCTTCGTCTTCATTCCATAAAAGCACATCAAAGACACCATCCTGCTGGAATTGGTTATAGACATGACGATGAGTAGTTTTGTGGTAATAAAACACATTCTTTTTACTAATTGGGCCCATTGCTAATTTAACAACTTTCAGATCTGCTTGCTCAACTATAGGTTGCGATTCTATTGTTATTTGCCCTGATTGTGCCATAAGCAGACGGATTTTATAATCGCCTGATGGAATATCTTTAGAGAAATTAAATAAAATAGCCTTTATTTCACCCCGACTAAATGGAAAATCAAAAAATTTGGATGATTCTTCAAGTCGATTGAGATGCTCTTCTAGTAAATAGATTTCCCCATTAGTTAGAAGCATGCTTTCAAGCAAATCAAAAACAGGTTTCTCTTGTTCAAGGAAGCTTGCTTTTGTCAGTACCTCCTCAAATTCGCCTGATGCTGTTGAATCCCAAGTAATCCCACCCCCAACACCATAGGTTGCTTTTCCTGTTTTTTGATTAACGACTACTGTTCGGATCGGCACATTAAATATTGCTTCTTTTTCAGGTGTGAAATAACCAATCGCACCACAATATACATCCCGGGCAGCCGTTTCTAGTTGAGAAATAATTTCCATCGTACTAATTTTGGGTGCCCCAGTAATCGAACCACAAGGGAAAAGGGCCTTGAATAAGTCGAAATAGGAAGTGTTCTGTTTCACTTTCGCTGTAATGGTAGATGTCATTTGGTGAACTGTAGGGTAGTGTTCAATTTCAAATAACTTTGGAACGTGAACGGACCCCTGTTCTGCAATGATACTTAAGTCATTTCGCAATAAGTCGACAATCATTACGTTTTCAGCACGGTTTTTTACTGAATCGTATAGCCATTTTGCATTTTCCTGATCCTCTGATAGAGTTTTGCCTCTAGCAATTGTTCCTTTCATAGGCCGTGTTGTAATTTGATCGCCCCTTAAATGGAAAAAAAGCTCTGGTGATGCAGATAAAATACTAAATTCCCCGGTATTAAGATATGCACAATAATTAGATGATTGCGCCTGTTTTAACTTGTTAAAGAAAGCTACGTCATCACCTTGAAACTGTGAATTTAGCCTAATTGTATAATTTGTCTGATATGAATCCCCATTTTCAATCGAAGATTTAATGGATTCTATTGCACAATCGTATTGTTGACGTGTTTCATTTGGTGTCCAATTAGTAAGTGTGTAGCTTTTATCACTTTCAAGGTTCTCTCTTACAGGTTCAGAAAATATCCCAAACCATAGTAAGGGCATATTTGGATTTTGATTTACCTGAAACGCTTGGTCAAAGGCAGGTGCACTTTCATAGGAGATATATCCAGCGGCATAAAACCCGCGGTCGACTGCTTCCTGGATTAATTGAAAGCTTGGGTAAATTTCTTTTATTGTATAAGCAACAATTGTCTTTATAGGGCTTGTAAATGTAATAGGTTGCACTTCACCGTTGGAAGAAGCAAATTCGAATGATAAGAGTGGTTCTACAGATTTTTTTTTCATGATGGTATCCTTTGTCTATTAGTAAAGAAATTTTGTATCATTTGAAGTCCGTTTTCCGTAAGAATTGCTTCAGGATGAAATTGTACACCTTCGATAGGATAATGTTTGTGTCGTATGGCCATTATCTCTCCACTTTCTGTTTTAGCACTGACTTCCAAGCAGCCCGGTAATGTTGATGCATCAACAATTAATGAATGATATCGTGTAACAGGGGCAGGGGAGGGTATATCTTTAAAAATCTGTTTTCCATCATGAATAATAAATTCGACTTTCCCATGCATGGGAGTGATTGCTTTATGTACTTTCCCGCCAAATGCCTGTGCAATAATTTGATGACCAAGACATACGCCTAAAATTGGAATCTGTTCATGAAACTCTTTTACAACGCTTAAGCAAATTCCTGCACTATCCGGATTTCCAGGTCCAGGGGATAGTAGAATAGAATCAGGTTGCATATCCTCTATTGCTTTTAAGCTAATCTCATCATTTCGAACTACAACGACTTCCTCACCAACTGATTGAATATATTGGACCAGATTAAAGGTAAATGAATCATAATTATCGATGACTAGTATCAATTTGATAGTCTCCCTTTCTAGGTGAGTAATATGAGGTTTATTATAGAAGAAATATATCGGAAATGCGAGAATTTGAAGTAACATTGAAGAATGAATTGAATTGGAAAATTAAATACCTCGACTTGAAATCGAGGTATAGGTGCAGTGTTACTTATTAGCATTGATAAATTTTTCAACCTTTTTCATAATAGTGCTATTTTTAATTTTTTTCATGAGTGGGTTTTTCTCTTCGGCAAATTCTTCATTCGACTTAGAATTGACTTGATAAGAACTTTTTGATGTAGTAGCACTGCTTTGACTTTGTAATCCTCGATCATCGAAGTTTGAGTATTCATCAAAATCTTTATTTTGGCTCATCTGCTCATCTCCTTTCTTCTTTAATATGCGAATTTTTTGTGTAGATTATGTAAACAATATTCCAAATGGTTGCTACTAAATAGAAAATAATAGATAATGGAAAAATTAAGAATGAGTAGGAGTGTACATAAAATGCAAGCTGAACAAGTAAAGAAAGAAAAGAAACAACAAAGTTCACAAGTAGAGAATCGAGCAAGACTATTAGTAAAATGTCCTGATAAACCTGGAATTGTATCTGTGCTATCAAGCTTCTTACTAAAATACAATGCGAATATTATAGAATCCAGTCAATATTCAAGTGACCCGGAAAATGGGACTTTTTTTATCCGATTAGAATATTATTGCGACCATCTTCAAACTAAAGCTCAAGAGATGGAACAGGAATTTAGGCAAATTGCGGATAATTATGAGATGACATATCACTTTTACTATTTAAATAACCGTCAACGATCGGCAATATATGTATCAAAAGAGCTACACTGTTTATTAGAATTGCTTTGGGAATGGCAAAATGGAGATCTACAAACGGATATTGCGGTGGTAATCAGTAATCATGAGGATGCTCGTTCCATCGTAGAGTCTTACGGCATTCCATTTTATTACTTGCCAGCCAATAAAGATATTCGCAAAGAGGTGGAAGCACAACAGATTGCGTTGATGGAAGAATACAATGTCGATTTGTTGATTTTAGCGCGATATATGCAAATTTTAACCCCTGAATTTGTGAATCATTTTGAAAATCAGATTATCAACATCCATCATTCATTCTTGCCAGCATTTATTGGTGCAAATCCTTATGACCGTGCATATAAAAGAGGGGTAAAATTAATCGGAGCAACTTCCCACTATGTAACCAATGATTTAGATGAAGGACCAATTATCGAACAAGATGTGGAACGGGTTGATCATCGGGATGATGTTGCGACATTAAAGAAAATTGGTGGAAAGATTGAGCGCCGCGTTTTAGCAAAAGCTGTGAAGTGGCATTTAGAAAATCGTATTATTGTTGAGGGAAATAAAACAATCGTATTCCATTAAATAATAATCAGCTTTCTATATAAAAAAGTCCCGAAAGTTTATTTAGCCAACTTTTGGGACAATTCTATAAGCTTTATTCAACTGGTGTATTTTTTACTTCTTCTATTCCATGTAATTTTTCATAAATTCTTCTTTTTCGATAAAGCATAATACCAGCTTCTGATACGTCATCCATCATGCCTTTATTAATAATTGCCCCAAACACCATTCCCGCAATTGGGACCATTTGAAATAACTTTTTCCATCCAAAATTATCGCGGTAAGTAAAGAAAACTTCTTGCCAGCCCTTTAATTGACTAATCATGCTTTCGGCAGATTCTTTCTTTTGATTTATGCTTGCCAGTTCGCTTAAAATTGCTTCTTTACCAACAATATCAGCCGAAGCAAACTGCAAACATTTCACTATGAAAACTCGTTCTTGTTTTTCATTTGGATTATAGCCGTGGATTATGGCGATTTCCTGTAAGGTCTTCAATGCCATGCCTAGAATAACCGGAATATCAATGACAAGAGTGAAGATCCCGCCGATTCCAGTAGAAGCTCCTTGGACAGTTGCTAATTTACTTCGTTCACTTTGCAAGGTCTGACTCATTGAAATCATATCTTCTATAGGCATAATCCCTATATCTTCAAATGTCTCAATTGGATGAGAAGTGGATTTTTGAATTTTTTTCATCATCTGCTTTTCACTAATTAAATATTTTCCGCCAGTTTGAATGTAACTACCTAATTCATTTACTAAAATGCCAATCTTGGCTTGGATGAATTTTGGTGTTAATTTATCAATCACCTTAAATGGCAGTCGACCTAATTTCTCCCAAAAGAAAAGCCCTTTTTGATCATCTTCCCATTTTTGAATTTCCTCTAAGTAAATATTTAATTGTTCTTTTGATTCCAATATCATATCTCCCATCATTCCCATATCGTTATATATTTCTACGTTTTATATGTCATAAGGTTTCACTTATAGTATGTACATTTTAAACAATGTCTTACCTATGACAAATTGAAGGCAAAATGAATGTCTCTTAAAGTTGAATCGTATAGTTTACTGATACCCATTTTCTTGGTCAGTAACGTGTAGAACTGTAGGAGGGAAGAAATGGAAAGAGTATCTGTAAACGAAATGATGCAGCTCCATGAGCATTTCAGAGATTCGTTACTCATAGATAAATTTGATCCTCAGCTGGAATATTGGCAAAAAAGAAGACTTGAAAAGTCCCAAAGTGAAAATAGAGAAGATGCAATGGTTTGGAATGTTTTTCGAACACTAAACCAGATAAATCGTCGACTTTGGGTTGATGAGTTATTTTATAAAGCATTTCAATCAGAGTTTTCGCATGTAACAGAACAAATTCAAATCAAATTATGGAAAACAATTCGCCCACCAAAAAGCCTCCCAGTAAATGAAGGAAAAGCGGATATTGACATTATCATTGAGTCCGACACCTTTGTATGGTTTATCGAGGCAAAGTACAAATCAGATATTACTTTAGATTCCGATTATCAATCAAAAAGAGATGAAATTATAAGGCATATTGATGTCGGTACTAATTATGCAAAGAAGAGAGACTATTATTTTTCATTATTAATCTTAGATCGATATAATAGTCCCATTGGTTTTCGAAAGGTAAATGAATATAGAACTTCCGAGGAACTGGTAAGGGAATTATTGCCTCACCGGCTAGAACTTCCATTCCCGAAAGGAATTAGTGTCCTTCATTGGAAAGAAGTCCATTCATTACTTAAAACTGTTTATTTATATAGTAAAAATAAATACGAGAGGTATATTGCTGATCAAGCCAGCTATTGGTTATTTGATAAGATTCAGGATGATAATTAGTGGATAGCAAATTAGGATTGTCTAGCCGACATGTAAATAGCCATGTGTCGGTTTTTCGTGATGGGTTCAAACATTAGAAATTATAATTTTTATGGTTAAATTTATCATTTTTAGACCAATATGTAGGTAGAAGATCTCGTCTAAAGGTTGTGAGGGAATTGAATATTCTCGTGATTGGTGCGAATAGTCAAATTAGCAGGCATTTACTTCAATATATACTTGAAGGTGGAAGACACCGGGCAAAAGTAATGTTGCAAAACAAAGCACAGGAAGCGTATTTTAATGAAAAAGGTATTGATAATTTTATATACAAAAATGAAGAATCGACTGAAAAATTTGTGAAGGCAGTTCAAAATATGGATGCTCTCGTAATTGCTGAACATAGTATTGACCACATACAAACAGATCCATTAGATGAAATTGATGAGACCATTAAATTATTGGAAGCATTAAAGCATACACAGATTAAACGGATTGTTCATATAAGTACTTTTGAAACTAGTAAAGCAGATTGGAATCATCTCCCTGTTTACTTTCGTCCAATAATGATTAAAAATTATTATATTGACAAGTGGATAAGATTGTCATCATTCGCATACACAATCATTCATCCCGGGCAATTGAATGATAAAAAGGGAACGGGGTCTGTGAAGGTCATTAACAAGGATGTTAACAGAGGTGAAATTTCTAGAGAAGATGTTGCAAAACTTGTTCTTGCATGCTTAGACAATCAGTCAACCATTCAAAAGGAATTCAAGGTCATTTCAGGTGAAATATCCATATTTGAAGCAATAAATTCATGTGTTTAATTGGTATTTAAAAAATTCCCTTAAAATAAACATTACGAGAATTTTCTAGACTTAGCACTTAGAATGCTATTTATTTCACCTTTTACAAACTGGAAACTTATTATATAATAGTAGATATTTTAATCTAACACAAAATATATTATAATGTTATACGGTTATAATTAATACAGAGAAGGTGGTCCTGGATGTATCTAACTACTACGGGAAATCACCTGCATCTTTGCAAATATAGGGGAGATAAGGAAGGTAATTATGAGTACTAGATATGAAAAAACAGACGTTATCTTAATTGGTGCTGGTGTAATGAGTGCTACTTTAGGATCTATGCTTAAAGAATTAGCACCTGAATGGGAAATTAAGGTTTTCGAATCACTTGATAAACCAGGTGAGGAAAGTTCTAACGAATGGAATAATGCTGGTACAGGACACTCTGCACTTTGTGAACTAAACTACACACCAGAAAAACCAGATGGTACGGTTGAAATAAAAAAGGCAATTGATATTAACGAACAGTTCCAACTTTCAAGACAATTTTGGGCATATCTTGTAAAAAACAACTTAATCACTAATCCAGAAGATTTCATCAAAGCAATTCCACATATGAGCTTAGTTATGGGAGAAAATGATGTTAATTTCTTGAGAAAACGATTTGAAGCGCTTTCAGTTAATCCATTATTCAAAGGTATGGAGTACACAGAGAATCCAGAAAAGCTAAAAGAATGGATGCCTCTGGTAATGGATGGACGTAAAGAAAACGAGCCTATTGCTGCTACTAAAATTGATAGCGGTACGGATGTTAACTTCGGTGCTTTAACACGTATGTTATTCGAACACTTAGGAAAACAAAATGTTGAAGTAAACTATAAGCATTCTGTTGCTGATATCAAACGTTCCAGCGATGGTATGTGGGAAGTAAAAGTCCATGACCTGGATGGTTGCAAAATGGAATACCATAAAGCGAAATTTGTCTTTATCGGTGCTGGTGGCGCGAGTCTTCCATTATTACAAGCAACGGGTATTCCTGAATCAAAACATATTGGTGGGTTCCCGGTAAGCGGTTTATTCATGGTATGTAATAATCAAGAAATCGTTGAACAACATCATGGCAAAGTGTATGGTAAAGCAAAAGTTGGTGCGCCGCCAATGTCTGTACCACACTTAGATACTCGCTATATTGATAACAAAAAATCATTATTGTTTGGACCATTTGCAGGTTTTTCGCCTAAGTTCCTAAAAACTGGCTCAAATATGGATTTAATCGCGTCGGTTAAACCAAATAACCTATTCACAATGTTATCTGCTGGTGTAAAAGAAATGTCTTTAACAAAGTATTTAATCCAACAAGTAATGTTATCAAACGAGCAACGCTTAGAGGAACTACAAGAATTTGTTCCGAATGCTAAACTTGAAGATTGGGATATCGTTGTAGCTGGACAACGTGTTCAAGTAATTAAGGATACAGATGCAGGTAAAGGAACTCTTCAATTCGGTACTGAAGTGGTAACTGCTGCTGACGGTTCGGTAGCTGCATTACTTGGAGCTTCTCCAGGTGCTTCTACAGCTGTAAATGTAATGCTGGATGTTATGAATAAGTGCTTCCCAGATCGTATCAAAGAATGGGAACCAAAAATCAAAGAAATGATTCCTTCATATGGTCTTTCACTAGTTGAAAACACAGCATTACTAGAAGAAATCCAAGTTTCAACTGCTGAAGTTCTTGGACTGAACGAAAAAGAAGTAGTTCATAACTAATTTCAATAAATCCATGAACCATCAATCTGTGAGTCAAGTTGCAGATTGATGGTTTTTTGTTGTGTCTGTTGGGTTTGGTTTATTAAATACCGCATGCGAAATCTTCACAATGGGCAATCTATGTACGAGGGTTTTGTTAGTGTTTGCGTTATTCATAGGTTGTTAAATTCAATAATTGATTTTTATATATAAGTAATCTATTATATAAGAGATTCATTATATATGCCTAGGGATTCAAATAATATTAACCCCAATACCAGCATTTGTTTTCATTATATTTAGGAGGAAATCTTCATTGTTTACAGCGATAGCAGCAACACTTATTTTTCTAGTTACATTAATTTTCGTTATTTGGCAGCCAAAGGGGCTAAATATTGGTTGGACTGCATGTATAGGGGCAATTCTTGCTTTAATTGCAGGTGTAGTTGATTTAGGGGATGTGGGAGAAGTCGTAGAGATTACCTGGAACGCCACAATCTCGTTTGTAGCCATTATACTGATCTCATTAATACTGGATGAGATTGGGTTGTTTGAATGGGCTGCATTACATATGGCTAGAGCCGCAAAAGGCAATGGGTTTAAAATGTTTGTTTTTGTAAGCATTTTAGGGGCGATTGTGGCCGCATTATTTGCAAATGATGGAGCTGCTTTAATATTAACGCCAATTGTGTTAGCGATGGTTCGAAATTTAAATTTCCAGGAAAAAATGATTTTTCCATTTATTATGGCGAGTGGATTTATCGCAGATACAACATCATTGCCATTCGTAGTAAGTAATTTGGTGAATATTGTATCGGCAGATTTTTTTAATATTGGGTTTCTGGAATACGCTGCAAGAATGATTTTGCCAAATCTATTTTCATTACTTGCAACGATTTCGGTTTTGCTAGTCTATTTTAGAAAAAGCATACCTAGAAATTACGAAATTTCAAAGTTAAGACAGCCAAAAGAAGCCATCAAAGATCACAAAATGTTTCAACTTTCTTGGTATGTCTTGGCATTGTTGCTAATTGGATATTTCTCAAGTGAGTATATAGGCATCCCTGTATCCTTTGTAGCAGGAATCATTGCAGTTTTCTTCCTATTGATGGCAAGAAAAAGCGCAGTGGTCAATACGACAGCAGTTATGAAAGGGGCTCCATGGAATGTTGTGTTTTTCTCAATAGGAATGTATGTGGTTGTTTATGGACTGGGAAATGCATGGTTAACAGATTCATTGGCTGGTGTTATTGAATACTATGCAAATAGAGGATTGTTTGCAGCAACAATTGCTATGGGGTTTATAGCGGCTATTTTGTCTTCTGTCATGAATAATATGCCTACTGTTATGATTGATGCATTAGCTATAGCTGAGACAAACACCACTGGAATTGTAAGGGAAGCTTTAATATACGCAAATATCATTGGTTCTGACTTAGGGCCGAAAATTACACCTATTGGGTCACTAGCTACATTAGTTTGGCTCCATGTACTTTCTCAAAAGGGCGTAAAAATTTCTTGGGGAACTTATTTTAAAACGGGGATAATTCTCACAATACCAATTCTATTCATTACATTACTTGGATTATTTTTATCTTTGATTTTATTCTAAAGGAGCATTTTAACATGACGAAAAAGACACTTTATTTCTTGTGCACAGGGAATTCTTGCAGAAGTCAAATGGCAGAAGGATGGGCAAAAAAGTTATTACCAACCGATGAATGGGAAGTGAAAAGTGCTGGCATCGAGGCGCATGGCGTAAATCCCAATGCAATTAAAGCAATGAAAGAAGTGGGTATTGATATTTCGACTCAGACTTCTGATATTATTGATGTACAAACACTAAATAATGCGGAGCTAGTCGTTACCTTATGTGGGGATGCCAACGATAAGTGTCCCGTAACACCACCAAATGTCAAACGTGAACACTGGGGATTTGATGACCCTGCTAAAGCGCAAGGCAATGAAGAGGAAAAATGGGCTTTCTTCCAGCGTGTCCGTGATGAAATAGGAGAGAGAATCCAACGTTTTGCTGGTACTGGACTATAATAGAGCAGAGGTGAACATATGGACCTTCAATTAATGGAAAAACAGCTAAAGGCGGTATCAGATGCCAATCGTTTAACTCTATTAAGCTGCTTAAAGGTTGGAGAGGTATGTGTTTGTGATCTCGTCGATGTCCTGGGAATTTCTCAACCCGCTGTCAGCCAGCATTTAAAAAAGTTGGAGGAAGCTGGTATTATTACGGCGCGTAAACTAGGCACCTGGAAGCATTATCGACTTATAGAGAACCAAACACCAATCATTCAAGCTGTGCTGAATGAATTAGAGGAGATAGACTCTTCTAAATGTAGTTCTTCATGTAAGTAGAGTAAAAGAAGCAGGCGGAGAAAAACTCGATGTTTTTTTCCGCCTGCATGTATTTTGGGGAAAATTATTCTTCTTCCTGAAAATATATTTTATAATATTTGCGATTGGTAGCCTCGTCATAGCCGACTTCAATTAGTTCGTCAACTTGTTCGATGTTTTGGACGTTAACTTGAATTTCAATATTGGAATCAAGTTTAATTTTTCGTTTGTATGTTTTTTCTGCTTTTTCAATAGCAAAACCAGAAATAACTGTTTCATATGGTTTTACCGTATTCACAATAATATCTTTTTGAGTAGTATCCGCCTTTTCAAAGACGGATTCAATATAGTCGTCCACCTGAAATTCTTCTTCATTTCTAAAGAAATCAAGGGTTTTGTTTAATAATCCCAGTTTCTCTGTGTTGGTAAAGCGATCTTCTTTTAGAATATACTTTTTACATTCAGTTAGTGCTAAATTCGTTTTAAAATAATGTTCATCTGTTACCTTGATTTTTAAAAAGCGTTCTTGCCAGTAAACAATATCTTCTTTTCTTTTAGTCTTAATAAATACAGCAGGTGTCTCGTCAGCACCCATATCCACAAAGATAGCCACATTATTGATTTTCTTTACGTTTATCCCATCGATTCCATTAACAATCATTTTATTTTGATCATTTTTCACATCCAGGAATATTTCCTTTTCATCAATTTTGACAATGGAAATAACTTTTTTTACTTCATTGTTCCAAATACAATTATCGAAAAGTCCGATAAACAGTTCACCATCTTTAATATTTGGATGCTGGGATGAACTATGTAAATGTGTCGCGATATTTTTTGATTGTTCCAGGAATGTATTCTCATCATTAAAAATTGATTTTGTAAATGTATAAATCTCATTTAAATGAATGTCTGTTTCATGGAAAAACTCGTATTGCTGGTCTAGGTCAATTTTGTTGAATGCTAGTTGCGTAAAGGCTGCTTCAAGGAGGAGCTCTGGCGGAGGAAATGCCTCTTCGCCTAGAATTAATGTATCACTCACATAATGCAAGACGTACTGTTTTAATTTACTTTCGCTTACTTCTAACAAATTCTTTCACCTTCTAATATAAAAATTCTGGAGAATATACAATAACATATACCAGAAATATTTTCATAGTTTTTCATAGAGCTAATAATTGCCAGCTATAAATTTGCTATCAGAACTATACAAAAATAATAAGATACTTTATAATAATTTATAGAATACAAGAGATTCAATTTAAAAAACCGTTTCCGTTAGGTGCTTGGTAACACTTAACATGTGGAAACGGTTTTTTATTTTTTATTTAAACAGTTAGACGATAGATTAAAAATCTTTCGTATGCATTTTTTACATAAAGATTCGGAAGAGGGACCTCTTTTATCAACTCAAACCTAGAATGTTGACCTAAAAAATATGTGTAATCATCCGAAGCATAATAGAAGATTAAGTCAACTTCCCGTTTATGGTTTTCTACTGATATCAAGATATTATTTAAAACCTTCATAAAGATTTGTAAGGAAAAGGGATTGAAAAAATAGAATCGGTTATCATCTGGCTGAATTTCATAAAGTTCTGCTAAGCAACAGTGAAATTGAATAGTCTCTGAAGTACTAGATGCCTTCTTTAAGTAACGTTCTCTATTTTTCAATGCCGATTGAAAAAAGGTTTTATTCATCTCGATTCCTGCAACATGTACTTGAAATATGTGGTTTAGATAAAAATTTAACCTTCCTTTACCACAGCCGAAATCAACAATGTGATCATTTGGCCGTACTTCATAATGCTTGAATAATTCCTCTAGTGCCAAGTATGGTGTAGGTTCATAAGGATGGTAATGTATCGAATGATTGATTTCACTTTTATTTCCTTGAGTATTGATATTTAGCAATTTCTCATAGTATTCTTCGTTCACTTATGTAATTCTCCAATCGTGATTAAAAATGGTTAATGAGAAAATATTTCCTCTGCTAATAGTTTATAAGACTCCAGTCGATCTTCTGGGGAGTGGGTAATTGTTAGAATCATAAACTCATCTATTTTATATTTTGATTGCATTTCTGTAAGAACATTTTTAACTTCTTGTGGATTACCAATAATCATTTTTTGTTTTAAATTTATTAATTGCTCTTTTTCTTTTACTGTAAGCTCAAAATTCTTCGCTACCTCAATTGTAGGTACCCTTGACCCTTCTCCACGGTTTTGCTGTATTTGCCAAATGAGTGAGCTCCAAGCTATTTCCTCAGCTTTTTCTGTTGTATCAGCGCATATTACAGGAACCGTTAACAATACTTCAGGAACATGACTAAATTTATTGCTTATAAATGCCTTTCTATAGTTATCAATAATCGAAACGGCATCCAAATCACTCATAAATTGTCCAAAGGCATAGGGTAAGCCATTTTGAGCCGCAAGTTGGGCACTTTTTTCGCTGGTGCCCAGCATCCAAGGGATGGGTGGATTTTCTGGAACTGGAGAAGCCTTTATTTTAGAAAATTGATGTTCATTCGGAAAATCAGATTTTAGAAAATGAAGTAATTCATCCACTAAATCAGCCATTTTAAATACTTGTTGTAAAAAGTTATCCGATAAAGCATTTGTTGCTTCAGCTGAGCCGCCAGGTGAACGACCGATACCTATATCAATTCGATTTGGAAAGAGGGTGGCAAGCATATTATAGGTTTCGGCAACTTTATAAGGTTTGTAGTGAGGTAATAATACTGCACCACTGCCAATGCGTATTCGATCTGTGTTTGCTCCTATTAAACTTAGCATTACTTCAGGTGCAGAGCATGCCAATCCCGGTAAATCGTGATGTTCTGCAATCCAATATCGTGTATATCCAAACCGTTCACAAGCTTTTGCAAGGTGAAGTGATTCATTTAAGGCATCACGTGCTGTTTGATTGGATGAAATAGGGGATTGATCTAATATACTCAATTTCATTGTGTACTACCTCTTTTCTTAATTCTTCACCTCTAATAAGGAAACATGATAATCTCCAATTTGCCCATTTTCATAAAGATTCGTAACAGAGGTCCAATATTGCTGTATGGATCCTTTAAAACTTAAGTTTTTTTCCGGAACTGAGACATTAAATGTTCCTTCATATAACAAGACTGCAATATCATGATAATTTTCACTTGTCACTTTAAAGTCAATAATAATGTTATGTAA
The DNA here is from genome assembly GCF_042666115.1 of Ureibacillus sp. GCM10028918. Taxonomy (NCBI): domain Bacteria; kingdom Bacillati; phylum Bacillota; class Bacilli; order Caryophanales; family Caryophanaceae; genus Ureibacillus; species Ureibacillus sp. GCM10028918. Next base: position 77,957 of record NZ_JBHTFK010000017.1, read on the forward strand.
ACCATCTACAGTTGTCTTTTCGTATTTCTCGACAGGTATCACGGTATCATTTAACTTAATTTCTTTAACCATAATAATTCCCCCTTTAAAAGTTAGTATGGAAATCATATCACTGTTGGGAAAGAAGAGTAAATTAAAAGGAATTATGGAATAGATATGCACAAATAAAGTACATAACCTTGATCTAAAACTCCCGATAGTATAACTAAATTAATCGAAAATTCCTCGGAACTAATCTAATAGCCCACCAATTCGCTTTCTCGCCTATGTCTTTATTCAATCGGTTTTTAACTTTATATAAAATTTTCATAATAATGATATTCAACTACACCAACTATCTAAATATCCATATTCTATTAGTGTCAAGTTGATAATAGGTTACAGCTTGAATCTACCAGGAAAGGAGGAACATAAATGGGAAGTTGGAAATGTACAAATTGTTACCACAAAAACGCTAGCAAGAAAAAGAAATGCAGACACTGCAACACTCCTAGTTTAGTAATGGAGGAGGAAAGTGTCATGGCTGCGGAAATGGAATCGGTAATGGTTGCTGAAACCGAATCAGTAATGGTTGCTGAAACTGGAATGATGATGCCCAAGAGAAGAAACTGGAGTGAGGATGCTTTCGTAGATCAGGAATATGACCAAATTTTTAAAATGGAACAAGAATCAAACGAAGTAATATGGATCAAGGATTCTTGTAACGTAGACGTAAAAACTACCGATACTCAAGGTGCAGTTTCTCTCCAAGTAGGATTACAACTTGCGATTGCTTTAGTAATCAGCATTTCAATTGGAGATTCAGAACAGGGCCGTGCAGTTGCACAAGAAGTCTTCCAAAAATTTGATGATGAGCAATCAAATAGACAAAGAATTTATGTAGATAACAGTAAAGATGTTCATATCCACACAACAGATACTGATTTATCAGTCAGCATTCAAGCATTGCTCCAAGTATTACTTACGTTAGTAGTGAAAATCGATGTACTTTAATCCGAATTTAAAGGGGGGAATAAAATGGCAGAAAAAAAGTGGCGAGCTTTAGATCATTGTGATGACCACCACAGAAATCATGACGCAGATGTTGATCAAGAAGCGGTGCAAAAACAAGTAACAAAGCAAATATCCGACGAATGGATTATTGTTAGGGATTCTGAATGTGTTGAAGTAACTACTACTGATACACAGGTAGCTTTATCATTACAACTAGGAATCCAAGCAGCAATTGTGGCTGTTATTAGTATAACAATTGGTGATAATGAGCAAGGAAACAATGTGGCTCAAGACTTAAAACAATTTATGAAAACAAAGCAAAGCAATAGACAAAAAACAATTATTGAAGGCAGTAAAAATGTTAAGGTTAAAACAACAGATACTGATGTTTCTGTAAATATTCAAGCGCTTCTTCAAATTCTAGTTGCAATTGTTGCTAAATTAGATGTGCTATAACAACCACGATAAAATTTAATTTTCAGTGAAACATTCAATCATAAAAAATTAAATTGAATTTAAATTACACAAAGTTTTCCACGCAACTTGTACAATTCTTCAATGTTGCGTGGAAAATTCCTATATATAGAGTCAATGGGCCAGTTGAAGAGATTAGATGTACAAGACTTGTATAATCCTCTCGTTTCTTAGGTTAATTGCATATACTTATAAAAAACGTCATTTCGAAAAGGAGTGATAAAATGAGTGCAATTCCGGATAAGGTTGTTGATTTACTTGTAAGTGAAGTTTTTCGCAAAAACAATGTGAATATTGATAATGCCAAATCAAAGTTATCTGATGAGCAAAAGCAGGCGATTAGGGATTTAGTTGAAGAATTGAAATCACAAGTAGATACATTTGTGAAAGAATCGTCTTCTTCAACAAAGGAATAAAAATATCTTTTGAAACGTCTCGAAATAGGGGCGTTTTTCTTATAGGCGACTAACAATGGTTGCGTTAATTTTTGTAATTTAATATGAGGTAACAAAATCCTTCTATAATTAATACATACGGGTTGAAAAATAATCTGAGTATTGGTCATAATATCTGTAAGTAGGATACTTTAGGAGGGCTTCATGAAAATAACAATCGAATGGACATACAAAACGAAAAATGGAATTGAAACAATATTCCGTTCCGATGAAATGCCACCTGCACACGCTTTGACAATTGGAGAAGATTTAGAGAAAACTGGGCGTGCGAAAAAGATTGAGTATATTGACCAGCATGACAGTACATGGGTGTCTAAAGAGCTAAAGAAATATATAAAAGAAATCGATACAGAACCGCATAATGTAAGAGTTTATTTTGATGGGGGCTACGATATTCAAACAGCTAATGCTGGTTTAGGGATTGCTATATATTATGAACAAAATGGAAAATCCTATAGACTAAGACGAAATGCCCCTGCTTCCGGACTGAATTCAAATAATGAAGCTGAGTATGCTGCACTTCACTTAGCTATTGTTGAGTTGGATTTACTGGATGTACATCATCAAACTGTTCAATTTTTAGGAGATTCACAGGTTGTCATTAACCAAATGAGTGGAGAATGGCCGGCATATGAAAAAGACCTTGCAAGCTGGGCAGATCGAATTGACGAGAAACTAAACAATCTTGGCATAACACCGGAATTTGAACTTGTTCCACGTAAGTTAAATGCTGAAGCGGATAGACTAGCTACTCAAAGTCTACAAGGAGTTGAAATTACAGGACAAATAGAACTTCAATAGGTAGGATAAAGACTTGGTTATTTAGCAAGTCTTTTTTATATCAACAATGATATGATTATGTAAACTTAAATTTTCCTCCTAAACATTTTCTCTTCCTGCTTTTGTTCTATTTTTAAATCTATTTGCATAAATAAATGGGTGAGAGAATCTATCATTTTAAATTAAATGAGATTAGGGGGAGAAGAAATGGAAGAAGCAGTTGTAAAAAGAATTGGAATAAATAGTTTAGTCAACAAAGTTGTTTCACCTGAAGCAGCAGCGGGATTCATACAAGATGGCGATATTGTTGGTATGAGTGGTTTTACGCGTGCAGGTGATGCAAAAGTAGTACCTTTAGCGTTAGCTGAACGTGCAAAAAATGAAAAGCTGAAAATCGATGTTTATACTGGGGCATCATTGGGACCAGAAGTCGATCAAATTTTAGCTCAAGCTGGAGGGATTCGGAAACGCGGACCGTATCAAGGAGACCCTGCCATACGAAATCTAATTAATAGTGGGGAAGTATTATATGTGGATGCTCACCTTTCCCATAATGCAGAATTAGTACGTCAAGGAATTATTGGTCCAATTGATTTTGCGATTATAGAAGCAACTGCTATTACTAGCGATGGTTTCCTAGTTCCAACGACATCAGTTGGAAATTCGCCGATTTTTGCTAAACATGCAAAGAATATTATCGTTGAATTAAATTTAGCACACTCGGAATCATTAGTAGGGGTGCATGATATATATATCCCTGAAGATCAAGGCGAAAGAAAACCAATTCCAATATTAAATCCAATTGACCGAATTGGGGACATTGGCATTAAAGTTGATCCGGGGAAAATAATAGCTATTGTTGTGTCCAACGAACAGGATGCACCATCACTTATTGTCGACCCGGACCATGAAACACAAGAAATGGCAAATCATTTATTAAATTTCCTCCGAAGTGAAATTGAAGCAGGTCGTCTTACAAACAAGTTAGCGCCATTGCAATCGGGTGTTGGCTCTGTTGCAAATGCTGTATTAGAAGGATTTAAAGAGTCGGAATTTGAAGATTTGGTTATTTTTTCTGAAGTTCTGCAAGATGCGGTGTTTAACTTGATCGATGCAGGCAAGGTAGCCTTTGCATCATGCACTTCAATCACGATCTCGGAAGAATTACAGAAAAAAGTATACGGGAATATTGAAAATTATGCTGATAAAATCATCATTCGTCCACAAGAAGTATCTAACCATCCTGAAGTTATCCGTCGTTTAGGTCTGATTGCCGTTAATGCGGCACTAGAAGTTGATATTTATGGGAACGTAAACTCCACTCATGTTGGCGGAACGAAGATGATGAATGGAATTGGAGGATCTGGTGACTTCACTCGCAACTCACGATTAAGTATTTTCGTTACGAAATCTTATGCTAAAGGCGGAAAGCTGTCTTCTATCGTCCCAATGGTTGCCCATCATGATCATACAGAGCATGATGTTCATGTCATTGTGACGGAACAGGGAGTAGCAGACTTAAGGGGCCTAGCACCAAAAGAGAGAGTTTCTTTAATTATTGAAAATTGTGTACATCCGGACTTTAAACAACAGCTTTGGAATTATTATAATGAAGCAGTTTCCTTAACAGGGAATGCCCATACCCCGCACAACCTAGAAAAAGCGCTATCCTGGCATGTAAACGCAGCTAGAACAGGTACAATGAAACTGTAAATCCCAAAAATAAAAGAAACCCCTTTGTTAAAAGAAACTTTTAACAAAGGGGTTTTCTATGTAGGGGGAATTTAATTTTAAGAGCACTAGTGCTATTCAGATGCAATCCAACTCTAACGGGGTTTATTGTTTTGATTATTTAATTTAACATTCAGAATCTGCTACAATCATTTTATCGAACATCTAGAAAGTAGGATTTTTATGTATAAAACAATCGGCGTCCTTGCTCATGTGGATGCTGGAAAAACAACTTTTTCAGAACAGCTCCTTTATCACACGGAAAGTATTAAAGAACGAGGGCGGGTAGATCATAAAGACGCATTCTTGGACAATCACACCATAGAACGCAAGCGTGGCATAACGATTTTTGCCGAACAAGGACGGATTCACTACAAAGGGGATACATATACTTTAATTGATACACCAGGACATGTCGATTTCTCTCCAGAAATGGAAAGAGCCATCCGTATTTTGGATTACGCTATCTTGATAGTTAGTGCTGTCGATGGAATTGAGGGCCATACAGAAACGGTTTGGCAATTATTAAGACAATATCATGTTCCGACCTTTATTTTTATTAATAAAATGGACCGTGAAAGTGCAGATATAGATGGGGTCATGCAGACTATTCATAAAGAACTATCCGAAGATGCCATATTGATCAATGAACTTGCGACTCCAGAGTTTATCCCCGAAACTATTCTTGAATGGATTGCTGAACGAGATGAATGTTTATTAGAGCGATATATGGAAGGAAGAATAGACAATGCTTCCTTTTTTGCTGCCTTACAATCTATGATTAAAAATGAACGTGCCTTTGTTTGTATGGCGGGTTCGGCACTAAAGGATATTGGAGTAATGGAATTTTTTGATCAATTATCTCTACTAACACCAACCGAATTTGGGTATCATTCATCATTCAAAGGACAAGTGTTTAAAATTCGGCATGATGAAAAGAATCATCGAATCACTTTTATAAAAGCATTACGCGGTATTTTGAAAGTCCGTGATGAATTGAGATTTGCTGATGTCACGGAAAAGGTAACCGAGATTCGTTTGTATAACGGGAATCGCCATGAATCCGTACAACAAGTAGCAGCGGGAGAAGTCTTTGCAGTTAAAGGATTATCCAATCCCCAAATTGGGGATGTGATTGGAGTAGAAATGAGTGCAGGCAAGGAGTTTGAACTTGTTCCAACTTTACAGGCAAAGGTTGTTTATAATGGGAAAGAGCATATAAAAGAAATACTTCAAGTTTTCCGTATACTTGAGTTGGAAGAACCGACTTTAAAAGTAGTATGGAGTGAAAAGTTCCAAGAGATAAACGTTCACGTAATGGGCGTTATTCAATTAGAGGTATTGGTTGAAGTGACGAAGGAACGCTTTGGGATCGACGTACAATTTGAAGATCCTAAAATCTTGTACATGGAAACAATCCAAAACAGCTCTATTGGCTATGGACACTTCGAGCCCTTGAAACATTACGCAGAAGTACATTTGAGAATGGAGCCAGCTGCAAGAGGTTCTGGCATTCAATTTAAAAATGAATGTCATGCGGATGATTTATCAGTCGGTCATCAACGTTTAATTGAAAAGCATTTGTTTGAACGAGAACACCATGGTTTACTTACCGGATATCCTGTAACAGATATTTGCTTTACTTTATTAACTGGACGTGCCCATAACAAGCATACAGAAGGTGGAGATTTCAGAGAAGCCACATTTCGTGCACTACGCCAGGGCCTGGAACAAGCTGAAAATGTGTTGTTGGAACCTTATTACCGGTTTAAGATGAAAGCGTCAATTGAGTATATGGGGAGAATGCTCATAGATATCCAGCAAGCTAATGGCACGTTTGAAACACCCATTATGACAGAAGACAGGGTTACCGTTATTGGGAAAGTACCAGTATCAACTTTTTTCAATTACAGTACAACCTTCGCTGCATATACCAATGGTAAAGGAGTCTTATCTCTTCAATACTGTGGCTACGATCTATGCCATAACGAAGAAGAAATAATTGAACATATTGGCTATGATAAAAATGCAGATCCCGAATATACTTCCTCCAGTATCTTTTGTGCTAAAGGGAAAGGTTTTTCGGTTCCATGGAATGAAGCAGAAGAAGCAATGCATTGTTTAAAATAAGTTTCTTTTTATAATATATCCAAAAACCATTGTATTATTTTAAGGTAGTATAAATGAAACAAAGAAAAACAAACTAATTTTGTAATTTAAAATTAGGAGGTTATTTCAATGAAACAAAACCCACAAGATGTTGCAGGAAGACCCAAAAAATTTGTTAGTAGAGAAGAAATGATAAACAATACGAAAGACAATATGCGAGAAGCAGAAATCAGCATGGAATTTGCCGGTGAAGAAGAGCTGGAGCATCTGCAGGAAAAAAATGAACGCCGAAAACATGCAATACAAAGAATGAAAAATGAACCATTAACATGAAATTTTTGAAGCAGTGTTATAAAAAAATAACACTGCTTTTATTATAATATTTCAAAATAATTATTGGAAAATATGTTAATTTCTATTACTTGTTAGATGGTTATTAATCGTTTAATATTTTTTTAGATTCGGAATATAGCTAAATATGAATTTTACTTAAAATATATTATCTACCTTTTAGTGAATAACGTATGAAAAATTTCATTATGATACTTCCAGGAATGGTAAGGTATCTTTAAGAGAGAATAGAGTAAAATATTGAAGATTATACTTCCTGCAACCAATGAAGTATTCCAGTGCAATCGATTAAAAAGAGTAAAAAACAAATTGCACCTTAAAATATAAATAAAAATTCAAAAGTGGAATGTAAGTAAGCCGGTATTTATGTTAAAATAATTGGACGGCAAAACCACACGATTTTAGGTTGTATTATTGCTAATTGAATAGAATATATACTTTCAAGATCTTATCATAATTTAATGAGGACAGATCAGGTGAAAGTTTTATTGGAGGCTTATGATGAATTATAAAATTATTAACAAACCAGTATTTGAACAAGCACAGGTTCGCTCAGTTTCCGATGTGGAATTTACTGAAGAACAATTACAAGATGGAATGAAATTAGCGGTTTCTAAAGTTGATCCGACACTTGCCCTTTATTTAATCGATTCTGAAGGCAAAAAGAAATTTGAAGTTCGTTGGGATGACTCTTCTGAATTGTTTAACGGTTGGTATTCTGCTTGGGACAACTTCACATGGTGCTTAGGTATTGTAGAACCGCCAAAAGAACAATAAAATAAATTCTTGCAAAAAATACAAAATGTAAAGAGTCCTCACTTTAATATTAGTGGGGCTTTTTGCATTATTTTTATATAGCAGGAACTAATAAAGAAGTTACTATAAAATATTAGTTTAATAATTTATTTTGTTCTGTCACATGATTTAATCCTTTTAATCTTCTTAGAGACTTTTCGAGTTCCTCATTTGAAAGTTGTTTAGAAGAAAATGAAGAATATAGCTTTCGTAAATTCGGATTTAGTAATCAGTTTTAAAATAGGGAAAAGGAACAGTAAATAAGAAGACTAATATTCAAGGGTTATATATACCAAATTATTAATTAATCGTAATCTATTAAAATTCGGTTTTTTGTGCAATAAAACTATTGGAAGATTTTTTAGGGTGAATTATCTATAAATGCTCTTTTACAAGTTTAGTAATTTTACCTAATAAATCATGATCCGTATCGGGAATGTCATGATATCTTCCCAAGAAAATGAAAAGTATATTGAAAAGGGTAATCAAACGGTTCAATTAACTACAGATGCACTACACAAAATATATACGGCTGTTTCTGAAACAGTAGCAGAAATTTCCACCATTTCGCAGCTATTATCTAATGAAAGGCAAAATCTGATGAGATTGTTCATGGTATACAAGAACTGGCTCATTCAATCCATGGAGTTGAAAGCACGATGAATAATATTGCTGCTGCGTCTGAAGAATCTACTGCTAGTATTTCAGAAATCTCTAATCATTCCATAGAATCGACGCATATGGCAGAAAAACTAGAAAACTATGTAAAAACTAAACTTTCAAAGTAAAATAGAATATAATTAAGAAGTTTTTTAAAATTAGTAGTAGAATAATAGAATCAAGCATAAATAAAAAAGTGTACCATCATGTATATGATGCGTGCACTTCTTTTATACTCAATACATTTAATACGACAGATTAGAAGCATTCATAACTCAAAACCAAAGTCTTTAGGGGTGAAGCTATTTGATAAAATATCAAACAAATAATGTAACAGTTTTTCAAAGCGTATTATATAAAACAACATCCCTTGTTATTCAAACTGAAGATTGCATACTAGTAGTCGATCCTAATTTAATGCCTAATGAAGTGCTTGAAATTCGGCAGCATGTTGACAAATTTAAGAAAGATAAACCAGTTTATTTAGTATTGACACACTCCGATTGGGATCACATTATTGGATCCGGTGCTTTTCAAGATGCAGTCGTAATTGCAAGCGATGCCTTTCATACAAGAGAAGATAAAGAAGATATCTTAAATCAAATACGACATTTCGATGACCAATATTATTTGGATCGTACCTACTCAATTCTATACCCAACTGTTGATATTCCTGTCGTGGAAGACGGACAAGTGCTTGAAATCGGACATACAAAGCTTACCTTTTATAAAGCTGAGGGACATACAAATGATGGGATTTTTGTAGTGGTAGAACCGTTAGGAATATGGATTGCTGGGGATTATTTATCAGATGTTGAGTTCCCATTTATCTATCATAATAGCGAGACTTACGAACAAACAATTGGAAAAACAGACAAGATTTTAGAACTTCATAAAATCAAATTGCTTGTACCAGGTCATGGTACGGCAACAGATATTATGGAAGAAATAATCTTTAGAAAAGTACTTTCCTACCGCTATATCCAAGAACTTAGAAATGCTATCAATGAAGATCGAGACCATCAGTTTTTAATACAAGGATATAAATATAGGCAAGATCAAATAAATAGCCATAACGAAAATGCAGCTCTAATTAAAAGAGAACTGCAAAAGTCCAATAGTACTTTTAAAGTTTGATATGGACAATTTTCTTTAGTACCCTCCCAGGCATATCTCGCATAAGCTATAGAGGTGTATAAAAGGGGGTGTCCATTAATTGGCCATTTACATCAACAAAGAGCACCCAGGAGTGTTTTGTAATACCCAACCAATTCCAGAGCCGAATCAGGTTGAGTACAGAAGAGAATATTTGTCAGAGTTAATCGAACAACAAATGATTGAAAATCGAAAATTACAGCTTAGTTTTGTTCATATGCAGCATTCACAAAATGATTGGAATCAGCATCAAGCCATCGAATACAAAAAACTAAACAGACGAATAATTGAATTAAAGGAACTTCAAGAATACCAAGAAGCAATGGAGCATCAAGTCATTGACTGGTTAGAAAAGATAGAAGATCAAAACAACATTATGCAACAAACCATTAATTATGATCAACGAATTCAAAATGAGTTGTTACAACAAGTAAACCAAATTGATCATCGCATCAATAATGAGCTACTTTCACAAGTAAATCAAATCGATCAACGCATTCAAAATGATTTGCAAACACAAGTAAATCAAATTGACCAACACATTCAAAATGATTTGCAGCAACAAGTAGATCAAATTGACCAATGCATCCAAAATGAACTATTGCAACAAGTAAATCAAATCGATCAACGCATTCAAAATGATTTGCAAACACAAGTAAATCAAATTGATCAACATATCCAAAATGAGCTGCAGCAACAAATTACTCAAATAAGTCAAACACAAAAAGAAATAGTCCAGCAACTCAACGGTGTAGGAGATGAACATAAAGAATTTGTCAAAATAATAGCAGAACTCACTTTGTTAAATGAAGCTTTGATCACCCGTTTAGAACAAGTGATTACGGCAAATGAAAAGATAGAATTACAGTTGGAAGGACAAAGTGAATTTAATCAGCAAATTGCAGATCAACTAATAAGTATTGAAGAAACTCAAAAGGATGTATTAAGTCGTGAGGATAGTCATGAAGGGCTAATGGAAAAAGTTATACTTCAGGTGGATCATTTACGTTCCATTATGTTTGAGCGTACTAATTTCTTAGAGGAAAAAGTAGAGGAAATTGTACAAAGTTCGGCCGACGAATTACAAAAGACAAAAAATTAAATAGCCGACTACCACGAATAGCTCATAAAGGTCCATCTTTCGTGGTTAATTTAAATAGAAAATATTAAAATAAAAAGAAAATTTTACACTTAGATTGAATTAATTCCTTGTTTTTGATACAGTATAAGAAATATTGAATCAATGATGTGACCAAGTAAATAAGAATTGTGAGACAGAAAATATAGCAGCTGCTGAGAGCTATATCACCGCTTCTTGTTGAAACCTATCACGGAGATGCACAACTTGCCGAGTCGTTATCGTTACAAACGCGTAGAGGGTAATTGCAATCATGGTCTACATGTGGATTGCTGTTACCAAACTAAGGTGGTACCACGTCTATTTTCGCACAAAGACGTCCTTGTCATGAGGACTCTTTGTGCTTTTTATTTGTAAAAATATTAGAGGAATCTAGGTATATTACCCCATCTCTATGTTTTTTTGATGTTTAACCAGAGCGGAAATAACCAAAACTTAGATTAGCTACCATAATTTGCAGCAGAACGATAAATCAGTACATCAAAATTGTACTTACGGCAGATCAGAAGGTTAAAGGTGTGTTATTTGCATGGGTGCAAAGATGGACAATCATCATAAAGATTCAAGATAAACCGAGTTTTTCAAACTTTAGGAGGAAATAAGATGTCACAACAAACGAATGATTTTTCTAAATGGTACATTGACACAATTCAAAAAGCAGATTTAATGGATTATACCCCAGTACGTGGATGTATCGCCTTTAAACCTGATGGCTATGAGCTCTGGGAGCATATCCAGGGGGAAATGGATCGCCGATTTAAAGAAACAGGTCACCGCAATGCATACTTCCCAATGTTAATTCCGGAATCTTTCTTCCAAAAAGAAAAGGATCATATAGAAGGTTTTTCACCGGAGCTTCCATGGGTTACAGAAGCTGCAGGCGAACAATTGGAGGAACGTTTAGCACTTCGACCAACTTCTGAAACAATGATTGGCCACCTATATTCTGACTGGATTAAAAGCTACCGTGACCTACCAGTTTTAATTAATCAATGGGCAAATGTATTCCGTTGGGAAAAGAAAACACTGCCATTCATCCGTACTTCCGAGTTTTTATGGCAAGAAGGGCACACTGCACATGTTGATGAAGACGATGCTCGTAAAGAAACAATGCAAATGTTAAATATCTATAAAGAAGTAGTAGAAAACTTCTTGGCGATTCCTGTATACGATGGTCAAAAAACACCTTCGGAACGTTTTGCTGGTGCGGTTGATACGTATTCAATCGAAGCGATGATGAAGGACGGGAAAGCAGTACAAGCAGGTACTTCACACTATTTAGGTACTAAATTTGCAGAAGCATTTGATATTAAGTTTTTGAGTAAGGAAAACAAACACGAATATGTTCATACAACATCTTGGGGTACATCAACTCGATTAATTGGTTCAGTAATCATGGTTCATGGTGATGAACAGGGGTTGGTTTTACCTCCAACGATTGCACCAACACAAGTTGTATTAATTCCAGTTGGACCATGGAAAAAGAACCCTGCAATCATTGAAAAATTAGATGAAATCTTTGCTGGCTTAAAAGCAAAAGGAATCCGTGTTCGTCTAGATGATTCAGATCAATCACCTGGTTTTAAATTCAATGAGTGGGAACTTAAAGGGGTACCTGTTCGAATCGAGCTTGGACCGCGTGATCTAGAAAATAATCAAGTATTATTAAAGTTGCGTGATGAAGCTGACAAACAATCGGTTGAATTAGGTTCAGTAGTCGAAACAATTGAAAATGAATTGAAAGTAATGCAAACACGTCTTTTCGATAAGGCAAAAGCATTCCGTGATGAGAATTCTCATACACATATTGATTCACTAGAACAATTAAAACACCACTTAGCAGATTCCGAGAAAAACGAAACAATCCCTGGTTGGGTACTTGCTGGTTGGTGTGGAGACGACGCTTGTGAAACAAATGTAAAAGACGAAACAAAATTCACAACACGTAATATTCCATTCAATCCACCTGCGCAGAAGCATACTTGCATCAACTGTGGCAAAGAAGCAAACCATACAGTTTGGTTCGGCCGCGCATACTAAGAAACAAAGAAACACTGCTCTCTTTTTCGATAAGGAGGGCAGTGTTTTTCAATTCACTATTGCACAAAGAGGCGAGCCCGCTTTGGTTAGATTTATTCAATCGACTTCTATTGGACAAATCAGGAGTTGGCGAAAATTGGAATATTATGAAATAGCTGTTAATCGGACAAATCGGACTACTTTCTGATCTCATATACCTCAATACACCGTACATAGAAAAGCATAAACTAACTTAGTCAATAACTTACCAGACTCACAAAAATATCCACCCATAATAGGCGGATACCTGAATTCATACTATAAGTTCATTCTCTTAGCAAAGGGAATAAATTAGGGACATGATTAAAGATTCTAATCTATCTTGTGTCAAATTTATCAGCTCCCTTGAGTTGAATTGTAAAACTACGTAAGGAGAAATGATTGGTATCTGTTATAGTATGAACTTCACTTTTCAGTTTGCTTCTTGGTACGAAATTTATACATTCATTTCTACATATAAAAACGCCTTATAGAATGGAATAAGGCGTTACTTTTTAAAGTTTAGTATATGAATTACAACGGTGATGTTCATATTGATCTAGTTGTGCACTGACACGCTCCACTTGAATGGTAGCGTGTTCAATATGAAAGTCATCATGTAAAATTTTTAATGCTTCCTTAATTACTTTATCATGTTCGTTACGCACAATTTCTAAATGGCAGCTGACGGTTGGGAAATCTGAGGTAATACTCCACATATGAAAATCATGCAGACCAACAACACCCTGAATATTTAGCAGAGAATCTTGTATTTTTTTAACATCCATATTCATCGGAATCCCTTCCATTAAAACATGGAAAGAGATAGTCGTAATCTCGAATCCATTTCTAAGAATAATAATGGAGATAAACAGACTGGCGATTGGATCAGCGATTGACCAACCGAATAGCAATATTAGAATCGAAGCAATAATGGCACCAACCGAACCCAATAAGTCCCCCATAACATGCATAAAAGCAGCTCTTAAGTTAATATTTTCTCTTGTATCAGCTCTTGTTAAGATGAATGCAACAATAATATTAACAATGGCACCTGTAATCGCTACTGCCAGCATACCCAAGCTTGAAATTTCTTCTGGATTCGCGAGTCTTTGTAATGCTTCATAGATTATGACCAGAGCAATCCCAACTAGTAAAATTCCATTAAATAATGCAGCTAAAATCTCTAATCGTTGATATCCAAATGTCATTTTACTATTTACTGCCTTTTCCCCTAATTTAAAAGCCAGTAATCCAATACCTAATGACAAAGCATCACTTAACATATGGCCAGCGTCTGAAAGAAGGGTTAAACTATTGGTTAATAATCCGCCGATGAAGACGATAATGACAAAAGAAGCAATGATGAAAAAGCTGATTAATAATGCTCTTTTATTTTTTGTGTGATGATGATGGTGGTTATGAGAATGAGAATGAGAATGAGCCATTAATAGTCCTCCATTTTAGTTTATCGAAGAGGGAAATGGTAGCTAATTCTAGATTGAAGTTGTCCGCTCTTTTGAAACCTATTATTTTTGTTATTTATAAAAGGTATTCGTTTAATAAACTCTGTATGACTATTAAATAGAAATTGTGTTTTTTGAATTTGTATTGACTATGATGAAATTAGATATGACAAAATACTAGATATATACAAAGTTTTCCATTATAAAACAGACTAGCTATGTTATTGTGCAATATACGGTAGTATAAGAAACCGGCACTTGTGTGCTTAGCCCGCTCCCTAAATAACTTTTTTAGAATCTCTTTAGGTAACTTGCTTTTAAAAAATATTAAATATAAAAAAGACCCAAAATAAATTGGGTCTTCGATGAACTCGCATTATTGGTGTTTGTTTTGGAAGGCGATCATGAAATCTGCTAGTGCTTTACATGTTTCGACTGGTACAGAGTTATACGTTGAGGCACGGCAACCGCCAACAGAACGGTGACCATTTAGTCCAATAAATCCTGCTTCCTTTGCTTCGGCTAGGAATTGTTTTTCGAGTTCTTCATTTGTTACACGGAAAGTAATGTTCATGAGTGAACGAGATTCGGGTGTTGCATGCCCACTGTAGAAACCATTACTGTTATCGATCACATCATAAATAAGCTTGGCTTTTTCTTCGTTATTTTTTGCAATAGCTTCAAGCCCGCCTTTTTCTTCCACCCATTTTAGAACTTCACCTAACATATAAATTCCGAAAGTTGGAGGCGTATTATATAAAGAGTTAGCATCTGCATGTGTTGAATACTTTAACATTGTAGGAATATTCTTATTTGCTTTTTCCAGTAAGTCTTTACGGATAATGACTACCGTCACACCTGAAGGTCCAAGGTTCTTTTGTGCTCCAGCATATATTATGCCGAAGTTGCTTACATCCACTGGTTTAGAAAGAATATCACTAGACATATCCGCGATTAATGGAACCTCACCTGTTTGAGGAAACTCTTGCCATTGGGTACCATAAATTGTATTGTTCGAAGTGATATGAACATATGCATCTGTTTCATTAAATTGAATCTCTTCCAAGGCTGGAATATTGCGATAAGCATTATCTTTTGTACTTGCTGCTTGTTGTGTTTGACCAAACAACTTAGCTTCTTTGATCGCTTTTTCAGACCAAGAGCCAGTTAAAATATAGCTAGCTGTTTGCGCTTCGCTAAGGAAGTTCATTGGCACCATTGTAAATTGAAGACTGCCGCCCCCTTGTAAGAAAAGAACTTCGTAATTATCAGGAATTGAATATAGGGATCTTAAATGGGTAATTGCATCATTATGTACAGCTTCATAATCTTTACTGCGATGACTCATTTCCATGATAGACATGCCTGAGTTATTAAAATCTACTAGTTCTTCTTGTGCTTTCTGTAATACTTCGAGTGGTAATGCAGATGGGCCAGCATTAAAATTGTATGCACGTTTTGTTGAAATCAAATTGAACACTCCCTAAAAATAATAAATTAATATATTAATTATATACCTTTTTTTAAGTTATGGATTTGATTTTTGAAAAAATGATGAATTTTGCGACATTTTGAATCCCCATGTCTATAAAGGTAGAAAATTTTGCTTGGAACTATAGTAAGTCCACCTCAACTTTTCCTCTTTTGAAGTTTTTCGGATTATCCTAATTTGTACTAACCATCTAGCAATGCCTAAATTTTAAAGTATGTAAAGTTCCAATTAAATCCCAGTTCAAAAGTAATGATTCAAAACTTTATAATTTTCCAAATTGTCCATAGCATAATTTTTAAATTCACATAAGTTATAACTATCTGAATTGAAAGGGGGGAAAGACATGGGAAACTCTAGTAACGTAGGTGGAGTTGGCGACTACTGTGGTGATGGCAACAACGGTAGCTACGGCAATGCTTTTGCTCTACTAGTTGTTTTATTCATTCTTTTAATCATCGTTGGTGCTTCATTCTTTTATGGTGGAAGTTACTAAAATCCATCTCATAAAGTTTTTAAATATAACTGGATTCTCATGCGAAAATCCACCAAAGTGTAGACAAAGTTGATTATTTGACTTTGTCTACACTGGTTTTAAGGTAATTCTAAAAAAGTAATGAATAACCAAACTAACATGAAATGCTTGCCAGAAAAGGGAGGCGACCAACGCAGGATGAAAGCGTTTGTCAACAGTCTGCTGGCCCCTTAAGCAGATTCCATTTTTTCCTTTCATTCCTGATAATTCGTTTATTTTATAAAATCCTGTGCATTTGTCCCTGTCACAATCAAGCTGCAAACATAAATTGTAATATATCAAACAAAGGAGGAGAAAATTATGTATTGCCATGGCGGCCATTCTAAAAACAGCAACGAGTTTGTTTTAATCGTTGTGCTATTTATCCTTTTAATTATTGTTGGTGCTTACTACTTTAACAACTATTAAAAATTAGGCTAGAGAAAAAAGCGGGTTTTGAAGCTATCGAGCTTTAAAACCCGCTTTTTTTATGCTCAAAAAAATTACAGTGACTAAGTTTTTCTCTGGTAATGCTATTAGGCTATTTTTATTCCGCTATGTCGCAAGCATGGGTATCAAAACAAATAATTAATTACCTTTTTCTTGAAAATGAATTATTTTCAATTACAATAGAGGTGCTATCAAAAATAAAAAAGGGGTTCTTAAATGGAAAATGAAACGGATAAGCGAATCGAAAGGTTAGAAGGGGAAGTTCGAGCGCTACGTTTAGAACTGGATGAGCTAAAAGGGGTTAAAAGCAGCAGTGTAAAAAAAGTTGAGATTCAAAAGGATCTACCACTAAAAAGGAATAGTGATGAAGAAGAAAGTCACTTGGTTAAGTTAAATAAAGCAGCAAAAACAAAAGACTCTATAATCAAAGTACCAATCGACAAAAACGAACCAGAAATTAAAACTTTAATTCCCCAAAAACAACGTAGTTTCGAAGAAATTATCCTTTGGTTACTTCCGAAAATCTTTATGATTATTTTAGTTCTTGGTGTACTATGGGGACTTAAAGTAATTAGTGACTTTGGGTTATTTACAAATGCATTAAAAATTGTACTGGCATACTGTTTGTCTATTGGTTTAATCATTCTAGCTATGTTCATGGATATAAAAAGACCAGAATCCGCACAGATTTTTAACATCGTGCTCTACGGTGGTGCTTTTATCATTGGAATTTTAACAACAGCAGCAGGCGCTATATTGTATGAGGTTCTTGGATTGTATTTTGCGCTTCTATTAGCTCTGGTTTATATTGCCTATGGAATTGCGATTTGTTATGTGAAAAAAAACGAAGTACTCTCAATCTTCGTCATTTTTACTTCATTACTATTACCTTACCTACTAGAGTACATGAATTTTAACGGAATAATTATTTTACTGTATGTGCTATTAGTTTTTGGGTGCATGCAGATTGTATTTATCAAACATATCCAATCGGTTGCAATGTACATTTCATATTTCTTCTCAATCATCGCAGTGCAGGTCATCTGGAGCCTGAATGATGACAATGCTGGAATGTATATACTAAGCCATATCCTGCTGAATGTCATTTTACTGCTTGTTTGGTGGCACTTATATAAACCATTCAGTAAATGGAGGGCAATCCATGGAGGCTTATTATTTATCTTGAGTGGACTAACGGTTCTTATGGTAAATATTATGATTGATGCTTCCTCACTGCCATTGCTATTATTTGCATTCATATACGGAAGTTTCGCTTTTTGGGCTAATAGACGTAATGAGTCCAGGGTTGTAGATATTGCCGGTACGCTCTCATTATTAACGCTCTTCAACCTCGTGATGGAAATAGAAGCGATCGATCATTTGGAAATGGTTCTATTGCCTCTAAGCGCATTTTTGGGATTAATGTTGGCTTTAAAGTTGAATGCCAAGCTGATGAAAATTACTTATAATTTATTGTTTATCTTTTTCGTATTCATTCATCTGATAGTTGATGAAATAGAGCCATTTTGGACTTTGGAACATTTAAATTATCTATTCATATTCATTTATTTAATGGCATTGCTCCTATATTTAAGAAACCAATCCAAAGTTGAACTAAGTGAAGATGGAAAAGCAACTATGAATTTTTCATTGGACATATTCCCAATATTCCCGGTTAGTTATTTCTTATATTACGTATTTATTTTTGACTTTACTTACTTATCAATGAGTAATCATCTGTATTTGACAGCATTAGTAATCGCGACCTTCATGCTAATTTCTTTATTTGTCCCAGAAAAACTTATCGGAAGAGTACTTCGCTACATCTTAATTTTTGCATTTTTATTGATGTACTTTAATCTTCTGCCAAACCATTTTGTAGATGGCTTTGATATTTGGCTGAACCTTATAATCCGAGCTATTTATGTATGTAGTATCATTGCAATTGTCGGAGATATCTATATGAAGGGCTATTTATATAGAACTTGGATATCGCGTTTAAAATTAGATGTAGACAGTCTGATAGCTGTCGGGATTGTAGGGGCAATGCTTCTTGTCTACTCAATATTAAGTCAAGTCTTATTTGATGGTATCGTCAATTACTTCCTTGTTGTCACGGGTAAAACACTTTTACTATTTATAACTGCAAGTATATCTCTTTGGATGAGTACGACTGGCCAACTTAAAGCTGTAAAGGTAGTCGGGTACAGTATACTAGCGATTGCTATTATTAAACTCGTATTCTACGATCTTGCTTCTTTAAATTTAATTATTCGAGCTTTATTATTCATGATGATTGGCGGAATTGGCCTATTCCTGTCAAACCGACTCCTATCCAATAACGCTAAAGAAAAATGAGTGGCAAGAAAATTCACACAATAACCCCTTTTTCTTATATAATTTAACTATAATTGAAATTTAAAGGAGTTATTGCATATGGACTTAGGGTTAAAAGATAAGGTCGCAGTCATTACTGGGGCAAGTAAGGGAATCGGATTATATACGGCTTTACAGCTTGTAAAAGAGGGAGCAAATGTAGCAATTGCGGCACGTAATAAGGACACTTTGAAAGAAGCGAAAGCATTCATCCAAGAACAAACCGGAAAAGACGTATTGACTGTTTCTGTAGATGTGTCAAACGAAACAGAGTGTAAGAGACTGATTGAAGAAGTAGTTGCTCATTACGGAAAATTGAATATTGTCATTAACAATGCAGGTACATCATCTGCCCATTCATTTGAAGATGTGGACACTGATTTATGGCATTCGGATTTAAATTTAAAATTATTTGGGGCGATTCATTGCTCTAAATATGCTCTTCCTCATCTTAAGGAACAAAGCGGCGGCTCTATCATTAACCTGACAGCTGTATTAGCAAAAACACCACCAGCACAAAGCTTGCCAACTACAGTTAGTCGCTCAGCAGGCCTAGCCTTAACAAAAGCGATGAGTAAAGATTTAGGTAAGTATAATATACGAGTAAATTCAGTTTGTATTGGTTTGATACGAAGTCGACAAATAGAGGATAAATGGCAAAATCAAATGCCAAAAGCTTCTTGGGAAGAGTATTCTAAAGAAGTCGGAAAAACAATTCCTTTGGGTCGTATTGGCAATACAGAAGAAGCGGCGAATGTCATTACATTTTTAGCCTCGGATGCCGCCTCTTATGTTACTGGTACAGCTGTTAATATTGATGGCGGTTCAGGAGCATCTCTATAATTGAAAAATCATGATCCTGTTTGTGCGATACAAACAGGATTCTTTAAAATTTCTTGTTACATATATAAACTTATTCAATTACTTAATCTATTTAAATTGTGTCATGCTATCTGAAAAAGAAAATAATATGAAACTTTTTTCCCTTTTTTTCGTATGTTTTTTATAAGCAGTTTTTGTAAAAGATTAGTGTTGAATGTATTTTTTGATCTAATAAGGACTTTACTATAAAACGGAACGGGGGATTTCAATGTCAGAAGTAAAAAACCCATTATTTGATGATTTAAATTCAAAAATGAATGCTGAAGGTAATGGACTTTCTGAAATACCACAGCAACAGCTTGTTAGTCAGGAAGAATTATCTCAAATAAAAAAACGTCAGCTCGCTTTAAAGGAAGAGCCACAAGTACAAGCTCTTGCAGAAAAAATAGATGCGAAAAATCAAATTGCTGTATTAGAGTTTGGAAAAGAAACAGCAACAGCTATTTCAAAGTTCTCAGATAAAATGTTAGCTTCCATTAAGACAAGTAAGCTCGAAAAATCAAGCGAGCTTATAAATAATCTAAATAAAATTATGGATCGTTTCGACCCGCAGGATTTCAAAGAAGAAAAAAAGGGCGGATTATTAAAGCGTTTATTTAACAAGGGAAAAGAACAGTTAGAAAGAATTTTATCGAAATACGACACGATGAACAAAGAAATCGATGTGATTTACAATGAAATACAAAAATATGAGCTGGAGATGAAACGAAATACAATCGAGCTTGAGCAAATGTATGACCAAAACCTAAGTTATTTTCAAAGTTTGAGTGAGCACGTAGCAGCAATTGAGGTGAAATTGCAACAGCTGCAACCACAAATTCCCGCCTTGGAGCAAAGGGCAAATGAAGGCGATCAAGAAGCGATGATGGAGCTGGAATCGCTTAGAAGGAATATGGAGCTATTAGAGCAACGCAGGTACGATTTAGAAATGGCACAACAAGTTTCCTTCCAAGCCGCTCCTCAAATTCGCATGATTCAGCAAGGAAACAATCATCTAATCGGTAAAATTAACTCAGCATTTGTTACTACTATTCCAATCTTTAAACAGGGGTTAATTCATGCAGTTACGATACAGCGTCAAAAACTTGTGGCAGATTCCATGAATGAGCTGGATAAACGCACTAATGAGATGTTGATTCGGAATGCAGAAAATATTCGACAAAACAGTATAGAAATTGCTCGATCAGCTGGTAATCCAAGCATTAAAATCGAAACAATTGAAACAACTTGGCAGACAATTATGTCAGGAATTGAAGAAACAAAACAAATCCAAGCAGAAACTGTACGTAACCGAGAAGAAGGAAGAAAACGAATTGAACAATTACAGTTAGAGTATGAAAAATTGAAAAGAATGTAAGTAAAAATAGAGTACCTTCACTTTTAGTGGAGGTACTCTATTTTTTTGAAGAAATATTAATGAGTCTTTTCTAAAACAAGATACTAGAAAAATCCTCTTCTTCTACGAACTGGTGCACCCATAAAGCCAGTGTTACCTGTGAATCCACTGTTACCGGTAAATCCAGCATTGCCTCTTGTTCCTGCATTATAAGGCGGGAAGAATTCTTGTGTTTCAGAGTATTCATTCACAACAGATTGAGTGCGTGGGAAGAAATGCTGATTATGAGTGTTGTGTCTATTAACAGTTGTCGTATGAACTGGGTGGTAATGTGGTACGACTGTGTTGAAGATGTTCGTTCTTACAACTTCTTGAGTTGGTGATACTCGTGCTGGTGCATATTGTGTTGGAAAAACATTTGGTGGACAGCAAATGGGGTTGTTGCAACGCCCTCCACAATGATGACGACGATTCATAAACTTTAACCTCCTCTTCATTAATAGTTTGTGCATTACTAATCTATTCACAAGAGAGAGGAGGAACTAGATAAAATACCTATTATAGAATAAGAAGTTGATAAATAAAGTTAACATTTACTGTATTTCAAGTCTTTAACTTACCAAATTTATTGTGCAAGAACCTAAATGGAAAAAAAACATATGATAAATAGGATGAAGGCGGGCTAATGTCACGTATTTAAGCCAGTGGTTAAAGCAGTACAGTATATTTGTCGATGCTCAAGGACTAAGTGAATTTTCAATAATGTAAAAAAGGGGAACGCACAGATGAGTTCATCAATTGATTTTTCTTCACCATCGACTCAATTTTATTTTGACGTAAACAAAAGTCAGCTGTATAAAAAAGATCGACAAAATTTTATTAATGTTTTAGGTGTAAGTGAATTGAATTCATTAAAAGGTCTTTCGATGTTGGATACTTTTTTAAGCAAAGGCAATATTGTTGAGCCTCATTACCACCAAAATGCAGCTGAACTAGTTTATTGTATTTCTGGTTGTGCTAACGTTTCGATTTTTAATCCTTATTCAAAACAATTAATGCAATTTACAATCACCCCTGGGCAAGTAGTAAATGTGCCGCAAGGGTGGTGGCATTTCATAGAAGCACAAGCAGACCATACACATTTTTTAGCGATATTTGATTCGAATACTCCAGAAGTGATATTAGGTTCAGATATATTGAAATACACTCCTTCAACTATCATGGCAAAAGCGTATTGTCTTGACGAACTGCAATGGAAGCAAACTATCGCACCCGTTAGACCCGGTACTTTTATAGGTCCACATATAGATTGCCATCCAAATAATCACTATCAACAACCCTTTCCTGCATATGCTCCACACTATTCCGTGCCTATGAACCATCAACCAATGAATTTTCCATTCTATTCTTAAGGATGAAAAAATGGGGGAGACCATGTCTCAGAGCGTTGAAAAACGCTCGCATCCTGTATTTTTTGTCCGGCTCTTCCCCTCATGAACGTTTTTTTCTATTCGAGTTAACGATTCGCCTGCGTGCCTTTTCATCTGTAGCAGAGCTTTCAATGCAGAGCAAAACTTGCTGAAAAGCGTTTTCAAGAAAGTCTGGGTACCTATTTTTATAAAAAACTTAAAGACAAAATCGAAATTCGACTTTGTCTACCCTTTGAAATATAGGGAACATGATTTTAAAATATGAACAATGCAAGTTGGTATTAGAAATACTAACTAGTGGGAAAAGAAGTATTAGAATATGATTAGCTATACACTTATATTATATTTGATAATTCCTATCTATTTACTTATAATTAATGTTGAGTGGATAGATAGGCATTAAAATATCGATTTAAGGATTGTGATTTGAATGGCATATTTATTGGATAGTACAATAAGATATTTAGAAAATGTAAAACAGCAACCACCAATACATACAATGACACCAAATGAAGTTAGAAGTCTACGGGCCAATGCCCCGAAACCTAAGAACCCAATACAAACTTCTTTGAAGGAAATCGAAGACAAAAACATAACAGTACGCGATGGAGAACAAATACCTATCCGTATCTATACCCCAAACGGCAAAGAACCATTTCCCGTTATTATTTATTATCATGGGGGAGGATGGGTATTAAACGATATTGAGACATGCGATGCAAGCTGTCGGCTTCTCGCAGCGGATACGAAATCAATTGTCGTTTCAGTTGGTTACCGATTGGCCCCGGAATATCAATTTCCTATACCATTATATGATGCATATGATGCATTTCTTTGGACTGTTGAACATTCACAGGAGATGAATGGACTACTAAGTGATGTTTCAGTAATGGGGGATAGTGCAGGCGGGAATTTAGCAGCGGTTGTGGCAATATTAAATAATGAGCTTCAAGGTCCAGCTATTAAATCCCAGATATTGCTTTACCCGGTAACGGATTTATCTTTTGCTACAGATTCCTATTATCAGTTTGCGGAAGGTTTTGGATTACAGAACAAAGACATGGAATGGTTTGCCCATTTCTATTTAAAAGAAAAGGGGCTACGGAAACATCCTTACGTATCTCCATTACATTCAAACAATTTAAGGGAATTACCGAAAGCTTGTATAATCGTTGCAGAAAATGATGTTTTAAAAGATGAAGGAAAAGCCTATGCACAAAGACTCGAATATTTCGGTAATCATGTTGAATTACACACTGCAAGTGGTTTAGTACACAGTTTTTTCACAAACAACAATTATTTCAGTCAAGAAATTGATGATACTATAAGAACAATTCATGCATTTTTGAAAAAATAATTTCAAAGGTAAGAGAAGCAGACTTTATTATGCTTCTCTTTTTTTATGGTAAAGAATTATAAGGTTCAATGCTTACCTGTCAATATATAGAGGAAAGGAGAGAATGGAATGACACATGAACATCCTCCTTTAACTGAAGGAGGATGTTATATCTTACTTTCTTTATACGAACCTAGACATGGGTACGGTATTATTCAACTTACACAAGAATAACAGCAGGCCGTGTGAAATTAGGGGCAGGAACAATTTATGGTGAAATTAAAACATTATTTGATCGTGGTTGGATTCGAACTTCTGAAGACGTTGGGCGAAAAAAGGAATACATCATTACGGAAGAAGGAAAAAAGGTCATTCAATCAGAAATTTCTAGATTAAGGGAACTTTTTGATAATGGTGTACGTATAACAGGAGGTGGCAAATTTTGAGAGATAGCAAAATAAAAATTCGTCTTCTTTTCGATTATGAAAAAGAGGAAACCTGGGTAAATTTTATGTCAAAAAAAGGGTGGACTTTAACCTACTTTGGGTTAGTATACTATTCTTTCGAGAGAGGTGAACCGGGGAATATGTTTATCGTAATGAAATGATTTATGGAATGGATTCAAAAGAAGATAGCAAGGAGTACATTAGCTTTAGCAATCGTCAGGAATTGAACTTGTAAAGGTTGTTTTTAATTGGGCTTATTTTCGGAAGAAGGCTGCAGATGGACCGTTTGAATTATATAGTGATACGACTTCAAAGCTGGCTTACCTAAATCGAGTATTGTCCCGATTTTTAACCGTATTTTTTATTAACTTAATCATTCGAATCATTATTTAACTCTATTAGGAAGTAATGGTAGTCTGAATGATTTTGTTGGAGGAATTAATATTGGATGCACAATTATTTTACTATTCCCTATCTTTAAAATTTGCAATAAACGGAGAAATTTAAAACAACAATTGGAAATTTCCAGTGACTAGAAAGGAGCTCTACAATGACTTTAACTCTAGAACATGTTGTGAAAAAATACAAAGATTTCACAGCAGTAAATGACCTGTCTTTCACCATAGGAAAGGGTGAGATTTTTGGTCTTATTGGCCAAAATGGTGCAGGAAAAACGACTACCTTCCGTATGATTTTAGATCTTCAAGAACAAACGGCCGGTACGATTACTTGGGATGGTATACCCATTAAAAAAATTAACAATGATTACTTAGGATACTTGCCAGAAGAGCGGGGTATTTTCCCACAGATGAAGGTGGAGGAACAATTACTATTCTTTGGTGAATTGCGTGGGATGAAACGTGATGAGTTAAAAAAGGAAATTGATTTTTGGATCGCACGCTTCGATTTAGAAGAAAAACGGAACAGCAAAGCGGAAACATTATCAAAAGGGAATCAACAAAAAGTACAACTAATTGCAAGTTTTATTCATAAACCAAAATTTTTAATCTTGGATGAACCATTTAGTGGATTAGATCCTGTAAACCGGGACTTATTGAAAAAGGCTATTTTATTATTAAAGGAAAAAGGTGTGACAATACTATTTTCCAGTCACCAGATGGATAATGTTGAAGAATTATGTGATCATCTTTGCCTACTGAAACGAGGAGTCTCTCTTTTCTCCGGTAGTCTTCTAGATTTGAAAAAGCAATATGGAAAAACGAAGTTAACGTTACGTACAAAAGTTCCTTTAAGAGAGTTAGAGAAAATGGCAGGAGTAAAAGAAGTTAAAGTCGAACGAGATGAATATGTTTTGACTTTGCTAGATGAATCCTTTGCAGAATCTATCTTCGACGTTGTCTCAAATGGACAATATATTGAAAAATTTAGTCTTGATTATTTATCGCTAGATGAAATTTTCAAAGATAAGGTAGGTGGCAATGTTGAATAAATTATGGATTCTTATTAAACAGCTCTATAAACAAAAGGTTCGTGCTAAATCTTTTATACTTATGACGCTTTTATACGTAGCGATAATTGCGGTTATTATGTTCTGGTCAGAGATTAAAGGAATCTTCGTGAATGAAGAGGCACTTGAAATAGCATTGGTTAACGAAACATCGATTGAATTAGATCCAATATTTGTATCTAATGAAGACATTGCATTTAGTTTCCCAACGGAACCAGCCGACACTTTATATAATCAACTTGAAGATGAAAAATTTGATGCGGTCGTAGTAGTTACAGAAGAAAATGAAAAATTAAAAGCAGATATTGCAACTTATGTTCCTCTAAAATTAAATGATCAATCTACTATTTCATCCTTTGTGCAATATGCGGGAAAAATTTACGGAATCCAGCAACTGAACTTAACAGCTAGTGAAGCTGACAAGATCTTAAACTCTGAAGCAATCATTACGAATACAAACTTAAACGAAAGCGTTGCGGATGGGAAAAGCGAAGATCAAAAACAATCAGGTATATGGGCTTCCTATTTTGTAGGGATTGTTATTTACTTCTTCATCATGGCATTCCTATCAATGATTACGACAGATGTTGCATCGGAAAAGGGATCTAGAGCACTTGAAATGCTATTAGTAAGTGTAAAACCAGGTACACATTTCCAATCTAAAATTATAGGGACCACACTACTTGCTCTTACACAATTTGTCATTATATTTGGTTTCCTTTATGTCCTTCTGCGAGTAACTGACGATGGGGCAAAATGGGAAATGGTTGAAGCAATTCTAAATGAACTATCATATTCCTACGTATTTTACGTAATTGCCTTTTTATTTTTAACGATAGTCTTGTTCCTAATTATCGGTGCATTATTTGGTTCACTTGTATCGAAGGTAGAAGAGGCTTCTCAAGTAATGACTCCAGGGATCATGATTGCACTAGTTGGTTTTTATGTCATGATTTCCGGTGTAGCAAATCCAGATACATTGCTCATTAAAGTTTTCTCGTATATTCCGTTAACTTCTGGCATGGTCATGCCATTGCGTATCGGAGCAACGGATATAGCAGCAATCGAACCAATGATTTCATTAGCAGTTTTAATTATTACTGTTTTGGGTGCCTATATTATCAGCCTATCATTCTACAAACGTAGTGTATTAACTTATAGCTCTGGCGGAGTTATTCAAAAAATAAAAACTGTCTTTAAAGTGACAACATAATTATACAGAGTTCAGGCTGTAAAGAGATTCGAAATGTCGAATGTCCTTACAGTCTTTTTATTGTTACGGGAATTATAAAATTTGTATTATTACGACGATACAAGAAGAAACTAGCATCCAAACGGTAGGATAGCTGTGGTATTACGATGCTACAAGAAGAAACTAGCTCCAAACGGTAGGATAGAGACCGCAGCAGAGTTCCAAGTAGAGACGAGTAGGAAGGATGTAGAAAAAAAGAACGTGAAACAGATTAGAGCGTTCACCTCACGCTAAAACACCACCTCAAAAACATCCAATCTACCCCTAACACCATACTTTGTGAATATACCGCTTTTTTTCTTCACTACTACTTTTGAATGAAATGTTTCGATTTCTGAATTATTTTCGAGAATGGTCTTCACGGGTAATTTAATATTTGCTAAAATTAGTTGGGCTTTATAAGAACTGAATTTTTTAAAAATTTAGTACCTTTAGAAAGTGAAGAAGGTGGATAAATGAAAGTTTTTTGGAAATTAAGTTGGTTTTTTAAGTTGAGAAAGAAAGAGTACTTGATTGGACTATCCATGCTTGGATTAGTAGCAATATTAAATCTTATACCTCCAAAAGTAATTGGCTACGTAATTGACGAAATAGGCAGTCGGGAGTTAACACCCAGTTCACTTGCTAAATGGATAGGAATCATCATTGTTGTAGCAATTTTAATCTACATCCTTCGTTACTATTGGCGTCGTATGATTTTTGGTTCTTCCACTTATTTAGCAAAAATTTTGCGTGAAAAGCTCTTCCGCCATTTTACGAAAATGAGTCCGTCATTTTACCAGCAACGACGGGTTGGGGATTTAATGGCGCATGCAACAAATGATATTGCAGCGGTTCAGCAAACGGCCGGTGGGGGAGTTTTAACTCTATTTGATTCCGTTACAACAGGTGGGTTTGTGATATTGGCCATGGCAGTAACCATTGATTGGCGTTTAACTTTAATCGCCTTAATCCCTATGCCGTTAATGGCTATATCAACAAGTTATTATGGTAAGCTGTTGCACTCTAGGTTTCGTGAGGCTCAAGCAGCATTTTCAGATTTAAATGATAAAACACAGGAGAGCATTTCTGGTATTAAAGTTATCAAGACGTTTGGGCAGCAAGAGGAGGATACTGCAGATTTTACTCGTCTTTCAAACGATGTAGTTGATAAAAACATGAAGGTTGCCAGAGTCGATTCGTTGTTTGATCCGACAATCAGTTTAGTGATAGGTTTTAGCTTTATGCTGAGTCTAGGATTTGGTGCGAAATTTATTTATGAAGACTCTATGTCAATTGGTGATTTGGTCGCGTTCAATACCTATTTAGGGTTACTCGTTTGGCCAATGCTGGCTTTCGGTATGCTTTTCAATATTATGGAACGTGGTTCAGCCTCCTATGATCGAATTGAGCAACTATTATCGGTGCCGGTAGAAATCGAGGATAAAGAAAACGCATTGGATATAAAACCAAATGGAGAGATTCAATTCAACATTCATGAATTCAAGTTCCCTGGCGATCAAAGTAGTGCGCTGCGCGATGTTCATTTTAAGTTGAACCGTGGGGAAACCTTAGGAATAGTCGGTAAAACAGGTTCAGGAAAAACAACCATTTTAAAGCTATTATTACGTGAATTTGAAGGCTTTAACGGGGAAATTAAATTCGGAAACCATTCAACTGATGAGTATAAAAAAATTAGATTAAGAGAGTCAATAGGATATGTCCCTCAAGATCATTTTTTATTTTCCACTTCGATTTACGAAAATATCGCATTCAATAATCCGAATGAAGCTGCAGAAGAAGTTGAGCACATAGCAAGAATTGCTCATATACATGATGATATTTTAAGATTTTCTGAAGGATATCAAACAATTGTTGGAGAACGTGGCGTCTCTTTATCCGGTGGACAAAAACAGCGAATCTCCATAGCCC
This sequence comes from Ureibacillus sp. GCM10028918, assembly GCF_042666115.1. Classification (NCBI taxonomy): domain Bacteria; kingdom Bacillati; phylum Bacillota; class Bacilli; order Caryophanales; family Caryophanaceae; genus Ureibacillus; species Ureibacillus sp. GCM10028918. The sequence goes on from NZ_JBHTFK010000017.1 coordinate 107,012, forward strand.
GTGCACTTATGTTGAAACCAGAGCTCTTGATTTTAGATGATTCTTTATCGGCTGTTGATGCAAAAACGGAAGAAGCAATACTAAGATCTCTAAAAGAAGCAAGAGAAGACTCAACAACGATTATTACTTCGCATCGTTTAAGTGCAATAGAACACGCGCATTTAATTATTGTAATGCATGAAGGAACGATTGTTGAAAAAGGAAGTCATGAGGAATTGATGGCGCTGCAGGGTAGATACTTTGAAATGTATCAGTTACAGCAGCTTGAAAGATTGGTAGAAAAGGGAGGGGAAGAGAATGAAAAACAAGCTCGCCTTTTCTAGTAAAGAACAAACTCAGATTCTCATAAGACTGCTTTCTTATCTAAAGCCTCATAAAAAGGCTGTAATACTAGCTCTATTTTTACTGATGCTAACAGTTATCGGTGATGTACTCGGGCCATATCTCATAAGTGTATTTATTGATGACCATGTGGTGAAGAATAATTTCCATATGGAGCCACTTATTTTCTTAGGAGTTTCTTATTTTATTATTCAAATACTAAATGTCATCATTTCTTATATACAGCTTGTAAAGTTCCAGGAGATTGCGTTAAAGGTTATTCAGCAATTGCGGATAGATGTTTTCACGAAAATTCATAGACTGGGCATGCGATATTTTGACGAAACACCGGCAGGGTCAATCGTTTCAAGAGCGACAAATGATACGGAGGCAATAAGGGAATTATTCGTATCCGTACTAAGCTCATTTTTGCAAGCGGCGTTTTTAATTGTCGGTGTTTATACCGCGATGTTTATATTAAATCCAATGCTTGCTTTTTATGCCCTTGTTTTACTGCCATTGATATTTTTGGTTATTTATTTATACCGAAAATATAGTTCCGTTATATTCATGGCAATGCGAGAGAAGCTTAGTCAGTTGAATGCAAAATTAGCCGAGAATTTATCTGGAATGGGTATTATTCAAACCTTCCGTCAGGAACAGCGTATTTCAGATGAATTCGATCAAATAAATGAGGAACATTACAACGCAGGGATGAACAATATCAAATTAAATAGTCTTCTGCTAAGACCTGTAATCGATTTAATATATTTCTCTGCCATCGTTATTATTTTAACTTATTTCGGTGTCACTTCATTCAACACAGCAATAGAGGTGGGGATTGTTTATGTTTTCATCACATATATCAACCGATTCTTTGAACCAATCAATAGTGTAATGGAACGGTTAGCGTTTTATCAACAAGCCATTGTTGCTGCATCGCGAGTATTTGATTTGTTGGATGATGATGAAGTCGAGCCGGAGCAAAAGGAAAGTGATCTAACCATAACGGATGGTTTAATCGAGTTTAAAGATGTAACCTTTAGCTACAATGGCAAAACAAACGTTTTGAAAAATATATCGTTTACTGTAAAACCTGGGGAAACGGTGGCATTGGTGGGGCATACTGGAAGCGGAAAAAGTTCTATTATCAACCTATTAATGCGTTTCTATGAATTTGAAAAAGGGGATATTTTAATAGATGGGAAATCTATTAAGTCCTATCGCAAAAACGAGTTAAGAAACAAACTTGGTCTGGTTCTGCAGGACCCTTTCCTTTTCTATGGAACAATTGCAAGTAATATTCGCTTATTTAATCCAAGCTTAACAACAGAACATGTTATGGAAGCGGCACAATTTGTTCAAGCAGATAAATTTATCGAACAGCTGCCAAGTCAATATGAGCAAAAGGTTTCTGAGCGTGGTTCTACATTTTCTAGTGGGCAAAGACAGCTTGTTGCTTTTGCTCGTACAATTGCCACCAATCCTAAAATTTTGGTATTAGATGAAGCAACAGCATCAATTGACACTGAAACTGAAGTGGCAATTCAAGCTTCCCTGGAAAAGATGAGAAAAGGTCGTACTACAATCGCCATTGCCCATCGCCTTTCAACAATTCAAGATGCAGAGCAAATTTTGGTTTTACATCAAGGAGAGATAGTTGAGAGAGGGACACATCAAGAGCTTCTTGCACAAAAAGGGCTGTATCATAAAATGTATCTACTGCAAAATGGAATTGTCGAGTAAGTATCATAAAGGGGATGCCGCATTATTGTAGGTATCCTCTTCTTTATTAAAGTAAAGGATTCAGTTATCGTCCATTTTGCTTATACCATTTACTTCAATTTTTCTGAGTACTATAATTGGTTTAGCTTAATCCAAGCAAAAATACTTAAGAAGGTGTCAAAATGAATATAGATCGTAAAGGGATACTTTATGCAGTCGCAGCATATGGTATATGGGGAGTTTTCCCGCTCTATTGGAAACTGCTTGCCCATGTCAATAGTTTAGAAGTATTGGTTTCCAGAGTAATTTGGTCCTTTGTGTTTACTTTACTCTTCATTATTGTAATTAAACAAAGAAAACTAATAATAGAAGATATAAAATCATTATGGAAAAATAAAAAGTTATTCTTGTCGTTATTAGCAGCGTCCTTCGTAATCTCCTGCAACTGGTTTCTATATATATATGCAGTAAACAATAATCACGTAGTTGATGCAAGTTTAGGTTATTATATTAATCCATTAATCACGGTTGTATTTGGCATGATTTTCTTTAAAGAAAAACTTTCCAAAATGCAAATTAGTGCTGTAGTTGTTGCCTTTATTGGTGTTCTATCACTTTCAATAGGATACGGGGAAGTTCCTTGGTTAGCATTGTTAATAGCATTGAGTTTTGCTAGTTATAGTGCGTTAAAAAAACAAACTGTTTTAAATGCAACTCGTGGTTTAGTAATTGAAACGATGTTAATGCTGCCAGTTGCGGTAGTTTACTATATTTATATTATGTCTACTAAAAAAATATCCTTTTTACATGTGAACTGGCAAACGGATCTTGTTTTAGTAATTGGAGGAATTGTAACGGCGATTCCACTAGTGTTATTTGCTAAGGGTGCCAAATTGCTTCCACAGTACATTATTGGTTTTATTCAATATATGACACCGACAATTGTACTCATTTTAGGTATTGTTTTGTACCACGAACCATTTACAAAAACAGAGTTAATTTCATTTATGTTTATTTGGTTATCGATACTTATTTTTACTTTCTCAACTATTTTTGAGTCTAGAAAGAGAATTCAAATTCAAGAAACCGCTAATGCTGATATTTAATAAAAATAATTGAACTTTTAGAATTTTATATTATTTAATTAGGTATGTGATATGATTTAGTGTAGCAAGAATGCTCATTTATTCATTCACAAATCTTACACATTTTAGACAAGAAATCTTCAAAACCATTTCAAAGCATAATCAGAGAAATTTTGGTACTATGAAGACATTAATTTGTAAGGAGAGAACACCATGAACACAGATGTGAATGTCTTTTTAGCGTTCGGTGCGGGTTTTTTAAGTTTTATTTCACCTTGTACATTACCGCTTTATCCAGCCTTCCTGTCTTATATCACAGGTATGAGTTATGATGAATTGAAAAATGAAAAGGGTATGTTGCAAAAACGTGCAATTTTACATACGTTATTCTTTTTAATTGGTTTTTCTATAATTTTTATAGCAATAGGGTTTGGTGCATCAATCGCAAGAGATTTTTTTGTTACTTATCAAGATTTAATGCGACAGATCGGGGCGATCTTAATTGTTGTATTCGGTTTGATGATTGTGGGATTACTGCAAGTCGACTTCTTGATGAAAGATCGAAAGTTTGAATTTAAAAATAGACCATCCGGCTACTTGGGATCATTATTGATTGGCTTTGCATTCGCAGCAGGATGGACTCCTTGTACAGGTCCTATACTAATGTCTATTATTGCATTAGCTGGAACAAATCCAGAATCAGGTATGTGGTATATGCTCGCTTATTACTTTGGTTTTGCAATTCCATTCTTTGTCCTGTCATTCTTTATTTCAAAGTTAGGCTGGATTCGCAAACATAGCCAAAAAATTGTTAAAGTTGGCGGATACATTATGATTGCTGTCGGAATTTTGTTATTCTTCAATGGGTTAGATTATCTTATTCGTATTCTATCCCCAATTTTTGGTGGATTTACAGGATTCTAATTGAAAATAAATTTTCCATGACTACTAACAACATACTAATAGATTGAATTAGCAGAATTAGCATAGAAGGGGAATGAAGAATGCCTACAGTATTAATAGTTGATGATGCACTTTTTATGAGGGTAGCAGTGGGGAATATGTTCAAAGATTGGGGCTTTGAAGTTGTAGGAGAAGCTTCTAATGGCAGGGAAGCAGTTGAATTATACAACCATTATAAGCCTGATCTTGTAACAATGGATATTACTATGCCTGTAATGTCTGGATTGGATGCAGTAAAAGAGATTATACCTGTGTACCCGGATGCTAATATCATTATGATGACCGCTCTTGGACAACAAAGAATCATTGTTGAAGCTATTGAAGCAGGTGCAAAGGATTTTATTACAAAACCTTTTGAAAAAAACCAATTGAAAACGGTTGTCAATAATATATTAGGTTATGAAGAATCTTAGGGTAAGGAACCTGCTATGAGCAATAGCAGGTTCTTTGTGTTGGATTAAGTATACACGATTGTAATAGGGGAATGAATTTTCTTATTATGCTTATTGTGGAAAAATATTAATAAATACGGTATTATCAATACGTTAATCATCTTAATATCGTTAATAGGATATATTGCAGAGAATAAGGTAATGATAATACCATTAAAGAGATATTTACAGAGGAGGGAAGAGTTATGTTAGCAAATATACCTTCTCAATATTTTATTATTGGATCAACGGTAATGGCATTTTTAATGGGTTTATTTGTGATGGTTGTGCGCATTCGTTCACAAAAGAAACCTGTTAACGCAAAAAAAATACTAATCCCTCCTATTGCCATGTCATCTGGAGGATTAATGTTTATTTTTGAAGAATTTCGTGTCACACCTATACAAATCTTAGAAGCGGTCGCTGTGGGAGTTGTTTTTTCTACCATTTTGATTGCAACATCTAGATTCGAAGTGCGGAGTGCAGAAATTTATATGAAACGATCAAAGGCGTTTTTCTTTATCTTAGCCTGTTTATTAATTTTCCGAGTTATTTTGAAAGTATATCTTTCTGATTCGTTTGATGTTGGTGAACTTGCTGGAATGTTTTGGATACTGGCTTTTTCTATGTTATGGCCATGGAGACTTGTCATGTACTTCCGATATAAGAAGATTGAAAAAACATTAATTGCAGTATAAACGAAACGGGACCCTCTACTTGTGGGGGTCCCGTTTATATTTTGTTATGTAAACATGTTACTCAAAATAATGTTCATATGGAGTAACATCAATCTTCAATTCATCTAGTTTTTTTCTCAAGAACTTATGATCGCGTTTAGGAGTTGCTAAAATATAACCTCTAATCAGTAAGTCATGCGTAATTGATTTAGCCTTTTCTTTTAGAGCAATCTTGCCAACTGTTCCTGCAATCTTCTCCTTTGCTACTTGACGAAATAAATCAGGCACAGGGCTTACTAATTCATTCAGCAATTCTTTTGCGTCTTCTCCCCATAAATGAATTGTTTTATCTAAGTAATAGTTTTGCCAATCTAAATCAGATCTTCCATCTTTTTTTGGTAATGCTTTCAAGAATTTGCGGAACATAAAGAATCCGCCAATCCCCATCAAGGTAATTAAGACAAATACCCAAAATAGTATAAACCACATAAACCAACCTTCTAAGTTGTTCAATCCGTTCACCTCTTTAATATCACTATTTCTTATTATAAAAGGAACTAGAAAAGTTTTCACTTTAAATGTCTCTTTTTTTAAAGAAAAAAGATATTTATATAAGTGAAAGGAGGTGATAAGCATGGCAGCATTTAATTTTGACAGTGCAACACTAAGAATTTCTTATGTCACAGGTGTAGATGAGCAAGGTAAAGCAATTGTTACTTCTAAAACGTACCGAAATGTACGTGATAACGTTGAAGCTTCTCTAGTATTATCTGTAGTACAAGCTCTTTCAAGTCTATCAAGCTATGATTTTTTACTAGCTGAAAAAATCCTGACAGAAACTGTTGATGCGTAAAACTTTAAAAAAAGGAGAGATTTAAGTGGCACAAGTATTAGAAATGAAATTTGATACGGATAACGGAAAAACGATGACATTGACCGTAAATGATCCTAAGGAAAATCTAACACCCACGGAAGTTGAAAATGTGATGCAAACGATTATTAGCTCGAATATTTTTCATAACACCGGAAGTAGTTTAATTGGAATTAACCAAGCACAGATTGTAGAACGCACCGTATCTGAAATTGAATTCGTTGAAGGTATTTAACAATTAAGTGATAGGTCGACAAAATCTTATACAAGGTTTTGTCGGCTTTCTCTTTAGAAAAAAACAAGGAGGGTACTCGTTGATGGAGGAATGGGTTCGTTTAATTCAAGAAATAGGGTTTCCAATAGTGGTTTCCTTTTATTTGTTATACCGTATTGAAACCAAACTTGAAGCAATCCACACTGCACTCGTTTCAATGAATCACTAACAGGAAAATAATTCAACTTACACAAAGCCATTCATTCACAAATTTGTTCGATATGCAGGAATTTGATTGGTTGTGTGTTTCCAAATATTCCGATAAGATGGGAAAAGGAAAGAGGAGTTGAATAATGTTGAATAAAAAAATAGTAGGTATTATCGGAATACTTATACTTTCTGTTGTCTTAAGTGCATGTAGTAATTATAAATTTAAAGCAGACACAGAATATGTCATTGATGATTTTACTGTAACAAACCATAAGGGTGAAGAAGTATCGCTGGAAAGCTTAAAGGGGAAGCCTTGGTTAGCTATGTTCATTTTTACAAATTGCACAACGATTTGTCAGCCAATGACATTCCATATGACTGAAGTTCAAGCTGCACTAGAAGAGCAGGGGGTTGAAGATTATAACATTGTTGGATTCTCTGTAGACCCGGCAAACGATACCCCTGAAGTGCTATCTGAATATTTAAGTCGGTATACGATTACAGATGAGTCTAAATGGAATTTTGTAACTGGCTATGACCAAAAATGGATTGAGCAATTCGCTTTAAATTCTTTTAAATCATTAGTAAAAATGCCAACCGACGGCGATCAAGTTATACATGGTTCAACTTTTTATCTAGTTGATGAAAATGGAGTTGCTGTAAAAAACTATCCTGGTTCTGAAGATGTACCACTAGATACAATAGCCATCGATATGAAAACATTAATTGAAGAACGTTTAGGAAAATAATTGTATGAACTTAAGAGCCGGACTTTTTATAGTCTGGCTTTTTTTGCGGCTTGGAAATTTTAAGGTGAGTTGATAGTTGAGAGCAGTATTAGAATCATATCAACTTAAACTTAAAGTCGGGGGAGCCTGAGGGGGAAATACCCAACATTTTAGTTTTGATTACAAACAATTAAAGTGTACAAAAAAGCATGAAGCTCAAAATAGAGCTACACGCTTTAAGATTTCCTAATTAGGTATATTTTTTATCTAAACTTGGGAAATTTGTGTCTTATTAAAATTCATTTCTTAATTGGTCAAAGACTTGTTTTAGGTCGGCGATAATGTCTTCGGCTTCTTCTATACCTACAGAGAAACGGAGTAAGCGATCGTCAACACCTCGAGCAACTCTTTCTTCATACGGAATATCCGCATGTGTCTGTGTGGCAGGATAAGTGATAAAGCTTTCAACCCCTCCAAGACTTTCAGCGAATGTGATTAATTGAATTCTTTGCAGGAATGGATTCACCATTTCAGCATTCTTTACACGGAAAGAAAGCATACCACCTTTACCAGTGTAAAGAACATCCGAAACCAATGGTTCTGTTTCTAGATAAGCTGCCACTTGTTTTCCATTTAAGTCATGCTGTTTCAAACGAAGGTGCATCGTTTTCAATCCACGAATAACTAACCAGCTATCCATCGGTGAGAGAACTAATCCCATACCATTATGAGCAAAAGCTAACTTTTCGCACAAATCTTGGCCTTTAGCAACAACCAGCCCAGCTAATACATCGTTATGGCCAGCAATATATTTTGTTGCACTATGTAACACAATGTCAGCACCATGTTCAATTGGACGTTGGAAGTATGGTGTATAGAAAGTATTGTCTACAATAAATAGTAAATTGTGTTTTTCACATAAACTTGCAAAGATGTCTAAATTAAATTCGATCATTAATGGATTCGTAGGCGTTTCCAAGAAAATTGCTTTCGTATTTTCATTAATTAATCCTTCAATCTCTTCTATGGATGCAAAATAGACTGGATTAATATTATACGTTTCACCAAATGTTTTTAATAATCGATAAGTACCACCATAAATATCATCTGGAACAATAATTTCATCACCTGGTTTGAAAAGAGATAAGATAAGTTGTACAGCAGCCATTCCTGAACTACATGCAAAACCTGCATCTCCGTTTTCTAGATCTGCAATCCCATTTTCTAAAATTTCTCGTGTTGGATTTTTTGTACGCGTATAGTCGTATCCTGTGGATTGCCCAATTCCAGCATGTTTATATGCTGTAGACATGTAAATTGGAGGATTGACGGCTCCTGTTTTAGGATCACTTAAGTTACCTAATTGAACTAGTTTCGTTTCAATTGAACGTTTTGTCACTTTTCTCACTCTTTCTTTTGAATACATTCGCAAAATATTATGATAAATCAAATGTTATTGATTATTAATACAATTTATCATGTTAAATTAATGAAAACAATACTCTCACAGTAGATTTAATTATTTATACAGTTAATATCTAAAGCTATGAATAAAAAAAGGTGGATAACCGTTTTCGGTTAAACACCTTAAACTTTATGCTTGCTGTTTTTTAAGCAAATCTCTAATTTCTTTTAAAAGCTCTTCTTTCGAATCTAATTCTGGAGCTGTTGGTTGTTCGACAACTTCCTCTTTCTTTTTGTGATTTATTTTATTAATAACACGAAGAGCCATAAAAATTGAAAAGGCAATAATTAAAAAGTCAATAATGGATTGTATAAATACACCTAGTTTAATTTGGGCATCTCCTTGCCCAAACATAAAACTTTCCGTTAAATCAACACCGCCAGTTAGCATACCGACAATTGGCATGATTATATTTTCTACTAATGAGGTAACAATTTTTCCAAACGCAGCCCCAATTACAACCCCGATTGCTAAATCCAGGACATTTCCTTTCATAGCAAATTCTTTAAATTCTTTCCACATAAATTGTATCTCCTTGCACTTTAATATTTAATTATTATAAGATGGTACTTTCAAAGAATCATTTATTTCTTCATATTAATTGTTTAAATATATCTTGAGTCAAAAATTATTGAATGAAATTAACAATGGATGTGTAATAAGATGAATAACAAAAAAAAGAAGAAGAAAAAACCAATTATAAGTCCAGGTGTGAAATTATTCCTAATTATTCTATTGATCCCCATTTCGATTACGGTCTATTCACTCGTCTTTTTTACTTGGGATAACATAAAGAACTTCTCCATTATTCAAAATTTAGCTCAAAGTGAATCAGTAAAAAATCAGCAAGAATCTATTCTTCAAATACCGGAAGATTATATTCCAATTTATTTGTCCGCAGCCGAAACCTACCATATTCCCTGGACACTTCTCGCTGCACATCATCGTGTGGAAACTAGATTTTCAACAATGAAATCTCTTGTCTCTCCGGTTGGTGCGGAAGGACACATGCAATTTATGCCCTGCACTTTTGTAGGGTGGAGTCATCCAACATGTTCGGGATTAGGAGAAGGCGACATTCCTGAAGCTGAAAAAACAAATCCAAAAATTATAAAAAAATACGGTGGCTATGGTATAGATGCAAATGGAGATGGTGTTGCAGATCCATTTGATATTGAGGATGCAATATATAGTGCTGCTAATTACTTATCTCAATCAGGTGCCTCTAATGGGGAGCTTGAGAAAGCGATTTTCAATTACAACCATAGTGAAGAATACGTTGATGATATCCTATATTACTATTACCAGTATGAAGAAGTAAGTGAGGATCTACTTCAATCTGTTTTCTAACAGCTAAAAAAAGAAATCAACTGCTACAGATGCAGTTGATTTCTCTTTTTTTATTATGTTGCTTTACGCATTGATCGCATAATTAAGCTTACAATAAAGATAAGAACGATTGCACCGATTAGAGCAGGGAAGACATAAAAATCAGATACTTGCCAACCCCAGTTTCCTAAGACTGCACTACCAATCCAGGAACCTACAATACCTGCAACAATATTACCTATGATACCTCCAGGAACATCTCTACCGATAATTACTCCTGCTAACCAACCAAGTACTCCGCCAATAATTAAAAACCAAATGAAACTCATCATGTGATTGTCAACTCCTTTTTAATTTATTAAAAGCGTGTAGTAACTTATAACCTAAAAATTGATATTCTAAACTTATTTTCATTTAGACGTACTTGTTAATACACCTTTTCAATAAGTAATATGCGCATTTTTAAATAAATGAATGCATCAAGAAATTTAAATATAAAAGAACATTTAAATAAGTATTGAAAAATAGTTCACAATTTATTCAAAATATTTTGATTTTTAGAAAAGATAGGAGTATAATTTCTACAAGCAGTACAAAAAATGTTGTATAATGGGGTGTTTTATATGAATATGAAATTAATGAAAAAACTTAATCGCCAAGGATTTACAATCGCTTTTCTTCACGCTGTCATATTGTTAAACCTCTCATTTGATTTGTTGTACGTAAATTAAAATAAAAAACAAAAGTCTAGCTATGATAGCTAGACTTTTATTATTTTCATATAAAGGTTTTTAAAAGAGTGCTTTATAATTACATTTTTATGACACATTTATTTGAATGGGGTGAAGTTCATTTTGGACATTATTCCTTGTACTTTATAATGGCTAATAATAGAAAATGAAAAATTGTCAAATTTTCAAAAAAAACTATTTAAAGTAGTAAATTACAAGCAATAGTGAGAATGTAAACGATTTCACGAAAATTGAATTTTTAGAATTTTTTAAACAATTACAAAAATCATGTTGACTAGCATGTCTTTTTTGTACTATGATAGCAACAATTTAAAAAGTTCGTAATTGTAAAACGAACACAATCATGTAACTTAATGGGACTGATTGTAAATATTATAATTTTATCTATCTTCTAGTGAAGTAATAGATATTCATGAGGGGCGTTTCAAAATGAGAAGTAACATGATTAAAGTAGGGGTTGATCGTGCTCCTCACCGTAGTCTTTTATATGCAACAGGAAAAGTGAAAGCAAAAGATTTAGGGAAGCCATTTATCGGTGTATGTAACTCTTATATCGATATTATTCCGGGGCACGTTCACTTACGTGGATTTGCGGATGTTGTAAAAGAAGCAATTATAGAAGCTGGCGGAATTCCGTTCGAATTTAATACGATTGGTGTTGATGACGGAATTGCAATGGGGCATATTGGTATGAGATATTCCCTGCCAAGCCGTGAGTTAATTGCAGATTCAGCAGAAACTGTTATTAATGCACACTGGTTTGATGGTGTTTTTTACATTCCTAACTGCGACAAAATTACGCCGGGTATGTTAATGGCAGCTGTGCGTACAAATGTACCATCGATTTTCGTATCAGGTGGACCAATGGAAGCAGGGACATCTGCTTCAGGAAAACAACTATCTTTAACATCTGTATTTGAAGGTGTTGGTGCACACAAATCTGGTAAAATGTCTGCTGAAGAGCTATTAGATATTGAAAACAATGCTTGTCCTACGTGTGGTTCATGCTCAGGAATGTTTACAGCAAACTCTATGAACTGTTTAATGGAGATGCTTGGTGTAGCACTCCCTGGTAACGGTACAATTGTTGCAACAAGTGAACAACGATATGAACTAATTCGAGAAGCAGCTAAACAATTAGTCCATATGATTAAAGAAGATATCAAACCACGGGATATTATCACGAAAGAAGCTATTGATGATGCCTTTGCTTTAGATATGGCAATGGGTGGATCTACAAATACGGTTCTACATACTTTAGCGATTGCTGCCGAAGCCGAAATTGAATATAACCTGGAGGACATCAACAAAGTAGCTGCTCGTGTACCTTACTTAGCGAAAATTATGCCGGCATCTGATATCTCGATGGACGATATTAATAAAGCCGGTGGCGTGAGCTCTATCATCAACGAGTTGACAAAGATTCCTGGTGCAATCCATCCAGATCGGATTACGGTTGCTGGTCAAACAATGCGTGAACTTGTAAAAGACTATAAGATTATTAATGACCAAGTAATCCGCACACATGATAATCCATACAGTCCGGTGGGTGGTCTGTCCGTGCTATTTGGCAACCTTGCTCCTGAAGGTTCTGTTATTAAGGTAGGTGCTGTCGACCCTTCAATACAAACATTTGTTGGGGATGCGATCGTGTTTGAGTCACAAGATGAAGCACAAGCAGCAATCGATAATGGAATTGTAAAAGAAGGGCATGTTGTAGTTATTCGCTATGAAGGGCCTAAAGGTGGTCCGGGTATGCCTGAAATGCTAGCGCCGACATCCGCAATCATGGGGCGTGGATTAGGAACAAAAGTTGCTTTAATAACAGATGGTCGGTTCAGTGGAGCATCTCGTGGTATTTCAATTGGTCATATCTCTCCTGAGGCTGCAGAAGGTGGTCCGATTGCACTGATTGAGGATGGCGATAAAATAATCATTGACTTACCAAATAGAACCATTAATCTAGATGTATCAGAAGAAGTATTATCAGAACGTCGTCAAAACTTAAAACCATTTGAACCAAAAATCAAAACTGGTTGGTTAGCGAGATATTCAAAACTTGTAACAAATGCTTCTAAAGGCGGAATTATGAAAATATAATTCATCGAAGTAAAGTTTTAATGGTATAATCAAGTAAAGTAAAACTAATAATGTTATAAGTAAATAGATAAATCTATGATGAGGTAAAAGGATATAGAGCCTTGTATCTACCAGAGAGTCGGTATTGCTGGAAGCCGACGATACAACTATATCCGACATCCCCTCGGAGTGAGCTATTAAACGCGCAGGTGCAATTAGATAGCTCCGGGCATAATTCGAAATGCTCGTTATTAATGAATAGTGTGCCTTATCTAGTTGCACATCGAATTTTCTTATTATTGTGAAAGTTCGATGTAGATGGGCAATTCCCGCTATTCGCGAGGTAGCTTTTTTAGCTATAAACAAGGGTGGTACCATGAAAGTCTTTTTCATCCCTACGTAAAGGTTTTCTTTGCGTTGGAGAAAAGGGCTTTTTTATTTTTTTAAAATTAAGGGAGGAGTTAACAAATGGCTGCTAACGTATCCACAACGAATGAAAGAAAAGATACAATCGCAACAACTCAATTACAAACTGAAGTAGAAAATAAACCAAGAAACGGTGCAGATATTCTAATTCAAGCATTGCATGATCAAAATGTTGAAATTGTTTTTGGCTATCCTGGTGGTGCTGTATTAAATGTTTACGATGCATTATACAGAAATCCGATTCGCCACATTTTAGCAAGGCATGAACAAGGTGCAATCCATGCAGCAGAGGGTTATGCACGTGTATTAAATAAACCGGGCGTTGTAATCGCAACGAGTGGTCCTGGTGCTACTAACTTAGTAACCGGTATTGCAGATGCAATGATTGATTCAATTCCACTAGTAGTTTTTACAGGTCAAGTGGCAACAAATGTAATCGGGTCAGATGCATTCCAAGAAGCTGATATCATGGGAATTACAACACCGATTACAAAGCATAATTATCAAATTCAAGATGTTAACGATATACCGCGAATTGTAAAAGAAGCGTTCCATATAGCAAATAGTGGTCGTAAAGGTCCAGTGTTAATTGACTTCCCTAAAAATATATCTGCTTCCGTTTTTGATGAAGCATTAGCAGAGGCTAGTAGAGAAGAAGAAATTTATTTACCGGGATATCAACCAAATACGAAACCTAATTTCCTGCAAATTCAAAAAGCAATTCAAGCAATCAGCGAATCAAAACAACCTTTAATCTTAGCAGGTGCAGGTGTCTTATTTGCAGATGCACGTCAGGAATTGACTGAATTTGCCCAAAAGTATAAATTGCCTGTCATCAATACCTTGCTAGGTTTAGGAAGTATTCATGGGCAGCATGAACTAAACTTTGGAATGGCTGGAATGCATGGTGCAGCTGTAGCCAACGATGCAATCCAAAAAGCAGATTTGCTTATAAACATTGGTGCTAGATTTGATGATCGTCTAACAGGGGATACAAAGCTATTTGCTCCAAATGCAACAATTATTCATATCGATATCGATCCTGCAGAAATTGGCAAAAATATTCCAACTGATATACCAATTGTTGCGGATGCAAAAGAAGCTTTAAAAGCCTTGCTAAAGAAAGATTTTCAAGGACCGGATACTTCAGATTGGTTGACATTCTTAAACGAGAAACAACAGGACACACCATACTGGTATGTAGAAGATGAGAATGAGATTTTACCACAACAAATAATTGAGATGGTTCACTCCATCACAAATGGAGATGCAGTGGTAACTACCGACGTAGGGCAGCATCAAATGTGGGCAGCTCAGTACTATAAATTGAATCACGATCATCAATGGGTTACATCTGGCGGTCTTGGGACGATGGGCTTTGGATTCCCGGCAGCAATTGGTGCGCAGTTTGCTAAACCGGATAAAAAAGTAGTTACATTTTGCGGGGATGCCGGCTTCCAAATGACATTACAAGAGCTTGCTTTACTTAATGAATATAATTTACCTGTAAAAGTAGTCATCGTGAACAATGGTGCACTTGGTATGGTGCGTCAATGGCAAGAATTATTCTATGATGGCCGTTATTCACAAAGTCTAATGCCGGTTCAACCTGATTTCGTAAAACTAGCAGAAGCTTATGGCGTAAAAGGTTACCGTATTAACACGATGGATGAGGCACAATCGATTCTGGAAGAAGCCTTAACTTCCGATGAACCAGTAGTAATTGATGCAAGAGTAAAACAATTAGAGAACGTTTATCCAATGGTGCCGGCAGGAAAATCTCTGGATGATATTGTAGGGGTGAAGAAATTTTGAAACGAGTAATAACAGTTACTGTGTTAAACCAAAGTGGTGTACTAAATCGTGTAACCGGTCTTCTGATGAAGCGTCAATTCAACATTGAATCAATAACAGTAGGCCATACGGAACAAGTGAATATTTCAAAAATGACATTTGTCGTACATGTAGCAGATGAAACAAAGCTTGAGCAGCTAATTAAACAATTATCCAAACAAATTGATGTCTTAAAAGTAAATGATATTACTGAAAAATCAATTGTTCTAAGAGAATTAGCACTAATAAAAGTAGTTTCTCCAGCTAATCTCAGAAATGAAATGAATTCGATTGTTGAGCCTTTTAGGCCACAAATTATTGACACGTCTAAAAACTTTGCAACCTATCAAGTAGTCGGTCATCCTGACAAAATTGATGCATTTATTGAATTAATTCGCCCTTATGGTATTAAAGAATTAACCCGAACAGGTGTTACGGCATCTGTTCGTGAAACTCAACCAGTTGAAACACCGCAACTTTCTATTCTTAAGTAAGTTTTCCTTACTTGATAGTTAGTATATAAATCGATAATGCGTAATTTAGCGTGTTATCTAGTATTAAAAAAATAGAACCCAATTTTAGGAGGAAATGAAAATGACAAAAATGTACTATCAAAATGAAATCAATGAGGCACCATTAAAAGAAAAGAAAATCGCAATTATCGGTTACGGTTCACAAGGTCATGCACATGCACAAAACTTAAAGGACTCTGGATTCAACGTAGTAGTTGGAGTGCGTCCTGGTAAGTCATTTGATCAAGCAAAAGAAGATGGATTAGAAGTAAAAACTGTTGCTGAAGCTGCTGCAGAAGCAGATATCATTCAGATCCTGCTTCCAGACGAAAGACAAAAACAAGTTTACGAGGCTGAAATTGCTCCAAATCTTGAACCAGGTAAAGCTTTAATGTTCGCTCATGGTTTTAACATTAACTTCGATCAAATTGTACCACCAGCGGATGTTGATGTATTTTTAGTAGCGCCAAAAGGACCTGGACACTTAGTGCGTCGTACTTATGTTCAAGGTGCTGGAGTGCCTGCGTTATTTGCAATCTATCAAAATGCTACTGGTGAAGCTCGCGATCTAGCATTAGCTTATGGTAAGGGGATCGGTTCTGCACGTGCGGGAATGTTGGAAACAACGTTTAAAGAAGAAACAGAAACGGATCTTTTCGGAGAACAAGCGGTACTTTGCGGTGGTACAACTGAATTAATCAAAGCTGGATTTGAAACTTTAGTAGAAGCTGGTTACCAGCCGGAATTAGCATACTTCGAAACATTACACGAATTAAAGTTAATCGTTGACCTGATCTATGAGGGTGGTATGGAAACAATGCGCTACTCAGTTTCTGATACTGCAGAATGGGGCGACTATGTATCAGGTCCGCGTATCATTGATTCATCAGTTAAGGCTCGCATGAAAGAAGTATTGACTGACATCCAAGACGGTACATTTGCGAAAGATTGGATTAAAGAAAACGAAACAGGTCGTCCACGTTACACTGCATACAAGAATGCAGGTGCAGAACACCAAATCGAACAAGTGGGATCAAAATTACGCGAAATGATGCCATTCATTAACGAAGGCAAGAAAAAAGTGGTGATTAAGTAGTGCGCAAGATTGATATTTTTGATACAACGCTACGTGATGGAGAACAGTCAGCAGGCATTAACTTAAATACTGCAGAAAAAATTGAAATTGCCAAGCAATTAGAACGTCTAGGTGTCAGTATTATTGAAGCAGGTTTTCCTGCTTCAAGCCCTGGCGATTTTGAGGCAGTAAATAAGATAGCAAGAACGGTAAAGAATTCGATTGTAACGGGTCTTGCACGTTGTGTGAAAAGTGATATTGATGCAACTTGGGAAGCAATTAAAGATGCTGAACAACCACATATTCATGTGTTCTTAGCAACAAGTCCGATTCATATGGAATATAAATTAAAAAAGTCTCCAGATCAAGTTGTCGAACAAGCGGTTGAAGCCGTGAAATATGCGAAAAAATTCTTCCCGCTTGTTCAATGGTCTGCTGAAGATGGTTTCCGTTCGGATCGTGAATACTTAGTTCGGATCATTGAAAAAGTAATTGAGGCTGGTGCAACAACAGTTAATGTTCCTGATACAGTAGGTTATGCTTCACCATTAGAATATGGCGAACTATTCAGTTACTTGCGTGAAAATGTCCGTGGAGCTGAAAATGTGAAGTTCTCAGCACATTGCCATGATGATCTGGGTATGGCTGTAGCTAACTCAATTGCAGCCATTCAAAATGGTGCTGACCAAGTCGAATGTACAATAAATGGAATAGGTGAACGTGCTGGTAATGCATCATTGGAAGAAATTGGTGTTGCCATGCATATTCGTAAAGATATTTACCAAGTTGAAACTGGATTGAACCTGAAAGAAATTAAACGAACTTCCCAACTGGTAAGCCGTTTAACGGGAGTTGTCATTCAGCCAAATAAAGCGATAGTAGGGAAAAATGCATTTGCTCACGAATCAGGTATTCACCAAGATGGTGTGTTAAAGCATAAAGAAACTTATGAGATTATCTCACCTGAATTAGTTGGTGAAGGAGAAGTTCCTTTAGTATTAGGTAAACACTCCGGTCGCGCGGCATTCAGAGATCGTGCTGAAAAGATGGGCTTTGAATTATCAGACGAAAAATTAAATAAAGCATTCCAGGAGTTCAAAAAGCTTGCTGACCGTAAAAAGGAAATTACAGAAGAAGATTTAATGACCCTTCTGACTGAACAACAAGTTTCAATAGAAGATGTTCAATTATTCGAATTGAAATCGGTTCAGGTTTCTTATGGAACAGAAAATATTCCAACTGCTACAGCATCTGTCCTAACACCAGAAGGGGAGCTTAAAACCTTAGCTGCTACAGGTTCAGGATCTGTTGAAGCGATTTTTAACACACTTGAGCAATTAGTCAATGGAACAGTGAATATCTTGGACTTCCGAGTGAAATCGGTAAGTAAAGGTAGAGATGCTTTAGGAGAGGCCATCGTAAATTTACGATACAACGGCTATACATCAACTGGCCGTGATGCTTCTCAAGATGTACTTGAAGCAACTGCGAAAGCTTATTTAAATGCAATAAATCGCCATATCATTCAGGAAAGCATTCGAGGGAAACAAACTGCTGAGGTTTAATTCTATCTGTGAAGAATTGACGCGATTTTAAAAGTGTTTAGATGGCTTAAACTAATTTGCTATTGAAAAGATTTTTAAAATCAATTAAAAGAGACGCCATCAAAGACTTGCTTTGATGGCATTTCTTTAAACTTGTATTTATCAAAAAACAGTAAAGAAAGGTGTTTTTGCAGATGGAAAAGAAAATTACAGTACTTCCTGGCGATGGCATTGGACCTGAAGTTGTTGCAGCCGCGGTAAGAGTTTTACAAGTCATCGCAAAAAGATACGGACATGATTTCCAACTAGGGTATGCTGCAATCGGTGGAGCGGCAATTGATCAATTCCAAGACCCGCTTCCAGAAGATACAATTGAAATGTGCAAGGAAAGTGATGCAATTCTGCTAGGTGCGGTAGGGGGTCCGAAATGGGATAACAATCCTGCAGCGTTGCGTCCTGAAATAGGTTTACTGCGTATCCGTAAAACTTTTGACTTATTTGCAAATCTTAGACCAGTAAAAGCATTCCCAAGTTTACTTGATGCCTCTCCATTGAAGCGTGAAGTAGCAGAAAATGTTGATTTAATGATTGTTCGAGAATTAACAGGCGGAATCTACTTCGGCGAAAAAAGTCGCACTGAATCAGAGGCAAGTGATTTAAATATATATTCTCGAGAAGAAATTGAACGCATTATTGATAATGCATTTGTACTAGCAAAAGTACGCAAAGGTAAACTTTGCTCTGTTGATAAAGCAAATGTTCTAGAAACTTCTAGATTATGGCGTCAAATTGTGGAAGAGAAAAAAGCGCAATATCCTGAAGTAGCAGTTGAACATAATTTAGTAGACTCAGTTGCAATGAAACTAATTACAAACCCTGCTTACTATGATGTCGTAGTAACTGATAATATGTTTGGAGATATTCTAAGTGATGAAGCTTCTGTCATTACGGGTTCTCTAGGTGTGTTGCCTTCAGCCTCTATTCGAAGTGATAATTTTGGACTTTATGAGCCGGTTCATGGTTCTGCTCCAGAAATTGCAGGGCAAGGAATTGCAAATCCAGCAGCAACAATTCTTTCAGTTGCAATGATGCTTCGCTATTCATTTGATCTTCAAGAGGAAGCGGCAGAAATTGAACGTGCAGTAAGTAGTGTATTTGATGATGGCTACTTTACAGCTGACTTAGTGAAGGATAGTAGCCGGGCACTAACAACAGATGAATGGACGGATAAAGTAATCGCAGAGATTGATACAAATTTTGTTGCAGATAGTATTATGGAAACTTATATTTAAGGATTGGTGAAGAGTATGTCAAAAAATATTATAGAAAAAATTTGGGATTCACACGTCGTTTATCAAGAAGCTGGGAAACCGGATTTGCTTTATATCGATCTTCATCTAATTCATGAAGTTACATCTCCCCAAGCTTTTGAAGGGCTTCGTTTAGCAGGTCGTAAAGTACGTCGTCCAGATCTTTGTTTTGCAACAATGGACCATAATGTCCCAACAAAAAACCTGCCGACAATAAACGACCCGATTGCCAAAAAACAAATTATGACGCTTGCAGAAAATGCAAAAGAGTTTGGAGTTCAGCTTGCTGACATGGGTCATCCAGATCAGGGGATCGTACACGTGATTGGCCCTGAACTGGGCTTAACACAACCCGGTAAAACAATAGTTTGTGGCGACTCACATACTTCAACTCATGGTGCATTTGGAGCTTTAGCTTTTGGTATTGGAACATCAGAGGTTGAACATGTTTTATCTACTCAAACATTATGGCAAACAAAGCCGCCAACAATGGAAATTCGTGTCAATGGTAAATTAGGTGTCGGTGTTGCAGCCAAGGACGTCATTTTAGCAATTATTGCAAAGTGGGGAATTGGTGTAGGTACCGGTCATATTGTCGAATATACAGGCGAAGCAATCCGTAACCTTACGATGGAAGAACGTATGACCATCTGTAATATGTCGATTGAAGCTGGAGCGAAGGCAGGTCTTATTTCTCCAGACCAGACTACAGTAGATTTCCTTCGTGGACGCCGATTCGCTCCAAAGGATGAAAACTTTGAAGAAGCGGCTAATTACTGGCTAAGCTTGGCTTCGGATGCGGGCTGTTCATATGATGTGGTTTTAGAAATCGATGCAGAAGAAATTGAACCAATTGTTACTTGGGGAACAAACCCTTCGATGGGTACTGGCGTGTCGAAAACTGTGCCAACATCTTCAGATTTTAATTCGGAATCCGATAAAGCGGCTCTTCAAAAAGCACTTGCCTATATGGGATTAGAAGAAGGGCAACCTATTTCTTCTATTGAAATACAACATGTATTCATAGGTTCATGTACAAATTCTCGACTATCAGATTTGCGTACAGCGGCTAGTATTATAGAAGGGAAAAAGGTAGCTCCAGGCGTAAAAGCTTTTGTAGTGCCTGGTTCTTATTCTACAAAGGCTGCTGCTGAAAAAGAGGGATTAGATAAAATCTTCTTAGAAGCAGGCTTTGAATGGCGCGAATCTGGGTGCTCCGCATGCCTTGGGATGAATGAAGACACTATTCCTTCAGGTGAACGTTGTGCTTCTACATCAAATCGTAACTTTGAAGGCCGACAAGGTGCAGGGGCTCGTACACACTTAGTAAGTCCTGCAATGGCTGCAGCTGCAGCGATTGAAGGTCACTTTGTTGACGTCCGGAAATATGTAACTCAAGAAGTATAAGAGGTAGGAGTGAGAAAAATGGAACCTATTAATATTGTTAATAGTATTATTACACCTTTAGATCGAAAAAATGTTGATACAGACCAAATTATTTCAAAGGAATTTTTAAAACGTATCGAACGAACTGGCTTTGGACGTTTTTTATTCTATCATTGGCGTTTTGATGAGCAGGGAAATGAAATTTCAGACTTCGTTTTAAATAAGCCTGAATATCAAGGCTCGCAAATAATCGTTGCACAAGATAACTTTGGTTGCGGTTCTTCACGTGAGCATGCTCCGTGGGCTATTCTTGACTATGGTTTCCGAGTAGTGATTGCACCAAGTTTTGCAGATATCTTCCACAATAACTGTTTTAAAAATGGGATATTACCAATTAGATTAACTGAAGCCGAGTGTGATGAAATTCTGGCAAAAGGCTTACTAGCTCCGTATAACGTAGAAGTAAACCTTGAAGCACAAACAGTAACGGGGGTAGATGGGAAAGTCTACAATTTTAACATCGATCCATATTACAAACAAATGCTTCTAAATGGCTGGGATGAAATTTCGCTTACATTCCAATATGAGGATCAAATTAAAGCATATGAAGAAAAAAGAGTTGTATATTAAGAACTTTTTTTAAGAAATTCTATAAAAAAGTAACCAACGCAGAATGCGAGCGTTTGGCAACAATCAAAAATCACTTCATTCTATCTATAGAGTGAAGTGACTTTAATTTAGAACCGAATAGTAGTAGGGTTCGATAGTTGTTTTTGTTTTTCTATATCGTCACGATATTCATTTGCTAATTCTTTCTTTACCAACATTTCTGCATTTTTTACAGATGCGGATTTTACATAATTATCGACTTCTAGCTCAGGGTAAACAGATTTGATTAATGAAGGAGGAAGTAAAACTAACGTGATTGTTACTAATAATACACTGCAAACAATTAAAATAATTTCTGCTGGCACAATATCATATAGCATTCCAAATACCAAAGAACCAATTGGCATTAATCCCATTGCCATCATTTCCAGAATGCCAAACACTCTTCCACGATAGTTTTCATCTACATCCTTTTGCATCATGATTCCAATAGGTGTATTTGTTAAAACGCTTAAACTGCCGAATAAGAACATCATCACTAGAAAATAGACAAATAACAACGAACCAGAGAATTTGAAGATAAGTGGAATAGCGATGGTTCCAACAAGAATGGATAATCCTAAAACTGCCCGTTTTGAAAATAGTAATGGGTACTTCACGTTTGATCTAGCAGCGAAATAGACTGAAATAAGCAACATTCCAATTGCTCCTGATGCCTCAACGAAGCCAATTAAAGAATACTCCATTTTCAATACTCCTACCAATATAAAATTCGTTCCCACACTGACGGAAGTAAAGAATAAATTAAGCCAAAGAACTACTAATAGCAGGCGAGAAATGACAGGTTTAGTTTTTAGATATCCAAGTCCTTCCTTAAAGCTTTGGATCATGGATTCTTCATTTTTGTTTTCTATCCGGTCTTTTGTATATAATCTGAAATTCATTGTGGATTCTAATAAAAATGCGATTAAATAAGAGATTATATTGATAAGTAAAAACATTTCCATTGAAACAAATCCAAACAACATCCCCCCGACAATTGGGCCGCCAATTCCTGAAACAGAGAGAGATATCTGATTAAAAGACATTGCTTTTTGGATTCTTTCTTGATCGACTAAATTAGAAATTGATGCAGAAAAGGCGATAGACGAAAATGTGCTGCTAATTGTGTAGAACACCGTAGTTGCGTAAATAGCGGTAATCGACAAGTCAAAGAAAACACTATAAGCGAGTAGTCCTGTAATCGATAAAATAACGCCTCCTTGACCAACTAGAACAACCGCTTTTCTAGGTAGTCGATCCGTTAATATCCCGGCAATAGGAGAAAGAAAGATTCTTGGAAGAATTGAAAATATTAAATTTGCTGCAAAACTTAGAGCAGAACCAGTAATAGATAAGATAAACATGCTCATTCCAAATGAGTAGACATTGGCGCCCAGTGAAGAAATCATTTTACTTACTAAAAATGTATATAAATGATAGGTAGCCTGCCTCTGCTTCATCACTTCTGACATATAACCATCCCCTTTGATAAATGTTTAATTTAATTAAACTCATGATATTCCACTCTTTGAAAAAAAACAACCTAAAAGTTTAATTTAATTTAACTTATTTGAAAAAAGTAGAAATATGGGTTACTATTTGTTTAATTAAACTAAAATATAATTGAATATTCTGATTTTGGTATCGAATACCAAAAGGGGGAGGTTGCATGAATTCACTTGGAGAACGAATTAAACAACTTAGAAAACAAAAGAAGATGACATTAGCTGAACTTGCTGGGAATCGTTTGACTAAAGGAATGTTAAGCTTAATAGAGAACGGGAAAGCCCAGCCTTCCATGGAGAGCTTAAGATACATCGCCGAGAGGGTGGGCGTCGAAGTATCTACATTACTTGATGATGGAAATGTTGAAGAACTACGAAATCTACTTTTAGAAATTGAAACGGAATACAAAAAAATATTTTATCCGTACGAAGTGAAAGAAAGAGAAAGATTAATTCCTCTATATGAAAAAATCTCCGTCAAAGTAAATAATCTACAAGGGAAAAAATACGAAGAGATAAGGTTGCTAGATTATTATATTCGACTGAATACTCTATTAAACTATGATCAAGATGAAGTAACAATGTTTGATGTTATTGTCTATTACGAAAAAATACATGCCTATAGCCGAATTATCGATTGTTATAGTTTCTTAGCAGGGTATGCCTTTTATCGAAATGACTATAAAATTGCCTTGCAGTTTATGCAAGATGCAGAACAAAGAATTAAACCTTACAGTCATCTGATCGATCATATTGCTTTATTGGACAACCATTATATATTAACTGTTCTCTATGCAGCGATTGACAACGCATCAAAAACTCAAGAACATCTTGATATGGCATTGGAAATTGCGCATAAAAATAAAATATATTATCGTTTGGACGATTTTTACCGGTTCACGTTAATTCAAGCGATTGGCCAAGGGGATAAAGAAAAAAGCAAGTACTACTTAACTAAATTAACGCAACATGCAGATTTTACT
Organism: Ureibacillus sp. GCM10028918; assembly: GCF_042666115.1. Lineage (NCBI taxonomy): Bacteria > Bacillati > Bacillota > Bacilli > Caryophanales > Caryophanaceae > Ureibacillus > Ureibacillus sp. GCM10028918. The sequence goes on from NZ_JBHTFK010000017.1 coordinate 131,087, forward strand.
GAAGATAAAATAGCTATAAGTTCACTTGCTTTTGCAAATGCACATTATACCAATCTTATTGAAAAAGATTATAAGAAAGTATCAAGTTTCCGAAAATACTTAATTCTCGATAGTAAGGTTAGCGAGAATTTAGTAGATGTTTCCCTTTTATATGAAATGGAAGAAGCATATGCTTACTGGAAAGAAGGAAACTACAAGAATTCATTGAAACTAAGCGAATCTTTTACAATCCCTGACTATGCTCATCATCCTTTAGATTTATCGATTATGTATAGAAGTTTTGCAGTTCGGGCACTTTGTTATCATGAATTAGGGGAAAGGGAAGCAGCAAAAAGTGAGGTATTATATGCTTACCATGGTGTGGCAGAATTCCCAAGCTCAATTTACAAGACGTTTATTCAAGATGCATATGAAAAAATACAATATGGAAAAAGGGTTAAGTAGAATCTGCACATCTACTTAACCCTTTTTTATTTTACTGAGCCACTCACAAATTCAGCATCTTTGTAATACATATTTTTTACTAATACGTTTGGTCCTATGCATTTCACTGCAGGGCAATGGCAATTTAATGATTTTGCTAAATCAGTAGCTAACCATTTGTCAAAAACATCGGGCAGAGAATCTCGTTGGATATTGCCCAGGGCAGGTGTATCACCGAAGTCAGTCACGATTACGTCACCATTGAAAATATTCACGTTGAGTCTAGAACGGCCATCTGGATCATTCCGCAAAGTGACATTTTTTGCTTCCCGTAGACGTCTTAATAATGTCTGATCCTCATCATTTAGGCTACAGGGATAGAAGGGAAGAGTACCAAACAGCATCCAAGTGTCTTCGTCGCGAATATCGAGTAAGCGATTGATTGCTTCACGTGTTTCTTCGAGTGAAAGGGAAGTAAGACTTGACGCAAAATCGGATGGGTACATCGGATGCACCTCGTGTCTTGCGCACTTCATTTCATGGACAATTTGATGGTGAATATGCTCTATATAAGGAATCGTCTTTTTATTTAACATCGTCTCAGCTGAAACCATGACACCTTGTTCTGACAGCATGCGTGAGTTTTCGATCATTCTATCAAATAGAGCGGCTCTTTGGTCAAAGGTAGGTTTTCTTTCCATCATTGCAAAGCCTGTTTCGACAAATTCTTCAATCGTTCCCCAGTTATGAGAAATATGAAGAACATCAAGGTATGGAGCGATCTCTAAATATCTTTCGCCATCAATCGTTAAGTTAGAGTTCATTTGCGTTCTAACGCCGCGCTCATGAGCATATTGCAAAATTGGTTTTACATAATTTGTGACCGATTTTTTACTTAGCATCGGTTCGCCACCTGTAATACTTAAGGTTCTTAAATTTGGAATCTCATCTAATCGTTTTAAGATCAATTCTAATGGCAATGCAGTCGGATCCTTTGTTTGTAAAGTATAGCCAACCGCACAATGTGCACATCTCATATTACATAAAGTTGTTGTTGTAAATTCAATATTTGAAAGTGTCAATTTCCCGAATTGTTCTACATCTAAATAAGCTTCCCAAGGATCGAACTGAGGGTTAATCTTTTCTAATGTTTTCATAGTTTTTCGATCTTCCTTTCCAAAACTACATTTTCTCACAACATCGCCCATTAGAAAACTAATTTTGCTTCATTTAGAAGATTTAACTATTAACGGGATAATACACTCATTTTACTAGCGACAAATTAAGTATCTAATTGCTTAATGAAGCTATGATTTTCACTATAATAAACATCTCCGTAAATATTTTCAACCACTGTTTTACTTATCTCAATTTTAGAGAAATTAACAGCTTGCACATTAAAACGAGATTTATTATTTCGAATGACACTATCCGAAACGTAAACAGAGGATTGATTTTGTGCAAAAATATCAGAAAGGGCACCATCTGTTATTTGAACGCTTTTTAATTCAACGGTAGATTCGAAATCAATCCATAACTGATGTTGAGCGTGTTTGGAAATAAAACAATCAGTAACAAACGCTTCACTATGATTTTGAATGAATAAGGCATTTCGATTGCCATCAAATAATTCGCTGTTTTTTAAAATTACTGAGCTATCATTTACAACCATCTGTGAAAGCTCATGATTGAAAATTTGACTATCATACAAATACAAACTCGAGTTTCGCAAAACTTTTACGCCATAAGATTTCCCATTATAGATTTGACAATTTTCGAAGCGCGCATTTGACAAATCGCATATTTCAATCTGGACATTGGAACTTTCATAAAATTGGCATTCAATGGCCGTCAGTTCACACTCATTTACGATAAATAGACTCTTCCCATTGTATAGTTCACTTTGAATAATATAAATTTCCACATTCGATTTACAAGCAATATGAGGCATTTCATTATCAAAAAATTTACACATATCCACTTCTACTTTTGAATGAGACATTGCTAATATCCCGTTTCCGACATTCTGGGTTAAAATAGACTTGAAAATTGATAAATCAGATTTAAATAACGTTATTGCTGAATTTGCATTATGCGTTATTTCACACTCGACAATTGAACAATTCCCGTTATCCTCAATACACACCCCAACGTGATAGCCAGCTGTAATTCCGCATTTCTTCATTGAACAAATGGATTTGTTGGCAATGGAAACTTGAGAGGAACGGTGTGCTTTAATCGTTGTTTCAAAGATATTGACAATAGAATTATCGCTTATTTGAATTCCGACATTTTCTCCATCATGGATTTGGCAAAATTCAATATTCATCTTAGAATCCTTTGTTACAACAATATTGGACTTCTTATTTTGTGCAATTTCACAATGGAAGACTTGCGCTTCGGCTCTTTGGGTGATAGAAAGCCCAGCATCCTTTCCTTGTTGAATGGAACAATAGCGAGCAGTTAGTAAGCCTCTTTGTACGCAAATCTGTGTTTGTGTATTGTGTTGAAGAACTGTCGATTGTATCGAGGCATCTCCTTCATGATAAACATGAATTCCCATACCATCTCCATGTTCAATGACGCTTTCATGATCAATGAATCGTGAATCTTCCACAACAATTTGTGCACTAGTATGATGATGGAAGTGGTCATTCCTTGACTGGACGAAGGAACCATTTTTAATACATAAAGCATGCTTGGCATAAGAAAATTCACATTTTTCAATACACAATTGGGATGATTCAGCTAATATTTGCACTTTTCCATTATGCTCAAATGTACAATTTTCAAAGATTGCCTTACTATTATTGATGATGGACAGTGCCATATCTTTTGCGTATTCAAAAGTACAGTGATAGGCATTTATTTTCCCCCCATCAACCGTCGCATGAATATCACTTTTCCCACCTTTAAAAAGACAATTTTGAAGCACAACTTCTCCTTCAATATACATTTGTGCAGTAGGGGTGATGGTTAAGTTCTGCAATGTGACAGATACATTTTTTGGAATGATAATTAAACCTTCCAGAATTGTTTCATCGTGTATATCGCCAGCCAAGACCATATTTTTATCGAAATGAATGGATTCTTTATATAGCTTCGGCTTCAGTTGAATAAAGTTTCCTGCTTTTGAATGCTGTATAACCTTTTGAATCGTTTTAACATTTATAAAAAATCTTGAGAATATACGGTAAATAGACAATAGGGGGTACCTCCTCCAATTAAAAAACACTACTTCTATTCTCAGTTAAAATGCAAAATCTTAATCGCATTTTTACAATTCTTTCTAAAAAATGGATATTATTTTTCTTTTTTTGCGAAAAGCAAAAGGGAGGGTTACAATTAATCTTATTTAATCTAGGAGGATTTATCTTTGAAAGCTACATTAATCGAACTTTTGAACACGAACCTAATCGATAGACAAGCATATATGCAGGAACACGGTGAACAACTTATCGAAAATATGATTTTACATATTGGTGATCCGGAAGATGAATTGCGTGATAAGTTAAATTACCGTTTATTTATCGAGTTACTTTCTGCTCAAATTTTTTCGCACAAGCAAATGGCACAAATTGCTTTAACCCTAAAAGGGGAAAACTATCTTTATCGATCCATCGGCGAGCGTGACACCGATACTGTATTCACACGTTCATTTTCGGCACTGTGGCTGAGCAATCTATTGAATGTTGATCGTCAACTGCGATTCTTGAATGAGGAAGACGCAGCTGCTCTATTAGATGTTAGTTCTCAGTATTTAGCAAAAGAAAAAGACGTGCGCGGTTTTGTTGGCGAGAAGGGGTGGGCTCACAGTATTGCACATGGTGCAGATTTATCAAGTGCCATCATCTCGCATCCGTTATTCAATGTTCGATTTGCTCCAGTCATTTTGCAAGGTATAAAGGAAAGTTTTTGGAAAGGAACAGTCTTTGTTGACGATGAAGAAGAACGTCTTGTCTCAATTGTTGAAAAATTAATATTGATAAATTACCCGGAAGAAATATTAGTTGAATGGCTAGAACAGGTATTTGATAAACTGCAATTTTATTTAATGGAAGTAGGCTATACTCCACAGTATTTTGCAGCTCGAACAAATACTCTACATTTTATGAAAACTTTGTACTTTACATTAAAGTTTTCTCAAAAATCACCGGAATTCCTGGCAATTGTCTCACAATTTATTGCTAAATGGATGAAACAATAATTATTAAAATGAAATAGGAAGTGAGGTGGGATTATCAGAAGGCGATTTTTGCGTATTCTTGTTTTTATAATCATTATAGTTGGTTTAGGAGTGGGATATAATTTCTTTTTAGTTCACTTTTCTGGAGAGGGGAAAGCCACTCCCGAAGAGGCACTGCAGCAAGATGGGAACTATGAGTGGGTTGAGGGACCAAATAGTGAGAAGGAACAAAGATATTTCTTCTTATCGGATGGTAATTATTTTGGAACAGAAGTTGTAACGAAAAATTTCAAGGGCTGGAGTTCAGGAGTTGGTACAACCTCTCCATTGCCTAAAGCATTGGAAGACAATGTTATTAATGTCGCTTATTCTGATAGTAAAATACTTTTTGGAATGATTAAGCCAGATGGGGAAGTAAAAGTTACCGTTAACAATTATTCTACTAAAAGAATTCCGCTAACTTCTTTCTCGAATGAAGTTTTAGAAAAATACAATGTTGAAGGATACGAAATCTGGTACATAGAGTTATCGAGATTACAAGATCCGAAAAACTATTTAATTCAAGTATTAGATGAAAATGATTCTTTAATTAATGAGTTATCAATCTGATAGTTATCGTTCATAATTGAAAGGGATATGAAAGTAGTTATTCCAAAATACTATCTTTTCTATTTTACTATAGTAAGTTATAATATTGTATGCATAGTAAATGGCTAGGTCATAAATATAACTTATCACAAAAGATAATATTAATGTAATTTACTTATGTATATAAATCGTTTATGATGATTTATGGAGAAAAGCTTTGCAAGCATTTCAATAATTAATAGGGGGAGTACAATAATGGCAAGCAACTTACACAACAGCCGTTCTTCATTTGATGTTAATGGTAAAACATATAACTTCTACCGTTTAGCTGCAATCGAAGAAGCTGGCGTAGCAAACGTATCACGCCTACCTTACTCAATTAAAGTTTTATTAGAATCTGTATTACGTCAATTTGATGATTATGTAATTAAAGAAGAGCACATTAATAACTTAGCGAAATTTGGTGCAGGTGCTGACCCAGAAGGTGAAGTACCTTTCAAACCATCACGTGTAGTATTACAAGACTTCACAGGTGTACCAGTAGTAGTTGACTTAGCTTCTTTACGTTCTGCTATGAAAGAATTAGGTGGAAATCCAGATAAAATCAACCCAGCTATCCCAGTTGATCTTGTAATTGACCACTCAGTACAAGTTGACAAGTATGGTAATTCATCTGCATTACAAACTAATATGGACCTTGAGTTCGAACGTAACGCAGAACGTTACAACTTCCTGAAATGGGCTCAAACTGCATACGATAACTTCCGTGCTGTTCCTCCAGCAACTGGTATCGTACACCAAGTTAACCTAGAATATTTAGCGCCAGTAGTTCACGTTAAAGAGAACGAAGATGGCACATTTGAAACATTCCCAGACTCAGTAGTAGGTACTGACTCACATACAACAATGATCAACGGTATCGGTGTACTTGGATGGGGCGTTGGTGGTATCGAAGCTGAAGCAGGTATGCTTGGTCAAGCGTCATACTTCCCGATTCCAGAAGTAATCGGTGTTAAATTAACTGGTGATCTTCCAAATGGTGCAACTGCAATGGACTTATCATTAAAAGTAACTCAAGTATTGCGTCAACGCGGCGTAGTAGGTAAATTCGTAGAGTTCTTCGGTCCTGGTGTATCTAAATTACCATTAGCTGACCGTGCTACAATTTCAAACATGGCTCCTGAATATGGTGCAACATGTGGTTACTTCGCTATTGACGAAGAATCATTAAACTATATGCGTTTAACTGGTCGTGACGAGGAGCATATCGCAGTTGTAGAAGCTTACTTAAAAGCAAACAACCTGTTCTTCGATCCATCATTAGAGCCTGTTTACACTGATGTATTAGAAATTAAATTAGAGGACATCGAACCAAACCTTTCTGGTCCAAAACGTCCACAAGATTTAATTCCTCTTTCAGATATGAAAGCTCGCTACCATGAAGCAGTAACTGCTCCAATGGGCGTACAAGGATTTGGTTTAACAGAAGATGAATTCGCTAAAAAAGCTACAATTAAATTTGCAGATGGCGATGTGGAAATGCCAACAGGTGCTGTAGCAATCGCTGCAATCACTTCTTGTACAAACACATCTAACCCATACGTTCTTTTAGCTGCTGGTTTAGTTGCTAAAAAAGCTGTAGAAAAAGGTATCCAACCACCTGCATGGGTTAAAACTTCTTTAGCTCCAGGTTCTAAAGTAGTAACTGGTTACCTAGAAGAGTCAGGTTTACAATCTTACCTTGACCAAATCGGTTTCAACACTGTAGGTTATGGTTGTACAACATGTATCGGTAACTCTGGTCCATTACTTCCAGAAATCGAAGATGCTATTAAAGACAACGACTTATTCGTAACTTCAGTTCTTTCTGGTAACCGTAACTTTGAAGGTCGTGTACATCCACTTGTAAAAGCTAACTACTTAGCATCACCACCACTTGTTGTTGCTTACGCATTAGCTGGTACAGTTGATATCGACTTGCAAAAAGATGCAATCGGTACTGACAAAGATGGTAACGCTGTATTCTTCGCTGATATCTGGCCTTCAACTGAAGAAGTAAACGCTGTATTAAACAAAGTTGTAACTCGTGAATTATTCCAAAAAGAATATGAAACAGTATTCACAGCTAACGAAAAATGGAATGCAATTGAAACATCAACTGAGTCTTTATACACATTTGATGACAAATCAACTTACATCCAAAACCCACCATTCTTCACTGGTCTTTCTAAAGAGCCAGGCGCAATCCAAACTCTTGCTGGATTACGCGTAATCGCTAAATTTGGCGACTCTATTACAACTGACCATATTTCACCAGCTGGTGCAATTGGTAAAGATACACCTGCAGGTAAATACCTACAAGAAAATGGTGTAGCAATCCGTGATTTCAACTCTTATGGTTCTCGTCGTGGTAACCACGAAGTTATGATGCGCGGTACATTCGCTAACATCCGTATCCGTAACCAAGTTGCTCCTGGTACAGAAGGTGGATTCACTACTTACTGGCCAACAGGTGAAGTTGAGTACATTTACGATGCAGCTATGAAATATCAAGAACAAGGTACTGGATTAGTAGTATTAGCTGGTAACGACTATGGTATGGGATCTTCTCGTGACTGGGCTGCTAAAGGTACATTCTTATTAGGAATTAAAACAGTTATCGCACAAAGCTATGAGCGTATTCACCGTTCAAACCTTGTAATGATGGGTGTATTACCACTTCAATACTTACCAGGTGAAAGCGCTGATACATTAGGATTAACTGGTAAAGAAGAAATCTCGGTAAACCTTACTGATGATGTGAAACCTCGTGATATCTTGACTGTAACTGCTAAAGCTGAAGACGGAACTGTTAAAGAGTTCAAAGCTCTTGCTCGTTTCGACTCAGAAGTAGAAGTAGACTACTACCGTCACGGTGGGATCCTGCAAATGGTTCTTCGTGCAAAAGCAGCTGAATAATCGTTTATAGAGAAAAACCGATAAGTTCATTCGAACTTATCGGTTTTTTTGCATATAAACAAACAATTATAGCAATTGGATTTCCAAAATTAGCCTCCATTTTTGTAATATTTTAAAAATTAACACCAATATATAGAAAGTTTATAGATTTTTAGAAATATATCGTTTAAAATATAATAAAATTAGATTATTTCATAATTTTAAATTTATTTTCCTTGGAGGTTTTATTTGAATGAAAATTTCTAAAAGTAGCAAGATCTTTATAGCATCCGCAACAACTGCAGCACTAGCATCTTCTGTATTAGTTGTTACTCCTCAACAAACTCAGGCTGCAAGTCCATTCAAGGACGTTTCCACATCAAATACTCATTATGAATCTATTTTAAAGTTATCAGATTTAGGTATTATTAACGGTTTTACAGATGGTACATATAAACCAAAAGCGGATGTTACACGTGGTCAGGTAGCACAACTTTTAGCGAAAATTCTTAAACTAGATACAGAGAATCCAAAAGATCCTGGATTTACTGATGTAAAAAAATCTAACGGCTACTATGGTGCAATTGCTGCTTTAAAAGAAGCAAAAATTATCGATGGTTATGAAGATAAAACCTTCAAAACAAATGAAAAAGTTACTCGTGCACATTTAGCAAAAATGATCTCAACTGCTTTAAAAATCTATCCTAAGAATAATGAAGCATTACCATTTACGGATGTGAAATTATTTAATGACGAAATTAAAGCTCTTTATGATTTCGGTATTACTCTTGGTACTTCAAAAACGACATTCGCTCCAAATAAAAATGTAACTCGCGGGGAAGTGGCTTCTTTCCTTTATCGTGCTCTAGATGTATATGAGGCTACATTCTCATTATCAATTATGCACAGTAACGATACGCATAGTGCTGTTGAAATGGCACCAAAACGAGCTGCTGCTGTAAACGAGCTGCGTTCAAAAAATCCAGATGCATTACTATTAGATGCTGGGGATGCTAACACAGGTACACTCTACTACAATGAATTTAAAGGGCAAGCAGATCTTGCACTCATGAATTATATGAAATATGATGCAATGACATTTGGGAATCATGAGTTTGATGCAGGCTCCACTTCAGAAGGTCATCAAGCTTTAGTGGATTTCATCAAATCAGCAGATTTCCCATTAGTGAGTGCAAACGTTGACTTCTCAGCGGATTCGAAATTTACTGGTTTATTTTCAGATTTAATCTCTAGCGAACCTGAAAACGGTAAAATTTATAACGGCATTATTAAAGAAGTGAACGGTGAGAAAATTGGTATTTTTGGTTTAACTACTGCTGAAACTGCTGATATTTCATCTCCAGGAAGCATTGCATTCGAAAATTATATCGAAGAAGCCGAAAAAGCGGTTAAAGCCTTCGAAGACTTAGGTGTAGATAAAATTATTGCGCTATCCCACCTAGGTTTTGATGATAACCCTACTGTGGATAACGATATTGTTTTAGCTGAAACTGTTGATGGTATTGATGTTATTGTTGGTGGGCACTCACATACTACATTAAACGAACCATATGTAGTAGATTCAAAAACAACAGGAAAAGCAAAAGACACAACGTTAATTGTACAAGCTGCCAATGCGAGTAACTATTTAGGAACTCTAGATGTTACATTTGACGAAGAAGGAGCAGTTGTAGCATACCAAGGGGAATTACTTGATCTTGGCGAATTTGCAGATGATCAAGGGGCACTAAATTTATTACAGCCATATAAAAAGCGTGTTGATGAAGTTGGAAATGCAGAAATTAAAGCGACAACAACTGAAGCTCTAGTAAGTCCACGAGTTTCGGATGAAGGGAATACGGAACAGTTAAGTGTTCGTAAAAATGAAACAGCCCTTGGGAATTTAATTACTGATGGAATGGTTGAAAAAGCGAGAAGCTTTACGCAAAAAGACGTAATCATGGCCGTTCAAAACGGTGGAGGTATTCGTTCTGCCATTGATGCAGGACCGATAACAGTTTCTGAAGTAATTACTGTTCTTCCATTCTCAAACACACTTGCAGTAATGGATGTGACAGGTGCTGAGTTAAAAGCGACATTTGAAACTAGTGTTGGTGTTTACCCTAAAGAGAACGGTGGATTCTTACATGTATCCAAAGGAGTAAAAGTCCAATTTGACTCTTCTAAGCCTGCTGGTGAACGTATTGTAAGCATTTCATACACTGATGCAGAAGGTAACGAAGTAGTACTTGATGATAATACAACTTACACTATCGCTACAAATGCTTTCACTGCTAAAGGTGGAGACGGATTTGATGTATTTGCGAAAGCTTATGCCGAGGGTCGTGTAACAGATTTAGGTCTATTAGATTGGGGAAACTTTAAAGAGCACTTGGAATCAATCGGTACAATTACACCTGTAACTGAAGGGCGTATTGTAGACGTAGCAAAATAAAACTTTTCAGAAAGGACTTGATTTACAAAGAGTTGTAAATCAGGTCTTTTTCATTTTATTTGAATGATTTTTGCAGGAACATTTCCATCTTTATTTAATGAAATTTACAAACTATTAAAATTTTAGTTGAAATTAATACTATCAGTTAATAAAATAGTAAATACATAATGTTTTATTCTAAATCTACAGGAGGAATTATGAATAATAGATATAGTATTTTAGCGAAGTTTCGAGAGGGGCATTATTTTTACTTAAACTTCAATAATCCTAAAATCTTAGATTGTTTAGAACAAGTTCCTCCACCAAAAGGTTTGTTGGCACTTGCAGAGTGGCCGATATATAATCACGCAGAGATTGAGTTTTTTGTTGAATTAATCAACGGCAATATTAGATACTACCACTTGAAAGATAGAAGATTAAATGTAATGAAAACAATAAAACTCGATCAAACAAAATTCGACAACAATTAAATTAATATAATAGTTTAGTTTGTAATGTAATTACACGTTTTAATAGTTAATTCTGATTAAAATAGGCTCTCAGACTGTCCATGAAAACGTTTGTCTGCCAAGGTCCATAGGCATGACTAGCGAGCGTTTGATAACGGTCTGAAAGGGGGTACCACAAATGTGATACCCCCGTTTTTACCATTCAATTTTCGCAAGTATACCCTCATCATCATGTAGGTCTAGCATGATTCTGGCAGAAATGGAATCTCGATTTAATCTCTCATCAAGATATAGTCTAATCGGTGATAAAATTCACTGTATTATAAAAATCCATTTGGCCATTCACATAGGCTTCCGCAGTGTAACCAGTTGCATCATCATACATCAACTCGACTTCCACATCAGTTGGCTGGACATTTTTAAATTTTGCATGGAAATAACATATTGCATTTATGACTTCTTGCTCTGATAATGTCATCTTTTCCAATTGTCAGTTACCTCATTGTTTTTCTTGCGTTTAATCATTTGGTAAATTTTCATACAAATAAAGACAATGAAAATAATGGCAGCTGCATTAATCGCAAACCCTAAAATATTACCAATCAAACCCATATCCGAGAACAGACTACCAAATAGTAAACCAGCTAGTCCACCGATAAATAAACCCTTCATGAGACCACCGCTAGTGAATCCACCTTTAGTAGCTGTGGTATTGGATTTATTTGTTGTCGTTGATTTGTTGACCGTAGAATTTGTTCCTGAATCATTATTTCGAATATTATTATTCGTTGTTCCAGGACTTGTATTATAGCTTTTCTTACCAGATTTGTACGATTTTGCTTCGACAGTTTGTACATGGTCGAAAAAGGGCATAACTGTGCCAACACTTGAGAACGCTAAAGTGAAGGCAAATAAAATTGCAAAAAGCTTTTTCATCATATATTTAACCTCCATCCTTTTTAAACACAAACTCGAATTGTGCTTATATACTATAATTATACCAAAATATAAATTAATTAAGAAATATTTGCTATCGTATACTATCATGCAATTATATTTTGGATAATCTATGCTGTTTCTATGCAAAGAGAAATATTCGTTTATAGGGTAATTAATAGTAAATCTTCCATTTTTACAAATGAGAAAGTATGATAGAAAAGGAAAATAAATTAGCTTTTTTGCAATTATGAAAGGAATGAAATGAAGTTGAAAGATGCGCGTTTTAAAATTGCAAATCGAGAAGCCTTAATTGGAGTTGGACTTGTAATCATAAATTTTGCTATTTGGTTCGGATTTGCCTACGGGATGGGTTCTGGGGATCCAACTGAATATAACTTTATTATGGGATTTCCAGCCTGGTTTTTCTATAGTTGTATTGCAGGGACAATCTTTATGATCATCCTTATTTGGATAGCTATTAAAGTTTTCTTCAAGGATGTCCCATTTCATGATGAGGAGGATGAAGTATGATTCATTGGCAAGTAATTCTTCCACTTATCATCTTTTTAATCATCATTTTTGGAATAGGTTTTTGGGCAAATAAACAAGTACGCACGTCAAATTCATTCTTGCAAGAATATTTTTTGGGAGGCCGAGAAATGGGTGGTTTCCTTCTTGCAATGACAATGATGGCTACATATGGAAGTGCATCAAGTTTTATAGGGGGACCAGGAGTATCCTATAATTTAGGGCTCGGATGGGTATTGCTCGCTATGGCGCAATTACCTGCAGGTTATTTTGTCCTAATGATTCTGGGTAAGAAATTTGCCATACTCTCTCGCCGCTATGAAGCAATTACCTTAATCGACTTTCTGAAAAAACGTTATAACAGTAATATTGTGATTTTTATTTCGGCAATAAGTATTATTGTTTTCCTGTTTGCCTCTATGACAGCTCAATGGGTGGGGGGAGCACGACTAATTGAGTCGTTAACAGGTTTAAATTACACGGTGGCTCTACTAATTTTTGCTGTAACGGTACTTGTTTATGTAATTATTGGTGGTTTCCGGGCGGTAGCATTAACGGATGCATTGCAAGGTACGGTCATGATTATTGGAACTGTCATATTATTAATTGGTACAGTTTTAGCAGGCGGGGGCATAGATCCAATTATGAGCTCGCTCCTAAATGAGAATCCGCAAATGTTATCACCATTTGGTTCCGACGGTTCTCTTACACCTTTATATGTATCCACTTTTTGGATATTAATAGGGCTTGGGGTTATTGGGTTACCCCAAATTGCTGTACGAGCTATGAGTTACAAGGATTCTAAAAGCCTACACCGGGCAATTCTTATAGGAACGATTGGAATCGGTACCATTATGTTTGGTATGCATTTAATCGGAGTTTTGGCTCGTCCAGTAACTCCTGGGATTGAAATTGCAGATAAAGTAATGCCAACATTAACGCTGGAAGTATTGCCACCCGTTCTCGCGGGAATTGTTCTTGCAGCTCCTATGGCTGCAATTATGTCGACAGTAAATGCGCTACTGATGCTGGTTAGTTCGACTGTTGTAAAAGACATATATCTTAATTTCATTAATCCGAAAGCTACAGATTCACAAATTAAAACGAGAAGTTTTTGGGTGACGACAATTATTGGACTAGCAGTTGTCCTTTTTTCCTTAAATCCGCCCGAATTATTAATAATGCTTAATCTCTTTGCATTTGGTGGATTAGAATCTGCGTTCTTATGGGCCGTTGTTTTTGGACTTTATTGGAAAAAAGCAAATAAATATGGTGCTATTTCTTCTATGATTGTTGGCCTTGTATTGTATATAGCAATTTACCAATTATCACCGAATGTTTTTGGGATGCATTCAGTAACAATCCCGATTTTTGCATCCTTGATTACATTCGTAATCGGGAGTCTGGTAACGCAAAATAAATCATCCCTAGATACGACAAACTTATAAATGAAAGTTTATTATTTAGTTTTCCTTTAAGTTGTGATAATGTCTTAAGTATGCAAATGGGACTTTCTTAAACGAAATGACCGAGGAAACATTGTTGGAAAGGGGTCGTTTCATAATGACAAAAGATATAAATGCTCAATATAATGGAATGATTTTATTAACAGGATATTTACAAAGATTGTTCGTAGCTGAAACGATTTATCGGCGTATTGGAGAACCATACGATCAAGAGCGTTATGACAAAGCTAAAGCGCTTTTAGATGAAGCTTATACTATTATGCCGGTTTTTGAAGAAACAAGAAGCCTTACATCTGCTCAAAGAATTCAACTTCAATTGATAGCGCAGCAAACGGAAGAGTTGATGCAGAGCTATTTTAAACAAATGCCTTTAACTTTTAAACAAAAGCTAGCCATTGTAGGTTCTTCTTTATATGCAGAACAACACGTAAACTCAGGTATTGTGCGTCTTGGCAAAATGTTTAATGTTGAGGTTAATAAAGACTTCCATCAGCGAGTTAAGTTCTATGAACAACGTACAAAGATGGTTGATTATCTTGTTTTTACCTTGCACCATAACGAGGAGCCAGAGGAACAGTTCAAGAAACCGATTGATCCATGGTTTAATGATGTGATGAAAAATAAAGAGTATATCTTAAATGATTTTGAGCAAATCGCTGAATTATTAGAGTTTAACTAAACAAAAAGCTGATTGGAGATGGAACTCTCAATCAGCTTTTTATTATTCAAAAAATACTTTGTCGATGTTATATTTCGCACGAAGTTTATTAATTGCATATGTTTCGTAAATTTCTCGTTCCATTGCATCTTCCACTTCATACACTTCAATTTTATAGATTTCGTCACGGTGATTTTTCATTGGAGAAACATTATCCTCAAAATGCTTTTTAATACGTTGGCGAATTTTACGAGCTTTCCCTACAAATAAAACTTCGTTTGCTTTGTTATAGAATAGGAAAAATCCACCATTTTCACGAGTGATTTTGTGAAAATCAATAAAGCCATGGAAAGGTGTAATCGGTACTTCGCCCTCTTTTAATACTTGTTCTCGTTGATAAATCACAAGATTTGGTTTTGGTAATTCAATTTTAATCAAAATAGTTCACGTCCTTCATATGAATAGAGTTTTATGCTACCATAAATACCAATGAATTGCTATAAAGGAAACGACAATCAAAGGTCTTTTCATTAATATTCAATATATATTATCGACAAAAGAGGGAATCGTTATTTATAGATACCGTGAAATTTGTTTATGCTAGAATTTAGCAGTTGGATTCATATAGCAATAAAAGGAATCACAAAAGCAAGTATAATAAAATTAAATATCATCATCTCACTTTTCCTAACCGCTTTTTAGGATTTGCCAATTCTTTGTAATATTTTTATAAATCTCCACGTTAGCACATCCAAGGAGATAATTTAATTCATAGAATAAAGTATCTTGGTTATGTGAGGTGAAAATTTATGTCATATAATTATGAAGGCGGAAATAACTACGGTAGTACATTTGTATTAATCGTTGTACTATTCATTTTATTAATCATTGTTGGTGCATCGTTTATGAGTTATTAATTTTTTCTGCTGTGAGGACCAGGCTCAATCTTCCTGGTCCTTTTAATATTAACAGATTATGAGTAATTATTGTTTTAATTTGGTATTAACTTGTGTTAAATTTTCAATGAAGATTCAAAAATACCGTTTATAAATTATTATTGCGTTATACTATTAGTTAGAGGTGAAGAGAATGTTTGTTAGTGAAAAACAAATTGAAATACGTTATGCAGAAACAGATCAGATGGGTGTCGTGTACCACGCAAATTATCTAGTGTGGATGGAGATAGGACGCACTCAATTAGTCAGGGATGCAGGATTTAATTACGCAGGACTTGAAG
This sequence comes from Ureibacillus sp. GCM10028918, assembly GCF_042666115.1. Lineage (NCBI taxonomy): Bacteria > Bacillati > Bacillota > Bacilli > Caryophanales > Caryophanaceae > Ureibacillus > Ureibacillus sp. GCM10028918. Next base: position 146,953 of record NZ_JBHTFK010000017.1, read on the forward strand.
AACAAGGATATATCTCGCCAGTGCTAGATTTATCGATTCAATATAAAAAAGCAATGCGTTATGGCCAAAATGCAACGGTGAGAACTTGGGTACAATCCCATTCCAAATTAAAGACGGTTTATGGCTATGAAATTTTACATGAGGATGGTTCTATCGCGGCGACTGCGACTTCATTACATACGTTAGTTAAAAAAGATAGCTTTCGACCTTATCCACTAGGAAAAGTTGACCCTGAATGGGATGCAAAATATCTAGAAATAGCACATACTGTAATTTAATTATCGTTTTAGGGTAATAATCCCAGACAGTCTTGAAAATGTTTCCTAGACATCGTGTGCCGACGAAGCATTGACCCGAAGAGGACAAACCGTCCATGAGGGAGCGAGCCAATCAACGGAGGAGAAATCTTTGTCAAGAGTTTGAGACTAGCAATTTTGCTGGTCTTTTTTTAACGGATTTAAAAAAAATCAAAGGACTTTCTCCAAAGAAGGGACTCGTCTATCAGTTCTGTTATTGGACAGGTTGTACATTTCTAAATACATTTCATATTAACAAATTTCAAACTATTGTTGTCAAGCTACCAAGAAGAAATAAATCTTGATATAATAAATTTTACGAGAAAAATTTAAATCGAATGGAGGGGTGTAATCATGGTGCAAAAAATGGAAACAATTGAGGCGATGAAATGCTTTATCGTCTTAACCAATACTGCTCGAGAAGCCATTAAACAACACTTTCAGGATGAGCACTCCTTCTTTAAGCTACAAAATCCTTTCGAGGTTTATATCGAGAAGCAATCTGTCGAAGAAACCTCACTTTCCTTAACAATCTTCTTTGATAACCAGCGAAATGAAAAATTGAAAAAGAAATTTGAAGAGCGCGTCGTTATTATGGATTGTGCCTTCGACTTGAAAAACGGTTTGGTTGCTAAAAGCTTCCGTACTCGAGGGAAAAATACCCCGGTTGCAACAAATCGTCGACAAAGAATGCGTATTCGATTTGTTCCATCCCGCATCAATGGTCATACATATCCGAAAGAATTTATTTCAACAATAGCCCAACTTCCGATTGCCCAAGAACGTTTTGACTTTGTTAATAAACGGATTTCGAGCTGGGAAGGGTATTTAAAAGTTCAATATAAAAATGCATCGATAGATGATATTGATGCAACTTTCCATTCCTTGCAATATAGCTCTGACTACTCAAAGGTCTCTCTTCGTTGTAACGGAATCGATGATAAACAGTGGAAGCAGTTAAAAGGTTTAAGTGCCTATGTGAAAGGTTATCCTCGAGAAATTGGGGAAGTTGTAAAAGCAAATAAGCAGGAAAGAACCATTCAAATAGAACTAAATTCCAGAGTCGCAAAGCTTGCGCGGACGAACGAATTCGATTTCTCATCTGAATTCATCACCTTTAGTAACGCTTCAACCAAATCCCAGCTAAATCGACTGTTAAAAGGATTCGAACGCCTAAAAGAAGGCTTGGCTGCAAACCCAAATCTTGAAAATATTTTATTTGAAGATACTCCGAAAATCGGTGAACGAAATAATGATTTGGAGCTTGAGTTTCATAATAATTTAAACGAATACCAAAGGGCTGCAGTTGCCGGGGCGGTGTCTGCCGAGGATTTATATGTGATTCAAGGTCCCCCGGGTACTGGGAAAACAACAGTTATATCAGAAATTTGCTACCAAAACGCAAAAGCAGGGTTAAAGACTTTAATCGCTTCCCAGTCCAACTTGGCAGTAGATAATGCATTAAGCCGCCTATTATCCAATAAGGATATTCGAATACTTCGATATGGTCGTACCGAAAGTATTGAAGAAGAAGGTAAAAAGTTCATAGAAGAGAATGTCTCCGAATATTGGAAGAAACAAACTTATGAAGCCATCATAAAAGAAATAGAAGGGCATCAGACAAAGGAACAGCGGTTAAAAGAAGAGATTTCAAACTATCAATCTGAAATAGCAATCCTAAAAGAAAAAGAAATTAACCTGCTTGGGGAAATTGAAAAAAAGGAAGCTGCCAAAGAAAAACTAGAAAAGATTACTGAAGAAATTACTCAGCTAAAAAAACAAATTATCCCACTAAAAAAAGAACGAGAAAAAACAGAACAATCTCTAGAAAAGCTACTAGAGTCGCGTAATAAGATAGCGGCACGCTTGAATGAAATTACCGAAACACTCGAATTGATTGGTTCAGCTGACTCAATTGATGAAGAAATCCAAAATGCGCGGAAGAATATTGATAAAAGTAAGAGAATGCTTGAATATTCTCAAGTGAATTCCGACCTTGAAACAATTGAATTACAACTTGAAGAAGTGCGAAAACAAAGCAAAAACTTTGAAGATCGTACAAGCATGATGGATTCTACAATTAAAGAAGTTCAGGCCTTCAAAAAAGTGTATGACGTTGAGTCGTTCATCGAAAAGTACCAAATCCGAAGAGGCTATGTGTTGAATCGCCTTTTTTCTGACTTGGAGAAAATTCATGAACAATTGATTGGCTTCAAAACACTAAAAGAAATTACAATTCGATTAGATAAAGCGATTGAATACAGCAACTCAACTTTAGGCATACAGGTTCCAGCACCGGAGTTACCTTCAAATCATCATTATTCATTGCAAGAAATTGATGAATTTTTATCGAAGCTAAGCCTCGCTTTTGCCCAAAAGAAGATTAATAAAGACAATGGGGTACGTTCTATCCAAGGTCTTTATTTAAGAAAGCTTGTAATCAATCAAATAACTCATCGCTATCAAGCTTTAATTGATGAATCTCTTTTAGTCTTCAATAAAATAAAAGAAGAAATTATTGATCAAATGATGCAGCAAGACGGAATCGATCAATCTTCAATATTATCGATTAAAACAAAAGAAGAGAACCTAGTATTAAGACAATCTCATTATAAAACACAGCTACAATCTTTTAATCTTACACCGCAGGAAATGGAGTCACTTCCTTCTGTTGCTGAAATTCACACAGTTTGCGAGGTTTTAGAAAAAGAAATTGTAGAATTAGAGCAAAATAAAGAGAAAATCGACGGGCTAAAAAACCAACTTTCGAAAAAACAGCAAGAGTTTGAAAGTGTACAAAATCAGATTAATAACGGTGAGTCCGTACTGAAGGATCACATGGTTCAATTAAAAGAACTCAACTCAAAAGGAATTCAGCTTGAAAAAGATAGTGAAGAACTTGAACAGATTACGAAACAAAATCCTGAGCTTGAGCTGGAAAAAACAAAAGAAAAGATAAAACTAATCGAACTGGAAATGGAAAAACTACAGAAGAAAATCGAAATGCTTCCTGTTGCCCAAAGTATGCAGCTACAGTGGAAAGCACTGCTTGAACAAGCAACTGAGCATGACTTAGAAGAGATCCGTAAGCTTTATGTAAAGCATGCAAATGTTATTGGGACAACCTGTGTTGCTTCAGCCAATAAAGAGTTTATGGAAAACTATCCAATTTTCGATGTGGTGATTATTGACGAGGTCTCTAAAGCAACTCCTCCAGAGCTATTGCTGCCAATGCTTAAAGGTAAGAAGGTTGTGCTAGTAGGGGATCATCATCAGCTTCCTCCGTTAATTGGAGATGATACGTTTGAAGAAACTTTGGAAACGGTCATTAAAGAAAGTAATACCTTTGAGGAAAAACGCGAATTAGAAAAGCTGCTTGAAGAATCTTTATTCGAACGTTTATATAAGAACCTACCAGCTTCCAATAAGAAAATGCTTGCGATTCAATATCGTATGCATGAAAACATTATGAAGACTATTTCACCATTCTATGAATATGGAAAGGATTCTTTACAATGTGGTCTTCCTGATTCAGATGCTTTACGCGACCATAAATTAGAAAGTCCAATTATTAACCGAAGTGAGCATCTATTATGGGTAGATATTCCGAACAAACAGGAATTCTTTGAAGAGCGCATGAAGGAAGGCTCAAGTTTGCTGAATGAGTCCGAGCTCCAAGTAATCCGAAATATGTTGATTGATCTGAACGAAGCAACGGCGAAAGCTAAAGACAAAGGATTAATGCCAGAAGATGAATTAAAATCTATTGGAGTAATTAGTTTTTATGCAGCACAAGTAAAACGAATTAACAGACTTATTGAACAAGAGTTGAACCTTCCTCATCTACACATTCGAACTGGTTCTGTCGATAAGTTCCAGGGAATGGAGATGGATGTGATTTTAGTAAGTATGGTTCGCAATAACGATAATAAACACGGGGATATTGGTTTTGCCAAAGATTATCGTCGTTTAAATGTTGCCTTATCACGTGCCAGGGAATTACTTGTGTTAATCGGAAGTACAGAAATGTTTGTCAACCGTCCCAAAAAAGAAGAGACCCGTAAAATGTATAAAACACTTCTAAATACAGTGAAGTCACAAAATGGGTATCGAAATACAATTGAGAGTTTTATTTCATAAAAGGAGAACACGATGGAACTACAATCCTTACAGCAGAAGCTTGAGTTAGAATTAACAAATAAATCAAAAGCTGTGATACTAGAATCTGATACTTGGTGTGTTCCTGTTCGTACATTAGAAGTCACATATAAGCCAGTCAGACGAACGAAAATGGATATTTTAATGAAAATGCTCTTTCTATCATTGAAAGATACAAAATTTCAAAGTTCCGAACAAATCAGCGAAATACTCCTCGTAGAGCAGCTTTTTGTGGAAGATTTGTTATCGAAAATGCAAAAGACAGGGTTAATTGAGAAAGTGGATTCATACTTTCAATTAACAGAAAAAGGGCAAAAGCAGTTTGCCAATGGGGTATTTGAAGAGGAGCAGGAGGCAACCTCCACCGAGATTTTATATAGTTCTACGCATAAGAACTTTTTAGTCGGGGATATAGAAGAAGTGCTGGAATTTGAAGATTTTCCAGAGCAAATTTTCCGTTATCAAATTCAAAAAGATGAACTTCCTATCGATGATCGCTTTATGGTAGAAGCAATTCGTTCGAAAAAAGATGACAATGATGAAGAAATTGAGGATGAGCGGGAAAAACTTTTTATCACTTCCATTGATTCTGTCGAAGATGTCCAAGTAAATGACGTGCCATGTGTAGAATTTCTGCTTTATGATGAAGAAAAGGATTTATTCTTCTCTCGTGTTTGGAATACGTTGATGAAAAAGTGGGATGATCATTTAGAAAACCTCATCCAGGAAAATGAAAAATCATCATGGAGACAAAAATTACCATTAGACTGATGGTCTCAAGTAAAGACTCTATGTAAAAATTCGATTAATTGAATTAATTGAAATCTAGAATATTGCAAATATATATGAACCGTGTTACGATTAGTTTAATTTCATCTATCTTATCAAGAGAAGCAGAGGGATATGGCCCGATGAAGCTTCAGCAACCTCTAACATCGTTAGAAAGGTGCTAATTCCAGCAAGACATAAGTGTCTTGGGAGATAAGAGTGCGCGTATATCTAATACCCTCTCATTCTCACGCTGGAATGGGAGGTTTTTTATTGTATAGATAGAATGAATTTGGCATGTTAAGAAATGGGGGAACAAGAATGCCGATTAATATACCAAAGAATTTACCTGCTGGGGAAATATTGCGCAAAGAGAAAATTTTCGTTATGGAAGAAGATCGCGCAAGCACACAACAAATTCGACCATTAAATATTTTAGTTTGTAATTTAATGCCTGAAAAAGAGAAAACGGAGTTACAGCTATTACGTTTACTAGGGAATACACCATTACAAACAAATGTTACATTTTTAAACACTGCTACATATGCTTCTAGAAATGTTTCGAAATCACATTTAGATACTTTTTATAAGACCTTTAACGAAATTAAGCATCGCAGATTCGATGGCATGATTATTACAGGTGCTCCAGTTGAACGTATGGAATTTGAGGATGTAATCTATTGGGAAGAAATTAGTGACATTATGGATTGGGCTAAAGTGAATGTTACTTCCTGTATGTATATTTGTTGGGGCGCACAGGCGGCCCTTTATAAACATTTCAATATCGGAAAATTTGAGCTTCCTAAAAAATGCTCGGGCATATATTCCCATGTGATTACTGATTTAACTGTCGATTTAGTGCGCGGATTTAGTGATGAATATGTTGCACCGCACTCTCGCCACACTTCTGTTTCGTTAGAGGAAGTGCGTAATCATCCGGAATTGCATTTACTTAGCTACTCAGAAGAAGCGGGTCCATTTATTGTACAATCAAAAGACACGAAGCATATTATGATCACTGGCCATTTAGAATATGATGCGACAACGTTGGCAGATGAATATGCACGGGATATAGAAAAAGGGGACTCGGTAGACATTCCCGTGAACTACTTCCCGGATAATGACCCGAACAAGACACCCAAAAATACTTGGCGGGCTCAATCATATCTTCTTTTCTACAACTGGTTAAACTACTATGTTTACCAAGAAACACCATTTGATTGGCACTATGTTGAGGATACGATAGAATTCCATATTTAGTAAGTGAGCCATGTGTTTAAAACACATGGCTTTTCTATTTGGAAATTTATTTCCGGTATTGAGATGATTTTATTTGTGGAAGGATTATTGTGTTTCATACTATTAATTACCACCACTTTTTGCCAGTAATAGATGACTTTTTGTATTCATCATGATAATGAATAACAAATTCTCAAGCAGTACATCATTTTTGCCCATCAATTACTTCCAAATCTGATTAAACCCTACAATTTTGTGGAAATAAATCATTATAGAATGAATATTCATCGGGTTTAGAGAAAAAATACTATTGGAAGGGGGCAAAATTATGTCTGAACAAATGAATTATGGTGAGGATTATAAGTATATACCCATGACCTCGGTTTCAAGTGGAAAAGGTCAAGAAGTAAGACCTGATATATACTCTTTTACAATTCAGGTAGTCAATGTGTGTATGATTGGCGAAGCAAACAATTCAACAGGCTGGACATTAGTGGATGCAGGGATGCCTAAATCTGTTAATACCATCATTAAAGAAGCAGAAAAGCGTTTTGGACCAAACGCTCGTCCAAATGGCATAGTGCTAACCCACGGGCATTTCGACCATGTAGGGGCAGTCATTGAGTTAGTGGAGCATTGGGATGTACCGGTTTATGCCCACGAATCAGAAATTCCATATTTAACAGGGGTAAAAAGTTATCCCGATCCAGATCCAACTGTGGAAGGTGGACTACTTGCAAGAATGTCTCCTTTTTTTCCAAATGAACCCATCAATTTAGGGTCGCATGTAAAGCCATTACCAAGTGATGGTACTGTACCGATATTAAAGGATTGGAATTGGGTGCATACACCTGGGCATTCTCCCGGACACGTTTCTTTTTTTAGGGAGTCAGACGGAGCTTTAGTGGTTGGTGATGCATTTGTGACTGTCAAACAGGAATCGCTTTTTAAAGTGCTCGTACAAGAGCAAGAAATTAGTGGTCCTCCGCGTTATTTGACAACCGATTGGAAGCAAGCTTGGCACTCTGTAAAAAAACTAAAAGATCTAAAACCGACTATTGCAATTACTGGTCATGGTTTACCAATGCAAGGTAAAGAATTGACTGACAGTCTAGAAATGCTAGTAAATGATTTTGAACAAATCGCAATACCGAAATACGGCCGCTATGTAGATGATATAGAAAACTAAATTACTTCACAAAAAAGGGTGTGTTTTGCATCCTTTTTAGTGTCCCTTCATAGCCACTAAAGGAATAACAAACAAGAGTAAATGATAATTGATAAACCTACTCTCAAAGAAATAAAGTCACTATTTTTTCACCTGTATTGATTGCTTTAGTGATGGATATAGGTGAAATTTATTTGATATTTATCTATAAAAAATGCCCGAAATTTTTGTTTGTGGCGTTAATTTATCATAAAAGGAAGATTAGAATGCTGAAACAATTCTAATCAAGCTGCGTTTAAAATGGGTTTTCTTGTTAGGGAAAACCCACATTTTTGTTTACAATAGGAACATCGCAACAATCGTTGTTACGACTAATCCAATTACTACAGGAATTAAATTTCTACGTGCTAATTCAAAAGGGCTTACATTACAAATCGCTGCAGCAGGAATCAGTGCCCAAGGAACAAGTGTACCTCCACCGACCCAGATCGCGGCAATTTGACCAAGAGCAGTAAGAGTAGCCGTTCCTTCACCAATCGCAGTACCGAACAGATTAGCAATGGACCCGGCTAATGTAATTCCCGAGAATCCGGAACCATCTAATCCTGTAATCGCCCCAACTGTTGTTAAAGTGATTGCAGCAATTTCACCTGTTAATGGCACAATAGCGGCAAGAGCGACACCGAGGTCATTGACAATCCCTTGCGATCCATACGGTAAATACTCACCGAGCACTGCAATAAATCCTGAATCTCCTAGATAGAAGAAGGCAGCAATTGGAATAACCGGACCAAATACTTTAAACCCAAATTGGAAACCTTCGATTAAATAGCTTGTCGTTTTTTCCAAGCCGTCATTTTTATGGGCAAAGATAGCCAGCAAGATGAGAATGAATACAGTTGTTCCACCCACGAGGGCTGTCGCATCGCCACCTGAAAGATTAAAGACGGACATTCCGACAACATCGAGCACAAAAGCAACTGGAATAAGAACGGCAAAAAATTTACGCTGTCCTGCAGTTAGTAAACTCGTATTCACAGTTTCTTCTTTTTTCTCACGATCGAATGTACCTACCATTTCCATACTGCCACGTTTCATATCCCTTCTAAGCATGAAGAAGGCAACAATGGTTGTCACAGCCCCCATTACAATCACTAGTGGAATACTAGCCGTAATCACCTCTGAAACAGGGAGCCCTGCGGCATCAGCTGTTAACTTTGGTGCACCTTGTATGATAAAGTCACTAGAAAGAGCAATTCCGTGACCAAACAAGTTCATTGCCATGGCTACTCCTAAAGCAGGGAGACCTGCACGAATGGCAACAGGAAGAAGCACTGCACCAAGGAGGGCAACTGCCGGAGATGGCCAGAAGAACCATGAAATGATCATCATTAATATCCCAATTGTCCAATAGGCAAGGGAAGGGTTTTTAATGATCTTTGTGAATGGGGAAATCATGACTTCATTGATTCCCGTTTTCATCAAAACCCGACTCATCGCAACAATAATGGAGATAATAAGAATGGTCGATAATAGTTCATTAATGGCGTAGATAAAGCTGTCAAATACGCCACTGATCGAAGCGGTAAAGTCCCCGGTTGCCACAATGGCAATGACGAAAATCCCGATAATACATATTAAAGACGTATCCCGACGTCTGACCATAAACCCGATTATCAAAACAATGAACACAACATAAATCCAATGCAACGCCGACAAATCAACACCCATATGTCTATCCCCTCTATTCGTTTAACCATAGAATATGAGGCGTATGACTAGATGGTGTGTAACCCCATTGTATGTTTTTTTTGAAATGCAGTGGGTAGTTTTTAATTAATAGATAGACTCCTAATTAACTTAAAGTGGAGTGTTGCAGATGCGATATAGGATTCAATGTCGATTATATGGTGTAGCTATTGGTGATTGGTAAGCGCTTAGAGCTACAACAGAGTTTATGTCGAAAGAAGAACAGCAGGAGATAAGAAAATTTCTACTATACAAGATTCATATTGTTGGGAAGTATTATTTCCAGCTAATAATGTTGATATGATTACAAACCTTAAGAGTAAAAAATACTAGAAATAGGAGCAAAACATTTAACCTTTTTTAAAAGGTGGAAAGAAAAAGAGTAACTAAAAAGTCACTCTAAAGAATCCATAAAGCCTATCATTACTTAATGTTTTTATTGTAGGCATTTTGAAAAAGAACATGGTTAACTCTTCACTTTTTATAAAAAGATGTTCGATTATTACTTCTAAGCATGTAATAACTTTTAATTTTTTAAAAAGAGATAAGACTCCTTTAGCAATTTTAGGAGTACATTCCTAATAAAATGCTTAAAATGAGAAGGATAGGTGATATTTTTTTATTTTCTTTTCGGTTAATATAGCCTAGCAGAGCTATAAGGAATTTAATGATATATAAAATGAATAAAAAATTCTTATAATTTCTTTTCCAATAGGAGATACGAAAATGAATAGTATAAATAACAATGATGATTTAACCTTTGAAATATATAAGTCGCTGTTTGAATATAACCCAGATGCTATGTATGCAATTTTACCTGATGGAAATTTTGCCTTATTTAACGAAGCAGCAAGTAACTTAACAGGCTACACAAGAGAAGAAACAATTGGGCTCTCATTTGAAAGGATGATTGCACATGATTTTTTAGAAAAAACTCGTTTTCATTTTAATGAGGCAGTAAAAGGAAACAACGAAAATTTCCAATCTGTTCTTATTAATAAAAGTGGAGAAAGAATAGCAGTCTCTATTGTAATAGTGCCAATCATTGTTAATAACATGATTGAAGGTATTATTGGAGTTACTAAAGATATTACCGAAAAAATGATTTTAGAAACATTAAAGCACGGTCAAAATAGAATTTTAGAAATGATTACGAAAAATAAGCCGTTTCAAACAGTCTTGGATAATATTGCAAGTCTCTTTGAGGGAATTTCATATACTGGTGGAAAGTGTTCGATAATGCTCATGGATGAAAGTCGTACAAAATTAAGCCCTGTTTCTGCACCAAGCTTACCCAAGGAGTACGTAGATTTATTAGAAAAAAGTCAAATTTTAGGAAATACTGGTTCTTGTGGAGCGGCAGCATTTACAAAGCAAACAATCATTGTAGAAGATACACAATCGAATCCATTATGGGAAAAGTATAAAGAGATCGCATTACAATTTAATTTAATGTCTTGTTGGTCAATTCCTCTTCTTGATGATAAAGACAATGTTTTAGGGACCTTTGCAATATATTATGATAAATGTCATTTTCCTAATGAAAATGACATAAGAATCCTTAATGAAGCTAGTTACTTAGCAGGAATAGCCGTACAACATTATCAAACAAAGGAGAGAATAAAGTATCTGGCATTTCACGACCATTTGACGGGATTACCAAATAGAAGAATTTTCGAGGAAAAAGTATCAAACGCTTTAGAGAATTCGAAACAAACTGAACACAACTTTAGTATTTTATTTATTGATTTGGATCGTTTTAAAAATATAAATGACACATACGGACACAACATAGGAGATGAATTATTAATCGAGGTTTCAAAACGATTAAGAAAATGTGTAAAGGAAACGGATGTTATTACAAGGCTTGGTGGAGATGAGTTTACAATATTAATTGAGAATTCAACTGTTGAAATAGCGAGAAGAGTGGCAGATCGAATAGTTGATGTTTTTGAAGAAAAGTTCATCTTAGAAAAAATTCAATGTTACATTACGCCAAGCATTGGGATAACTGTATATCCTACTCATGGAAAAAATGTATCGGAACTTTTAAAATATGCTGATGGGGCGATGTATCAATCTAAAAAAGAGGGGGGAAACCAGTATAGTTTTTACAATTCCTCAGTAGAGCATACAAATAATGAAAGATTTACTCTTGAATATCATTTACGGAAAGCCCTTGAAAACAATGAATTTTCGTTGCATTATCAACCCAAAATCAATCTTTCAACAAATAAAATCGTGGGTGCAGAAGCCTTAATTCGCTGGAATAACTCGGAATTAGGCATGGTTCAACCAGATAAATTTATATCTATTGCAGAAGAGACTGGATTAATTATTCCTATTGGGGATTGGGTAATTAGAAAAGCCTGTGAACAATTAATCTATTGGAAAGAAGAAGGGTTAAATGAATGCACTATCGCTGTCAATTTATCGATACGTCAGTTATATAAACCAAATTTTATTTCACAGGTAAAAAAAATTATTGATGAAACGGGAATCAATCCTTCCTTGTTAGAACTAGAAGTCACAGAGTCTATGACGATTGATGTGGAAATAGCAAAGAAAATTTTAGATGAATTAAAAACTCTTGGAGTAAAGCTATCAATAGATGATTTTGGAACAGGTTATTGTTCCTTTAATTATCTAAAACATTTCCCATTTAATAATGTAAAGATTGATCGATCATTTGTGAACGATATTACACATAATACTCAAAGTGAAACGCTAGTGAAAATTATCATTTTAATGGCAAAAACTATTGGATTTAAAGTTGTTGCAGAGGGAGTAGAAACGCAAGAACAAATTGAAATTTTAAGAAAATTAAATTGTGATGAGGTGCAAGGATATTTTTTCTCCAAACCGTTGCCACCACTAGAATTTGAAAGATATTTTGAACAATTCGATTCAAATACGTCAATGCAATAAGTCAATAACTTTTCTGTTTCTAAGCTTACGCTGAAATGTTAATTGATGAACAAAAATATTATCGCCTTTAGTAAAATGTAATGACACTTTACTAATTACTACAATAGTTTTTTGAGTGATAGGCATTAGTAAACCCATACGGGATTATCCTCTTATTGTTGGATAGTTGTATTGTCTTTTAAGATTATTTTGAAATAGAGTCTTCTATCAAAGGAGTATTTTAGTTCGAAAATTTTCAGACAATTTTTGTTAATTTTCAAACTGAACAAATATAGTTCAGTTTTTTTATTTTCTCTAATAGGAGAGGCAATAGCTAAAATAGGAAGTGTTTCCTACTAAAATACATAACCTAAAAGAAACTTAGACAAAAAAATAGGAAAGGATGGTGATGTTTATTAGTTCAAATATTGAAGATAATAAATCTATAATATATCCACCAATTACTTTGGTCCAATTGGGGAGCATATCCTAATTAGATAGTAAGTATCTAACTTAGGATATTGGCATAGGACTAATTAAGTAATACAAAATGTTGAGATTGTTCTAAATGAAATAGCGGATAACAAAATATCAATTTAAGGGGAGTTAGAGTATTATCTCCTTTAAAGCTCCCAGTAAATACACAAATGAAATTTAGAGTTAAATGTCAAATTCTTAATGAAACTTTTGAATTTGAAGGGTCCATTAAATGGATTGAGTATGAAACGATGAGCGGATTCGGTTTTGAAAAATTAAATCGGGTTTTAGAGGATCGTTTAGCTTCTGTAATAAATAGATTAGGTTCATATAGCAAAAATAATAAGAAAATACCAGATACAGAAATTATTTATGAAGGTGCAAAAGTACTTTAATAATAAATAATAGCACGTGTGTAAGGAGGTATACTATATGGAATTTTCTTTTAGAGAGATATTAATGGATGGAATCGATGATATGGTTTTTATTGTAAAAGTAGAAAACCAAAATTTTAGATATGAATTTATAAATAGAAGCGCTTTGCAAAATTTAGGTATTAATAAAAATGTAACCGGTTTAACTTTCAGCGATTTATTCCCAAAAGATATGGCACGATTTCTTACAAAAAAGTACCAAGAAGTAGTATTAAAAGGAGAAATTATTACTTACGAGGATTCTTACGAAAAAATAGAAAATCTTGAAGAAAAAAAGCATTATGCTCAAGTAAAGCTTACACCTATTTTTGATGAAAGTGGCTCATGCATACGAATTGTATCTGTTGTCAGAGATATTACTGAAGAAAAGGCAGCTCTATCTTTTGTGAAAGAAATGGTGGACAAGATTGCTGAGAGCAATGAACGCTACCAATCATTATTTACTCATAATCCAGATGGTATTCTTACCTTTGATAAAAAAGGATTTATTACGAATGGAAATTTAGTTGTTGAGAGTATTATTGGCTTTCAATTAATGGAATTAATCGGTAAATCTTTTAAAGATCTCATATACGGTCATAAAACCCTACTTAAAACGTCAATTATTAAAACATCGGCAGGTATTACAACTAGTGGAGAATATCTACTAAAAAATAAAGATGGGGACATCTTAACAATTAATTTAAAAATAGTTCCATTAATACTAGAAGGTGAGGTTATAGGATTATTTGGTATTTTTAAAGACATTACTGAGATGAAAAAGAATATGGAGCAGTTAGAACAGAGTGAAAAGCGTTTCCGAATTATTGCAGAAAATGCCCACGATCTAATTACGCTTGTTAATAAGAAAGGTGAAATTACTTATGTTTCTCCTTCATATAAAATTATATTGGGCTATGATCATAAAGAATATGTTGGCAAGCACTTTATACACAATATTCATCCCGATGATTCAGGAAAAGTGTTGGAAATCTTCGGAAAAACAATTCAGTCAGGTGAACCATTCAAAATTGAATTTAGACAAAAAAATTCGAAAGAAGAAATATTATGGTTTGAATCAATTGGTAAACCTGTATTTAATCATAAAAATAAGTTTCAGTACTTAGTAGTTCTTACGAGAGATATAACGTTAAGGAAGGAATATGAATCCAATCTTAAATATTTTGCTTATCACGATTCTTTAACAAATCTCCCCAATCGCCTTCTTTTTAATGAAAAATTTCATATAGCCAAAGAGTATTACTTAGAAAATAATGATGGTTTAGCTATCATTACTTTGGATATTGACCATTTTAAAATGATTAATGATATATATGGTCATGATATAGGAGATATGGTAATTAAAGAGTTTGGACGTCGAATTAAACAATCAGTTCGTGATTCTGACACTGTAGCAAGATTAGGTGGAGATGAATTTATAATTCTATTACCTAGCATTCAGAATGCTGAAAATGCAATTAGACTAGCTGAAAAAGTAAAAAAAGAAATGCAGCATCCATGGGAGATTAATGGAGTAGTATTAAGTGTTACAACAAGTATGGGAGTTGCATTGGCGTCAATTTCAGATAGCTTCACTAAATCATCATTAATGAAAGAAGCTGATATTGCTTTATATAAAGCAAAAGCTTGTGGTCGGAATACATTTATTTTATACGATAACGCTTAAATCAATTTAAATATCCCAGGACAGTATTTCATAAGGGAGATGGTGAGGTGTCTAAAAAAATACGAAACAGTTTTTACTATATGGAAGATGTAAATGGTATAGACCGATTAGATAAAATAATTTTTCTGAAGAATAACTTGATAAATTATATAATTCAGAATATTAATGACATAAGTTCTGAAGAATTAGCCCTTTATAAAGAAATATTAGAGTTATTAATTGTAATTGAAGGGAAAATTTAACTTAACTTAACTTAACCCTCCAGGTAAAGTGAATTTTATCTTCTTTAAGGTTTTAAAAGAATTAATTATGATAGTTTAAAAAATAATCAATATCAATTATGAAATAAAATAATCACAAGAAGTATGTTAGATATATTTTTTCGGTCTATAAGAGGGGAGGAAGCCTATTTTTTTTCCTCTCTATCTATTACTTTTACCTTATTTGTTTTTATGGAATTTAGAGTCAAAAGTATTAGGGTGTAAATTGAATAATTGAGAATTAATGATGATTGGGGGAAATAACTGCCATGAAAAATACAGTAGTAATTCAAAGAGAAGTAGATAACAATCAAGTAAAAAATCAAAATATAGAAGAGGCCATGCGTACAATTCTTTTGGAATTAGGAGAAGATGTAACACGCGAAGGAATTCTGGATACACCAAAACGCGTGGCGAAAATGTATCGAGAAGTATTTCAAGGAATTGGGATTGATCCTGAAACTGCACTAACAACAACATTTGCTGAAGACTATGATGGAATTGTGACAGTTAAAGAAATTACATTTTACACGTTCTGTGAACATCATATAATTCCTTTCTTCGGAAGAGCACATATTGGCTATATTCCTAATGGACGTGTAGTAGGTTTATCAAAATTTGCCAGATTAGTAGAGTTAACAGCCCAACGTCCACAAGTACAAGAACGAATGACTACACAAATTGCCAATGCTATTGAAACTGTGCTGCAGCCTAAAGGAGTAATTGTCACACTAGAAGCTGAGCATCTCTGTATGTGTGCAAGAGGCATAAAAAAACCTGGAACGAAAACTGTTACAACAATTAAAAAGGGGTTATTTGCCAAAGATGTATCCTTGTGTGAAGAGTTTGAAAGATCAATTTCTAGAGACTAGATGAAAGAGGGAGTTCGAATGCTTTATTTATCAAGAAGAGTAGACTTTTCAGCCACTCATACTTATAACAATCCAGCATGGAGTAAAGAACGCAACAAAGCTGTTTTTAGAAAATGCAATAACCCAAATGGCCATGGTCATGACTACAAGCTTGAAGTTATGGTAAGAGGAAAATTAGATATTAAATCGGGAATCGTTGTAAACACAACGGACATTAAACGGATTGTGAACGACTTTTTAGAAGAAGAACTTGATGGAAAGTTCTTAGACAGAGAACATCCCAACTTTATTAAAAATATTCCAACAACAGAGAATTTAGTGAATTATATCTGGGCATCCCTTGAAAATAAATTTGAGGGTTGTGAGCTTTACCGATTACGACTGCATGAAAATCATTATTTAAGTGCTGAAAGGAAGAATAGCAATATGACTTACTTAACAAGACAGTACCATTTGTGTGCTGCTCATAGACTTCATAGTATTCATTTAACTGATGAAGAGAATCTTAAACTATTTGGAAAATGCAATAATCCAAATGGACACGGCCACAATTATTACGTAGATGTTCAAGTGAAAGGTGACCCATCAAAAGATACTGGAATGATTATTAATTTAGTAGAACTTGATGAAATTGTAGAGCGTGAAATTATGGAAAAGTTCGACCATATGAATCTGAATTTAGATACCGAAGAATTTAAAGAATTAAACCCTACATCAGAAGTTGTAGCCATGGTGTTTTATAACTTATTAAAACGGCATATTCCAAATTTACATAAAGTCGGTATATGGGAAACGGAAAAAAATTATTTTGAATACTTAGGTGAAGACGAATATGTCAAATAATTCGAACAGTTTGACAGGGAAAAATATTGCTATTACTGGAGCTACTAAGGGAATTGGTAGAGCGACCGCTACACTTCTATCTTCACTAGGTGCAAATCTCTTAATAGGTGCCAGAAATGAAAATGAATTACGAGAGCTAACATCTATATTATCTGATAATTCTGTCAAAGTTATATATCAACATCTAAATGTAGAAGAAGAAAATTCTATTATTGAGTTTCTAAATCTGGGTATAACAAAACTAGGAAAAATCGAGGCACTGATAAACTGTGCTGGATATGGTTCATTTAACTCATTTTTAGAGACCACAACAGAAGAATTTGATCGAATGATTTCGGTTAATTTAAGAGGATCATTTTTAACTTCAAGGTATTTCGCGCAACATATGGTTGAAAATAAAAGCGGACAAATTATTAATATTAATTCGATTGCAGGAAATACAGTTCTTGCAGGAAATGCAGGCTATTCTGCATCCAAATTTGGTCTTCTCGGATTAACGAAGGTGATGCAGTTAGAGTTAAGGAAGCAAGGTGTTTATGTAACATCCATTCTTCCTGGTGCTACAAACACAGCATTTTGGGATCACATTGATAATTACCCAGATAGATCAAAGATGATACCATCAGAAACTATTGCCATGAACATTGTTTCAATCTTAAGCCAACCTGATGGAGCTGTAGTTGACGAAATAACTATTACACCGCCTTTGGGGGTACTTTAATTAAGGAGTGGAAGGTGAATGAATCCACTATTTAGTAGATTATTAGGGGGTAAAGATAAACAAGAAAATAATAGTGTATCCCCAATTCCTCTAACTATAAACTCCTTAGATCAACATCAAAGAATATCTGTAGTTGGTTGGATTGCTAATAGGTTAGGTCAGCTCGTGGATGTAGAGAGCTGTAATAGCGGTAAACTAATTACAATTGCTTTAGATAAGGATCTAAAAAAATTAGATTTAGAAAAACCGGAGGATTATCTATTATATCTCGCAGATTGCCTCGTTTCTTGGATAGAAAACGGTGAAGATGTTTACTTAAATATAAGAGCGATGATTTTGGGAGCTAACTACCATAAACATCTATTAGATGTTTATGAGCAAGTAAAGTCTGATGAACATATTTATTTTAATAAAAAGGCCTTAGACAAAAGAGAAATAATCGTTGATGACAAAGAGTGGGAAATCTATAGAGATGTACTCCATGCAGCCAGTAATAGGAAATTTCTGCTGGTAAAGGAAGAGGACTTAATCCCTTATAAGAATAATGGAATCATTTTTAATGAAACATTCACGGTGAAGGCGGATATACCAATTGTAAGGAATAACGCTAAAAAAAAATTAATTGAAGAGGATATCCCTTCCAGTAAGATTGCTAGTTGTACGTTGTTAATTTCAGAGGCTATTACTAATGTGTTGAAACATGCTAAAGATGGAAGAATCTTAATTTCAAAAAGGGATACGACTCTAAACATTTTAATAGAAGATAATGGAACAGGAATTCCACTAAAGATACTACCCTATACCGCTTTAATGGCAGGGTATTCAACAAAGAAGTCATTAGGCCAAGGATTTACATTGATGATAAAACTAACAACTCGTGTCCTTGTAAAAACATCTTCAAGTGGTACCGCAGTTGTTCTAATTTTCGAAGATAATGAAGGTGAAGATAATGGTAAATACAAATAATCAGTATAGTAAAATGTCTACCGATGTGGTCATTGAGAAAACAATTTTTGCAAGTGTGATGGACAACGGATTTTGGCATCGTTGGATTGTCCATGGCATCGATGAAGAGTTTATCAAAGAAAATAAGTCTAAGATGATTTCTTTAAAAGGTTGGACAGAAACATTAGCTGGTAAAGCCTTAGAGTATACAAAGGTTGCAGGAAGATTTGAAGAAAGAAATGATTTTTTCCAAGCGGAACATAATTATCGTAAGGCGGCTATCTATTATAACCTTGCTCAATGGGTATTCCCAGAGCCTAGTAGAGAAAGAATAGATTGGTATAAGCGATGTGTCAAACAGACTCATCTTGCTGATCAAGTTTCTGAGGATACAATTAATCATCATACTCTATCAATTTGTGGTAAGAAGTATGTTGGTCGTGTACGAATACCAAAAGGAACACTTTTAGGATTAGTCATACTTGTTATTCCAATTGATTCGACAAAAGAGGAATTCTTCTTATATGAACAAGACTTTGCAAAGAAAGGGTTCGTCGTCATAAGTTTTGATGGGACAGGTCAAGGGGAAACATTACTTATTCATGGGCATAAGGCAGATATAAAGTCATTTGAACAGTTCACTCAAGGGATAATAGAATTTGCTTATCAAAATTTTCCAGATCTTTCAATCAATCTATTTGGTACAAGTTCTGGTGGGGCATGGGCAATCGAAGCAAGTAAAAACTCGCTAGTGTCCAAAACAGCAGTAGTAAGTCCGCCGCCTAAAAGTAAATCTACTATCAAACTCCCAGATTATTTTATAGTTCGTATGAGTAATATGTTAGTTGATATTAAAGAGGACTGCCTACCTCTATTTGAAACTGTAGAAGAAATAGATAATATTTTGATGTTTCATGGGGGGAAGGATTTATTAGTAAATAAAGATGAATTGCTAGAACTATTTAATAGATTTGCACAAGAGAAACGTTTCCTTACGTATGATGAAGAAGGGCATTGTTGTAATTTCAAACTCCCAGAGATTCGCCGACGAGTATCTGAATGGTTTAAAGGAGGAAATATACATGACATTTAATAAATTTTGTGAAACTATGTTTAGCCTTTTAGAAAGAGAAGCTGTAAAGGTATCAGAGACGACAAGTCTTAGAGATGATCTCGATGTAGATTCACTTCAAATGGTGAATTTAACATCAAGTTTAGCTGATCATTATCAAACACCGTTTAATTTATTTATTGTAAATGCCGGTAAGTTAGAAACTGTAGGTGGTTTATATGAGATTGTTAATGAGGGGGCATCTAGATGAATATATATGAGAATATTCTGGAGATTTTAGATAGAGATATCGTCAGTTTAACTACTTTAGATAATAGTTTAACTGCAGGTAATTTGCAGGATGCTGTTTCTAAGTATGAAGGTATGCTAACTCCACTCAACATAAAGGGTAAAAGAATAGCCTTGTTAGTTCCTCCAATTCAGGAGTTTTTGCCGCTTTTCCTAGCGATTAATAAACTAGATGGAACTGTTGCGCCATTGAGTTGGCAATTTAGAACTGAAGATTTGAAAAATGTAATTAATTTTCTTGATCCACATATTGTTTTTACTATAACAGAACATAATGGGTTTTCTTTTTCGGATATAATAATGTCTTGGGCAAAGGAGATCAACAGTGAAGCACTAGTCTTTACTTCCGACAATTGTGTAGATTGGAAGGCAGAAAAATTTAATGGGCACTCAAAGCAATTAGAGGAAAATATTGGGGGATTTATCTGTTTCACTTCAGGTAGTACAGGAACACCTAAAGGAATGGTTTTTAAGAATACGGTCATGGATTATTCATATAATCAATTGACTAAAGCCATGAATTTGAAAAGTAATGACAATACTTTCATATATGCATCTACTAGTACAGTATTAGGAATAGTTTCTATGAGTACCGTTTTAAAGGGGAAAGCAAATCTAATAGTATCTAATGAGTTTGATTTAGTCAAAATAATAAACCTTATGAAAGAATCAGAGTGTAATAAGGTACTAACTACACCTTCTATTTTTAAGGCAATATACAATTTCGCAAGTAAACTAAATCCGGAAATGTTAAAAAAGATAGAGCTAGTCTGCTTTGTAGGTGAAAAGATCCCAGATTATTTCGTTAAATCTTTTCCCTTAATGGAAGATTGCAAATTTATTTCCCATTTTGGTAGTTCAGAAACGGGTGCTATCGGTAATGTTTTTCTTGAGAATGATTCTATAGAGTTAGAATATACATTAATTGACAAGGTAGAAGCGAAATCAGTTGATGATGAGTTATATGTAAAAACGGGCGCTATGTTTACTGAATATTTAAATAATTCAATATTAACAAAAGAAGTTTATGAAAATGGATGGTATAAAACAGGGGATTTGGTTGAATTTTTAAATGATAACGTCTTTAAAATCGTAGGTAGAAAAAAGGATATTATCAAAAAGGGTGGACAACAGGTGGTTTCCAGTGAGGTAGAACAAATTATCTCTAGAATTGAAGGCGTACAAGGGGTCGCAGTAGTTGGGGCACCACACAGCGTCTTTGGTGAACAAATAGTAGCTTTCGTAGTTGCGGATGAGTTAACGTCCGCTGATATTCGTACTTATTGTACAAAGAAAATTTCTTCATATAAAATACCCGACAAAATAATATTTTTAGATGAATTACCATTAAATCAAGTGAAAGTAGATAAGTTAAAATTAAAAGCGCAATTAATAGGAGACCTTAATGGAAAAGATACTGAAAGAAAAGAATAGTACGCTACAAAAACAATTTGTTACAAGGATGCTTATAGTACTTATCATTGTGTTAAGTTTTTCAGGTGTAATCCAATATATTTATTTGAGTAAACAGGTTCAATCAAATGTAGAAATGGAGTCATTTAAGGTAAGTACAAGTATTGAACAAGGTTTACAAGCTACGAATGCAGCATCTAAAGCAATTGAACATCAATTAGATTTAAAATTGAAGTTGATTGCAGAACGTATTAGTGAAAGATTAGGTGAGAGACAAGTAGAAGAAATTACTAATGAAGAATTATCCGCAATCAGTAAAGAGTTTGGAATTGCAGGTATCACACTATTTAAAGAAAAGAATGATGATATATTAGGGGTTAAATCTACTTCTCCTACGGATATTGGTTTTAGTTTCAAGCAACTTCTTGGAGAACAATCACCCGGTTATCAATCATTATATAATTTACTTCATCGAAAAGAGATGGTTCAAACATATGAAACCTATATAGATGAGAATACAGTTGTTCTACCTATTGCTCCATCAGGTTCGAACAGTGTAACTCCTACATTTTTTAAGTATGGCTATTATATAGCAGATGATAAAGACTATATATTAAATCCTTTTATTGAAGCAAATGAGGTATATCATTTTACTCAAGAAGTTGGGCCCAATACATGGATTGAAACTGTGTTAGAGTCAAATAAAAATGTAGTAGAGATGGCGGTATTAAGTCCACAGGTTTATGCCAATCCAGCTTTAATGAACGATCCAACATCACCTTACAAGAAAATTGAATATGGTGAATTTGAGTCCGAAATGGAAAAGGATAATCAATTATTAGTTAATTTAGCTGAAAAACCAAAAAGGACATCTTACATTGATAAACAAGGTGAACATACATACTATAAAATGTTTATCCCAACTGAAGATGGAAGAGTGATCTATGTAGGGCTAGATTATGATCACTTAAGTGCACCGTTAAAAAATATGTCTTTATTCTTACTTGCATTTAGTTTAATTTCATTAGTCGCACTATTTATCCTATCTACTAGGTTCTTTAGTAATATTTATAAGAATATTCAAGTTATTATTTCTCAAATTAAGAAGCTTGAATCTGGTGATTTCACTACTCAAAGTGAAGTTAAAGAAAAGGGTGAATTAGCAAATCTATCAGCTAGTGCAAATAAAATGACTACTACTTTAAGTAATGTTCTGAAAGATACTACTAAACAAGCAGAAAAGGTTCAAACTCTTTCTCTTGATTTAAAAGCTGAAGCCGATGAATCAGTAGAAAAAGTATATGCCATTTCGCTGGATTTAACCTCAAAAGCAAGGGAAGATGCCTTTGAAATCAATGACTTCTTAGAAATGTTGGAAGAAAAATTAAGTAAATTACCAAGAACAGATGAAATCGATACAATTTTGACTAGAATTGGAGAGGTTAGAACAATCTCTAGTAATCGTGCAGCTTCTGCAACAGAGATCACTATCACTCTTTCTGATCTTATGAAGTCGCTGCAAGATCAATCGGTAGAGTTATCTGAAATTTCTAGTAAATTATTTGGAAATATGTATCAGTTTAAACTTAAATAGGAGTGGGTCTCATGCTTTTAAACGTAGATAGTTTTGTAGTTGATACAAAGCAAGTATTTAAATTGAATGGCGTTCTTGATTACTCCACAGTAGACACATTTGATTTTTTTAATAAAACGAAAGAGTCTGTCACAGAATTGGAAGTAGACTTTTCAGAGTTAGACTTTATCGACTCTACAGGTATTGGAGCAATATTGTCCATATTGCATTCAGCAAGCAATTTAAATGCAAAAGTAAATTTTGTCGGGATGTCTGACGATACAAAACAATTATTTGATACAATCGGGGTATTTGAAATTAAAAAGTCATTATTAGGTGAGGGGTGATGAGCGTGTATAAACGTGAAATGAGCCAATCACATGATCTAGTTGCAACTAGAAATAAAACACTAGAACGAGAGATTAACTTAGCGAAAAATATTCAAACTGTATTATTAAATGGCGAAAAACCAAAATTGGAAAACGATGAGGTATCAGGGATATCGATTCCCGCAAGATTAATAGGTGGAGACTATTTTGATTTTTATCCATTGCCTAATGGCAAGCTCCGAATAGTAATTGGTGATGTGATGGGGAAAGGAATACCCGCAGCAATGCTAATGATTCTAACAAGGGGGGCATTCCGTACAGCAGCTGAATCTACTAGAGGACCAGGAGACACTTTAACGGCTATGAATAATGCACTTTATTCAGATCTGAGAAAGCTTAACTCGTTTGTAACAGTATTTTGTGCTGACTGGGATCCAATTTTAGGAACGCTTTCTTATTCTAGTGCTGGTCATTCTCTACCAGAGGTAATCAGAGAAGATAAACAAAATGTTGTAATCCCTACTGTAAAAGGGATAATGCTAGGCGGGTTACCCAACCAGATATATAAAGAAGAAAGTGTTACTTTGACCGAAGGGGATTTGGTTTTCATTTATACAGATGGAATCATAGAAGCCGTAAATACAGATAACGAAATGTATAAAGTAGAACGGCTAAATGCATTATTAAAGTCTGTAGTAGCAAAGAATGTAGAAGAAATAGAACAATGTGTTATCAAGGATCTAAACCAATATACTGAAGGGTTACCCCAAAAAGACGATATAACAATGGTTTTATTGAAAATTGGTAAGGAGAGTACAGATATATCTAGTTACAATAGTCCACTAGTCTAGAAGAGGGGAGGAATGGAATGTATGGGGCAATCGATAACTTCTAAAGGGAAAAATTCAAAAGAAGCATTGGACTTAGCGTTATCCCTGTTAGGTAAACAGTTAACTGAAGTAGAAGTAGAAATCATCGAAAACGGGGAAAAAGGTTTTTTAGGTATTAAATCTAAGCCAGCTGTAGTAAAGGTCAAGGTGAAAGATTCAAATGCTAATAATGAAGATGAACCACAAGCAATCGAAGATTGCATTTCAACAATTGATATTGATGATTATCAACAATCTAATCCTTTAAAAAAATCACAAGATAGTCTTAAACAAGACGATTTAAGTGGTAAAGCCTGGGTGCTGGATGGAAAAATTTTTTGTAAAGATGCGGAAGATAAGTATCCTTTAATTAAACCATCAGAAGGGGTTCAAATTTATAAAAATGGAAACTTAATTACCTCAACGGAAGTAATTTGTGAAGAGGATGAAATTGAAATTGAACTTGTAAATGAAGAAGTATTACCTATATGGGAAATTAAAATAAGTGCTGACAAATTACAGGTATTTTTAGAACTAAAATCAGGTCTATCAATAGCTCGTACATTAAAAGATCAAGAACCTGAGCCGCTTATTCACATTAAAACGACTGAAGTATGTAAACCTATCTATATTGAACCCAATGATGTAATCCTCAAACTACAAGACCAAGGCATTGTACATGGAATAGACTATGCGGTCATTAATTCCTCCTGTTCGTCTGGTGTGGATGGAACTTTCCTGATAGCTGAAGGTACTTCTCCAACAAAAGGAAAGGATGGTTATTTTCAGCTTTATAATAATGTTGAAGTAAAAAAACAGTTGAAAGAACGAGAAGATGGTTCGATAGATTTCAGAGATTTTAGAGAGTTTCCATCAGTTAATTTTGGCCAAATAATCGGTGAGGTCATTCCACCCGAAGAAGGAAAGGCTGGTATGACTGTAATGGGTGAAATTATTGAACCTATGAAAGTATATCCTCTCAAAATTAAGGCTGGAAAGGGTGTCCTTCTTGTAGATGATTTAAAGGTAGTATCAACAGAGTCCGGGTGTCCAGAAGTCAAGATTAGTGGTCTATTAGCAACCGTTACTGTCATTCCTAAATTAGTACTCTATCAAGATGTAACTATTGAAACAGGCAATGTGAATTATTTAGGGGCAGTAGATATAAAGGCATCGGTTCAGGATGGTATGAAAGTAGAAGCAAAAGGAAACATCCAAATAGATGGAAATGTATATCGAGCGAAAGTGTTGTCTGGTAAATCGATTATTGCAAACAAAAATGTTATTGCAAGTCAACTAACAGCAGGTAATGGAAGTTTAATAAAACTAGAGCTTTCAAATATTTTAATGCGACTATCTGATGCACTAAATAATATGAATGCAGCAATTATCCAATTAACTCAAGTATCTGCCTTTAAAGTAAATTCACTTAAAGTGACCGGCCTTGCACCTCTTGTAAAAATACTTTGTGATAGTAAATTTAAAGATATACCTCTTCTTGTAAATGAGTATGTGAAAAAAGTTAAAGAACATGCAGAACTAGAAATCGAGTGGAAAGAATTTGCAGAAAAACTTTATAGAGAGTTTGCAAATTTTCATATTTCAACATTGAAGAGCGAAGAGGATATTGCAAATATCGCAAATGAAGCAAAAGATCTCTATTTATCGGTTGAAAGTAAAAACAAGGATGATTCTCCTTTTATTAAGGCTGATTTTGTACAGAATAGTGAAATCTATTCAAACGGTGATATATTAATATCAGGTCCAGGGGTATATAGTTCAAATCTATTTGCTCGAAAGAATATTGTCATTAAAGGGTTTGTTCGTGGTGGAGAAATCTACGGAGAAGATAGTGTAACGATAAATGAAGTTGGTTACAGAACAGGATCCTATGTAAAAATTGCTGTTTCGAAAAAAGGTTATATCAAGATAAAAAATGCATCAGAAAATACAACAATTCAAGTTGGAGGACAATCTCATATTTTATTTAATAAGGCTAAAAATATTTATGCTAAATTAGATGAGCAAGGTACTTTAGTTGTATCGAAGGAGGAATAGAATGTTCAATTTTACTTTACAAAATGAACCTGGTAGGTTGATTGTCAATTTAGAGGGTGATTTAGATATTGAAGCAACAGAAATAATTGAAGAAGAATTAATTGTTGAAATACAAAATAGTTCTGGGGAAGTGGAGCTTAACTTTCAAAATATAGACTTTGTAGATTCATCTGGAATTGGTTTACTCATTTCGATGATCACAAATTTAAAAGAAAATGATAGAAATCCTACTATTACGAATATAAGTGAAGATGTAAAAACAGTATTTACATTATTGCAATTAGATGAAATCTTAGGTAAAGAGGTTGTTTTACTAAAATAACAATTTGAAGCATGGCTTTTGCTATGCTTTTTTAATTTATCTTTTAAATATAATGGATTACTTTTAGAAATGAAATTTATATAAATATAAGGAGAAGTAACATTGGGATGGATGAAAAGAAAAAGCCATTCCCTCCGCATACGGAAAAGAATGACTTTACTCCAAGAATGGTCTAATTATGGATTACAGTTTTGTCCAACGTTCCTCTAGCCAGTTCATAAATTGTGCACCTTTGTCGCCTTCATACGCATCATAGACATCTAGACGCATGCGTTTTAGCTTATCAGCAAAGTCAGCCACTGTGTGGTCCTTTGGTAAGCTCTTTTTCACACGCAAAAATATTTTATCTGTGCCTTTGATAATATCAAAGCGTGCAGGTGATGGCTTCTCTATGTTCTCGCCAAACGCCGTAAGTGCTTCATAGGCAGCTATTTGCACCTTGTAGACCGTATCGTGTTGCATACGATTTTTTAATAAATCTATAATTTTCTCATGTTGATAAGCCGAAAGCTTTTCGACTGCGGCTAAACGCTCGCGCCAGCTAGATGTATAATTGGCTTGTTTTTTTAAAGCTTCGTACTGTTCAGGTAATGCTGTTTCAAACTGTTTCAAATAATAGCACCTCTTTTTTAAACTAGAGGAAAAATAAATTCTTCTTCTGCTCCTTTCATTATACGTTGTCTTAGTGGAAAATGCGAAGCAATACGATTTTAAAAAAAGTTCTTTTATTGCACCCAGAAAGCCTAATGCTGCAGTGCCAATCCTCCTTCGCAAGACTCTTTGATATTCTATTTTAAGAGTTTTGTAAGAAGCAAGTTGTAAAATTTAGTTTTAATTTGAAATGAAGGAGGAGGCCAAAATGGAAAAGGGTCATTTTAATCCTTTAGAATTGATAGATAATGAAATAGAAAAAATGGATATATGGAAATATCTAGCTCTCCATCACGAACTGACAAAGCTTCCTAATAGACGTATGCTGCATATGTCCATGGAAAGTTATTTAAGGATGGCAAGAGAGAAGAATACTGGTCTTGCTGTGGTAATTATAGATCTAGATAAATTCAAGAAAATCAATGATACTTTTGGTCATTTAACCGGCGATGCCTTATTGATAGATGTCGCTTCCCGGTTATCTACACTAGTGGTATATGGTATACATGCATTCCATATTAGCGGGGATGAATTTGTTCTGTTAATCGAGCAGGCGGATCAGTTGGATGGAAAGTTAATGCTGATAAACGGAATTTTCGATAAACCCTTTTGTATTGAAAATAAACAGCTGCACATTGGAGCAAGTTTAGGGATTAGCTTGTTTCCCGAACATAGCCAGAATGCCAATGTGTTACTTGAATATGCAGATCGTGCAATGTATAAAGCGAAGTCATCTATCAATAATCGATGTATTCTTTATGAAGATGATTAGAAACAAAGAAACGAGATTTAAGTATTTCGAAAATATTCATTAGGTAAAAGACATTCATACTGAAATGCAGGAAGCTGATACGGTTGAATAGGAGCCCATTTAGTTGCCGGGTGACTTTTCTATAATGGAAAAGCGGCAGAATTACTCGCTAGTAGTTTGAACGGATAAAAGTGCAATAAAGCAAAGAGATGATTGGAGCGGGTGAAGTAAATCTAGAAAGAGAAGTAGCGAAAAGGGCAGTTGAATAACCAATCCAACGATTTAAAATAAATCAAAAACCACTCTTCCCATTTTTATGAAAAGTGGTTTTTAATTTCCATATAACGCCATTATAATATATGTATATCGTATATATGATCAGTTGATATGAAGGGATGAATGAAACAGATATATTGATCCGTGCAGAAACAACCAATATATATAACGTGAATAATAATAGTCTGTTTCATGCAAGGAACAGAATCTTAA
The DNA here is from genome assembly GCF_042666115.1 of Ureibacillus sp. GCM10028918. Lineage (NCBI taxonomy): Bacteria > Bacillati > Bacillota > Bacilli > Caryophanales > Caryophanaceae > Ureibacillus > Ureibacillus sp. GCM10028918. The sequence continues at coordinate 175,271 of NZ_JBHTFK010000017.1, forward strand.
CTTTTTAGGGGAGGAAATATGAAGGAATCTATCGTTAAACTATCGGATTATAATCCAGAATGGAAAATACAATTTGAAGATGAAAAAAGAAAAATTCTTGAAGCTTTAGGTGCTAAGGTTGTTGAAATTGAGCATATTGGGAGTACTTCTATAAAGGGGCTAAAAGCAAAGCCGATAATTGACATCATGTGTGGTGTTCAAGATTTAGGTGAAGTATCGTACTTAGTTAATCCTTTGCGAAATATAGAATATGAATATGTTCCAAAACCAGAGTTCAAGGATAGAAGATTTTTTCGAAAGGGCGCATGTGGACAAGGTACTTCGCATCTTCATATCTGTGAATGGAATAGTAGTGAATGGATAGAAAAGATATTATTTCGTGATTATCTTAGGTTATACCCTCAAGCGGCCGAGAAATATGCTTCTTTAAAAGAGGCGCTTGCCTCCAAATTTCAGTTTGATAGACCGAATTATACAAAGAATAAAGAACCATTTATAAGAACAATTATCGAACAAGCAAAGAAAGACATTTCAACTAACATCCTTGCTGAATCGCCAAAGTACTTGATTTAAATGGCGCTTCATTTGAATCAAGTACAATATAAAATAGTCTCCTAAACCAAGAAAATACTTGTACGTTCAATAGTTAAGAATTTTTTCTGCAATGGTTCAGGTTCAGCATGAAAATAGTGGATTGCGCCCCTTTAGTAGACAGATGGAAAATAATCTGGATATTTAGGGGCGTTTTTATGTCCAAATCTGTTCTTTTTATATTGAATTTGAACATTATTGAGTTATATCATACGCTTAATTGTTCAGTATCCTACTGCTGAAAAAATTAGGAAGATAGCATACTCAATCCAAACATTCCATGATAGGATGGAAACATTTTTTTCCAACCGATTGCTTTCTAAAGAGAATGTGTGTCGAGAATTAGACGGAGTTATAAGAGTAAATATAATGGAATAATGTATGTATTTATAGAAAAACAACAAAATAAATGAGGAGGTGATTAATATGGAACTTTTCTTAAGACACGAAATTCGTGAAGAGAGAAGTGGATTAACAACAGTTATCTTACACATGAAGCCAAGATTTGCACTGGTCGAATTTTCACAGGAATTTGGATATTCAGTTAAAGACAAAGACGAAAGTATTAGCCAACAGGCAATCAATTACATTAGGAAGAATTTACCAAAGACAAAGGTCAATTTAATAAAGATTATGGCAGGGTCGCTGCTAGTGACTACGGTTCTCGCTGCTCCTCTAGCATTAGGGGCAGATCATAACAGGGCACATGCTGCAGATGCTTCGATTACAGGATCCAATTTATCGGTAAGCAGTTTAGTTGTTGGAAGTTTTACAGCTGTGGTTTTGAATGGTAGAACGCAAAATACGTTTGCTAATATTGATGCCTTTACGGTTACAGATCCCACAGGTACAGGGAATGGATGGAACGTGGTGATGAAAGCTTCACAATTTACAACAGGTGGCGCCACGCCTCTTACCTTGCCAACAGGTTCCTTAGCGGTGGCAACTCCTTCCCTTACAGCAAATGACGAGGGGGCAAGTGATGCTGCCGGGGTTGCCAAAGCAGGAGGCTTGATTGATACAGGAACAGGCTTAAAGATTCTTTCAGCACCAGCCGGTGGAGGAATGGGAGAGTACACTACTACATTCCCAACCAACGCACTTGATTTGAAACTTCTACCAAAAGATGTAAAAGCTGGGACTTATACTTCTACAATTTCAGTTACGATTAATTCGGGACCTTGATGAGAATCTTCATTATCCTTTTCCTCCTTCTTTATTCACTGGTAGGAGTACAATCCACTATTTTAGCACAGGATACACCACTTGAAGTCCATCCTGTCTATCCAGAGAACCAAAAAGAGGAAGTAAAAGGTTACTTTCATTTATCAGTTAACCCTGGTGAACAGCAAACGGTAAAAGTGAAGTTGGTGAATAAAACTGTCGAATCTGTGAACGTCAGAATAGAGCCATCCAACGGTTATACAAACCCTGAAGGCGGTATGTTATACGAAAAAGAATTAAATACAGAAGACGCCTCTCTTTTGGAGGGGGCTTTGGAAGCAAAAAACTTCTTTAAAGTGAAAGACTCCATCATCCTTGAGCCGCAGCAGACATTGGAACTACCAATTGAAATAGCCGTTCCAGACAAAGGGAGCGGGACATTTTTAGGTGCAGTGAAATTCATTGTTGAGGGCAACAAGGACGAGAAACAAACTGCTAAAAAAGGTGAAGCAAATTTCATATTGAAAACGGAAATAGCTCATGCCATGGCCATCCAGTTGGATGTAGGTGAGAGTCCACCCCCAAAATTCTCCTTGGGTAAAGCCGGCTTCAATCAGATTATCGGAAAAGTTTATTTAACAATGATAAATGAGGCACAGCGTATTCAAGAGGGGGTGGAGGGGACGTACTTTCTAGAAAACGAACAAGGAGATAGAGTAAGTGAGGGTGGGTTCGGTCCCTTTAAAATGGCACCAACAACTGAGATTCGTTATCCTTTTAATTTGGGAACGGAGCCATTAACAGAAGGAACGTACCGGTTAGCAGTAACGATGGATGTTAATGGAAAAGTAATAAAAAACGAACAAAATATTACTTTAGAGAAAGAAGCAGTGAAAGAATTTGCAGAACGGGCACCGGGAGCAACCGCTGAAATACAAGAAGAAGGAATGCCGAGTTGGACATGGGCACTTATCGGTGGAGTGGGTGCTGTGGTTTTAATTTTTATAATGGGCCTATTAAGGAAGTTGAAGAAGTAAGAATTGTTAAGGACCTATTTCTACCAGTGATAGAATTGAACATTTTTTGCATGATCTAAAGTTTAGAAATTATACAAATCAAACTCTTAACTGTCTAGTTGGGCTGCAGCAAATTAATTGTAATTTTAATAAGACATATGAAGTCAGCAAAATCTAGTGCTGACTTTTTTGTTCTACTATCATTTATTTGCCAAGCACAATTATGTTTAATTGGAGCAAAGGAATTATCTAAATAAGTTCTTCGGTTTTATGTAGTGATCTTACAGCTCTGCATATGGTTAAACCTCTGGGAAATGATAAGATTACACCATAAGTACTGATCATTAAGGATATAGACAATTGTAAATTGAATATTGTAGAGAAAGCAATCAGAATAATGATTCAAGTTTGATTTTTAAGGGAATATTTAAGTTAAGTGAAAAGTAGCGGTAAAGTTAGAAGCATTTTTATTGAGGATTTAACTTGGAACAAAATTTGATCAAATGACCTGTTAGAACTATATTCAACGTACGAGTGATTCGGCTAATTTCATCAGCACAGGAAAAGTAGGTTATGAAGATGAAAGAGAAACAACACTACATCCATTTACAAACCATCTTGCAAGCTAGTCCAGATATTATTGTATTGAAAGATGACAAGGGACGATGGTTAGAAACAAACAAGAGGGTTCTGGAAATTTTTGATTTAGACGAAAATTATAAATATAAAACTGAAGAGGAATTAGGGGAGTTTTACCCACACTATAAGCCGCTTGTTCCTTATTTCCAGGAGTCCGACAGCCAAACGTGGGAAAAAGGAAAGCAGGTCGTATTTGAAGAAGTTGTACCTGTAAATGGTGAACAATGCATTTTTAATGTCGTAAAAGTACCTCTTTATGATGAAAAGGGAAAGCCTGAATCCATTGTGGTAATTGGAAGGGAAATTACCGAAAGGTTAAAAGCGGAAAAATTTTATAAAACCCTTTTTGAAGAAAGTTCAGCTGCTATTTTTTTATTAGATGTTAGTGGTTATTTTAAAGAAGTCAACAAACAATTTGAAAAAATGTTGGGTTATTCTATTGAAGAATTTCGTGAAACAAATTTTCAACAAATTGTTGTACCAGAGAACTTGCAGAAAACGATTAACAACTTCAACCAAGTAAAGAAGGGAATCCCCCAAACCAGTGAAGTTAAAGTAATCCGGAAAGATGGAGAAATCAGAGAGATTGAGTATAAAACCATTCCTATTTCTTTCTTGAATAAAATTATTGGCATTTATGGTATAGCAATTGATATAACTGATAAAAAAAAGGCGATTCATGCCGTAAGCGAGATGGAAAAAACATTAAAAAATACAATCAGGCAACAACAAGGCATCATTTTTAAATATACGAAACATGGAAATGAGTTTGTCCATACACTTTACGATGGCGAATTGGCGTATAATATAGGACTTACTCCTGACGCTGTCGTAGGGAAAACATTGAAACAAATACTTGATCCAGAAGAAGCGGCAAGGCTAACCAATTACTATGAAAAAGCTTGGTCAGGAGAAATCGTCAATTATGAGGGAACGCTTAAAAATAGTTCCATAGTGTATTTTGGGGCACTTCGTCCAATCTATAAAGAGGGTAAAGTGGTAGAGGTAATTGGCTCGGTAGTAGATATAACAAAAAGAATACAAGTAGAAAAGGAACTTAAGGAAAGTGAAGAACGATATAGAATTATTAGTGAAAATTCAAGTGATATGATTCAAATTTTGGACCCTTCATTTCATATAACGTATGCTTCGCCTTCACATCAAAAAGTACTCGGTTTTAACCCTGAATATATGCTTGGGAAAAATATCTTAAGTTTGATTTATCCAGATGATTTGACCACTGCTATGGAAGCTATAAACAATGTATTAACTAACGCTAGTAGTATCTCGACAGTCGTACGATTAAAAACGCTAGATAATAATTGGAAATGGACCGAGAGTATATTATCTCCAGTTTTGCAGGAAAATGATGTGACCTCTATAGTGGTCGTATCAAGAGATATTACAGAACGCAAAGCATTCGAGGGACAACTCCATTACTTGGCTTATCATGATATGTTAACAGGATTACCAAATAGAAGGTTGTTTGACGAGGAATTAGAAGAATATATTCATCAAGCAGAACGATCAAACGAACACTTCGCAGTTTTTTATTTCGATTTGGACCGTTTTAAGGTTGTTAATGATACTTTGGGACATCATATAGGAGATCAGCTTTTAATAGAAGTAACAAAGAGGTTACAAAAACAAATAAGGCCAGATGATTTACTAGCCAGAATGGGTGGGGATGAATTTGCCCTGTTGGTGAAGAATTTAGCAGACTTGAGACTGATAGAAGATTTAGCAAAGAAAATTTTAACTTCCTTTGAAGCATCATTTAATGTAAATGAAAATAAAATTCATATTTCATCGAGCATTGGAATTAGCCTTTACCCCACAAATAGTAAAGATAGCCAGGAACTAATGAAGCAAGCTGATATCGCTATGTACTACTCGAAAGAAAAGGGAAAAAATATATATGAATTTTTTCAGACCACAGACCCCGACCATAAACATAATAAACTATACTTAGAAACCCACTTGCGAAAAGCAATTCTAAATAAAGAACTGTTTGTAATGTATCAACCAAAGGTGGAACTGAAAACAAATCAGATTGTTGGCTGCGAGGCTCTCATTAGGTGGAAACATCCGGAACTAGGTTCAATTTCCCCCATGGAGTTCATCCACATAGCTGAGGAAAGCGGCTTTATTGTACCTATGGGTGAATGGATTGTAAGCGAGGTATGCAGAAAAATAAAAGAATGGCAATCCAAGGGTTTACAAATGGTACCCGTGGCAATCAACCTTTCTTTAAAGCAGATTTTATCGAGGAATTTAGTTTATACTGTGAAAGACATCATACAAGAATACCAAATCGAACCCTGTAACTTAGAGTTTGAGATAACGGAAAGTGCTATGATGAAAGATCTTGATACAACATTGTATGTGCTAAATGAACTGAAAAATATTGGTATTTGTATTGCCATTGATGATTTCGGAACAGGGTATTCCTCCTTAGCCCATTTAAAACGTTTTCCGATTGATATTTTAAAGATAGACCGAAGTTTTATTAAAGATATACCAAGCGATGAAGAGGACATGGCTATAACTTCACTCATTATCTCAATGGGGAAACATTTGAACTTGAAGATTGTAGCTGAAGGTGTAGAAACAGAAGAGCAACTTCACTACTTAACAAAACTTGGTTGTGACCAATATCAAGGGTACTATTTTTCTCCTCCCTTGACTGGTGAACTAATGGCTGCACTATTACTATAAAATTGAGAAGAGGATACAGCGGAATTTTCCTCGACCTCTACCTAAATATATCACTAATTTGAGGCACCCACGGATAATGGGTGTCTTTTCTGCTGCATCAATTGCGGCAATAAAAAAAAAACCCATGTTAAATCAGTTGAAAAAGTTGCCTATAATTCACTTGGGATTGGAAATGTATACAATGGCACAACAAATGCGTATGGTCAATTTAAGGTGGCTTATAGTACTTCTAAATTGACTACTCTAAAAGGGAAATATCAAGTTAAGGCCACAACATCTAAAGAAGAATACAACAAAAGTGAATCTGTACAATCATTTGAATTGCGTTAATGATAAAGCCCCAGTATAACTAGGGCTTCAGAGTGTAGACAAAGTCAAAATCGACTTTGTCTACACGTTTTTTTAATTACTTTTTAAAATTAAATAGGGACGCGGCCAGTCTAGAAAACACTTGTCAGAAAAGACAGGCAGAAGGGTGACGACCCAAATAGAACATAAGCGTCGCGTTTGTCACAGTTTGAAGCATTTGTATCAGGGTTTTTATTATTTCCACATGCTTGGTTACCCCAATCTTTTTTCTGTTCTTTGCATTTGTAGTAATTTCATTATTCATATTCTTTTTCAGATATATATAAGTACATCCGAGTAAGTATGAATCAAATCTAGACACTAGAATGAGGTGACTTTTCTACCCAAAGTAGAGTTGAGGGTCCAGGAGAGTCAGTGGATTTATCGAATAGTACAAAACGTATGACGAGTACGTTATGTAAGTTTTAACAGAGACTACTAAACAAGCACAAAATTGCAAACATATTATCTGAGTTAAAGTCTGAAGCAAATAGTTCAGTGGGTTTTTTCAATAAAACTAAAGAGTGTGTATGTTACAGAATTGGAACAAGAGAAAGTAAACAAAGAGTCGAGTCTCCCACTGTGAAAGGGATAATGCCGGGCAGGTTGCGTAACCAAGTTTATAAAGAAGAAAGTGTTGTGATGCGCATTTTACTAGTAGAGGAAAAACTTCATATATAATAACATAATCTTCAAGGGATAAAACAAGGGGACTTTCATTAGTTGAAGGTCCCCTTGTTAATTTAGTCGGCAAAACTTAACTTAAAACTTTATTTTGAAATAAAAACGCTACAGCATGTGTTCGGTTTGATGTCTTTGTTTTGGCCATGACACTTTTAATATATTGTTTAATCGTCGTTTCACTAATTTCTAATAGCTGCGCAATTTGTTTCGTACTATAGCCAAATGCAATACATTTCATTACTTCATATTCTCGATTGGATAATTTAATTTCATTTGTTTCTACATAATTTGAATAATTGAATAGAATTTCACCCACTTTTCTCCCGAATAAATTTGCTTCGATTTCTAGTTGATGGTTGAAAGACGCATTAATTTTAGGACTTAAAAAGTATCCAATAACGACATGATTAAAAATGATAGGAACGACGAATAGTGCATTCTGGTTTTCAGAAATAATATATTTTCTTGAGATATTTAAATGAAAATCATTGCCCTCAAAGTATCGGGGGCTTTTTGTTTGGATTGCCTCAAAAATTGCTGGGATTGTAGTTACATCATCACGGATTGATGTAATACTTTTAAATTCAGATAGAGTTGCCGAAAAAATTCCTTCTGCCAAATGATCAATGGGTGAATAGCGAAAAAGCATTGCTTCTTCTAAAGAAAAATTTGTAATAAAGCATTCTATCAATAATTTGATTTTTTTTTCTTGATCTTCGATTGTTTTAATTTTTTCTAGATTGTGTTCCAAACTTTTTACCACAAGCACCAAACATTTCCCCCTTATCTATGAAAGCTCCTTAATTGTTCTATATATGCAGTACATTACCGAAAAATATATAAAAAATACGATTTTCCGCACTAAAGTATATGTTTTTTCTCGAAAAGAAGGAATATCTATTAAATAATTTTAATTATAAAATAAAAATGTAAGAGTTTTCAAATTTTTCTAATTAAAAGGAGGGAGATATATTGGCAAATTTAACTGATAGAGCAAAGGTATATTTGGAGAATTTTTATAACGGACCAAAGATTGAATCATTTGATCCAATCGAATTAAAAGCAATCCAAGCTCAAGCCCCGGTTTTACCTCAAGATAATCTACCAAGTATTCATCAAATAGAGGAACGCTTTATAAAAGTAAAAGATGGAGAAGAAATCCGTCTGCGCATTTATACTCCTGAAGGAGAAGGGCCATTCCCTGCTCTAGTATATTATCACGGTGGTGGATGGGTAATTGGTTCTGTTGAAATGTTTGAAGCGGCGAATCGATTAGTTGCAACTGAAGGGAAGGTAGTTGTGATATCCGTTGATTACCGTTTGGCACCGGAGTATCCATATCCAACTCCCATTGAAGACTGTTACGCAGCACTGGAATGGGTAGCTGCAAACTCTGCAGAAATCAATGTAATTCCAAATGAAATTTCAGTTGGAGGGGATAGTGCGGGTGGAAACTTATCTACTGTTATTGCGAAAAAAGCATTAGACAATAATGGTCCCACCATACAATCACAAATTCTTATTTATCCAGTAACAAACCTGGAATTTGACACAGATTCGTATAATCAATTTGCTGAAGGATTCGGATTGGATCGCGATTTAATGAAATGGTTTGGCATCCATTATGTTGGCGATGAAAAACTTTACGATGAGCCGGATGTTTCTCCATTAAAATACGATACTATTCAAGGTTTACCCCCAGCGATTATTATTGCTGCTGAAAATGATGTGCTATTAGATGAAGGGGTCGCGTATGCAGAAAAGTTAACACAAGACGGCGTTAATGTTCAATATGAAACGATACCAGGTGTAATTCATGGTTTTTACAGTAACATGGATTTCTTTGGGGATGAAACAAAACAATCAGTACAATATATTGTGAGTTTCTTAAACAAAGTAAAACAAGAAGTGTAAAACAGTACAATATTTACAAAAATGGAATCATGATATACAGGACAGGACCCTATGACGCAGGGAACTCCCGTGGTTTTTTAGGTGGATTAGACAATTATGGTCATATTTGCACTGAAGTGAAGCGATGAAAATGGATAAAAGGTTTATATTGAAATTTGAAGTTAAAATCGTAATTTGGAGGAATGAAAATGACGATACAAACTACATCAATCAATGAAAAGGTCCAAGAGTTTTTAGTAGGACTAAAAGACATGTTTATCGATGGGAATTGGGTTCCAGCTGCAAAAGGAAAAGTATATGATTCTATCAATCCAACAACAAATGAAGTATTGGCAAAAATTTACGAAGGTGATGAAGAAGACGTTGATTGTGCTGTAAAGGCAGCAAGAAGTGCTTTTGAAGGTGGCTGGAAAAAGACCGCTCCTAGAGAGAGGGCTAGATTGTTAAATAAATTAGCGGATTTAATGGAAGAAAATCTAGAAGTAATCACACAACTTGATGCACTTGATTATGGTGGCACACTCGCTGTGGCAGGTGGGTTCGCACAAAATGCAGTCCATCATGTACGTTATTATGCGGGGTGGGCAACAAAGCTTTACGGAGATACGGTTGAACTAACTGGCGGCGGAGATATTCATGCATATACAAAACGAGAACCAATTGGTGTATGCGGTCAAATTACTTCATGGAATTTCCCGGCATTAGGTGCATGCTGGAAATTGGCAGCACCTCTTGCAGCAGGTAATACAGTTGTATTAAAACCTTCTCAACAAACATCTTTATCCACTTTATATATTGGTAAGTTAGTAGAACAAGCTGGTTTCCCACCTGGGGTTGTAAATATTGTAACAGGATCAGGCGGGAAACTTGGTGAAGCGATAACGTCACACCCAGATATCGATAAAATTGGATTCACTGGTTCGACGGTTGTTGGAAAACGCATCATGGAAAAAGCCTCTAATTCATTGAAAAAAATCACACTTGAATTGGGTGGCAAGTCGCCGAATATTATTTTTGCAGACGCAGATTTAGATAAGGCAGTAACTGGTGCAATTACAGCGATACTGATGAATACTGGACAGGTGTGTGCGGCAGGCTCTCGTTTATATGTTGAGCGTGCTGTTTATGAGGAAGTGAAAGAAAGACTTGTAGAAATCGCTGAAAGTTTTGTTCTAGGTGATCCATTAAATCCGGATTCGCAAATGGGACCACTTGTTTCGGAAGCGCAAGTCGAGACAGTTGAAAGATATATTGAATTAGCAAAAAGAGATGGCGCAAATATTCTTACTGGTGGAAAACGCCCTGAACAAGTTGAACTCGCAAAAGGGAACTTCTATCTACCAACAATTATAGAAGGACTCGATGAATCGTGCCAGGCTGTGTACGAGGAGATTTTTGGCCCTGTACTCTGCATTTTGCCTTTTGATTCTATTGAAGAAGTAATTGAACGTGCTAACGCAACAGAATATGGACTTGCTTCGGGTGTTTGGACAACAAACTTAAATACAGCTCATAAAATGATTGAATCATTAAATGCAGGGTCTGTTTGGGTCAATGAATACTACTTGAATGATGATAATATTCCTTTGACAGGATTTAAACAAAGTGGGGTCGGCTCCGAGTTAGGGTTATCAGGAATTGAAGCATATACAAAAGTTAAAAGTGTCGCAATCAAATTAGGATAAGGAGAGGTGTTACATGAAAGCATTAGTTATTGAAGGCGTAAAAAATGCATTTGTTCAAGAGGTAGCGGACCCAACAATCGATGAAAATGGCGTCATCGTTAAGGTAAAAGCAAATGGTGTTTGCAGAAGTGACTGGCACTATTGGGCTGGGGATATTCCAATTACGCAAAAAATATTGGGACATGAATTTACTGGCGTAGTCGAAGAAGTAGGTAAAAATGTTGTAAATTTTAAAAAGGGCGATCGTGTCATTGTTCCATTCTCAGGCAGTGATGGAACTTGCCTATATTGTCAACAAGGCCATTCCAACCTTTGTCACTCATCCTTTATTCCAGGTACGACATATGATGGAGGCTACGCTGAATATGTGGGTGTTCCCCTTGGTGACCGAAATATTATTCATTTACCAGATGAAATTAGCTTTTTAGATGGTGCTGCATTGGGATGTCGTTTAATGACAGCTTTCCATGGTGTTGTAGATCGAGCGAATGTAGCACCTGGTGAGTGGGTAGTCGTATACGGCTGTGGAGGTGTTGGTCTTAACGCGATTAATATTGCATCCTCAATCGGCGCAACTGTCATTGGTGTAGATATTAATCCTAAAAATCTAGAACTTGCCAAACAAATGGGTGCCCATGTTGTCATCAATAGTAAAGAAGTAGATCCTGTTGAAGCAGTAAGGGATATTACTGGAGGAGGAGCAAATGTTTCAATAGATGCTCTAGGTATTGCGGATACTTGCTTAAATGGAATCAATAGCTTAGCAAAACGCGGACGTCATCTGCAAGTTGGTGTAACAACAAAAGTTGAAGGCGGCAAAGTTGCATTACCAATTGACCTAATGGTTATGCAGGAAATCCAATTTATTGGTACGCTAGGAATGCCAAATCACCGTTTCGATTCATTACTGCCTTTAGTATTACAGGAGAAAATTACACCGGGTAAAATGGTCACAGCTCAAATTGCATTATCTGATGTAACGAAAATATTTGAAGAAATGAGTAACTTTAATACGTCAGGTACGTATATTGTAACTGAATTCAGTAATAGTACTGTTGGAGTATAAATTATTGACTGTAGATAAACCGGAAGACCGGTTTGTCTACAGTTTTTTTGAAAGACAAATTTTATTAGCATTGTCTAGCAGAAGTGGTATTACTTCTTTTCTTAAATTAGGTGGTTGGATTAAATAGTCTAAAATAAAAATCAACCCCCAACTCTTTTCAAGTTCATATTGAAAGAATTGCCTGTTGTCTTCTACTATTTCTTAAAGATGTGCTATAAACTATAGGTAACACAAAAGAGCGTTTCAATGACAGTGATAGTACATCCCCAACAAACTTAATTGCAAGGTGTTGATTAGATGTATCACTAAGAAATGCGTTTGTTTTCATTCAAGAGTAAGATTATTGAAATGCGTAACCTTAAATGTACTAAATAAAGGTAGTTTGTTTTAGCAAAAATGTAAGGAAGGTAGTGAAGTTATTTTTGGGTGGTTATAAAGCAATACTATTTGATTTAGATGATACATTGCTTAATAGAAATCAGGCAGTAGATAAAATGTTTTTAATTATTTTAGGTAAGTTTTATGAAGGTGTTAAAGAATCATTAAAAAATGATATGTTGCTGAAATTCAGAGAATATGATAAAAGAGACTACGGCAATGGTGATAAAACAAAAGTTTTTGAATCTTTTTTTGGTGAATTTCCACCAAAATATAGCTTGCGGCGTGATTTTATTCAGGATTTTTGGAATAATAATTTCCCTAACTGTTTTTCTATAGACCAAAATTCTATAAATACTGTAAAGGCTATAAAGAAGCGTGCTAAGGTTGGGATTATAACAAACGGCTCAACTCAGAGACAAAAAGCTAAAATCACTAATACTAATTTAAACAGTTGTTTTGATATAGTATTAATTTCTGAAGAAGTGGGATATAGTAAGCCGGACAAACGCATATTTGAATTAGCGTTGAATAAGCTTGATGTGCAACCTGAAGAAGCATTATTCGTTGGAGATGACATAGAAAAGGATATGGGGGGGTGTCAGAACGCCAATATAAAGGGCATTTGGTTCAATCCCAACATAAATAAGAATGATACCGAAATAAAACCATATGCCGAGATTTATTCTTTTGATGGATTACTAAGTTATCTTACTTAATTTAACTCCTCTCATTTATTTAATAATCTTCAAATTTGGGGTGATGGTAGATGATTATTGGGAATAGATAAAACCCAAATAAAATCCTCCTCAAACATAATTTGTATGTCTACGCCCAGGCTAATTAACTGCTCCGCCTTTGATTGTTTCGAACTTATCCCACGACGATTGCTACCAAGGATAACAAAATCAGTTTCCTTCGTAACGGCTCCTTGCAGAGTCCCTCCAAAAGCGCGCACTTTTTTGGCAGCTTCTGAACGTGTCATAGTGGAAAGTGCTCCTGTAAAAACGATTCGTTTGTTATAGAAGGGATGTACAAAGTGTTTGGATGGGTTTGAAAGAAGGATGACTTCTGTGTTGTCTTTACTATGGTTCATATCGCTTCTCCTAAATTGAATAGAAATAAAATCATCATTTTTATTAGTAATACTTTCATAAGTGTTGTCTTCATGATTTATATCATTACAATTATATCATTGTCTAATCCTTGGTTTATAATATAGTTGTCTGGATTTCTAATTGCACATTATTTGCTTAAACTACAGCTTTTTTAATGAATCCATAACTCGTGTGATAGTAATGATAAGCTAGATATGACAAATTTTTGAAACCTGTTAAAAAGTAAATCCGTATGAAAAACAAGGAGGAAGCCTAAGGATTTAATAAAGTATCGTGTACTAGTGTTAGGAGGGTAGTTTACGTTATGAAATTTGAAAATGCCATGTTAGAGTATCGTTTGCACAAGGGAACCAATTTATATGAACCCATTTATTATTACACGACAATTGAATTATCTCAAATATTAGCAAGACGAGAGTGTGAGTTTTTTATTAAGGAAGGAAAGACATACAAACAACTTTCCTCTTCTATTGAGGGTAATTTATTTGTTATTTATGTAGAGCTTTTTGAGGAAGCGCCCATAGAACCTGTAGAACATACAGAACGTGGCATTAAACTTGAAATTCGAGAGTTAAATGGACGTCAAAATTATCCTCTTTTATCAACGGAGTATGTCTCAAATCATTTGGACATTTTGAGTATCATCGGTAGCGTTTTTACATACCTCGAAAAAAATGAGTGGGAACGTGATTCTGCCGAGATTGATGAGGACAGGGGAGTATATGTTTTATATGTAAAGCCTACAGGATATTTGCTAGTAACATAGGGAGGAAATATAGATGAGTAAGACCAAGAAAATGATGGTTGGTGTGATAGGGGCTGCAGCTTTAGTTTCCCTAACAGCGTGTGGTGGTGAAGAAGAAGCTTATGGGGCGCCAACTGGAACAGATTGTGATGATTGGGAGTGGGATCGTACGACAGAGTCTTATTATTGCGATGATGACGATTCTGTTCGTGCAGGACACTATTTTTATGGAGGTCATTATTACGACTCCAAGAAAAAATTAACGAGTAGTTCTCTTTATAAGAGTAACTCAGCAATCAATTCAACATCTAAAACGAATACATCAACTAATTCGACTTCGGGTTCTTCTACTTATAAATCAGGAATCGGTAGTGGAACTAAGGCCGGTTTTGGTGGATAAAAATGGATGGATTTATTGAAAAACGCCAAATGTTCTATAGCCAAATAGACAATTTCTGGCATGACATCTCTGGGGAAGAGTATGCTTTATTAGATATTAAAAAAGAATCTGTTAAAAACATAGAACGTCTACGGTTGGCTACCGAACAGATTGGCCATATTTTTTATAAAACCGCGCCTTTATTGCGCCGACTAGATAATGAGACATTTGCACGTTTGGGATTTCCCAGGGAAACGCACGCATTTCTTCGCTTGAAGACAACTCCAATAGAAAGTGTCATTGCTCGTCTGGATTTGGTTGTAATGGGCGATAAAATAAAGTTGCTTGAGCTCAATGCAGACACACCAACGTTTATAAAAGAAACATTCTATGTAAACGGGAAAGTGTGTGACTATTTTCAAATGGAAAACCCAAACGCCGGATATGAAGAACAATTAAGAAAAGCATTATTAACAGCTGTAACATATTGTGCTCCAATAAAAGGTTCTAACATTATTTTCGCATCACATCCCGATAATGAAGAAGATAAACATACAACACTGTATTTAAAAGAATTATTGGAAATAGATAGTCGATATATGGATTTTAATCAGCTTCGAATTGTCAATGAACCGATTATTGAGAGTAGGCAAATCATTTTATCTCCTGGACTCTACGATGCAAACGGCAATAAAATTGACTTGTTATATAGACAAACGTATCCAATAGAACATTTGATACATGATGAAGACCCTTTAACAAAGGAAAAAGTAGGACAGATGCTAATGAAGCTAGTAGAACAAAAGGAGTTAGCTATTTTAAATCCACCATCTGCTTTTTTACTTCAATCAAAGGCGATTATGGCACTAATATGGGGGCTGCATGAAGAACGGCATAGCTTCTATACACAAGAAGAACATGAGATTATTGAGAGATATTTTTTAGCGACTTACTTAGATCCGGATGAATTTTTGCACAAAGGACAAACGTATGTGAAGAAACCAGCCTTCGGTCGTGAAGGGGATACGGTTGAGATTTATTCAAGTACAGGCACTAAAGTAGCGGAAGATACACATAAAACCTACCAAGAGGAACTATCGGTTTATCAGGAATTTATAGAGCTTCCACAAATTGATATTCAAACTGTACAAGGACCTAAACGAGCACATTATATGTATGGTTCTTTCTATATCAATGGAGAGGCTAGTGCAATTGGTGTGCGTGCCGGAGGACAAATTACGGATAACACTTCATATTTTTTACCAATAGGTATCTAACGAAAGAGAGGATAAGGATAATAAATGGAATTTATATCATGGGCAAGTTTTTTAAATTTTCTTCAATACATAGGGGTTGGCCTAGTTCTGATTTTAATCGGAACAATAGCCTTTGCCTTCACAACAAAATTCTCTGAATGGAAGTTAATCCAGGAAGGGAATCTGGCTGTTGCATTCAAGCTATGGGGCAAAGTGATAGGTTTAGGTATCACCATATATACAGTTTGGTCTTCAAGCGTTAATTTACTGGATGCCTTTATTTGGGGATTAATCGGCATTGTCGTACAAGTAGTAGTGTATTTATTTATTGAATATGTACTTACACCAAAAACAGATCTAGCGAAAAAAGTAGAGGAAGGAAATACAGCTGTAGGATTTAGTTTATTTGCATTAGGGATTACTGTTGGATTGATTGTAGCAGGAAGTTTAACTTACTAATCATTAGGGACAATTTGAGTGCATATTGCTTTATAACAGGAAGAACAAAGGACATTCCATATTTGTTTTGTACAATAAGGAGTGTCCTTTTTTTGTCTTTTTTTAGATCTGACAAATTGGTAATAATAATTTATGGGGAATTGTAAAGAGTAAGATTGTGTACATTAAATTATAGTGCAGATACGATTAAACGTTTGTCTCGAATAATGCTTCAAAAACTGTAGAAATCATCCCATATAGAATCTTATTTCTATAAAGACTTACTTTATTAGCTCGGCATAATGAAAGCAAAGGCAGGGTGTTATTGACCTTGAATACAGTCATAATATTTTAATTGTTGTAAAGACTAACTAAACGTGTGATTAATCTTAGGAGGAATCAAATTATGACTGAACAGCAAAAACTAACTTCTGCTGAAATTGCTTCCATTTGGACTGCTTACATGAATGATACTATGTCCAAATGTGTTTTAGGCTATTTCTTAAAAGATGTAGAGGACGCAGAAATCCGTTCGATTATTAAACAAGCTTACGACCTTGCCTCTACCCATATTGAGAAACTAACAAGCATTTTTCAAGAAGAACAAATTCCATTACCAACAGGGTTTACAAGTGAAGATGTCGATATGAATGCCCCCCGTCTATATATGGATTGGATTCATGCTTAATTATATCGATCACACATCAAGCGCAGGTTTACTTGCGTATAGTGGATTTATCGCCATGAGTACCAGAACGGATATAAGAGCCTATTTCATGGAGGCACTTTCCGAAACATCTAACTTATTTGACTCTGGTGTCGAAATATCTCTTTCAAAAGGGATTTTTGTTCGACCCCCTTTTATTAACTATCCTACAAAAACAGACTTTGTAGGCAGCAAGAAATACTTAAGTGGATTAAATCCATTTACAAATAAACGACCATTAAACGCCATAGAAATAGCTTATTTATTTATGAATTTAACAACTAACACATTAGGTAGTGAACTAGCTCTAAGCTTTGCTCAAACAACTTCGGAAGAAAAGATTCAGAAATGGATGTTAAGAGGTAGTGAGATTTCGAAAAAGCATATTCAAATTTTTACACAATTGCTTATAGATAATGATACAGCAACACCTGGTTCCTCAGAAGTATCATTTACGAATTCTACTACACCTCCCTTTTCGGATAAGTTGGCAATGTTCCATATGTCTCTGTTAACTGCAATTGGTACAGGGAACTATGCAACAGCTGCAGCTGCAAGTCAGCGCAGTGATTTGGTCATGAATTATGAACGTTTATCATTGGAAATTGGCCAATATGCAAAAGATGGTGCTGATATTATGATTGAAAATGAGTGGCTAGAACAGCCACCTGGAACGATGGATAAGGAGCAATTGGCAAAAGATAAGAACCAAAATAGATAATCTAATTGGTGGGGTATAACAATAGGAAGTGACTAAATGTCCAAAGAAAATCGAGTAGAAAAAATCCTTTGGAGTATTGCGTTACCAGGATTTGGGCAGCTCCTAAATGGCAGGTTTCTTAAGGGATTACTTTTGATAGTTTTAGAAATCCTAATCAACGTTCAATCGAATCTTAACAATTCGATCATATATAGCTTTCAAGGTGAAATTCAATTAGCGATTGATCAAACAAATTATCAATGGCTGATGTTTTATCCATGTCTCTATATGTTTTCTATTTGGGATGCTTATCGGGAAGCTGAAGGAGAGACGTCACCTTATTCCTTTATTCCATTTGTGTTTAGTGCTTATTTCGGAACTATCGGAGTAATTTATTCCTCCAGTCTAATGGTATTTGGGGTGCAATTCGGACCTGTTTTCTTGCCTATACTATTTTTGATTCTGGGAATAGGCATCGGTGTACTTATTAAAATAACTTTAAGGCATATGAAATTAAGATAATAGATAGAATTTCGGCTTCTTTCTTGAAAATGTCTTTATCCTAAATATTATTCCATTGATAAGTACAAAAAAGACGATTCCTTCAACTCAAGGAATCGTCTTTTTGGTTATAATACCTGTCACGACGAGTAATGAGATAGGTGATTTTTAAAATTGGAATAGAAAAAAACCACATATTATGTTGCGCATAAAGTCTTCCATCATCTGTTTCTTTGACATGAAACGTTTCTTCTATTGGTAATGCTAGAAGGTACTTGTTCCAGGCCAAATAGATGCCCGTATCAAAATTTGCATGCTGTTTCTTGCTGGATAATTGGAGTTCATTGCCAATTTGGTTTAATTCCAAGATTCCAATCATCGATGACCATGGAAGTGGTAGAGCTATGTTCATATAGGTACGTTCTTTCGTTCGGTGCCATGAATATAAAGCAATAAAGGTGACTTTATCATTAATTTTTCTTACCCACGCTCTTGGGAGGCTTCTTCCGTCCAAATCCTCGTTAATCTTTAGGATGTCGCCAGTCATTTCAATGCGTTTGCTTGATAAAGGCAGATTGATTTGTTGTATAACTGCGCTAATCAAACGATAGATAACGGCAAAAGGCTTAAACCAATTTTTCCTTTTGATTTCAGCATAAAGTTGATAATCCAGTGTATTCTCATAAAAATCACGAACAGTCGGTGCGAGCGTATTTAGATTGATAGCTGGCTCATATATATCCAGTTCGTCCACCAATCCATTATAAGAACCTGATTCTTGCCGATTTCCGATTACATTTAAAGTCTTTTCACCAATTACCATGGTCCCACGAATTTTACTAACTGGAAATGTCCAATTTTTTGTTTTTGTCGGAGGAACACGGATAGCCCATCCGATTACGCCTAATAAAGCAAATAAGATGCAATTAAAAAATCCATGAAATCGGAGCATAAAATCAATACTGATAGAAAAGTCGTTCGATAAACGACCAAGCGCATACAAAAAAGAAAAAAGAATAGTCACGCCTAAAGATCCGAATGATGTATGAACCAGCCATTTTTGCAATCGATGTGAAAACGGTACCCGCAAAGTAAAGAAGATAAAAGTATAGATTCCTATAATATAAAACACAACTGAAATCCATTCAATCCACACAGAAAAGCTAATCCCAATTGCTAGGATCATAGGTGAAATTAATATGATTCCTGCAGCAAGAGGATAGAAAGGTGGTTTATTGATTCTGCCAAGCAAACCTACAAAAATGGGCAATAAAAAAGCTGCGTAATGAAAATGAATGGCAGTCAGCCAAGTAATAATGGGTGAAAATCCCGTATCGATGTTTGCAATATGTGCAAAGAACCACATCCCGCCAATGGATAAGTTGAAAAGAGCAATATCGATGCAAAATTCTTCGAAATGAACAAAACCCCGTGTTAAAAAGCGGCTTAAACCATAGGCTGCAACAATACAAGTAAATAACAAGTAAATTCCTGCAAGCAAATAATCCCAACCTGAATAGTTAGTGATATATAAAAGAATCACAGAAATATAAGCTGGTATGGAAAAATAAGAATAGAAACGTCCGAACCAGTCGTTTTTTTTAACAATCAATTGCAAAGTGAGGGGAACATAGGCGACTTGTGCAACTGTCAGCATTAATAGGTACGTAGAGTCTTGTCCTAAAAACACTGCAAATAAGAACAATACAACTGAAAAGTGCATCCGTTTACTTCTCATTGGGGTTGAACTCTCCTTCATACGAGAAAATATGACCGATTAACGGATTCCTGACATCCACTGATATCTGAAAAACTCCCTTTTCTTCACTATATTTTTCGGTAACGGTTGCTAAGCCCTGAAATATTTTGGGTAAAGGTAATTCAATCTTTCCAATGACCAGTCGTTGTTTGCTAGATTCAATTTTCAAATTCCCCTCAGAAGAAACGGTAAAGACTAAATCCGAGTAGAGTATACTAGGCTCACCTAGGTAATCTTTAATCAAGTTTCGTTCAGGATCGAAGCTCATAAGGGCATTAAAATATCTTTTCTTCTTCTCAAAATAAAATACTCTCTCCCAATGGATTTGTTGTTCGCCGTTTGCTCCAACCATAGGCGTATTCAAAATTTTAAAGGGGATACTAGTTCCGTATTCAGGAAAAAGTAATTTTCTTTTTATACCCAGCCACAATAATGGATAAAGAAGTTTTGGCCCCCCTTTAATACTTTTCATCACACCCTCTGCTTGAAAGGGCTCATGATTTGAAAATTCATATCTCTTTTGCAACATAGGATGCAACCTATTAAACTTTTTATCCAATACCTTTTTATAAACCGACATTAATCCTCATCTCTTTCTCTTACAAGTAGTTGCTGAAGGTACATCTTTACTCATGAAAAAGCCTATTAGTGAAATAAACAATAGACTAATATTAAATGTTAAAGGATTAAAGGGGTGTGACAATGAACTTGGATTGGCTAATATGGCCGTTATGGCAAGAACGGGAAATACGATGATTTGCAAACCAAATAGATTTCTTTTCTTTTTATGTAACAGCCAGAATAAGCCTAAAATGACTTCGATTACTCCAATGACTTTTACTATCCAATAAGCCTGATCATAAGAAAATGGAATTAAATTTTTTACCATAGAAATCTCTTCAGGATGCGTATAGATGAGTTTCGGGATAAGTCCATGATAAATCCATATAAAGCAAAAAAGGACGGTGAAGAACCAGCTTACAAAAAACGCAAATATTGAGAGATTGGGCTTTCACCTTTTTCCATCCACCTCTTCAAAACATCGAAACTAAGGGCCGTTCCCCAACCAATCAGAGGACGAAACAGCAATCGATCCAACATTTGACCGAATCTGCCAAAAGGTACGTCATAGTCATACTGAGTTAAAAAAGTAATACCGTTTTCATTTGGTACATACTTCCAATATCCTTTTCCTTCTTTTATAGGGGATAGAGCATTATCTGTCCCAAAATGTAATGATGATGTTCTGGCACCAGATTTTCCTTCATGGCCACCAGAGGAAATCCCCCAGCCCTCTATTGTTTGACCGAATCCAAGATTTCGTTTATATGAAAAATGTTGAGGTTCATTTTCTTCTTTAGGCAAATACGTTATAGAAGAAAAACGTAGATCCCACTGTTCATGGAGATGCGGCGTTTGAGTTGCTCTCCATAGCTCATCCATTGCGGTATAAATTTCAATTTCGACATAAACGGGCTTGCGTTTCACTCTATCAATCCTCCAGTCAATATCATTTACAATCTTAGAGTAAATTTATTTGAGTTATAGAGTTGTATTATTTCATTATAGCCACCGAGAATACTTAAAAGTAAATAGCGCGTCGACAACTACGAATCCAATCAAAAATTATTAAGGAATAGCAAGAATAACGCTAATACTGAAAAAGCGTAATAAGCTATATAATTACGCAATCTCTTTTTATCTTTCAATTCTTTGCACCTACCATTGCTAGTTTAATAAAATCGTAATATTCTTCCTTTATTATACAAAAAAACTAAAAGGAGGGTGTGAAAATCCAATTTTATCTCAATCACATATTCATTTAGGTGCTATGGCATTGCATTATAAAAGGGAATTGGAAATTTATGTTGAATCTTTAACTACAGATATAAGAAGGGAAGGATAAGGATGAAATTAACAATCATAAAAAGTAGTAGAACGAATAATTTTAACGATGAGCATATGCTGCAAAAAATTTCAGATTTGTGGAAGGATGCTTCAGATACTCTTGTTAAACACGAAAACAATATATACGGTATCTATCATAATTATGAAAGTAATTATAAAGGGGATTATTCGTTAAGTATTGCGATTGAAAATAACGGTGAGGAGCCAGCTATAGTGATATCAGATTCCGGGAAATATGAAATATTCAGTGTTGATAAAGACGATCAACAAGGTGTATTCAATACTTGGAGTAAAATATGGGGTCAAGAGGAAACAGGTTCATTAAAACGGGCATACTCATATGATTTTGAAAAATACTACCCTAATGGAGATATTGAAATATATATAGCAGTAAAGTAATGAATTACGTTGCCTATGTATTGAACCCCAATAAAACTTCTGAAAGAAAAGGAGCTTTATAACAAATAGGGCAAACATCATGGCAAAGGCGCAGAAATTTAAAAGATATAATTTCTAGTATTAAGTTAAACCCCACTATTTTGATTCTTTAAAATAATAGGATATCTATTGGAACATAAAGTAATATATACTCGCAACTCTTTAGGTGACTGTTAATTGAATTTAGAATCTACAGACAATTATCACGAAAAATAAGTTTATTCCTTATATTTTCATCAAAGCTGTACTTTGGCACTTATCGATATCATTATGTTTGACACGCAACTACATAGTTGCTTATACTCGATGTATGAATTGGGACAAAGACGTTATATTTAAAGCACTTGGCGACTCGACTCGGAGGCTTATGTTAGATGAATTATCCAAATGCAGCGAGATGACCTTGTATGAACTTACGGTCCGCCTGATCATGAATCACAATCTCTCTACTTCTCGACAAGCGATAGCGAAACATCTTTCCGTATTAGAAGATGCAGGACTCGTGATCTCAAGTCGAAAAGGGAAATATCGAGTCATTATATTCAACAACGAACCACTTAAAAATTTGTTGAAGGGATGGATATAATTAAGAATAAATTCGGTAGTGAACTTCTGACTACCGTGGCTATCAAAGGAGGAAAAGAAATGGAAATCATTGTTACGAGTATATTCGTAGGAGACCAAGACAAGGCACTAAAATTTTATTCAGAAACGCTAGGATTTGTAAAAAAGCATGATGTTCCCTCTGGAGAGTTCAGATGGATAACCCTAGTTTCTCCTGAGAATTCAACTGGTACCGAGCTTTTACTAGAACCGAATAACCATCCAGCCGCAAAAGAGTATCAAGAGAGATTATTTGCTGAGGGTATCCCTGTAACAATGTTTGGGGTGAGTGATATTGACGCCGAGTACAACCGTTTAGTTGAAAAAGGCGTTAAGTTTACTATGAAGCCTACTAAAATGGGTAATATTAGTATAGCTGTATTCGACGATACATGTGGAAACCTTATTCAGATTATCCAACAGTAACCCTAGGGGATTAATCCTTTTAAATTTAGATTGACTTATGGTAATTCCAGTCTAACTTTTTTTTAGGACAGGGTTATATCTTTAAATATAAATTTAACATCTAGTAACGTTTGAAGTTTACTAAGCAAAAGTTGACGATCATTTATTGGTCATCAGCTTTTTTATTGTTCTACAGAATTCTCTTTAAAAAGAGGAATTCATCTCCTATTACCAGAGTAATTAATTAGATTGAGTTATTGGAAGGCAAGAAAAATGACACTTTAATCAGTAAAGAATTAAATAAATCCAACAAACTATATATTGAAGAAGAACTTTTTGGATTTAATTTAAAGCATTTTCCTCAAGATTTGAGAGGTAGATATGAAGAAATATGTCTATTTCTAAAAGATGATCACGGCAATGTTCGTGGCGGAATCCTGAGTGAGGTATGTTGGAATTGGCTGGAGATTCATACATTTATTATGGATGAAGATTTAAGGAACTCAGGGTATGGAACTAAATTAATAACCGAGATCGAGAAAATTGCTTTGTAAAAGAATGCGATTTCATAAAGGTAGATACGCTGAGTTTACAAGCATTGGACTTCTGAAAACCTGTACAACAAACCATGATTCATGGTCATTGTACAACAGATAATGTGTTTGTTTAAATGGTAACGTACAGCTTTTTATTGATGTGGGAGCTATGACTGTTGGTGACCCTCGTTATGATGAAGCATTAGCAATCCGAAAATTTATAAATAAGCCAGAATATTTAGCTGTTTTTTTGAAGAATACAAACGGGCTATATGAATTTTTCTAGATGATTAAGCCCTGCCGTTTGTAAAGGGTTTTGTAAATTTATAAGTGTTTTATCTTTATACTAGTAATTGAGGTGAACAGATGGAAGTTGCGATTGCTGGAGGTTCAGGCTTTATCGGAAATAAATTAACTCATCTTCTAATTAGCGACGGGCATGAGGTTGTTATTCTAACCAGGCAGGATAAACAAGCGTTGAAAACTATTTCGTAGTTTTTGCAAGTGATGAAATACTATTTGCCAAAGATTCCAACCTAAAATGTCTTTCATGCACGCGATGAAGGTCACTTTGGTAATGAATTACATTTAAAATGTCTTTCATAAGGTTGATGAAGGACCACTTGATAAAGATTTCATCGAAAAATGTCTTTCATAAGGTGCATGAAGACCAATTCGCTAAAGATTCCAACCTAAAATGTCTTTCATGCACGCGATGAAGGCCACTTTGGTAATGAATTACATTTAAAATGTCTTTCATAAGGTTGATGAAGGACCACTTGATAAAGATTTCATTGAAAAATGTCTTTCATAAGGTCCATGAAGACCAATTCGCTAAAGATTCCAACCTAAAATGTCTTTCATAGAGTTGATGAAGGACCAATAGATAAAGATTTCATTGAAAAATGTCTTTCATAAGGTCCATGAAGACCAATTTGCTAAAGATTCCAACCTAAAATGTCTTCATACATACGATGAAGGACAACTTGTCAAAGATTTCATTAAAAAATGTCTTTCACACTAGTAATAACCTCGAAAAACTATTTTTTCTTTTCCAACTTCTAAAAATTTAGTTTGGAGCATATATAGTATCACATAATATACTTTAATCCGCAGATTGTGTAGCTCCTTTTTTAATTTTATCTAAATATTTCTACAGCAAACATTCACGTCAAATCCCCGGCAAACTGTTCAAAGGCATCATCTAAAAGCCTTCTAAATTATTGTTATCTTTCCTAGCAAGAATTGTAAAAAGTTTAAAATCTGATAATATATGTATATTAATTAGAAGGGACATTTTTTGCAAAGGAGGTGAATGACAATACTTAAGAAGTACTTTCTATTGATTGGTTTATTAATTTTGGTTTTTTGTGTTGGTCATATCTTAACAACCCCAAATCAAAATCCTGAAATTGTGGAAGAAAATACTGTTGAAGAGGAGAATAGCTCCATAACTGTTGAAGAAATCGAAAAGCCTAAACCCAAAGTGTCAGAACATTTTTCAGCAACAATCTCGGCAATTGGGGATATATTAGCCCATAGCCCTGTTTATAAGGAAGCCTATATCGGAAATGATCAATATGATTTTTCGGATATGTTTACACAAGTGAGACCATACATAGAAAGGGCCGATATTACTGTTGCAAATAGTGAAAGTATTATCGGCGGGCAGGGGCTAGGAATCTCAAGCTATCCGCAATTCAATAGTCCATTTGAATTAGCCGACGCATTAAAAAACATTGGGGTAGATGTAGTAAATATGGCAAATAATCATACGTTAGATCGTGGAGAACAAGCAATCATAAATGCAACGAACTACTGGAAGGAGTTAGGGATAGAGTATATTGGTGCCGCTACGAGCTATGAAGAATCGCAGGAAATCAAAACTTTAACAGTAAATAATATAACTTTTTCTTTTTTAGCCTATACTTATGGGACGAATGGTTTAGAAGTGCCGGAAGGAAAAGACTATCTACTTCGCTATATAGATGAAGATAGTATGATTCAAGATATTCAAAGGGCAAGAGAAATCTCTGATCTTGTAGTTTTAAATTTACATATTGGCGATGAGTACAGTCGATCACAAAATGAGTACCAAGAAAAAATTGCCCAATTAGCAGCAGATAACGGTGTTCATATTATTTTTGCCCATCATCCACATGTGTTACAGCCTGCTAAATGGTATACAGGTGTAAAAGGAAATCAAACATTTGTCATTCACTCCTTAGGGAATTTTCTATCCTCACAGGATAAATTATATCGACAAATTGGTGCCGTAATTGAATTAGAAGTAGAAAAAACAGTTTCCTACGATGAACATGGCAATGCCCAAACATTAATTGAGGTGAAAAATCCAAAGTTATTACCAACTTATGTGAAATTTGCGAATTGGAAGGACTTCGAGATTATTCCAATGTATCAATTAACAAACGAAAGCTTGCCGAATGCTGCAGCAATTTATGATGAAATTAAACAGCATATGTCACAATACGTTCCAAACCTAGAATTTATTGAATCATAATGCTAATTTATCGAACCAAGTTAGAAGGAATTATCCTTTTTAGCTTGGTTTTTCTATTCATAGAGCCACTTCACTTGGTTATGTTAATTAGTAAGAAACTTTAGGAGCGAATCCATCCATGCAAGAATATAAAGTGACTTATTTTTTTGACGAGCAACACTATGTAAGAAGATTTATTCATGTCGAATCACAAGAAAAAGCAGAAGAAATCGTACAAAAGGAAAGAGATCAATACATTGAATTTACTGATAGTCGAGGAATTTATCACGAATTAAACACAAAGAATGTTCGAGTGACTCAAATCTCGGCTTATCACCGTAAGAAATAATATTTTTAACCATTTTAAACGATTTATACATCATAAATGAAGGGAGTTAGCCTATGCCATTACACCATTATATTGAACAATTTTTCCAACAAAATTTAGAAGCTAGAAGTAAAGGTATTCCTTTCGAAAATCCTCCAATAGACAAAAGGCCAAAAGTATTGAACGTAGAGGACCGGACAATTGAGGGAGAGTCACATCAGATTCCTGTTAGAATATACACGCCTGATGATGAAGTGGATTTTTATCCTCTTTTTGTCTTTTTTCACGGTGGGGGATTTATACAAGGTAGTTTAGAATCCCATGACGTCTCCTGTCGATTGCTTTGCCAGCTTTCAGGTTTTAAAGTGATCTCCGTCGATTATCGGTTGAGCCCAGAACATCCAGCTCCAGCAGCATTAAGTGATTGCTACACTGTTACAAAATGGGTGGTCGATCATGCCAGTGAACTTGGCGGTCGTCAAGATCAAGTTGTTGTAGGAGGTCCGAGTGCGGGTGGAAACTTAGCAACAGTCGTCGCATTAAAATCAATTGATACAAAGGATTTCCATTTGGCTAAACAAATCCTTCATTATCCGATTATGGATATTGATGTAACGATAAAAGGAAGCGATTTTCAATCGAGAGAACTGTATAACGCAAAATATGGCGTTGATATTACTAAAAGCTCTGCTGATTTACTTCACAACGAACAGGCAAATAAGCATTATGTTTCACCTCTGTCTACGGATAGAAAAACCCTTTCACAAATGCCGAAAACATTAATCTTTACAGCGGAATATGACCCACTTTGCGATGAAGGGGAACTTTACGCAGAGAAATTAAAAGAAGCGGGTGTGGATGTAAAACTTGTACGATTTGATGGTGGTATTCATGGATTTATGCAAAACTTTCCAGGGTCGCCTGATTATATGCGGGGATATGACATTACAAGTGAATTTTTAATAAGTGATTAGTTCGAAGCAGTACGATTTCCAAATAGGATTCGTGCTGCTTTTTCTAAAAATAATTGAATTTTTGTTTAAATCAATGTGTTCGAGAAATTTTTTAGCCTTCCCAAACGTATACATACTGTATCTGTTAGGAAGGTGTGTGATTAGAATTGGATATCCTCTTCAAAACATTACTGTTACTTCATATTCTAGGAGCTATTTGTGGACTAGGAGCAACATTTGCTTCTCCTATAATCATGAAGAGTGCCCGTAATGTGAAAAGTGCATTTACTGCACATATGGTAAACGAGAAAATCGAAAAACTAGCAAAAATCGGGAGTATTATATTATTAGTTTCAGGTCTGGTAATGGCGTTTATTCATCCGTATCTATTTACAACTGGCTGGTACATAACTTCAATCGTTTTATACATTATGACACAACCAATCGTAGCTTATTTATTACCGAGATATGAAAGAGCTATGCTTGAAATACTAGAACAAGCAAATGGTGAAGATTTGCCGAGTGAGTATATTCAAATCGCTAATAAAACGAAACCATTGACGTTAACAACTTATTTCTTATTAGTCCTACTCGTATTCTTAATGGTCTTTAAACCTTTTTAAGATGTGTCCCAAAGCTATACTTTGGGGCATTTTTTATTTGCAATATTTGGGAATAAGATTAAAAATTCACCTAAAAAAATTAACCCTCCTATGGATATTTTATGAATAGAACTGTTAATAGAAGGATTAGTTTAAAAATAGGAATAGGTTCCTATTAAAAATAAGAATTACCGGTGATATGTAAAATTTCTAACAAGGTCTATCATGAAATTATTCTAGTAATTGAAATTTTTTACAACTATAGGACGACTATAAAATTCTTAACAAGCTAATTTTTAGATTAGGAGGAAACTTATGGGATTTTCAATCTTACCAAATATGAAAAGAAATAAAAATAACCAATCCACCCCAACGAATGAAAGCAATAATTTCTCAAACAACTTGAACTTCAATACTATCTTTAGTAAACATCCAGATGCAGTATTTACATTAACACTTGACGGTAAAATCAGCCTTTATAATCAATCATTACTTTCTATTTTCGGCTACTCAGAAAATACTATAAATTCCGACTTTAGCAAACTGTTCTTTCACAAAGATATTAAGAAAAAATTTAAACTGGCTCTAAGTGGCGAGGCACAAAGTTTTTTTGAGATTGTTCAACATAAGAATGGATATGAAGTGAATGTGGGGCTTACGCTTGTACCTTACATGAATAACGAAAAAGAAGTAACCTCAATTTATGGAATGGCAAAAGATATTACTCAATATGTCGAACATGAACAAAAAATTCAAAATATTGTTAACAAATTAGAGTTAGCTCAAAGCTGTGGGAATATTGGATCATGGGACTATGATATCGAAAAGGACGAGATTTATTGGTCGAATCAGCTTTATATTATTTGTGGCAGGGAAATAGAGGAAAATTTCACGCCTAAAATCGCTGAAGGACTCACATATGTTCATCCTAGTGATCGTGCAAAATATTTAACTTATTTTAATGGAGTGATAGAAAGTGGCAAAGGAGATACACTCGAATATCGTGTTCTTCGTAAGGATCTTACAATACGTTATGTCTATGAAAGAATTTCAGTAGTAAAAGATTATGCAAATAAACCGATTCGCTTAATTTGCAATACACAAGATATTACAGATAGAAAATTGGCTGAAAAAGAACTTTTAGAAACCGAACAAAGATTTGAGCATATCTATGATAATTTATCTCTCGGTATTCGATCTTATGATACGGTGCACGATAAAATAACGCTTGTAACACCAGGCATTGAATTAATCCTAGGCTATCCAGCAGAAATATTTTACGAAAAAAGCAAGTTTGAAAAATTGATTCATCCAGAAGATCAAACCTTCTATATTCAATCATATAACAAGGTATTAAAAGGCATAGGCATTGAAATACAGTATCGAGTCATTCATAAAAATGGTGAAATTATATGGGTCCATGACAAAACGCTCCCGGTTTTAAATGAAAATGGACAAGTAATTCGAATTGATGGAATTATCACCGATATTACTGAACAAAAAAACTATGAAGAGAAAGTCAATCAATTAGCTTTCTATGACAACCTAACTAATTTACCAAATAGTATCTTGTTTAACCAGGAAATAGATCGCCTAATAAAAAAAGCTGCCCGTTTTACCGTCATGTTTCTAGATTTAGACCGATTTAGAAATATTAACAATACACTCGGCCATGAAATAGGAGACATTATATTAAAACAATTTTGTGAAAGAGTAAATAATTTACTAAATGGCTCCTACTTGTTTTCCAGACTAGGAGGCGACGAATTTGGATTAATATTGTGGGACTATAATGAGCGCAAATATCCTGAATCAGTTGCCAAAAAAATAATCGACCATTTAAGCACCCCTTTTTTGGCAAAAGAATTTGAACTTTACTTATCGGCGAGTATTGGGATCAGTGAATGTCCAACAAACGGAGAGTCAACAATCGAAATATTGAAAAATACGAGCTCGGCAGTGTTACGAGCAAAACAAAATGGCAAAAATAACTATCATATCTATTCACCAACTTTGAATATTTCTTCCTTCAAAACATTTGAGTTGGAGAGGGATTTAAGAAAATCCATCGTGAATAATGAATTAGTTCTTCATTTCCAACCAAGAGTAGATGTTAAAACAGGAAAACTATTAAGTGCGGAGGCATTAATTCGCTGGCAGCATCCAGTTTGGGGCTTAGTATCGCCAGGTGAATTTATTCCGATTGCCGAGGAAAGTGGCTTCATAAACGAAATTAGTGATTGGGTTTTTAAAGAAGTTTGTCGTTCAATCCACAATTGGAAAAAAGAAAAATTACAGGTAGTACCGATTTCCATTAATATCCCTTCCCAAAGGTTACTAAAAAGTGATTGGGTAACTTTAATTCTATCCATTTTAAATGAATATGATATTGAAGCTTCCTTAATTGAGTTTGAAATTACAGAAACAACATTGATACAGCATGAGAAGGAAGTAGAGTTTGCCATTCAATTTTTGAAAGAACTTGGCATTAAAATCGCGTTGGACGATTTCTGCACAGGCTTTTCTTCGATGGCACATATTACCGAATTCTCTATCGATACCATTAAAATAGATCGAACATTTATTCAACATATCAAGAAAGACAAAAAAGTAGAAATTATTATTAAATCCCTTATTTTTATGGCTAAAGGATTGAATATGAATATTGTAGCCGAAGGAGTTGAAACAGTAGAACAGCTCGAATTTTTAAGGCTGCAAGAATGTAATGAAGTCCAAGGCTATCTATTTAGTGAAGCCGTACCAAAGGATAAATTTCAACTATTTTTAGAAGTGGCGTTCTTAAAACCAAAAAATCATGATAATGATCAGGAACAAGTCGAACGAAGATTGTTTTATAGAATCGATTTGTTGTTGCCGTTAAGAAGCAAAATGACTTTGACATCTTTCCAAGGCAGAAGTGTAAAATTAGGAAAAACGGAAGTGGTGATCGATAATATAGGTCCAGGCGGTCTAAAAATCACTTCCAATATGAAATTACCCGTTCGACCAGATGTGGTGTACCAATTTGAGACAACATTGTTAAACCAGGGTGTTGGTGTTAATGGAAACATTGTTTGGAAGAATGAAGTGAAGGATGGTTTCTTTGAATACGGAGTTAAATTCTCAATAAATGAAAAAGAGAGAGACCAATTACTAAAAATATTAGACATATTCCGGGCTGAATTTAAAAATAATCAAGTAGTTTCAGAGTGTGATTTCGTACATGGAGATAAATATTACTACTTGAAAAAAATAGTTAATAGTATCAGCTGAAATTTTGTATTTAAGATATCTGATTACATTATATAGAATTGTTTAGATTCATGTACTAAAGTTATTTTGCCTTCTGAAAATCCCAGCACCTAAGTGTGTTGCTTTAGTCCTGCTCATCAGGCTAATTCTTGTTGTTAACCGGGATTTTTAATCTCCCCATGCCTATTAATATTATGGTATTCTTATACTACGAAAGTATTAGGATTCTATATGAAAGAATGGGGAGAATATATGAATCAAGAAGAAAGAATAAATATCTTATTAGTAGATGATAGACCAGAAAATCTATTAGCTTTGGAAGCTATCATTGAGAGAGATGAATATAATTTAGTTAAAGCGTATTCAGGAGAAGAAGCACTTAAGTATTTATTGAAGTATGATTTTGCAGTAATCCTTCTTGATGTTCAGATGCCCGGGATGGATGGATTTAGTACTGCAAAAATTATTAAAGCAAGGGAAAAAACAAAGCATATACCAATCCTTTTCATTACAGCAAATAATTTAGATTCAGAGCATATCTTTATGGGCTATTCTGTGGGTGCCATTGATTATATTTTGAAACCTTTTGATCCCCTTATTCTAAAATCAAAAGTTGAAAGATTTATAGAACTCTACTTATTAAATAAAAAAATCACCTTACAATCCAAAAGTTTGGAAGAAAAGAATAAAATGATAGAATATATAGCCTATCATGATGGTTTAACCAATTTACCGAATCGCAGAATGTTCCATGATGTCATGCTTCAAACACTCATCAAAGCCAAGCAGAATAACGAAACCATTGGATTAATGTATTTGGATTTAGACCGTTTTAAGTCAGTTAACGATTCTCTTGGTCATGTGATAGGGGATAAGCTCCTGCAATTGGTTTCTAAGAGACTTCTTGGTTCGATAAGGGACACTGACTTTGTAGCTCGAATTGGCGGTGATGAATTTGTCATTCTTCTTTCAGATAGTAATCGTGAAGAATGCCTAGAAGTTGCTGAAGCGTTATTAAATAGCTTTAAAAACCCTTTTTATATTGATAGTTTCGAGTTTTATATGACAACTTGTATTGGTCTTGCTATTTTTCCTTATGATGGAGAGGATTCAAATACCTTAATGAAAAATGCAGATGCAGCTCTCTATCGTGCAAAAGAACAAGGGAAAAATAAATATAAGGTTTACCACTCCGGCATGAATATTGAATCTTATCGAAAATTCTTGATGCAAAACGAGTTAAGAAAGGCAATTGAACTGGATCAATTTTCACTTGTCTATCAGCCTAGAATAGAATTAAAGACTGGCAAGATTGTAAATGCGGAAGCCCTTATTAGATGGCATCATCCGACTTGGGGAGTTGTTAGGCCAGATGTTTTTATCGCGATTGCCGAGGAATCCAATATTATTTATGAAATGGATCAGTGGGTTTTAAAAACGGTTTGCAAGCAAATTAATAGTTGGAAGGATAGTCTACTTCTTCCTATAAAAATATCAGTCAATTTTAGTGCGCAGCATTTCTTGCAACGAAATTTATTGGAGCATATGAAAGTAATTCTAGATGATTCCAACGTTGAGGCATCCCAGTTAGAAATAGAAATTACCGAAACCGCACTTTTACAAAACGAGGATATTGTCAAACAGACATTACAGCAAATAAAAGAGCTTAACATTCAAATTGCACTGGATGATTATGGGACTGGCTATTCATCTATTAATTATTTAAGAGCATTTCCTTTCGATACGATTAAAATCGATAAATCCTATATTCAAGAAATAACGAATCCTCAAAAAAATAGCCGGATTATCGTTGAATCTATTATTTCTTTAGTAAAAAATTTAGGTTTCCGCGTTGTAGCTGAAGGTGTGGAAACAGACGAACAACTCAGACTGTTAAAAACTATGCAATGTGATGAGATCCAAGGCTACATTTATAGTCAGCCATTATCACCAGATGAATTTATTGAATTTATTGAAAAACAGAGCCTTGAAAGCAGACTCAGTGCCCCACAAAATAATAAAAATATAGATAACGTTATCATCTTAGATAAAAATGAAGAGATGGGCATCAACAAAACACTTATTGAGCTGGCAATTCAAAAAATTAAAAAGAAAAATTTGCTTTCTACTCGGGAAGTGGATGTCTTTTCACTAATTGTTGAGGGTTTAAGCAACAAGGAAATCTCAGAGAAATTGTTTATTAGTGAACACACAGTTAAAAATCATATTACAAACATCCTTTCAAAGTTAAATGTTTCTGATCGCGTTCAAGCAATCGCTTTAGTCTACGAAACATGTATTAACGAAAAGAAAGTTAGGTAGGTTAATTTGTTTTATAGAGTTTTGAATGGAGCGCAAAGCATGAAAATAAAGACAAAAATGTTATTGGCATTATCAACACTTCCTATTTTACTTTTAGTTGTCCTTGTTAGTGGATGGTTCCAAATATCTCATTTAAATAAAACGAGTGATGGGATCCAAAAGAGTTTTGATTCATCAGTACTAGCAAGTACAATTCGAGCAGATATAAAAGACCAAGGGATGTATTTACGAAATCTAATCATCTATACAGATGAAAATGCTATTAATGAAGAGATTGCTAAAATAGAAGTTGAGTCAGAGAATGTTCAGCGAAATATACAAACCTTGGAACAATATGCTTCAAATGATACGCAGAAGCAAATAGTCAGCAAATTAATAAATGTTAACAATGATTTTGAGATTTATAAAAATCAAATGATTGCGCTAATTAATGCTAATAAAGAACAAGAAGCAAAAATACTAATCGATGAAAGCTCTGAGCAGCTCCATGAAAACTTTACTCTTGTCTTAAGAGAAATTTCATCAGCATATGATGAGGAATTAGAGAATTCTTTGATGACAATGGTAGAGAATACTCAGAGAGAAACAACTATGATTTCCATCGTATTAGCTGCTGGGATCATCATCATTATGGCAATTATTTTAAATCAGGTATTTTCATATACAAAACGAATTACCACTATGTCTAAAGTCATGAAAAATATAGCGGCTGGGAAAATGAGTTTAACGACGAAAATTGAGGTAATATCAAATGATGAGTTTGATCAAGTAGCTAACTCCTTTAACCAAATGACAGATACTTTAGATAAACAAATTGCGTTGGAGAAAGAATTGACATGGAAGAAGTCAAATATAGCAGAAATTTCTTCGAGCATTACTGGCACGCGTGACCTAAATGATTTAGGGAAAAAATTGCTTTCTAAAGTAGTGCCGTTAGTAGAATCCAACTTTGCAGTATTATATGTTAAAGACACACAAAACAATGGCCAATTTAATTTAGTTTCGACTTTTGCATTAAAAGACTTACAATCAGTGAAGAAAACTATTCTATTTGGTGAAGGGTTACTTGGACAAGCGATTGTTGAGAAAAGACCCATAGTTCTTACCGATGTGCCATCTGATTATCTTCGTATATCCTCGGCTCTTGGTGAAACATCCCCTGTGGAAGTAGTCATCTTACCAATACTGTTTGAAGGAGAAGTAAATGCGGTGCTCGAAATAGCTTCTCTAAAGTCTATAGGCAACAGGCATCGTGACTTCTTGGATGAATTGGTATCGAATTTAGGGATTGTTTTAGAGAGTGTAATGAGGCGAATACAGTTAGCTAGATTACTTGAAGAATCTCAAACACTTATGGAAGAAGTTCAAGCTCAATCCGAAGAATTACAGAATCAACAAGAAGAATTAAGAGCAACCAATGAAGAATTGGAAGAACAAACGCAAAGTTTACGCCAATCTGAGATTAAATTACAAATGCAGCAAGAGGAATTAGAGCAAACAAATGCAGAATTACAGGAAAAAGCAAAAAGTCTTGAGAAACAAAATGTGAAGTATGAAGAAGCCAATCAAATTGTTGAGCAAGCTAGAAAAGAGCTGGAAGTCAAAGCAGAGCAGCTAACCTTAAGTTCAAAATACAAATCAGAGTTTTTGGCCAATATGTCTCATGAATTGCGCACCCCTTTAAATAGTTTGATTATTTTATCAAAATTATTAGCGGATAATCCAAGTCAAACCTTATCTGAAAAACAAGTGGAGTATGCAAAAACGATTTATTCGTCTGGAAATGACCTATTGATTTTGATTAATAATATTTTAGATTTAGCGAAAATTGAGTCCGGAAAAACGGAAATCATACCGAATGAAATGTCAATCCAGGACTTAGTTGAATTCGTCGAAAATAATTTTGCAGCCATTGCAGAGAATCAAAAAATCAACTTTCAGGTGAAAGTCCAAGAGGATATCCAACCGACTATATACAGCGATCAAATACGTATTCAACAAGTATTGAAAAATCTCTTGTCCAACGCATTCAAATTTACACCTAGTGGAGATGTATGCCTACATATTTCAGTAGATTTATATAAAAGCCGTAAATACAGTAAACCAATTTTTGCGTTTTCAGTTGTTGATACTGGAATAGGGATTTCAAAGGATAAACTGGATTTAATTTTTGAAGCTTTCCAGCAAGCAGACGGAACAACTAGTCGAAAATACGGAGGTACAGGATTAGGTTTATCAATTAGTAGAGAAATTGCGACCCTTTTAGGTGGAGAAATTGATGTAGAAAGTGAAGAAGGAAAGGGAAGTAGATTTACGTTCTATGTCGGTGATTTCGAGGCACAACAAGCAGAAAAGTCAGTCACTAGTTCTCAAGAAGTGGCAGCTACAGCTCTAGATCATGGCACTGAACTTTTACAATATAAGGTGCCAACGATTAGTAGCCCATTACCCCACGAAAATATGATTACAAGTCATATCAAACGGTTATTAATCGTAGACGATGACCTTCACCAACGAAACAGCTTAATGGAGCTAATTGGCAACATGGACTTCATAATCAAAGCCGTTTCATCAGGTAAAGAAGCAATCGAAACACTAAAAGTGGAAGCAATCGATTGTATCATACTGGATTTGGGCTTACTAGATACGAACGGCTTCGATTTATTAGCGCTAATAAAAAATAATGAAGCAAATCAGCATATTAATGTCTTTATTTACACAGGACGTGAACTCACAAGTAAAGAAGAAATGGAGTTAAATAAATATGCTCATACAATTATCATAAAAAACGAGCATTCTCCTGAAAGATTAGTTGCCGAGCTTGAAGATTATTTAAATGGTTCATTTGAGCAGCCTGAGATTCCAGATATGGGGAATCAACAAGTTCAGTCCAATCAAGTTCTGATAGGAAAGAAAATTTTACTTGTCGATGATGATATCCGAAATGTCTTTGCCTTGTCGAGTGTGCTTGAAATGGCCGGCATGACTGTTGTATTTGCAGAGAACGGATTAGAAAGCCTGTCTATGTTAGACGCACATCCGGATGTGGATCTTGTACTAATGGATATTATGATGCCTGAAATGGATGGATACGAAGCAATTACAAAAATTCGCGAAACGCCGCTTCACAAAGAACTGCCTGTAATTGCACTCACTGCAAAAGCGATGAAGGAAGACCGCGAAAAATGTCTTGAAATAGGTGCATCAGATTATATTGCAAAACCTGTAGAGCCCGACCAATTAATTTCTCTTATAAAAGTATGGTTATATTAAGCTAAAGGGGTAAGAAAATCTATGGACCAATTGACTTTACCAAACCATGATAAGAGAGATGATCTTGAAAAATTGGAGATCTACCTTCTCCTGGAAGGCATTTATTTAAAATATGGATATGATTATCGGGACTATGCTTATCCTTCCATACGTAGGCGAGTGTGGCATCGAGTCCATGGAGAAAAATTGACAACAATCTCTAGCTTATTAGATAAGGTGCTGCATGATTCGACCTGTTTTGAAAGGTTAATAGCTGACTTTTCCATTAATGTTACGGAAATGTTCCGAGATTCTTTATTTTTCAAAGCGTTTAAAGAAAATGTAGTCCCTTTATTAAAAACATATCCTTCTATTCGTATATGGCACGCCGGTTGTTCAACTGGGGAAGAGGTATACTCAATGGCCATCCTTCTTCATGAAGTTGGACTTTATGATAAAACGAAAATATATGCAACAGATATTAATACAAATGTCTTAAAAACAGCAAAAAATGGATGTTTCTCATTGGAGCATATGAAAAAGTACACAAATAATTATTTGCAAGCCGGTGGCGAACAAGCATTTTCAGATTATTATAAAGTCACTGATGCAGGTGTGAAGTTTCATTCGTATTTAACGGAAAACGTTGTATTTGCCCAACATAATCTTGTTACGGATCGTTCATTTAATGAATTTCATGTAATACTTTGCCGCAATGTATTAATTTACTTTAACAAAGACTTACAAAATAAGGTGCATAATCTTTTCTATAATAGTTTAGGGAAATTTGGCGTACTGTGCCTAGGCAACAAAGAATCCCTCAACTACACAAGCTACTATAAGTTATATGAAGAGATTAGCTCCTCACAAAAGATTTATAAAAAAACCAAATAATAATTTAACTTAGCTCGAAAATGCACTTAAGTGCATTTTCGAGTTTTTTTAAGTAGCCAGCCCCAAAATTTGAGTCATTTTCATCTCCTGATGAATACACTAATAAGTGGTGAAGATTGTCGAATTAGGAGGCGTGTAAGTGAAGATAGTTTCTATTTTCGTTATGTTCATTTTAATGGTTGGGTGCAGCGACAGAACACTTAATGAACAACAAATCCAGGGAAGTACTCCTGGAATAGACAGTCTTGAGGAACTAGTCGAAGTGGATACTCAAATTGAAGAACAGATTGCAGTGGAAGAAAAGCCGACATATTTAATTAGTCTCATTGACCCGAATACTGAAGAAATTATTGCTTCAATATCACCGGTAGATCTAGGGTTTTATACAGATTATTCTTCATATCAACAGAAAATAGAACTACTCGCTAAAGACTTGGCTCGCGGTACGGAATCAAGTGAGGGCTATGACCAACGGATGCACCTAGATCAAGTGAATGAACATGGTGACCTTATGGAAGGTACTCCTATGCGTGTACTAAAAGAAAGTGAGCTAATTGAAAGGATTCTTGCTGTTTCCCCAGAAGGAGGAAATGTTGAATTACCACTTTATTTAACTGAAACTGGCTATGACCGTACTAAGTTTGACACTCTTGATGAGGTGATTCTAGCATCTTATACTACCTACTTTGATAGTTCTGTTATTGGTCGAACACATAACATCAACCAATCATCCGATGCCATATCAAATGTAGTTGTTGGGGTAGGTGACTATTTTTCATTCAATACAACTGTTGGTCCAAGAACAAAGGAAACAGGCTATCAAGAAGCACTGGAAATCATCAATGGCGAATTTGTACCAGGAATTGGTGGGGGAATTTGTCAGACTTCTTCAACTCTTTTTAACGCAGTAGATCAAATAGGTGTTTCATATGTTGAAAGACATCATCATTCCCGTGATATTGGATATGTACCAAAGGGAAGGGATGCCACGGTCTCCTATGGTACACTTGATTTTAGATTCCAGAATACAAGCGGGTTCCCTTTTATGATTGTTTCCACAACTTCTGAAAATTCAATAACAGTCGAGATTCGAACTTCACAGGAATATGCCAAACAAATCGATTAGCAGGACTCTCAAGTAGACACTTAAAACGTGTCTATTTTTTAATGCAAGTGGAAATAAATTCTAAAAAAGTTATCATTTTATTATAAAAGGTATACTTTATAACTACTTTTAATTTTTCATTTAGTAATAATGTTCTAAATTTATATTTTATTAGAATTATTTTTAGTATATAATTAATTCTGAAAATAGTACTCAAAAAGGGAGGGTTTTACAATTCAAACTTCATTATTTATATAATTGAATGATGGAACCGCAACAGGGGGGGCTACATTATTGTTACGAAAGTATAATAAGCCAAAAAAACAAAAGGCTGAAGTTGACCAAATTAAGCAGAAAAAGCAGAAGGTACAAAAGGGTAAGGGTCCAACGAAGCTAAAAAAGCAAAAGACTCCGAAAGACTCAAGCAAGCATGGTCGGATAATTAGTATCCGAACTAGAATCATAAGTGTCATTTTATTAATTTCCATTATTCCGTTAATAGCTGTGGCGTCTTTTATTCAAAATAATAATAGTGGTATTTTGATAGAAAAAGAACAAAATGCAATGCAGGAACTTGCAGTAAGCAAGGCCCAATCCATCGAACAATGGTTTAATTCGCAATTATCGGAAATGCAGGTTGCCGCTGCCAGTGATGTGATGAAAACAATGGATGCAGAACGAATTTTGCCTTATATTAATATGTTGGAAAATCGTTCTGACGAGTTTGAAACGATGTTTGTGATCGATAAAGAAGGCACAGTACTAGCCCATACACTAAAGGGAGGTATTGGAGCCGATTATAGTGAGCAAAGTTATGTTCCTAGTGTATTTGGTGGAAAATCTGTCTTCTCAGAAGTATTAACTTCGGATGAAACAGGTAATCGAGTTGTCATTGCGGCTACACCCATTATTAATGACAAAGGTTTGATTGTAGGTATACTAGCCGGTGCTGCAAATCTTGAAGAATTGATTGGTACATATTTAACGGAAGATGGAGAGTCTTCTAACTTAATCACTTTAATTGATGGGCAAGGTATTATTCAGGAACATCCTTCTAAAGATTTAGTTGGAAGTAAATTTGAAGGAGCCAATATTGGCGCTTTAAGCACATTTCTTGAAAAAAGTATCAAGAAATCAGGTATCTCTACATTTAATTATCAGAATGAGGAATACATTATTACCTATACACCTATCAACTCTGTAGGTTATGGGTTAAGCATTTATACACCTTCTAATGATGTGCTTTCTGATTCTATAGCACTTCGCGATACAACAATACTGATGATAATAATTGCTGCTGTCGTCATTATTCTAGTAACCTTCATCATTGTGCGAAGCATTACAAAACCTATTTTGGTTCTTTCATCGAAAATGGAAAGAATTGCAACAGGGGATCTTACAACAACGATTATCAAGACAAAACGACGTGATGAAATTGGTCAACTATCAAACAACTTTAACCTTATGATAGATAATATTAAGCACCTAGTCTCTGAAATCAAGAAAGCGTCAGATAATGTACTTTCTTCTTCCGAAGAATTATCGGCTAGCTCTGATGAAACAGTCCAAGCAACTGAGCAGATTGCTGCGTCGATTCAAACA
The DNA here is from genome assembly GCF_042666115.1 of Ureibacillus sp. GCM10028918. NCBI lineage: Bacteria > Bacillati > Bacillota > Bacilli > Caryophanales > Caryophanaceae > Ureibacillus > Ureibacillus sp. GCM10028918. The sequence goes on from NZ_JBHTFK010000017.1 coordinate 215,776, forward strand.
ATTGCTTCCAACACTGAAACCCAAGTTAGCTTTACTGATAACGCTAAGACAGTTGTTGCCAATATTTCGAATGGAATTTCGACAATAGCAGCTAATATCCAGAGGACCAATGAACTTTCAAGCCAAGCAGTCGATGCTTCTGGTTCAGGGTCAGAAGTGATCGGAAGCACAATTAACTATATGAAAACTGTTGAAGAAAAAACAAATGCTGCATCGGTCACAATCAATGGGCTTGGGAAGAAGTCATCTGAAATTAATGACATTATTTCGGTTATCACAGAAATTGCAAACCAAACAAATTTACTTGCACTAAACGCTGCTATTGAAGCAGCCAGGGCAGGCGATTACGGCAGAGGGTTTGCAGTGGTTGCAGACGAGGTTCGTAAACTTGCAGAGCAATCAAGTAAAGCATCTGGCCAAATAAGTGAACTGATTAAAGATATACAAAATGAGATTACCTTATCTATTCAAGCAATGAGTGAAGGGAATTCTGCCGTCAACGATGGAAAAGAATTAGTCATGAGGGCGGGCAGCGAATTTGAAAATATTGCACAAGCTGTCGACACGGTTTCGATTCATATGAAAGAGATATTGGATGAGAGCCGATACATTAAAAACTCCTCGGAAAAAATGGTTGATGAAATTGAACATATATCAAAAATATCAATCGAAGCATCGCGTAATACGCAGGAAATTGCTTCCGCCTCGGAGCAACAAAATAGTTCAATGGAAGAAATAGCAGTTTCGGCTGATAATTTAGCTACCATGGCTGAAAATCTAAGATCTGCCGCGCAAGCTTTTAAAATGTAAAAACATAAGGCAATTTTTTCGTTTACTAAGCGAAAAAATTGCCTTTTTTCATTCAAAACTTAAAAGTATAGTTCAATCCTTTAACGACATCCTATGTAAAGATAGGAAATGGAGAGAAGTTTTATGTTTAGAGGATATAAAAAGAATTTAGCCAAATCAAATGAGCAACCGAACAAAGCGGAACCTAAAAACATCTCAATTCCAACGTCGAAAATAGAGTTTCTTGACCAACTTAAGGAGACCATACATTCACCTGCAGATTTGGTTGTCAAAAATATTAGTGACTCAATTACAATAGCATTTCTAGAATTCTTAATCGATGGGAAAACGTTAAACGAACAAATATTACCTACTTTAGAGAAAGTAAATAATGCGTCACCTAAAGTTATAAAAGAAAACCTCTTGATAGCTGAAGTAGACTTAGCTACCGAGCTTAATCACTGTGTATATGAAATGTTGATTGGCGCAGTATTGATACATGTAGAAGGCCATTCTGAACTTGTCATTGCTAAAATATCTTCCTACCAATCGAGAGGTTTATCCGCTCCAGAGAACGAATCTCAAGTAATTGGTTCACAGGTAGGCTTCAATGAAAACTTGGCGACAAACATTTCAGTAATTCGCCGCTATATTACTAATACTAAATTATGCAATGAAAAGTTTACTGTAGGAGCCGAAACAAAGACGTCATTATCCGTTTTATATATCAACGGTATTGCTTCCGAGGAGCATGTGAATACAGTTCGTCAAAGGATTAGTGATCTTAACGTATCCGACCTTCTTGATAGTGCAGTCTTATCGGAATTGATTGATGATAACTCATTATCTATGTTTCCTCAGTTGTTATTAACAGAAAGACCCGATCGATTCTGTGACGGTCTATTAAGCGGAAAAGTAGGAATTGTTGTAAACGGAAGTTCTATGGCAATTCTTTGTCCCTATAGCTTTATTGAATTTTTTCAAAGTAGGGAAGACCAAAACCTTCGTTGGCCAATAGCAACATTTATTCGCTTATTGCGTTTCATGGCGATATTGATTTCTATTTTTTTTACACCAATTTATGTTGCCGCCTTAACCTTTCATTATGAGATTATACCGCAACCTTTATTAGTCCCATTAAGTGAATCAAGGGCAATCGTTCCGTTTCCACCCATTATAGAAGCCTTGGTTTTAGAACTAATCATTGAATTACTCCGAGAGGCAGGGGCAAGATTGCCAACGAAGGTCGGTCAAACAATTGGTATTGTTGGTGGTATCGTATTAGGTACAGCAGCCGTACAGGCAGGAATAACAAGTAACATCTTAATCATTATTATTGCTTTATGTGCACTTTCTTCATTTACAACACCCAATTATCTGATGGGGAATGTAATCAGAATCTTGCGTTTCCCAATCATTATCTTAGCGGGATTTTGGGGCTTTTACGGTGTTATGCTAGGGTTTTGCTTTTTGATGCTTCATTTATTAAGACAATCAAGTTTAGGGGCACCCTATATGGCACCAATTTATCCACCAAGGTGGCGAGATTGGTCAGACAGTTTTATAAGACTTCCATTGCCATTAATAAAGCGTCAATCAGTGAACGCAAGAGCGAATGATACAGGAAAGGGTACAAACGATAACCTTGCGAAAGAAGAGAAGGTGATCAGATGAAATCTACTCTTCAAATTAGCAATGACCAAAAAATAAATGCTTCTCTCTTCTTTTTTGTTGTTTCAGCAGCTCAAATAGGTGTAGGAATCCATGGCTTTCAAAGAGTCCTAGTAAAAGATGCGGGCCATGACGCGTGGATTTCCGTCATATTAGCTTCTCTCTTTTCACATATCATTGTCTTTGTCATGGTAAAAACATATGAATTATATCCATCAAATGACATCTATGGAATCCACCAAGATATATTCGGTAAATACATCGGTAATTTTCTTAATCTAATCTATGTTTTATATTGTACTTTCGCATTCTATTCGGTAATCAGGAATTACATTGAGGTAATCAACACGTGGGTATTCCCCGGTTTAGCACAATCATTTATATCAATTACTTTGCTGATACTTGTGATTTATGCATTTACTGGTGGTTTGCGAATTATCATTGGGGTCTGTTTCTTCAGTTTTATATCTGGTATATGGATATTATTTATTGTGTTTATCCCATTGCAGTATGCACATTATAATCATCTTTTACCTGTATTTAGCAATGATTTAACAAGCATCTTTAAAGGTGCATATTCAATGACCTTTACGATAGTTGGATTTGAAATAATTAATACGCTCTATCCTTTTGCAAAGGAAAGGAACAAAGTAAAAAAATATGTTCATCTTGGGCTTCTTTGTACTTTAATTGTTTATTTGTCTGTCATACTCGTTTCACTTGTTTACTTTAGTGAAGCCCAAATAGAAAGAACAGTCTGGGCAACCCTTACTCTATTTAGTGTTATAAAACTCCCGTTTGTTGAAAGAATTGAAATTTTCATCATTTGTTTTTGGATGATTATCATATTGCCTAATCTCTGTTTATTTTCTTGGTCTGCGTATAGAGGTATTCAACGAATCAAAAATATTAAAGGGACAACTTTTATTTGGATTTTTTGTCTAATAATATTTCTAGCTAGTATCCCGCTTCAATCGCGTACTCAAATAGATAAAATTAACAACATATTTGCTCAAATAGCTTTTTGTATCGTTTTTATCTACCCATTCCTCCTCTATATTTTGGCACTGACCAAAAAGATATTGAAAAAAGGGGTGAGAAAACATTGAAAAAAATCAATTTTGTTATTTTGGTGGTATGTTGTTGTATTTTGATAATGGGATGTGCCGAACCAAAAATTCTCGAAAGGGTAGGTTTAGTGACGTTAGTTGGTTATGACACGGAAGAGGAAAGTAAAGTGACTGCTACCTCTGTTATAAGACAAATCAACCCAGACCTTGAGAGTAAAGTGGAAGTTCAATCAGAAACTGAAAGTACAAGTAAAGGGACACGTGTCAAAGTGGACATGAAAACAGCAAAAGCATTGGCAGCTGGTCAGATGAGGGTAATTTTATTCGGAGAAGATTTAGCAAAAAAAGGCATTGAAGAGGCTATACACACAACAATGATGAATAATGAAATTAGTACAAGTATTTATCTGGCAGTTGTGAAAGGTACAACAAAGTCACTCCTAGAGTATCCATATAAGGATGTTACTGATATCGGGCAACACATCTTTAACTTAATTGATCATAATGTCAATCAACAATATACGATATCCTCATCATTACATGAAATTGTTCGAGATAATTACTCGGAAGTGCGAAATTTTGCTTTACCTGTACTTCGTAAAAAGGGTGAGTTTATCCAACTTGATGGGATTGCACTTTTTCGGCACGGAAAAATGGTCGGGGAACTACCGGCAGGTGATATATTCTATATAATGATGGTGCAGGACAACTTTGAGAACAGTACTCTTGAGCTCGTTTTAGATGGAGAAAGAATAGATTCATCCAAATTCGAAGAAAAACAATTACAAATTGCCGTGGATTCAATTTATACCAAAAGAAAGATTAAGGTAGTTAATCCTAAACAAAACGAATTTGATTTAAATATTAAAATCAATTGTCGGTTATTAGAAATTAATTCTTTAATATCGACTACTGATTCTAAATTGTTAGAAAAAATCGAGAAAGCAATGAATCAAAAAATCGAGAATGAAATTACCAGAATTCTTGCTTATAGTCAGGAAGTTAATTCGGATATCTACGGCTTTGGCGAACAATACAGAGCGCAAGTTCGAGATGCATCGCTTACTGACAAAAAATGGAGTGAAATGTTTAAGGAAATGAAAGTAAACATAAATGTTGAGGTAGAAATTATTCGTAATGGTGTTTTTGAATAATTTTGTTTCATTTCATAATTCAATTTGATTGGGGAATGATAAACCCAACTACGTCAATAGTTAGGTTGGGTTAAAATGTTTGATATGAAAAGCGTTAAAATATTTTTTGTATTTTCCGTACTTTTCCTTTCGGTAAATATATCCTATATTAAAGCAAATGAGTCAGACCAGGATGACACGACCCCTAACACAAGTATTAAAATTATTGATCCATTTACCGATGAGGTAATAAAAGAAATTACTCCTACTGGCTATGAATTAGCAATAGACATAACTCAATATAAAAAAGAGTTGGAAAAATGGGTTCATCAATATAGTAGTGGTTATATCAAGCCGATGATTCTTGACAAGATAGATGAGAACCGGGAAATCATCAAAGGTAGACCCCTCATCAAGGTTAATGAAGAGCTGCTTGTCGAACAAATAATTCAGCATTCTTTTACAGGGGGAGAATTTAAATTACCTTTAAATTATATCCAAAGTGATTATAGCAAAAAGGATATTCCTTATTTAAATGAAGTTGTACTAGCATCTTACTCCACACACTTTAAAGCATATAAAACTGGAAGAAGCAAAAACATAGAACTATCTGCAATCGCCATCAACAATATAATCGTCGGCAATAATGATACTTTTTCATTTAACTCAGTCGTGGGACCAAGGGATGTGGCATCAGGCTATCAAATGGCACCCGAAATCATTAAAGGAAAGATGGTCATGGGAATTGGTGGTGGAATTTGCCAAACCTCTTCCACTTTATTTAATGCCGTTGACAAGTTACATGTTAAAATCATTGAGAGACATAATCATTCAAAGGATGTAGGATATGTACCTAAAGGAAGGGATGCTACGGTTTCCTTCGGCGGGTTAGATTTTAGCTTTCAAAACACATTAGGGATTCCTTTTCTAGTAAAAGCATATTATCAGCCAGGCACTATAACCATACAAATTAGAACTTCTAAAGAATACGAACAAATATTAAAAAACGAATTAAGTCAACTACACTAAAGACACCTTCTCGTGTCTTTTTCTTTATGCAAGTGTAAATCCTTACTTGAGGAATAGTGAGTAAAATAGGATAATGAGATTAGCAGAAAATGTAACTATTTCCATTAACATTGTTTATCTTGAATTAATTTCGAAAGGATTGTTCAATATGAAAGAATTATGGTATGGTGGGCCCATTTATACGATGGTCCAAGAAAACGAAATAGTAGAAGCCGTTTTAGTAGAGAACGGTAAAATTCTAGAAATAGGAACAATCGAGAATCTAAAATCTAAATCAGATAAGTTGATCGATTTGAAAGGTGCTGCAATGTACCCAGGATTTGTTGATAGTCATCTTCATATCCTTTTCCACGGTGAAAAGTTAATTCGGCTAGATTTGTCAAAAGCTGCTTCTGCAGACGAAATGCTGGCATTAGTGCGTGAAGCCGCGCAAAGCACCCCTTCGGATAAATGGTTATTTGGAGAAGGCTGGAATGAAAATAATTTTGCTGACAAACGAATTCCATCCATTCAAGAACTTGACGCTATTCGAGCAGAGCCAATCCTGTTGACTCGTGTATGCCATCATGTTGTATTAGGAAATACAGCTGCATTACAAGCAGGTAATATTCATGAAGATAGTGCATCCCCTGATGGAGGCAAAATTGGGCGTGATTCTCAAATGAAGCTAAATGGCCTTTTATATGAACAAGCTTGTAATTTGGTAACCAATGCGATTCCTCGTGAAGGAGAAGCGTACATAGAAGATTTAGTGGATGCGTTAGATCGCTCTATTGATGATATGTTATCAAAAGGCCTAACAGGTGGCCACACGGAAGACATGAGCTATTTTGGAAAGTTTACAAATCCACTTTCTGCATATGAGAGAGTAATAGGAGAGAAACATCACTTCCGAGTTAATCTCTTGAGACATCATACTGTCTTTGAGGAAATGATGGAAGCGAATCTATCGTTTGATGAACCATTTATTGAACCTGGTGCAATGAAGATTTTCGCAGACGGTTCACTTGGTGGGGCTACAGCGGCATTAATTGACCCTTATACAGATGATCCCTCTAATAAGGGGTTGTTGATTCACTCAGATGAACAATTTGAGGAACAGGTAAAATTAGCCCGTAAGTACAATGAAGCAATTGCTGTACATTTAATCGGGGATGCGGCTGCAGAACAAGTAATCAATGCTATCGAAAAATATCCAGTACCAAACGGTAAACGTGACCGGTTAATCCATTGCTGTGTATTAAATGAGGATTTATTGAAAAGGATGACGAAATTATCAGCTGTAGCAGATATACAGCCAGCTTTTGTCCCTTCTGATTTCCCATGGGTGATCGAACGGCTCGGTGAAGAGAGGCTAGAATATGCATATGCCTGGAAGAAAATGTTGGATAATGGGATAATGTGTTCTGCTGGAACAGATGCACCCATTGAAGACATTAACCCAATTGCCTCGATTTACGCAGCGGTGGAACGTAAAAAACCTTTTGCCAAGCATGACGGCTATCTTCCACAAGAGAAACTTACACGTTTCGAGGCTATTCGCGCTTACACATATGGGAGTGCACAAGCTATTGGAAAAGAGGATATGCGCGGGTTAATTCTACCAAGCTATGACGCTGACTTTTCTATTTTTGACCGCGATTTATTTGAAGGTACTTCCGAACATATGTTAGAAGCGAAAGCTGTTAAGACTGTCGTTGCTGGAAGAGTCGTTTTTGAACGGAAATAATAATACAATCCCCTCTGCCAATGACAGAGGGGATTATTCATTTTAAAATTTATAAGTGATGCCCGTTAGTTTTTCCGATAGTATCCACAGATTACTAGAAACATTTTCGACGAATTGTTGGTCTAAAAGTTCAAGTTCAGTAGGATAGCCTTTTATTCCTTTTCGTCCATCTGGTCCGATATATTCTCCACCACGTATGGAGTATTCAGTAGCTGCGTACAAAATTGGATAGGCAGCAGTTTCGGCACTTTGACCAATAATTTTTAATGAAGCACGCGTCAAGCGGGTTTTAAGAGTGCGAGAACCCTTTCCAAATAAATACGTCTGAGCAATCCCGGGATGACAGGCGATACTTTTAGCATCAATATTACGTGACCTAAAACGATATTGGAGTTCCTTTGCAAAATACATACAAGCTAGTTTACTTTGAGCATAGCTTTTCAGCAGGCTAGTTTTACTTTTACTCCCACTAAATTGACTGAATTCTGGTTTCAAATTGTGAGCTGTTAGACTTCCAAGAGAAATAACTCTTGAATCCGGTGTTTTAGTGATTAAATCCAACAGTAATCCCGTTAAGGCAAAATGCCCAAGATAGTTGATGCCGAACTGTGACTCAAATCCATCTTTTGTTTCTCTTCGGGGAGGCTTCATTACACCTGCATTATTAATAAGTATAGATAAAGAACGAAACTTTTTTCTGAATTCCTCCGAAAACTCTTTTACACTTTCTAAATCATTTAAATCTAGTTTTAATACGTGTACATCTGCATTTGGAAATTCTGATCTAATTTTATCTACAGCTTCATGTCCTTTATTCATATTACGTACAGCCAGAACAACGGTAGCATAATTTTCTGCCAATGCTAAACTTGTTTCGTAGCCGATCCCGCTGTTTCCTCCAGTAACTATTGCTACTTTTCCTGTTAAATCCCCAATATCTCGTTTCGTCCAACCTCTAGTCATCTATCACACACTCCTTAATTACTGATATCGATTGATGGAGTTAACTTTCTATATAAAGTCTAGTAAATTATGTTCTATTATATGTTCTAAACTTAAAATCAGAAGAAAACCCGGTGATGGTGTTTTAAGAAATGTGCTTGGAGTTTGACATGCATCGAACAGAGAAAATTCACGGAACAATAATTTTATATTCGTTGAATTAGCTACTATCAATCTCGATTTAAAAAAGCCACACACATTTTTGTGTGCCGTAAAAATTTAACTATCTAAAAAACCATGGTTCCAAATAACTTGGGTTTGGATAACTGTAAAACCCTTTCTGTCCATGTACTTAATTTGCCTTTATCGATATACTCAGATTTTAATATGTACACTAATTTTTTCAAATTCTTCATTGCCTGCTTAGCCCCTTGCATTGGCAATATAATACGCTTTGTTAATTCCTGTTTAATCTATCTAATATTGCAAATGGTCCTTTAGGCGCGCCTGTAGCAATCATCCATGTTTTATCAATTGTTTCAACATCAGCGGCCTCCAGATTTTGTTAATAGAGGCCCTTTAAATTCATCATTCGATTTTTCCCTTGATCGATTGCTTCATCACTAATATCATGTACAGCAACGTCATATCCTTCAAAGGCGGTATGGAACGCAATTTGACTTCCTAAAACCCACTGCCTGCAACCACAATCTTTTTATAATCCATACTAAAACCCCTTATCTAGTTTTGAACATGAAGTTTTATTTTCACTTTTCATAATAGACATGCTCCATTTTTTTAAAGAGGAATAAGAAGTTTCTTTTTGGTTTTAGTTTATTGCTGTAAGTTCTTCCACATATATAAAATGAATAGGATAGTAGGAAAGGAGCGAATTAAGGCATGTCTATAGGAGTTATTTACGGAAGTACTCGAGAAAAAGGGAATACGGAATGGTTAACTGAGGAATCGATTCGCGGGGTACCAGTTGAAAAGTTTTATCTTCGAGAGTATAACATTTTACCAATTAAAGATGAACGACATACAGAAGCAGGATTTCAAGAAGTTGCAGATGATTACAGTCAACTTATAGGAAAGATTATAAAGCATGACGTACTTATTTTTGCTACACCTGTTTATTGGTATAGTATGAGTGGGACAATGAAGCTGTTTATAGATCGGTGGTCTCAAACGTTAAGAGATAGCAATTATCCAAACTTTAGAGAAGAATTAGCGAAGAAGAGTGCTTATGTCATTGCAGTAGGTGGAGATAAACCGACTATTAAAGCACTTCCGATGATTCAACAGTTCCAATACATTTGCGACTTTTTCGGAATGACGCTAGATGGTTATGTTATAGGGAAAGCAAGCAAGCCCGGAGAAATTCAAAGGGATACGAAGGCAATTGCCGCTGCAAGCCAGCTTAGAATAGCATTTTTAAAGCATTTAGAAATGGAGTAGAGGGATAAGGTAGATTCTTGAAACTTATAGAACTAACTCTAATAATATATATCAGTATTAAAACGAGTTGATGTAGGATGTCAACTCGTTTTATTGGTCGTTTTTTGTTAGCTTAAAATTTCATCCAGATATGGTTCAATAAATCCTTTATACTCAGGTGTTGTGTTCTTGGGAATTTGTAGGGGGGGGATAGTAGGCTAATGCTTTTGATTCATCATTCTTTGTTAAAACACCACTTGCTGGTTTAGTTGAAAAACCGCAGTAACCGAATAAAATTCATCTCCATTTTCAACTCTGCAGTAATAGTCTTTTCCAGAAAAAACACCCAGCATTTTCAGATCGTATATCGTTAACCCTGTTTCTTCCAGCACTTCTCGGCAAGCAACTTCTTCGAAACTTTCACCTAAATCCATCAAACCACCTGGTAACCCCCAGCTTCCATTAGGGCGTTGCTGAAGTAGAACCTCTTTATTCTCATTTACAATAATCACAGCGGAACCAGGTAAGATTAATGGTTTCGTTCCAACATATTCTCTGATTAATTTATAATATTCCATTTTAATATTACCTCACAATAGCACTTCTTTATTACTAACTATTACAATTTACATTTAGAAATACCTTTATTTTGACAACAAAAAAGTGAGAAGTAATACTAACATCACTTCTCACTTCGACTATTGTTTTATATAGTCATATTTAATCTCTTCTGTTTCTATATTTACATCTACAAGTAAATCATGGTCATTAAAAAACCAAAGGTCATCTTTTTCTATATAGAAATGAACCTCATCAATTATTTGCACGATTCCCACATCATGTGGCTCTTCACGATTCATTCCAAGGGAAAAACCTTCATGAAAGGGGGATGATCCTCCATAACGTGCATAGAAACGAATTGTATCGCCAGCTGAGATTTCCATTTCTTCTTTAAACCATCGTAACGCTTCTTCGGTAACTTTTATGTTCATTCCATAAACTCCCCTTAGGCCTATCTTTTAAATCCACTTTACTTTCGGTTCTGTTCCTTCTTTAATCCGTTTAATATTTGCACGGTGTCGGTAGAAAATAAATGCTGTTAACAGTATGATTAAAATCAATAAGGAGAAGTCTCCTGTCACAGCTACATAGATAATACTATAAATTACAGCAACAATTGATACAATCATTGAAGATAAGCTAACCATTTTCGTAATTTTTAAGGCAATAAGGAAGCTTACAACTAATAAGATGAATAATGGCCATGCATAGCCTAGTAAGACACCACCAGAGGTTGCTACCGCCTTTCCTCCACGGAATCCTGCAAAGATTGGGAACATATGTCCAACAACCGCTATACCGCCCAAGATTAGAGGATGAATCGTTGTATCAGCAAAATAAGGAATCAGTGGAAGTAATGTTGCTGCTGTACCTTTTAATATATCCATGATTGTTACGACAAGTCCTGGTTTCTTCCCTAATACTCGAAACGAGTTTGTCGCCCCTAAATTTCCACTGCCATGTTCTCTGATGTCCGTTTTATAAAAAATCTTGCCAATCCAAAGGCCAGAAGGTATCGAGCCGATTAAATAAGCACAAATAAGTAAAATTGCATTAACCATATAATGTTCCTTTCAGTATTAATAGTTGGTACTAATAATTGTAATAACAATATACCACCTTTTTATCCATTTGAGGAAGAAGTAAATAGTTTTTCATATTCTAACCAACAAATTGCAGCAGTTTACCAGGTGTTTAACTGAAATATAGGTTGTATAACATAATTCAAATCCAACGTCCTACATAATCTATCTTATCAAAGTTTTTTAAAAGAAAATGAATGAAGATGAAGGAAAAAGTAAAAATTATCGTGAATAAATGTACAATATGTTTTTTAATTTACAGTTATAATAAATAATAGGTACAATTGGCGATATGGCGCTATTGATTGTATAAACTTCTATTTGTGCTTAGTGACTTGAGTTTGATACAATAAAAAAGCTTATTTCTGGTAAAAGGTAAAAGGAATATTGACAGAAATTACTATAGTCAGTACGATGAATATAGAGATAGAACGGATGTTTGTATTTTTGGAGGGGGATTTGATTTGGCAATAAATCAGCCAGGGATCGCATATGATGACGATGCCATTCAAGTATTAGAAGGATTAGAAGCGGTTCGAAAGCGACCAGGAATGTATATTGGCTCCACAGACAGTCGAGGTCTTCATCACTTGGTTTATGAAATAGTAGATAATGCAGTGGATGAAGCTCTTGGTGGATTTGGATCACATATCATCGTGAAGATTCATGAGGATGGATCAATAAGTGTTCGAGATTATGGTCGAGGAATGCCGACAGGGATGCATAAGATGGGGAAACCAACACCTGAGGTCATTTTTACAATCCTTCATGCTGGAGGTAAATTTGGACAGGGCGGCTATAAAACAAGTGGTGGTCTACATGGTGTAGGTTCATCTGTTGTAAATGCACTCTCTAAATTTTTGGAAGTAACGATTTATCGGGATGGACAAATTTTCCGTCAACGCTTTGAGCAAGGCGGGAAACCGGTTACGACACTTGAAGTGATTGGAAAAACAAAAGAAACAGGAACAAATGTTCATTTCTTGCCAGACAAAGACATTTTCTCTGTTACAAAATTTAATTATGATATCTTAGCTGAACGTCTCCGTGAATCAGCTTTTCTATTAAAAGGGTTAAAAATTGAACTAATTGATGAACGCGGCGAAGGACAGGTTGATGTTTTTCACTATGAGAGCGGAATTGAAGCATTTGTTACTTACTTGAATGAGGAAAAAGATGTCCTTCACCCTGTCAAATATGTGGAAGGATCTCAGGAAGGGATTGAAGTAGAATTTGCCTTTCAATTTAATGATGGCTATTCAGAAACAATTCTGTCATTTGTAAACAATGTTCGTACACGAGATGGTGGAACTCATGAAACTGGTGCAAAATCAGCCATGACTAAGGTGTTTAACGAGTACGCACGTAAAGTAGGTCTTCTAAAAGAAAAAGATAAAAACCTAGAAGGAACGGATATACGTGAAGGACTCTCTGCAATTGTTTCTGTACGTATCCCAGAGCACCTCCTGCAGTTCGAAGGTCAAACAAAAAGTAAACTCGGAACTACTGAAGCTCGTTCTGCTGTTGAAAGCGTTGTACAGGAGCAAATGCTTTATGTATTGGAAGAAAATGCAGAATTATCGGCATCTCTTGTTCGTAAGGCAATTCGTGCTCAACAAGCACGTGAGGCAGCCCGTAAAGCAAGAGAAGATGCCCGAAGTGGGAAAAAGAAGAAATCTAGTACCCTTCTGTCAGGTAAGTTAACGCCAGCTCAGTCAAAAAATGCTGCGCGGAATGAACTATACCTAGTAGAGGGTGATTCTGCCGGGGGATCTGCCAAACAAGGCCGTGACCGTACCTTCCAAGCAATATTACCTTTGCGCGGGAAAGTAATTAATACCGAGAAAGCTAAATTATCCGACATCATGAAAAATGAAGAAATCTCAACGATAATTCATACGATTGGTGCGGGTGTCGGAGCAGATTTTAATATAGAAGATTCAGCTTACAACAAAGTCATCATTATGACAGATGCGGATACAGATGGTGCTCATATCCAAGTATTACTGTTAACTTTCTTCTATAAATATATGAGACCTTTAATTGACGCAGGTAATGTATATATTGCGTTACCTCCACTTTATAAAGTTTCTAGGGGAACAGGCAAAAAAGAAGTAATCGAGTATGCTTGGACTGAAAAAGAATTACAATCTGCTATCAATAAAGTTGGTAAAGGCTATATGCTCCAACGCTATAAAGGATTAGGCGAGATGAACGCCGATCAATTATGGGATACAACCATGAACCCGGAAACAAGAACGTTAATCCGTGTAACCATTGAAGATGGTGCACGTGCTGAACGTCGTGTTACAACACTTATGGGTGATAAAGTTGAACCAAGACGTAAGTGGATTGAATCAAATGTAGATTTTGGTATGGAGGATGACTTAAATATCTTAGATAGTGATTTCATCCAACATGAGGAGGATTTAGAAGTATGACGACACCCGAACGTTTTCAAGAATTACCATTAGAAGAAGTGATGGGCGATCGGTTCGGCCGTTATAGTAAGTACATTATACAAGACCGTGCTCTACCCGATGCTAGGGATGGTCTAAAACCTGTACAACGAAGAATCCTTTATGCCATGTTCAATGAAGGAAACACGAATGATAAGCCTTTCCGAAAATCCGCAAAAACTGTCGGTAACGTAATCGGTAATTATCATCCACATGGTGATACTTCTGTATATGATGCAATGGTTCGTTTAAGTCAAGATTGGAAAATGCGTCATATGCTGATTGAAATGCATGGGAACAATGGTTCGGTCGATGGTGACCCACCTGCAGCGATGCGTTATACAGAAGCGCGTATATCTTCCATTGCTGCAGAGATGCTTCGTGATATCAATAAAGGAACTGTCGATTTTGTTCCAAACTTTGATGATCAGGATTTAGAACCAACTGTGTTACCAGCAAGATTTCCAAACTTGTTGGTAAACGGTTCTACAGGAATTTCTGCAGGATATGCAACTGATATCCCACCACATAACTTAACTGAATCGCTAGATGCGGTTCTAATGCGTTTAGATAATCCGAATTGTACTGTAGATGAATTAATGACGGTTTTAAAAGGACCTGATTTTCCTACTGGAGGCATTATTCAAGGTGTGGATGGTATCAAAAAGGCCTATGAAACTGGTAGAGGGAAAATAATCGTTCGTTCAAAAGCGACAATCGAGTCATTAAAAGGTGGGAAAGAACAGATTATTATAACTGAACTACCCTACGAAGTTAATAAAGCGAACTTAGTAAAGAAAATTGATGAACAAAGGGTAGATAAACGTCTGGAAGGAATAGCCGAGATTCGAGATGAATCGGATCGTACAGGTCTTCGAATTGTCATTGAGTTAAAGAAGGATGTACAAGCTGTTGGTATATTAAACTATCTTTATAAATCGACAGAACTACAAGTCAACTATAATTTTAATATGATTGCCATACATAATCGTCGTCCTACCATGATGACCTTACCATTAATGTTGGATTCATATATTGCACACCAAAAAGATGTAGTGACAAAACGTTCCAGATTTGACCTGAAAAAAGCTAATGACCGCTTACATATTGTTGAAGGGTTAATTAAGGCTATTTCAATTTTAGATGAAGTAATTGTAACAATTCGCTCCTCAAAGGATAAACGTGATGCGAAATCGAATTTAGAAGCCAAGTTTGGTTTCACTGAAGCTCAATCGGAAGCAATCGTTAGTTTACAACTATATCGATTAACAAATACAGATATTACAGAGCTGCGTGCAGAACAAGAAGAGCTTGAGAAATCAATTGCAAAACTAAACGATATTTTGGGGAATGAAAAACAATTGATTAAAGTTATTAAATCAGAGTTAGCCGAAATTCGAACTAAATTTGCAGAAGAACGCCGTTCAATTATTCAAGCTGAAATTGAGGAAATAAAGTTAACTTTAGATGTGTTGGTACCTAGTGAAGAAGTTGTGGTAACCGTAACTAAGGACGGTTATGTAAAACGAACTAGTACACGATCTCATTCTGCTTCTAATGGTCAGGATTTTGCAATGAAGGATTCTGATTATCTTTTATTTGAAGAGACGTTAAATACACAACATTACTTACTGCTCTTCACTAATAAAGGAAATTATATTTATCAACCTGTTCATGAACTGCCGGATATTCGTTGGAAAGACCTGGGCCAACATATTTCAAGTATCGTTCCAATTGACCAACATGAAGAAATTATCGAAGCGATCGGTATCGAGAAATTCGATCAGGAAAACGTTTATGTACTCACTGCAACGAAGGAAGGGCAAATCAAGCGTTCTTCTCTGGCTGATTACTCTGTTACACGCTACTCTAAACCTATTAAAACGATGAATATCAAAGGCGAGGATGAAATGATTTTTGCTCAACTCGTTTCAACAGAAACAGAAGTCTTGTTAACAACATACCAAAGTTATAGTCTTCGCTTTGATATCGAAGAAATCCCTGTTACTGGAGTAAAAACAGGTGGCGTCAAGGGGATCAATTTAAAGGATGAAGATGTATTAACAGCTGTTAACCTATTACATTCTGCACAACAGCAAGAGGTCATTATTGTTACACATCGTGGGGCAGTCAAACGCATGAATGTATCAGAGATTGAAAAAAGCTCGAGAGCAAAAAGAGGTGTTGTGGTTCTAAAGGAATTAAAATCAAATCCGCACCGTATTTTTGATGTGAAAGTTGTTCAAACAGGTGATAGAGTTTTATTAGAGACTAAGGAAAACGTAAAAGAAACGATTGACGTAAAGAACTTATCGAAAGCTGATCGATATTCAAATGGTTCATTGAAAATTGATGTATCCAATGATGGGGAATTATTGCGCGTTAAAGTACTACCAACAAGCAACCGTGATTCGTGAAAATAAATAATGTATTTAGATATGTAAAAGCGATATGCCGTTTTTACATATCTTTTTTTATACCAATTTATTAACATGTGCAGAAGCGCTCTCAACTGCATTCACATCCGTTGTATGAGGTGTAACATTCGGTTGGATAGATTGGGGTGAATCCTCAAGAATCTTTCTCACAAGGCTGGTGAGATAGAAAAAAGTAAAGGCATTTCCAGAGGAATCAGTATGATGATCCTGGAAATGCCTTTTATGTTTCTTATCTAGTTTATTTAATGCTTCTTGTTTTGTCTTTGTCATACGTACGTGTGTACTAAAATCTACCTGAATACGCTGTATCGTCATATCTTTTCCTCGCTCACGCAGTTGCTTTAATCTTTTTTTCTTTGCTTTTGAGTTAGCCATATCTTCACCTCTAATTATTATTTGATACTATCATATTCCTTTGTAGTGAAAAAGGGAAGGAGGAAAAAAGAAAACCTCGAGTCGCTTTTAACTCGAGGTGCATCTTCTTGATTAGTGTGATACGTCTTGAACAGAAATACCCGTTTGAGCTTTTACGTCAACTTCACGGTATTTTGCTTCGTCTGTTTCCTTAGAAAGAACAGTACCAATCCATCCACCTATGAAACCTAGGGGAACAGATACAATTGCCGGATTTCCAAGTGGGAATAAAGCTTCCCCGACAAAGATTGCTGCACCTTCAACTGGATTCCAAACGTTTGGTGAAACCGCTACTAAAATTAATGCAGAGATTAAACCTGTTAACATACCAACTACTGCACCATTTGTATTGAAACGTTTCCAATAAATTGTGTAAATAATTACTGGTAAGTTTGCAGAAGCAGCGATACAGAATGCTAATGATACTAAGAACGCAACATTTAATGATTGAGCTCCTAATGCTAATACAATTGATACTACTGAAATAATGATTGATCCTATTCGAGCAGCAGCAACTTGTTCTTTTTCTGAAACTTTTCCTTTTTTGATAATTTGGCCATAAATATCATGTGATAGGGCAGATGCACCAGAAAGTACAAGACCTGCTACTACCGCTAAAATTGTTGCAAAGGCAACCGCACATACGAAGGAGAATAGTACATCTCCACCTAATGCTTGAGCAAGAAGTGGGGCAGCCATGTTACCCGCAGCATTTGCAGCTATAATTTCTTCTTTACCAACGAAGGCAGCAGCACCGAATCCTAGGAAGATTGTTAATACATAGAAAATACCTACAATCCAAGTAGCCCAAATAACAGAAGAACGAGCTGTTTGTGCATCTTTTACTGTAAAGAAACGCATTAAGATATGTGGTAAACCAGCTGTACCTAATACTAATGCGATTAACATCGAAATTGTGTCAATTCCATTTGTATATTTCAAGCCTGGATTTAAATATGCTTCACCAGCTTCAGTTGCAGTAGTCATGTGTGAGAACATTGTTAAAATATTGAAGTCAAATTTCGCTAATACTAAGAATGAAATAATAACTGTACCTAACATTAATAAACAAGCTTTAATAATTTGTACCCAAGAAGTTGCAGTCATCCCACCGAACAGCACATAGACTGTCATCATGAAACCTACAAGCAGTACAGCAACCCAATAGTCGATACCTAATAATAATTGAATAAGAGCACCTGCACCAACAAGTTGTGCAATCATGTAGAATAAAACGATTACGATTGAACTTAAAGCAGCAGTTCCACGAACCTTTTTCGCATCAAATCGAGCAGAAATCATATCGGCTAATGTAAATTTACCCAGATTACGTAATGGCTCAGCAACGATGTATAAAACCACTAAGTAAGCTACTAAATAACCTAGAGAGAAGAAGAATCCATCAAAACCAGCTAAAGCAATCGATCCGGCAATACCAAGGAAAGAAGCAGCAGATAAGTAGTCACCAGATATAGCTAGTCCATTTTGCCAACCTTTTAAACCTCCGCCAGCAGTATAGAAATCGCTAGCACTACTTGTTCTTCTTGAAGCCCACCATGTGATGGCTAACGTTAATCCAACAATGGATACGAACATAATAACGGCAGTAATACTCATTAAACAGCACCTCTCTCATACTCTTCGATAATCGCTTTTGCTTCCTTATCGAATGAATTCGCCTTTGCTACATATAGATGAGCTAATCCCCATGTCATGATAAATAGCCCAGCAGAGTAGAACCACACCCAAGTAATTTCCCCGACAGCTTTTTGGTGCAGAATTTCAGTAAATGACGTTAAGATCGGTAATAACAAGTAAGCAGCAAGAAAAATTACTGTAAGAGTCCAAAGGAAATTATTTTTCTTTTTTGTTAGCTGTTTGAATGATTCCATCTCTGCAATCTTGTCATAATTAATATTATTTTTTATATTCCCCGCCATAAACATCCCCCTTTTTTTAGTTGTTTTTTTCTACTTTGTGTCCGTAAAATTCTATTTTAATAGTTTTTACATTTTCATTTTATTTAAGCGTTCACAAAATTGCAATACTTTTTATTTAAATAATATATAAATTTTTGAAAATTTTTAGGATTTTTAGAGAATTTCTATACAAAAACGATTAAAAATTAAATTTATCACTAAAATCACACTATTCTTATATATGTTCGAAACAGAAAATATGAAAATATTTGATTATTGACAAATGTATTTAACTAATAAATTACAATGGATAAATGGGTAAAATACTATTTAACTAATAAATTAAAATGGATAAATGGGTAAAATACTATTTATTAAATAATTTTAGAATGTCGTAAGTTAGGAAAATTTAAGGGGAATTTATACACCGATTAATAGATAAAAATTTATACTTTCTCTGCATATTTATTTCATAATTCTCTATTATAATTAAGCATGGAAGGGGGGATTTTAAGTGAATATCTCAACAAAATTGGCACTGTGTTTTTTTGCAGTAGTACTTCTTTTACAATTAATCCTTATGTTTTATCTTCACCGAAACATCATCCACACGCAAATCGATGAAGAATTTTCTAAATTATTGGCTTATGGAGCAAATCATAGAGATGTCTTAATAGATAATTATTCAAAGTCTACAATTCACCATATCATTCTGATGGAAAATAATAATGATAGAGAAGTTTGTATCATTAATAAGGAAGGCAAAATTATAAGCAGTTCTTATGAAGATAATCCAAAACTAAATCGTTATATACCATTAGTAATAAGAAAACATTCAGAAATTGATACAATTTTAGTTTCAGATTATAAGAATTCACCCTATATCGTAAGTGTACATCCATATCAAAATGGTGTACATGAGGGGTATGTTCTCATGTTCCAAAGCACACAATCAATTAATCAAATGATAAATAATCTAACTAAGCACTTCGGGATAGCTGGAGCGACAAGTGTATTAATTATTCTGGTTATTTACGGTATATTATCAAAAATCCTTACAAGACCCTTGATTCATATGAAAAAAGCTACCGAGAAATTAAGTAAAGGAGATTTCGAAGTAACACTCCCTTACAAAAGTAATGATGAACTTGGAGAGCTGTCAGTCTCTATTCAAATGCTTGCAAAGGATCTAGAACGATTAAAAAAGGAAAGAAATGAATTCCTGGCATCTGTATCACACGAGTTAAGTACGCCTTTAACCTATTTAATTGGCTATGCCAAAGTAGCAATGCGAACAGATTTAAATGACAGGGAACGAGAGCATTATCTTTCGATTATTTCTGAAGAGGCAATTCGAATGAAAAATCTTGTGAAAAATTTACTCGATTTAGCGAAAATTGATGAAAATAACTTTACAGTATCTAAAGAGTATTTTTGGGCCCAGCCTTTTCTCCACAAGATAATTAATCTTGTCGAACCTTCATACAGACAAAAAAATTTAAAATTAACTCTTTTAAATCAGTCAAATTTTCAAATATACGCTGATTCTTTGAGATTACAACAAATTGTCCTTAATCTTTTGGATAATGCAATGAAATATTCCAAGGAAAATACAGAAATACATTTAGAAGTCTATGAACAACATAACAGAACTGTTTTGAAAGTGAGTGATGAAGGGATTGGTATTCCGCCTGAAGATATAGAGTTCATTTTCGATAGATTGTATCGGGTAGAAAAATCACGTTCACGTACATACGGAGGTTCTGGGATTGGACTTTCGGTAGTTAAAAAACTAGTTGAGGCACATGGGGGTACGGTTGAAGTGAAAAGTAAAGTAGGAAAAGGGTCCACGTTCAAGGTAATAATTTAATTTGGAGGATGAAAGTTCATGCAAACTGCTCTTTTAGTAGATGATGAACAACGCATGTTAGATTTAATTGAGTTATTCCTTATTCCCCATGGAATTCGATGCATAAAGGAGACTAGTGGGAAAAGCGCGATTGATCTATTAAAGAAGGAGGAAGTACAATTTGTTCTTCTGGATGTCATGATGCCCGAAATGGATGGGTGGGAAATATGTAAAGCAATACGAGAATTCTCCAATGTTCCGATTATAATGCTGACAGCTAGAACAGATAAATCAGATTTAGTGAAAGGTTTAAATAATGGAGCCGACGATTACATTACAAAACCTTTTGATGATCGAGAATTAGTTGCAAGAGTCAATGCAGTATTAAGACGTACTTCAAACGAAAGAACAGATTTAATTACTCTTGGTGAATTTACTTTAAATAATGAAACATACTGTCTAAAATATTTTGAACAAAGTGTTCAATTAACTTTAAAAGAGTTTTTTATCATTAAGGCCTTAATCTCTCGACCCACTAAAACTTATACTCGAGAAGAGCTTTTAATTGTCGCCTGGGAATACGAAACTGAAACGGATATCCGAACAGTTGATTCTCATATTCGTAATTTAAGGGATAAACTCAAAAAGTCTGGATTTCCAACAGAGAATTTTCTAAAAACTGTGTGGGGGATTGGCTATAAGTGGTAATAAAGGAGTGTAGTTATGAACTTAGCTATTTTTCAGAAAACCAATCTAACTAATTCGGTGAATATAAGTGTATAGTACCTTATCTCAAATCAGTCAAATCATCAGTCAGCCTATTTCCATCTATTTAAATTCATTTGACCATTCTCCATTTGTGATCGCACTTCTCCTTGGTTTAATTGGTGCATTTGCTCCGTGTCAATTAACAGGTAATATTAGTGCAATTACTTTGTATGGACACCGAACAATTCAAATCGACCAAAACTTTGGAGAAATCATTGCATTTATTGGTGGCAAGGTTATAGTGTATAGTTCTCTAGGATTGTTGGCATGGTTATTCGGACAATCGTTTGAATCAAAACTTACGGAATTTTTCCCAATGATCCGTAAAGCAATTGGGCCATTTTTAATAGTAACTGGATTAATCCTTTTAGGAATAATGAAGCTCAGGTTTTTAAACTGGCTATCTTCTTTTTTGCCAACCTATAAAAAGGCTGGCAAACTCGGGTCCTTCTTGCTTGGAGCAAGCTTTGCAGTTGCTTTTTGCCCAACGATGTTTGTCCTATTTTTTGTATGGTTAATGCCAACTGTAGCGTCAACATCTTACGGATTTATCTTACCTGCCATTTTTGGCATTGCTACTTCAATCCCTCTAATACTTCTATTATGGCTAATTTGGTATTTTGATATAAAAGGATTAGTAATGAAAAAAAGCATGAAAATCGGACGGCTAATCCAAAAAACTGCCGGTATTATACTGCTAATAGTCGGTGTCCTCGATACAATAACTTATTGGGGGATTTAAATTTAAGCTGTTTAGACGTCTGTTATAAATATAATCCCTCATTCTGCATAAATTTTGCAAATTTCAGGATTATAATTTGAATTGTACAATTAATAGCAATGGTATAAGGGTGTATTTGGAGGGACATTAATGACACATAAAAAGATTTTTGGAGTGATTTATTTAGCAGCAGTACTAACGCTGTCAGCATGTTCGAGTGATAAAAACCAGGAAGGAACACATGATGTGTCAGAGCACGATATAGAAGAATCTAATAGTACGGATCATTCTGCCATGAATCATTCTAGTGATGGTGCTATACCTACTGGTTTAGAAGAAGCAACCAATCCGACATTTCCTGTCGGCAGTAAAACAATGATTCAAGCAGATCACATGGAAGGCATGTCGGGTGCAGAAGCGACGGTAGTAGGCGCTTTTAATACGATTGCATATATCGTTTCATACACACCTACAACCGGTGGTAAACCAGTGAGAAATCATAAATGGGTGATTCATGAAGAATTGGATCCAGTAGCAGAAGAACCTTTAGAGTCAGGTACTAAGGCAACCATTAATGCAGAACACATGGAAGGTATGCAAGGAGCAGAAGCCGCAATTGATTCAGCAATTGAAACTACCGTCTATATGGTAGATTACACCTCCTCTACTACCGGAGAAAAAGTAAAGAACCACAAATGGGTTACTGAAAGTGAAATGTCAGCAATTGAAGAGTAATACAAAACCTTCACCTTGAGTAAATTCAAGGTGTTTTTTTACAATTATTATTTATTTGCGTCCATTATTTTTCTATTTATAATTATTTTTCATTACCTTCATTCTATAAAAAAATATTTTGTTTGTTCGATATTATTAATGGATACTCACTAAAGTAGAGGAAGAGCTGAAACTGCATGTCTTTAAAGTCACAACAAGATTCGAAATCTAAAAACAAAAAGAGTTCGATTTTAGTATATTTTCTTTATTTTGCAATAATGTTATTTTTCTTCTGGTTACTCGGTTTCACTTGGCTGCTTTTTTCATATGAATCAAATAAAGGTGTTGCCATATTAGACAAAGTGTATCCTTTCACGGATAATAACTTGAATAAAGATAATTCTAGTAAGCGATTAGAAGAGTTGAAAGAAAATAGCCGAACAACTGAAGAAAATGATGAAGAGGAAAAAAGCTTGGGTAATCCTAAGAGAGATGAATTCCAACCAACAATGGAGATTCTTTTTGGAAAAAGGGAACTTAAGTTCGATAATATTGATGCTATTTTTGAGAAGTTGAAAACACCTGAAAAGCCCGAAATTCATTCTACTTTCGGAAAAGAAGTTGTATATATTTATCATAGCCATAGTAGAGAGTCTTTTTTACCTTTTTTCAAAGGTACATTTGAACCTGAAGAAGCATACCATTCAATAGCAAACATTACATTGGTTGGTGAAATGTTGGGAAGAGCTGTAGAAAATCAAGGGATTGGAACGGATGTAGATACATCGGATATCGTTCATCTCTTAAACACTAGTAATTTAGATTATAGTAGTTCTTATAAAGTATCCAGGGAGATAGTAATAAAGGCACAAGATGAAAATAAGGATTTGGAATATTTTATTGATGTGCACCGCGATTCCTTAAGAAAAGAAAATACAACAATTGATATAAACGGCTTAAATTATGCTAGATTGTTATTCGTAGTAGGGAATGGCCATGCTAATTTTGAGAAAAACCTTACTTTTGCAAAAGAGTTGCAAGCACTGCTAGATATTTCATATCCAGGACTTTCAAAGGGAATTTTACAAAAAAGCAGCCTACATGGGAATGGCATTTATAACCAAGATCTTTCGCCAAATTCTATAATTCTAGAAATTGGAGGTGTAGATAATACAATAGAAGAACTTGATCGCTCAACTGAAGCTTTTGCAACTGTATTAAGCAATTATTACTGGCAAAGGAAAGAGTAAAAGGCATTTTACACCTTTAAGTATTAAATAACTTGAGGGTGTATTTAATTTTTAAATTATTGTTTGAGATAACGTCCAGAATTAATGGAGTCTAGGAATGAAGCGAGTTTGAATTTTGGATGCGTTTCAAGTTTCAGCTTAATTTTCGCATTCTGTCTCACTATTAGAAGTATACTTCTGAAATGAAACATAACTTCCTATAATAGATATTACGACCACATCCCTATTTTTAAGAAAGAAAAAGGAGCAATTTGATACTCCACTTCATATGCTTTCGATTCTATATCTCCACTTTCCATCTTTCACTTCGTCAATATTAATTAACGCAATACTGGATTCAATCACATCATTTAAATTTAATTTATTTTCTTTTGCAAAGATCCTTAGACATTCTAACGTTTCTTTATTACAAGTTGTTCTAAATTCAACGCGATCTTTTGGTCTATTTTTCTTATCATAGTTTATATAATTTTCTTCTAGAATCTTGATGAATCCATTTTCCAATAAATAACCTACATGCGTATTATGTTCGTTTGCTAAGTGTTTTAATTCTGTTAGTAATGTCTTGCTAATACGCGTCTTATATTCAGCCCTGGAATCATCAATTGTTTGTATTAATCTACCATTAACTAATTTCCACATGATAGTCAGCCTCCATCTCTTTCTTCCATTGTGATAGTCTATACTTAGACCAAATTCATATACTTTGGCACTAATTTCAACATTCTCTTATCATTTGGAGAAAAACTTATAGTATGTATTTTACCCCCTACAGTACCATCCGTAAGAAATATATCCAATATTCATGCCATTCCCGTCCTAGTTTTAAAGAAATTCTCATTCACTTTATGTTTTCTTGGATGGCCACTCACTATATTGCTCTCGAATCGGTGGATTATTCTTTGATATCTTACTATAGATAGCTCTATTAGAAAGATAATTTACGTACTATTTCTTTATATAACATCCCATTTTAACATCTCTATTACAATATTATCAGTATTTCCCTTTTTTCTTTGCATTTTAAAACCACCATCAATTATTAGGTTTTATATGTTGTAAAGTTAGGTTAACACAAGGATTCGAACACTTGTTCTCTTTCTCAATTTTTAATATTTTATTTAAACCAATTTACAAATTAAAGATTGAATAACTAAATTATTTGGGGGTTTACCTATTCTTTTAAAAAACAGTTCATTTTTTTGAGGATTGTTCTTTAGCTCCCCCCCTATTGCTTGCATACAATCTCCATGGTATTTTAATCTTCGTAAATAATAATTTATCAAACTTTCTAGGAGGTTAACAACAATGAAATGTTATGTTGTAGATGCTTTTGCTGAAAAAGTATTTGAGGGAAATCCGGCTGCTGTATGTATTTTAGAGAATTGGCTATCCGATGACTTAATGCAGTTAATAGCAAAAGAAAACAACTTATCTGAAACTGCTTTTACCGTAAGAGAAGGAAATAAATATCATCTAAGATGGTTTACCCCGGGAGGAGAAATTGATCTTTGTGGACATGCTACTCTAGCAACCGCTTTTGTTTTATCTAACTTTTATGATAAAGAGGAAAATAAGTTCGTCTTCAAAACTCTAAGTGGCGATTTAACTGTAGTAAAAAATGGAGAACTATATGAAATGGACTTTCCAAGCAGGATGCCAGACAAGTTAGAAATTACAGATGAGATGGTACAGGCACTTGGGATTACTCCTATTGATGTATTCTTAGGAAGAGATTTAATGTTTATTTTAGAAGAAGAAAGCGATGTACTGCATGCAAAGCCCAATTTTACTGCATTAAAAGAGTTAAAAGACGGTTTAGGTGTAATATTGACAGCTAGAAGCAAAGAGTTTGATTTTGTTTCAAGAGCATTTTTCCCTAAACTAAATGTTAATGAGGACCCAGTATGCGGTTCTGCACATTGCCAGCTCATCCCCTACTGGTCAGAACAGTTCAACCAAAAGGAAATGGTTGCAAGACAGCTCTCTGAACGAGGAGGGACTTTGTATTGCAAGCTGGTGGGTGAAAGAGTTAGTATTAGTGGCTATGCTAGCCTATATTCTATAGCTGAACTACAGTTATAATGATAAATCCTAATATATCCATATTAACAAAAAGAGAAAGGTGAAAATTGAACGCACTCAATTTCACCTTTCTCTCTATTTGATGCTAGTTATATCCCAGCCTTGTTCTTCAAACTACTTAAGCATTTCCTGTTGCTCTAAAAATAATTAATATTTATAAGATTGACCGCCATCGATTGGTACAACAACACCATTAATGAAGTCAGCTTGATTTGAAAGTAGGAAGGCAACTAAGTAACCAACCTCTTCTGGTTTACCGAAGCGGCGCATTGGGTTTGGTTTTACGAACTCTTTACCTACCTCTTCCCAATTATCACCACCGATTTGGCGTAAAGAACCCTCTACCATAGGAGTCATTATAGCACCTGGTGCGATTGCTTTAATAGAGACACCAAATTGTCCATATTCAATAGCAGAGTTGCGTGTTAATCCGACAACTCCATGTTTGGATGCTGCGTAGCCTGATTGATTTCCAACACCGCGAATACCACCTACAGATGCTGTATTCACAATTGACCCTGATCCTTGTTCTTTCATTACTTTTAATACGTATTTCATGCCGTAGAATACTCCATTTAAGTTAATGGAAACCACTTTTTGGAACTCGTCAATACCAAAGTCTTCTGTTAAATTTTGTTTTCCTTCGATGCCTGCATTGTTAAAGAAACCGTCAATTTTGCCGAACTTTTCAACAGTTGCATCGACAAAACCTTTTACAGCATTTTCATCTGCTACGTTTGCCGCAATTGATAATACTTCAGCCTGTGGCGTAATTGCCAGTACTTTTTCTTCCGTCTCTTTTAAACCTGCTTCATTCAAGTCTACTAAAACTAGTTTAGCACCCTCTTCTGCTAATTGAAGTGTTGCTGCTTGGCCAAGACCAGACCCTGCACCTGTTACAATTACTACTTTTTCTTCAAAACGTTTCATATTATGTTTCCCCCGTTGTTAAATATTATATAATGCACCATCTACTGTGTAAGATGAAGAGCTTACATAAGAAGCTTCATCTGATAGTAAAAATGCAATGACATTTGCTACTTCTTGCGGCTCACCATATCGCTTCATTGGTACGGCATCTTGATATGCGGATTGTGCTGCTTCTGCTGCGCCCGGTGCAACTTTTGCCTCAATCTGGCGCATCATTTGTGTATTAATAACACCAGGGTTTACTGAATTCACACGTACATTATATGGAGCAGCTTCTAACGCCGCTACTTTATTCATACCCATTAATGCATGTTTTGATGAATTATACAGCATCATATTTGGCGAACCAATTAATCCTGCAACGGAAGCAGAGTTAACAATCGAACCGGCTTTTTGCTGTTTCATAATTGGCATTACATATTTCAAACCATAGAAAGCACCTTTTACGTTAATGTTATAGACAAAATCGAAATCTTGTTCAGTAATTTCTTCTAAAATTTTTGCTGGACCTTCAACTCCTGCATTATTTGCAAATCCATCAATGCGACCGAATTTTGTTACAGTTTGATCAACATAATTTTTTACTTCTGCTTCTTTTGATACATCTGCTTTTAATGTCAGGACTCGATCTTCACCTAAGTTAAGCTCATCTGCAACCGCTTTCACAGCGACTTCATTTAAATCCACTAGGGTTAACTTTGCCCCTTCACCTGCAAGCTTACGAGCAATCTCTTTACCGATACCTCCTGCAGCACCTGTAATAATTACAACTTTGTTTTCAAATCTCATTTTTTTACCTCCCCAAAGATACTAGTTACATTTATAGTTTACCCGGATACACTTTCTGTAAGCCATCCTTAATATTTGCTATAATGTTGAAGAAACCAACACTTTTAATCAATCTGTCTAATAGTAGGAGATAATTTGATGAAATCAAATTCCAATCAAGCTTTGCGTACAAAGCACTTCTTGAAGAAGGCATTTATAGAAATGGTACATAAAAAAGGATTTAGTGCTGTGACAGTGAAGGACATTGTAGATTATGCACAATATAATCGAACAACCTTTTATGTGTACTACCAAAACATATTTGATCTTGTTGAAGAATTAATGGATGAAATGTTTGAGGCCATTCAGTATAATAGCATGTCGAAGTATAAAAATAATAGTCAGGTTAAAGTACAGGAGTTGACAACAAACTCCTTCGAATTGTTGTATTATATTTACGATCACCGTGATTACTTCACGTTACTGCTTTTAGAAGATACGTTACCACGCATTCATCAGCAACTACCTGAAGCGATTTATAATTTACTAAAAGATAAATTTGATATTCAATACGGAGTGTCTTTTGTTGATGATTACTCCCAAAAGCGCTATATGGCATATGGAACGGCGGGATTGATTTTGGATTGGATTGCAAAAGATTTTGATGCCACACCCGGTGAAATGACAGAACGTCTCATAAGAATTTTAAACACCTTTGCAAAAGGGTTTGTAATAAAAGAAATCGACACTTAACAAACAACCTTTAGATATAAGTATCATCTGTTGCAGTTGCGGGGAGAGATAACTAATTAAGTTACGAAGTTTTTCCTCTATACAATATCCCTTTACCTACATTGATGAAGTTACTAGTCCCTTTGCTTAAACAAACATGATCAAACAGGTTTAAATACATATGTTCCCAAGCAGTGTTTAGTAACCTTTCATAATAGACAGTGTTCAATAATATCCACCTTTTAAGTAATAAAGCCAAAGCCTTTGCTCTGGGCACGCTCGATTATGGAATAACTATAAATAATCTTAATCTTATTTAATCTTCTTTCTCTATACTATAAACTGTGAAACCAAGCAATATACTTTGCACCCGGAATGAATAACACCTGTGCAAAAAGTGTTCCTTATAATCTTGATGCTACCATCATAATAGAGGCACTTTTTAAAGTAACATAGCTACCCTTTTGATTGATTACATCATCCGTTAAGATTGAATTTTAGGATCTACAAAAATAATTTATAAGATTGTAGCTATACCATTAATTTCTCCCGATGCCATAATAGCAGTTGTTGCTCGTTCAAGTGCAATCAATGCAGCGTATAGTGCAGAAAGAACTCCTATTGTATAAATTGCCGTTATTAACATATTAATGCAAAATAATTTAATTGGTATACCTCGCCAGTTATATCTTTTAGGTAAGCATATCTAGGTAGATGGATATGTTTTTTTACACGACTTAAATAAGATACACTGCATAACCTATTCGCACTAAAGCCGGAATCGAACCTCGCTCTTCTGCTAAAAAAATGAATAATTGCCCTCGAAAAAACTGCAAAAAAGTCGGCAACAAAATTAAACCGATTATTGTTCCTAATGTTGCAGAACCGATTAAAATTCGATACTGGTTCTCCACAAATTCTAAAGAATTCTCTTTTGGTGCTTTACCAATCAAACTCCCCGTAAAAGGTTGTTGCATCATGTTTGTCAGCCTTGAAACCATTACCATCAGATTAAATAAGGAAAGTGCCGATGCTAATTGTTTTACTATTGCCCCTGATAATCGAACCGCGTATGCTATGTCTCGATTGAATAAATGATTAAGATGAATAATGCAATCATTACTAACTGTGTTGTGAAAAATTCCAAAGACATTACCTACTCCACTTTTATTGTAGAAAAGCACCGAACATCTTGTCTAGATCTACCATCTACTTTTAACGCCATAAAAATAGGAATTGTTTTCAATTTATAAGTACAATCAATACTCATTTAATCCCTACAATATAATATTGAACTAATCTGTCCAATAGTTTAAGTCTAAACCTTCACGTTATTCCACAATCTGGCCCTTTTCATATAGAAAAGCACAATTCTTATTGCGAAATTGTGCCCGATTGTTGAATATCAAGATTATAATTACTGTCTTTTACTTGTTAAAACCTTTTTAAAGATAACGAATCTTTTTTACAAAGCTACTAAAGTAGTCCTTGTTTTATTTAAGATACATATCAACTCCAGGTCCAATCGGTATACCTAAAAATGCAAAAATACAAAGCAAAATAATCCAGACGATAAGAAATGCGATTGTATAAGGAAGGATTAAGGAGATATGTGTCCCTAAACCTGCTTTCTTGTCATATTTAATTAAGAATCCAAGCATTATTGCAACATATGGATTAAGTGGAGTAATCATATTAGTAGATGAATCCGCAATTCTGTAAGCTACTTGAATAAATGCTGGATGGAAATTTAGTAACATGAGCATCGGGATAAAAATTGGCGCAAGTACTGACCAGAGGGCTGAACCGCTAGTAATAAGCAAACTTACTATTGTAGTTATGAATACAAACATAATAACTGCTGGAAAACCATCAAGGTGAATTTGTTTGAGGAATTCTGCACCAGAAACTGCCATCCAAGTAGCTAAATTGCTCCACTTTAGATAAGCAATAAATTGAGCTATGACAAAAACTAGTACAATAAAGCCACTCATATCTTTAACAGCCTCTGTCATATATTTAGCAACATCGCCCCAATTCCTAATCCGCTTTAAAGTTACACCGTAAGTAACGGCAGTTACTACAAAAAATAGAATAATTATAGGAATAATTCCCTCCAAAAATAGAGAAGGAAGAAGCCCCCCCTCTTCGTTGCGTAAAGGTGAATTTGGAATGAAAAGAATTAACAAGATGAAGCCTATATAGAGAAGAGCTGATACCCCAGAATTACGAAGTGCTTTTTTTTCTAGCAAAGATATTTTTTCTTGTATGCTACTATTTTCCTCATCATGGTAGGTACCTAACCTAGGTTCGATGATTTTTTCTGTAACGAAGACTCCGACAATTGTTAACACAAAGACCGATACAACCATGAAAAACCAGTTATCTACAGGAGTAACAATAATGCCTGGAACAATAGTTTGTGCCACTTCTGTACTGATTCCGGATAAAAGCGCATCGTCTCCAGTTATTGCTAGATTTGCTGTATAACCACAACCAACACCTGCAATCCCGGCTGCAAGGCCAGCAATCGGATGACGACCAAACGATTTAAATATCATGGCAGCCAACGGAGGTACAATAACGTAGGCAGCTGCAGCAGTAATGTTCGCTAAGGTAGCCGTAAAAATTACTACATAAGTCACTATCGGTTTAGGCACTTTTAAGAATGCTGTTTTTATTGCTATTTCAAATAAACCTATTTTGTCTGCAAGCCCTACACCAAGCATCATAGCCAAGACCAACCCTAAAGGTGTAAAACCTGCGAAGTTCTCCAACACGGAAGTTAAAATATAATGTAATCCTTCATTAGAAACCAAACTCTTAATAGGTAGGACTTCTCCTGTACCAGGATGGACAACCTTAACGTCATTTGAACCTACTATCCAAGACAAAAAAATAACGAACAGAGATAGGTAAATAAATAACATAAATGGATGGGGGATGCGATTTCCAATGCTTTCAATTATATTTAATATTTTCATAAACCTGCTTTGACTGTGTTTTTGCTGCTCTTTAACCCTTTGTTCTATTTCTTGCATAAGCAACACGCCCCTTTTTTTATTCACATATTCTCAATTATCAAGTATTAGATATGAAAATTAGGTAGAAAATCCTTAGAACAAGAATAGAATGTGCTACCCAATTATAGTAAGTTCCTTTGGAAACGGACTTAATACTTCCGGACCATTCTCCGTTACGAGAATATCATCCTCGATGCGAACACCACCAATTCCTGGTAAGTATATACCCGGCTCAATTGTAAAGGTCATTCCTGTCTTTAGGTATTCCTGACTCTTTCCATGTATGGATGGTAGTTCATGATTATCAATGCCTATTCCATGTCCCACACGATGTACGAAATACTCGCCATATCCGTTTTCTGTAATCACATTACGTGCTGCATGATCCAAACTGGCCATCGTTACCCCTGGTTTAACAGAAGTAATTGCAGCTATATTAGCATTGAGAACCGTTTGATACATATCTTTCAGGCCTTCATTAATCTCTCCCACAGCGAACGTGCGAGTAATATCGGAATAATAGCCGCCATATAACGCCGTTAAATCAACCATTAAAAGTTCACCTGCTTGAATAGTACGCTGCCCTGAAACGCCATGAGGAAGCGAGGTTTTTTCACCACTAAGCACGATGGGATTAAAAGTAAGACCAATTGAACCGTTCTTTTTTAATTGGTATTCCAACTCTGCAACAACATCCAACTCAGTCATCCCTATTTTGAAGTTGTTTATAGCAATCGTAAGTGCATGCTCAGAGATTTGAACAGCCTTTCTTAAACAGTTTACTTCATCTTCTGTTTTTATAGTTCGCATTTCTTGTAACGGTACTCCTATGTCGGCGTATTCAACCTCAGGTATGGCTTTTTGCAAATCTTCTAGCCGCCGTACGAGCAACTCACCATTTTCTATACCGAGCTTCTTGATGCCCAATGGTAATTTTTGTTTTAAAATCTCATACGGGTTCTGAGTATCTGAATGCGTAACTATATGCTCTATGTTTGACCCCTGTTGTGCTGCTTCCAAATCCAACTTTGGAAGCAGCAATAGGGGTTCTCCCTCTACTGGTACGATGAGCCCAAGAAAACGTTCATATGGTCTCGATAAAAATCCAGTCAAATAAAACACATTTTTAGGTGAAGTAATTAACGCTGCATTTAATTCATGTTCCTTCATATAATCACGTAATGTTTGAAAACGTAATTGATTAATATCCTCCATATTTTTCGCCTCTCTCTTACTAACTATTTATTTTGCGTTGGACTTTAAATAACATTGTTCTCTTCGTTTATCAAAGCAAATAACAAATACTCTTAAAAATATTTGCCCTCCCTCCTTGAACTATTAATAACTTGATGTTCTAATATATTTAAAAAGTTCTGACTTGTTAGAATTGTACAATAAATTCATTAATATTTATAATATATATTAGCTAATATAGTAATACATAATATGTATTAGACGGGAGATAATAATGGAATTAAGGCTATTAAAATATTTTATTGCAGTCGCTGAAGAACTACATTTTGGTAGAGCAGCAAGCCGTTTGCAAATGGCACAACCACCATTAAGTATTCAGATTAAACAGCTCGAAACTGAAATAGGAGCAAAATTATTTAATCGCACCAAACGAAACGTGGAATTAACAGAGGCTGGAAAGGTTTTTCTAAATAGATCGTACGAAATTCTAAGCAGTGTAAACCGTGCAAGTGAAGAAGCAAGAAGAATACACGAGGGTGTAATTGGGGAACTTATATTGGGATTTGGAGGATCGGCAACTTTTGATCTTCTTCCTTTCATTCTAAAAGAATATCGAGATAAATACCCAAATGTAAATATTGTTCTACGACAGCAAACAACAACCAAACAGGTTAATGATCTACATGAAGGGAAGATTCATGTTGGCATACTGGTTCCTCCTATTGAGAGTGAATTGTTAGATGTGGAGATTTTACGTGAAGAACCTTTCATTGTTGTTTTACCAAAAACACATCCCTTGATCACTTCCGGATTATCAATCAATTTGTCTCGTTTAGCAGGTGAACCGTTTATCATGTCACCAAGGTCTGTAGGTCCAGGTTATTATGATTCCGTGATTAGCTCTTGTTATGATGCAGGTTTTAGTCCTAAAATCGCACAAGAAGCGCAAGAATTTCATACCATCGTATCGCTTGTTGCTTTTGGACTTGGAGTAGCTTTAGTTCCAAAATCCATTCAATTTTTAAAAAATGAAAATGTCATTTACATGCCACTCGAAAAAAGCTATACAAAGAAAACAGCCCTTGCCTGGAACAAAAATAAAACATCTCCTGTAGTCGATTCATTTATTGAATTTATAAGACAATTACAAATTCCTAATACTTAATGCTCCGTGCTTAAGAACCGTTAATCTTGAAGAATGTATAGTCACTTAAATAACGAAGCATATCCAATTTTTATAAATAAGAATTTTATTTTACACTTGCTGTTGCCATTTAGAGAAAAAATTAATGGAGATACTTAGCGGTAGCTCTTCTGTGATGGTGAAAAAGTTGGGAATAGATTTTTAGCTAACCTAGATGATAGCAAAACAGAAACTCAGTCTCTTAAAGATGATGTAGAACAAAATAATCGGACCAAGACTTAATATCCAATTCGTTTAGAAAGATGGTTCCATTACTTGCCGCTTAAATGTTAAAAGCACAAATCCATACTCTGGAAATGCGCCCGATTGTTAAATATCAATATGTTATATTTCCCCTCCCTTTGGATATTGCATATCCAGAGGGTAAAAACGGTGCAACTTTTTTTAAAACAAGATAACATTAACTTGTACATATTTTTTTAAACGTTATGGCTTTTTTATAATTCGAAACAGCGCAGATTATCGGTCAAAGTGACCCAGATTACTAATAATAATGACTAATTTAAACACAAAAAAAAGACCCTACATGTAGAGTCTTTTTTCTAGCAATTATTAAGCTTTTTGAACGTTTGTAGCTTGTGGGCCACGTTGTCCTTGTTCGATATCAAAAGTTACACTTTGACCTTCGTCTAAAGATTTGAAACCTTCGCTTTGGATTGCTGAGAAATGTACGAATACGTCTTCTCCAGCTTCTTGCTCGATGAATCCAAAACCTTTTTCTGCATTAAACCACTTAACTTTACCTTGTACCATAATTGTTGCCTCCTCGTGTGATATCCACACAATGTTTTACTATCTCTGCTCAAATACCTTAGACGAAAAACAAAATCCTATTCTCAATCTGAGAAAGAACAAAAATAATTCTTAATTAGAATAACAGATAAATGATGTAATAGCAACTATAATACTTTTTGTTCTAATAAAGATATAAAAATCACCCTTGTAACAGTTGGATAGGTTTGATTAGTTATTAGATACAGATTTATGAACAGGATTTGTAACCTCCACTTTTTCTGCTTCTCTAGGTTATTTATGTTTATTGCTACTCTTGCATACTTTTACAACTTAAAAATGATATGGATAACGATGAAAAAGTTTTTAAAATTAACAATATTGTTAACGAAATAACTAAAGAAAATACTCTTGCTATATTATCAATAGATCTTCAGCAAGTTGATTAATGTAGGCCCTAGTTAGTGTAGTCATTAACGATTTCAATTATTGTTTCTACATGAATACAACCAAGCGTTCCTCAACATTTTGGCCTTTAATAAAAAAAAACACTTTCCTTTATCAAGGAAAGCGCCGTTGTGGATGATTGTTAATCAACTAAAGCCAAAGTTACCTATTTTATATAGAGAAGTTTTAGAATAGTTTTTGTAAACTCTTCATAGGAAGAAGGGTTCTTCCCCTGCTTGTTGTACCACTTTCGAATCGTCTCTACTAACCAAAAAGGAACTGAATTTCCATCTATCAAATGATAGTATTGCTCATATCCTTTTTTCAGATGCTCCCATCGGAAATCATTACCTGGCAGTGTGTATTCAGAGACATCAATTATTTTTGCTCGCCCGTTTTGTAGTAAAATATTTTTCAAATGGATATCACGTGGGTTAAGGCCCTTATTCCGCACATATTCCCTTGCAACCTCCACATCATTTACAACCTGTTCTGGAATGTGAATACCTTGTAGAATGCAGTCAAAGAGAGTTGTCCCTTTCTCGTAACTTAAAACAAGGTATTCGTCGTATGAAGCGAAACATGTTGAAAAGAAGGGCGAATCCCCTAAGATATGATAAACATTTGCCTCAATTTTTACCTTGTTTACTTTGTCCTTGGCATATAGTTTAAAAGCATAAGCTGGGGCAGAAAGAGATTGAAAAACGGCCGCATCTGTCCCGACCCCTATACATTTCAAATCATCAGCGTCACCACTTATGGTTACTGGCTCGTTATTTGGACTTGAAAAAACTTTAATTTTGGAAAGAGAATCAATCGCTTTGTTCCAGTCGTACTCCAAATAATCTCTCCCTTCTTTAATGTTGAAGAAAACTACATGTTCGAATTACTTTAATACGGATCTTATATAGCCCTTAACAAAAATTAGATTAAAATTCAGATGACTTCCCTACAACATTTAAAATTTACCTAACATATTCCCTGTTCAGCTAACCTATCCCGTTAGTTTTTAGTGTAATTCTTCACAATCACAATTGCATTATATAAATATATGTTTACTTTCCTCAACAATATTGCCCTTTTGATTTGAATAACTATATAAGTTCTTTATCCCTTAAATCACTTAGTTCTTCTTTAACTAACCTACCCGTTATTGAATAAGATTCTATATTTCTAAGATAGGACTAATAGAGATATTCACGTCACTACTTCACTTCCCAACCTGAGTCACTAGTATTAGGTGCATTGTGACTTGGTGAGCAACTGTTTCCTTTTAAATAATTTTCTACCCTATTTAATAGGTTTATGGAATTTGACAGTAAATATTCGTAAATTTTTCAGATGAATTTTTTGCTCCATTAAATCACCCTTAAATGAAAAAAGTCGCATTCCTATTTAAAGAAATGCGCCAGTTTCCGGAATAATTTCAATCATCTTTTATTAACCGGGGTTAGTTGACGAAAAGAGGGTGAACTCCATACCTATGTTCCGTTCAAGCTCTTTTATGATTTTTACTTGACAATCCTATAAATCCCTTTCCGATCGCGGAGTTCGCATCCATTTTTCTCAAAGATTTTAATCATATAGGAATTGTTCACGTCGGTGCTGCCGACATAATAGTTGGCCAGGAATTTCTTGAGTAATACCAGACTGATTTTATGGATATTTATCCCCAGTCCTTGCCCTCTTAGATTAGGGACTACACCGAAATAAAATAATCTTCCTTCGTCTTCTGTTCCCATTTCAATATGCGGTATACTTATTCCTGCTAAAGCTTCATCCTTCGTAAAATAATAACAATGCTGGCGCCACTCCGGTCCTAACTCATTTTTGAGCGAGTTCATGACTTGATCCATTGGCAGCTTTTTATTCTTATTGGCAGACTCCAGTCGGCAAAGGTCATATAATTCCCCATATTCCCGGTCATCCAGCAAACCTTCTGAAAGCGAATGCCAAACAATTTGGCCATCCATTTCCGGTAAATCCGCCAGTTTCCTTGTGTATTCAACAATACTAGAAATCTTGCAAAACTTTCTTTGGAGCAGCCAGCTTTCAAATCGTTCATCCATAAGTAAAGATAAATAGCCGATTCCCAGCCGGTCCCATTCCTCCAGGATTTGTGTAAATTGATGTAAGTATGCTTCCTTTGGAATATCATTTTTTTTGATCTGATCAACTAGCCAATATTCTTGTTTGTTTTTGATGATATTAAACAAGTTCAAGTTGCTCCCCCCTTTAATTGCATAGGCATCCGCGCAAAACGGTCTTTATCTCATCAGATTTAACAATTTCTTTTGTACTTTTATACTCTTCACTTTCGCGTTCTTTAACAGTAAATGAGATTTCTTCAATATGTTCTTTTTGTAATGTCTTTGCTTTTACTGTTTCTTCTTGATTACATCCAACCAAACTAATTCCTATACAAAATAGTAAAAATAGTTACTTCTTCAAAACCTAGTCTCCCTTCTTCTTTAACTATCCAGATTATAAGTTTACGTACATTGCCTCCAAGCTCACTAAGATTTTAACATAAATATCCATTCTTCTTTAAAGTTGTTTTCAATTATATCGACCACTAATGAAAAAACACTTTCCTTATTCAAGGAAAGTGCCTGGAATCTTATTAAGCTATCTTTTTTAATATCTTTAATTATTATTCCTTCTTGAAGTAACTTGAGTACGTTCTCATAGTTTGTAAACATTCTTTGCTATTGAATGTCTAATGCAATCCCATAACTGTCTGTACCATCTTCCCAAATTGCCAATATTTATATATTGCCTAGCCTTTTTACTTTGCTTCATTAAATAAAAGTAAAATTTTGTAGATTTTCCGATCTAAGACTATACGAAGCTACTTTCTTTTTCCACTGCTTAACTACTAAAATATTGTCATCATCACAGTACACAAAAAAATTGGCTTCTTTTTTTCTACGTTTTACATTAATGACAAACGGAATAATATTAATGTTTGGATGTAGAAATTTTTCTTCATTTCCAGGGAAAATATGATATCTCTCTAAAAATGTAGCATCATTGAAAGAGTCTATATATTTAATTTTTTCTTCTACTTCTAATTGCTTTTCATTAAATGTTATTATAACTTCATTTGGATCTAGTTTCGGATGAAGTGCAAATTTACTTAAAACCCAACTTACCAGAGCACTTGGAGGACTCGTTAGCATTTTAAGTAGAATTCCAGCTAATATTACCAAAAAAGCAGTCCACGTCATATTTTTCCACTCCTTATTTTGCCTAAATATTATTTAAAAAAAATAAAATCATTTCGTAAAGAAAATTATCCTGTTGTATAGGGAAATATCACATTCTCAACTATATTAGATTGCCTTTTAAACAAAGTGAATTTTGAATGTGTAATGCAGCATAACTACCTCAATAGAGGATGTAGTATCTACTAATCTAGCATTAATATATTTTCACAGTAGAACTAGTCAATATTCTAGGAGCACCTGCATCAACCATTGATTATATATCGCATTTGTTACGTAATTCTCCTGATGCTTTAACCCAACCTGCTTGTCTAAATTACCTTAACATCTCCAAAGTTGCTGTAGGGAAAAGCCTGTTGTAGTTTTAACATAGTCTGCACCAGCTCTTACTGTGACATCAGGTGATAGTAATGTTGAATCTATTAATTTAGTACAGTTCGTTTAGTTTTCCTCCTTATCGATTTTTTATTAGTTATCAAATTGTTCTTTAATTACACGTATTTTTTTAAATTCAATATCTTCTGCGCCTTGAACAGGAAGTCCCGCTCCGATATTTTTTTGTGTATATACTATATTTTCTTTAGTAATAATTTCTCCCGGTATAAATATAGGGATTCCAGGTGGATACACCATCACAAATTCTGCTATTATCCTACCCTCAGACTCTTCAAAATCTACCACTTCTATTTCAGCGTAAAAAGCATCACGAGGGGTTAATGCCAATAAAGGAATCTCGGGTAGTAAAACTGAACTGTCAATATATCTATCTGCTTGATTTTTAAATTCCTGCGAAAGCAGGGTTAACGCCTGAACGAGTATTTGTAAATCCTTCTCTGAATCCCCAGGAGTAATTATACAAAGTATGTTATATAAGTCGGACAATTCGACTTCAATTTTGAAACGATTGCGCAGCCATTTTTCTACTTCGTATCCTGTTATACCAAGTTCCTTCACTGATATTAATAGTTTAGTTGGATCCATTGAGATTGCAGCACTGGATTCTAGAACCTCACGCCCCATGCAATATAAGTGCTCAATCTCATTAATTTTTGCACGTGTTCTCTCTGCTTTTTTAATCGTTTCCTCTAATAAGGTTTGTCCCTCTGTTGCCAACATCTTTCTAGCAACATCCAAAGAAGCCAATAACAAGTATGATGTTGAAGTAGTAGTAAGCATGCTTAAAACAGATTGTACTCTCTTAGGCGAAACAAGGTTTCCACGCAAATTTAATATCGAGCTTTGTGTAAGAGAACCACCCAATTTATGAACACTAGTTGCTGCAAGATCCGCTCCTGCTGCCATGGCTGAAAGCGGTAAGTCTTGATGAAAATGTATATGAGCTCCATGTGCTTCGTCGACAAGTACTGGGATTCCTCTGAGATGGGCTATTTCTACAATTTTTTTCAAATCACCTGAAACCCCATAATAAGTTGGATTAATAACAAGAACAGCTTTTGTATCCGGATGTAACACTAATGCTTCATCAATAGAATTAGGAGTAATCCCATGAGAGATTCCAAAGGAAGAATCTACTTCGGGCTGAATAAAAATAGGGATAGCACCTGAAAAAACAATGGCACTCATAATAGATTTATGAACATTTCGAGGCACTAGAATTTTATCTCCTGGTTCACAAACAGACATAATCATGGCTATAATCGCCCCACTTGTACCCTGTACAGAGAAAAAAGTATAATCAGCACCAAATGCCTTCGCAGCTAATTCTTGTGACTCTTTTATAATTCCTTGAGGAAGATGTAGACTATCAAGTGGACTTATATTAATTAAATCGATAGATAGAGTATTTCTACCAATAAATTTCTTGAATTCGGGGTCCATACCATTCCCTTTTTTATGTCCGGGAATGTGAAATTGGACAGGTTCCTTTTTGGCATGTTTTATTAAAGCAGTAAATAATGGAGTTCCAAATTGTTCTTCTATTTCTATATTTAAGGTCGTAATTGACGGAACTTCTGGTAGATAGACCAATTTTTACACAACCTTTCTCATCTTTTAGATGTATTATTTATTCATAATTGTGAATTCATCACACATTTGGTATAAAAACTATTAATCATTAGCCATTTGGATATTTGATTATCCACCTCTTCATCATAAGGAATTGAAAATTTTTATGACCATCCAATTAGATATTTTTTTAACCATCCATTTACCATTTTAAGGCAAAGAAAATCATGACCACGTCATGATTCTAATGTACAATCAAGTATAAAAGTAGATAAAGACAGTAGTTTAAAGAGAATTCAGAGCTTCTGCAAACCTTTTAATTCCTTTGTCGATTGATTCTTCATCTTCCCTAGCAAAAGTAAAGCGAACAAACCCCTTTTTAGAGCCCATTGTGGAACCAGGAACATAAATTATCCCCCTTTTTATTGATTGCTCTAGTAATTTAGTTTCATTATGGTCTTTTTTTATCTTAACCCAGATATGAATACCACCTTGTGGAACAAAAAATTCCACTTGACCCTTTAAATACGAATTAAGGCTAATAACAATTTGATTTCGACGTTTTTCCAGCTCCTTTACCAACCGTTTAATATGAGAATTAAAATTTTCAGACTCCATAAAATCGTTGGCAATCCATTGTGTAAAGCTTGAGTGACCGAAGTCTATTTGCTGTTTTGCATCAGATAATCTTTCTATTACGGATTTTGGACCAATAATCCAACCAATTCTTAAGCCGGATGCAATAATTTTTGACAAGGAGCTAATGTATAAAACATTCCCATGAACATCCATTGATTTTAAGGTAGGTACTTTATCGCGATTAAAAGATGTTAAACTATATGGGTCGTCTTCTACTACAGGAATTCCATGTTCAGAGGATATTTCCAAAATTGCTTTTCGTTGTTTTTCATTGAGTAAAGAACCTGTAGGATTTTGATATGCCGGATTTAAAAAAATCATTTTAATTCGATGCTTTTTATATAATGAAAGCAAATCGTCAGAATTTAATCCTGCTTCATCTACAGGTAAATAATATACTTTTAAACCAGCTGTTTTAAATATAGGAAGATTATAATTATAAGAAGGGTCTTCTACCGCAACTGCATCTCCGGGTTTTAACAAACACTGAACAACCAAGTGTAAAGCCTGTTGTGCCCCAGACGTAATAAGTATGGAAGAGGGATTCGTTTCAATTCCTCGATATTCTTTTACATGTTTAGTCAGAGTATTTCTAAGTATTGCGTTACCCTGCGGATGATCATATCCTAAGCTCCCAATAAATGACCGTGTCGAAGTTATCTCTCGTAAAAAATTCATTGGGAAAAGATCCTCGGACAATTCTCCACTCGCCAAATTAATTAGATTATGTTCTACTGATTCTTTTCTTATTCTTTGCATTACTGGTAAATTAGGTAAAAAAGAACCCGCTTCAATATACCTGTTCCAACTTGGAATACGTTTCTTAGTTATTCCCCATATATCTTTACTGACGGTAGTGCCACTTCCTCTATTTCTTTGAATAAGTCCAATTGATTCCAGCTCGTCATAGGCAGCCACCACTGTGCTTCTATTTAAGTTTAGTTCATTTGCTAAATATCTTTCAGATGGTAAGGGTTTATCGGGTGGAAATGTACCATCTGCTATCCCATTCTCGATATATTCAGCAAGTTGTTTATAGATAGCTTTCTTCGCTTTCCTATCTGGTTTCCAATCCATATATATAACAGTCCTTCTTATGTTAATTAGCTATTTATTAATAAATAATGTATTATACGACTATTGCTTATACAAACAACCATCCAATTAATGCTTATTTTAACCATCCACTTTTTCAATTAAACTCTTCCAAATAACTCATTACATGCTCAAAACCTCTCGTGGCAACGAATCTTATTCACCAAAACTATAATATTAAAACTTAAAAAACTTTTCTCGTTCTAGAACAATTTGTGATAGTTTTCATATTTTCTTGCCTTTCAAATTTGGTGAAACTAATATGAAAGGCAGTTCTTGAATCAAAGATCCGTACAAAACTATTATTAGCCTATTCAAAGAGTAAATTAAAAGGAGGTTTTCTAAATTTAGAATATGTGATAACAAATAAGCTTGAGACTTGTTCTCAAACTTTTTTAATATAATAAAATGTAGAATTAATAGAACTAGAGCGAAATTGGGTAAACCATTAAAGTAACTTCAAGTTGCTTACTTTGCATATGTGTAA
Source organism: Ureibacillus sp. GCM10028918 (assembly GCF_042666115.1). Taxonomy (NCBI): domain Bacteria; kingdom Bacillati; phylum Bacillota; class Bacilli; order Caryophanales; family Caryophanaceae; genus Ureibacillus; species Ureibacillus sp. GCM10028918. Next base: position 258,282 of record NZ_JBHTFK010000017.1, read on the forward strand.
TAAACTTTTCATTCTAGAAACAATGAAAGGAAAATATAGATGGATTCAAAAGTAACAGTTTTAATATGTGATGATAATGTTGCGGTTCATGAAAGCATTAACGCTTATTTGCATACAGAAAACATAAATAGTGTTTCAGCTTTTGACGGTGAACATGCTTTAGATCTTCTAGGAAAGCAACATTTTGATTTAGTAGTACTTGATATAATGCTCCCTGGTCTCTTTGGAACAGAAGTTTGTAAGGAAATTCGTAAAACAAGTGATATTCCCATTATTATGCTAAGTGCACGAGGAGAGGAAATGGATCGTATCATTGGGCTAGAAATAGGGGCCGATGATTATCTAACAAAACCATTTTCCCCTCGTGAAATTGTAATTAGAATCAAAACAATACTTAAAAGGGTTCAACCAAAACAAGATAATTCAAATATACTTAAAGCTTCTAGCCTATTCATTGATGTTGAAGGGTATGAAGTTCTAGTTAATGATACGGTGATGGATCTTACAGCTAAAGAAGTAGAATTATTGGCATACTTAGTAAAAAACAAAGGAAGAGTAATAAATCGTGAGGAGTTATTATACAAAGTATGGGGATATAATTATATCGGTGATACACGTGCAGTTGATACTTTAATTAAACGAATACGTCAAAAAGTTTCAAAAGGCAACCCAGAATTTTCAATAAAATCCATTTACGGTGTCGGATACAAATTTGAGGAAGTGATATGAGAAAATTCCTTTCCAGCAAACTTTCCATTGCACTAATTATATTAGCAATTTTTATCTTGGGACAGCTATTAGGTGCTGTAGCCATAAAACACTACTTTATAAAATCAAAAATTGATGAATTTCAACCTCAGCTTACTTCCATTGCAAAAGATGTATCTGAAGGAAATACTATTATAAATGATGAAGCCTTTTATATTATGGCTTTTGATGTCCACGGTAAAAAAATAAATATATTAAATAAAAATCATATTCAAGAAAACACTGTTGATGAAACGAAAATAAACAAAATTTTAATTAACTATTTACCCAGAGTCATTAGAAACAAAACTACTGTTGCCGAAATTAAGGAGATACATGGCTTCTCATCAAAAGCCCTTGTAATCGGCCAACCAATAGTGAAGAACAAAAAAATTACCGGGGGGCTATTTCTTCTAAAACCAGCCAGATCTTATGTCGCTGCACTAGATGGCTTTTATCTTGTTTTCTTTACTACATTGGCTATAGGAACAATCATCATTCTTGTATTTTTAAGCCTGTTTATTAAAGAAAGGAATCAACTCGAACAAATGCGTAAAGACTATATTGCAAATATAAGTCATGAGTTAAAATCCCCTCTTGCATCTATTAAAGCATTGACTGAAACACTTGCAGATCATGTAGTTACTGAGCAATCCAGAATAAATCATTATTACAGTATTATATTAAGAGAAAGTGCTCACCTTGAAAAACTAATTTATGATCTATTAGAGTTGTCCAGATTACAAAGCGAAGTAGTTGCTTTTAAAAAGAAAATCGTGAATACAAATCAATTAATTGAACAAGTATCGGAGCCTTTTTCTATACTGGCTGAGGATATGGATCTACAATTTGAAATTACTGACCAGGCAAAAAATCTTCCACTAACTTATACAAATGAAGATAGAATTGTACAAGTGCTCACTATTTTATTGGATAATGCCTTTAAATTCACTCCTGAAAACGGGCAGATTGAAATTGATGCAGAATGCACAAATAAAAAAGTTAAAATTTTGGTATCGGATAATGGACCAGGTATTTCAAAGGAATTTCTCCCTTATATTTTTGAAAGATTCAAACAAGCTGACAGTTCACATAACACGGTAGGCAGTGGTCTTGGGCTTTCTATAGCTCATGAAATAATGGAACGACTTGGTGAGGAAATTCACATTAGAAAAAGTCGATTCAACTCAGGAACAACATTTACTATCTCCATAAAAAGAATATAAAAATAATATTTCGGCATAAAAAAGTACATTTCCACTCTTTTTATGACACTTTTATGCCACATTGTTTTGTTATTCTTTATCTAGACCAAACAACAAGGGAGAGAAATCAAATGAACAAAACAATAACTTTATTACTATCCATGACAATAACTGCTGCTTTAATAGCCGGTTGTAATTCTAATAACGCCGAGAATAATTCTTCTACAGCAAATAAATCTGAAGAGACTTCATCAGCAATAAATAACACAGCAAATGAGCCTACTGTAACTGAGGAATCTAAATCAACTAATGGCGATGATGTTGCAAAAATATTAGGTAGTACCCTATGGCAAGGAACAAAAGTTTATGATAAAGATAATAACGATTTAACTGAAGAGAATTCAAACTTTATTGCGATTGCGAAGTACGATTACCAAACGTCTAGATACGAATTCTTTGATAAAGAATCAAAAAATAGCCGCGGCGATTATGGTACTTTCTTCATGACAAACGATGGGAAATTACGAGTACTAATCTCCGAATCAAAAGGTACACAAGGTGTTGTGGAGTTAACAGAAGTAACAGACGATAAATATATCTATAAAAGAATTGGTAAAGATGCTAATGGAAATGATGTAGAAGTTTTCGTTGAACATGTGCCTTACACAGATTCAGAGCTTGCTTTTACTTCACCAGAAAAAGCTTTTGAAACTTTAACAGGTAAAGTAGATAATCAAATTGATGGTGACCAAATTTTAGCTAATACATTATGGGTTGGATCAGTTGCTTTAGATGAAAATGGTAATGATGTATCTGAATACAACCAAAATTTCTTTGCTCTTGCTAAATATGATGCTGAAACAAGTCAATATGAATTTTTCGATAAACAAACTGGCAAAAGTCGCGGTGATTATGGCTATTATAATGTGCTAAATAATAATAAACTAAGAGCCCATGTATCTCTAGGGGATAAAAAATATGGAGCTGTTCTAGAAATTACTGAATTAAATGAAAATAAATTTACCTATACACGAATCGGGAAAGATCAGGAAGGAAAAGATATCCCAATTACTGTAGAACATATTCCTTATACTGGAGAATTGAATCCAGAATTTACTCAGTAATACGCTGTTTTAAAGAATTTGGGACTCTAGTTTTTTGTAAACCTAACTTGAATATAAAGCCGCTATTAAAACGTAAATAGCAAGTTACTTACTTTGTGTAAGTAACTTGCTTTTTTATATTAAGTTGTATGTGGTTACATCATTATGCAGCATTAATAATTAGTCTTATATCTTTATCTGGAGAACCTAACAATATTGACTTTGACTGCCAGGTATCAAAGCCATTTTCTTCAGCAATATGCTCCGTTAATATTTCTAAAATATCATCTTGATTGAATTTGAATACTTTTCATTTCTTTTTAATCAAAATGTTTCTCCTACCCTGTTTCAGTTTTGCTCCCGATTTTTGAATAGCACGAAAGCTGCAAAAAGATTATATTTTCATTTTAGTTAACCAGTATTTCATAAATTGTTCTGCACTTGCTTCTATGGCATTCTTATGAAACTCTTGAATCTGGCCCTTATACCGGAAAAAGACACATTACAAATGCGCCAGATTGTTAAATAAATACATAATTAATTCAGAAGAGGTAACAATACACTTGATTCCGATAAATTGTACGAGGTGTATTGAAGATAATGAAAAAAATGCTAATCGTTTTTATACTATCCCTTGTGTCTATCCCTTCTTTTCAATCCACAACCGTTTTATCAGCTAAAGAAACTCAAGACTCGGAGGAGCTTAGGCTACAGGATATGTTAAAGAATATGCTTGCTCCATATATTGAAAAGGATTTGAATAGCTATTATTATCCTAAAATTTTAAAGGATTTCTCACCCCAGGTTACTCCTTGGAAGATTGTAGTGATTGAAACAAGAAGAGTAAATGGTTTCCGAGGCTTTGATTTGGAAATTACATTTGAAATTGAGCCTACAGATGGTGGACACCATATTCCAGTAGGAAAAGACCGAATGACCTATAAAATCTCCTATGGTCCTGAGGTAGAATTGATAAACCACTCACATCTAAAGACGTATGAATATCCACCAGAATAACAAAAAGTCATATCTGACTAAATTAAAACAGACGCATTCCTTATTTTAAGAATGGCGCCTGATTGTTGAAAATCGATAGTAAAAATTTTGTTCCCGAAAGAATATACTTTCTTTAGAAAAGCCACCCGTTTATCGAAACAGACTATCCCATTTCCAACATTGATTACCAGTTTTAGTTGAGACTTTCAACTAACCATAAGGAAATTTAAACTAGAACATGTGGCTAGATTCTCTTTTTAACATCTTCTCTTAATAATTCAATAATATTATCAGATAAATTTGCTGGAAGAGACGTACCATCTTTAAAAATCCATGTATTAATAATTTCAAGATCTGCTTTCTTAAAAGTAATGCTATAATCTTTATTTTGGTAAGTAAAATCAATAGTCACGAATTCTTCACCATCTAATTCATCATCAATAATCATATTATTTATTTCATACGGCTTCATAAATAGTCTCCTCGTTTAACATTCTTTTATATAGAGTTAACTTTATATTTATCTTTATTCACTATTTTCATCTAATCTACACAGATTATTTCAAGAAGAAAAGGCCGCCCTAAAGACGCTTTCCTTATTCAGAAAAGCGCCCGATTACTAAGAAATATTATTTCTAACTCACATCGACTATAAAGTTTTATACCCTTTTTTAGTGAGAAAAGGATTATTCACTTTCTAGGTACCACATACCGCTTAATGCTAATTTTTTCAACCTCCAACCTTCTTTTTCATAGAAAAGGGAGAAGGCAATTAGAGAACAATCATTTAAGCAACTATCCTCCTTATATTGTAAGAAATACCTAACTCTCAAAAACCTGCCTTCATCTATATAATTAGATTCCATTAATTGCAACTCTTGATTATACCGAGCTTCTATTGATTGTCCAGCCTCTTGAAAGAGCTCAATTTTTGCATCATCAAGATGTTTGCCGTACAACAAGCGATTTTCTAGCCAGGTTGCAGTTCCTGATGAGACTTCCAAAATCAAATAAAACAAAAGCCAGGCAGTGAAAAAATAAGCAAAAACTAAACCATATACTGCCTTCTTCTTTCGATTCATTATATATATGTTCAGTATAGGAAGTACTACAGCAAAAAGAAGGAAAATTGAAAAAAAGAATCCTACTAAAATCCCAAGTTCCCAAACACGATTAGCATCCTTGATTCCTGCATTTATAATAATGATTAATAAGTAAATCCATATAATCAGTGTACTAAGTTAAAAATTTTTCACATCAAAATCCCACTTTCTTACAAAACCTTTTAATTTAACACTACAACACCAAGGTACCCCCATTTCATTAACCTGTCGATTAGTTAAAGGACATTTCTATCAATGCATTTAATTCTAATACAATATCAATATTTTTTTAAAAAAATGCTGTTTAACTATCTTGCCCTTTTAATAAAGAAAGCACAATTCCATTTCAAGAATTGTGCCCGATTGTTGAATAAGTAATTTATTTATCTCTTATTCTTCTATATCTTTAGTTTGTCCTTTTATTTCTTTAAGCTCAACTTGCGTTTTGTTAGTCGTTTTGAAAATCTTACTGATTTTATTTCACTAACAAGTGTAGACCCTAATAGTAATAAACCACCAACCATTTGAATAATTGTCAGTTGTTCTTGCAGGATAATTGCAGAAATTAATATTGCTACAAATGGATCCACATAGCTTAGCATTGCTATACTTTGTCCTTTTAATCCTTCCATACCAGAAAAGAATAACCAAAAACCAATTCCAGTATTGATAATCCCTAAAATTAAAATAAAAGGAATGGAAGAGCTTGATACTTCAAAGATACCAAAACCGGAAGTCAAGAAAACATATGGCATTAGAATTAAAGTAGTTGTACCAAGCTGAATGATGGTTAGCTCTAACTTTCCCATATCTTTAATAAATTTATTTAGCAGCAATAACGCAGCATAAAATGCAGCTGCTATCAATCCAAAGGAAAGTCCAAGTATGTCATCTGATTTCGATGCACTCACCCCTTCTCCTACTATCATTAACATGCCTATGATTGCTATTCCAATACAAAGCATCTTTTTTATGGATAATTGTTCCCTAAGTACTAAAGGTGAAAGAATCATCACAAACACAGGTGCAAAGTAATAACCTAAAGTGGCATTAGCAATTGTCGTATGGTCATATGATTGATAAAGAAAAATCCAATTTCCCCCCAATGCAATCCCTGAGAGAATTAAAAATAAAGCATTAGATTTAACTAAATTCCATGTTATTTTTTTCTTCATCATAAAAAATATTATAAATAAAAATAAGCAACCTAGGAAACTGCTTAGTAGAGCTCTTTCACTTGATGATAGATCGATATATCTAACAACTAAACCGATTGTACCGAAAATAATCATTGATAATATAAATTGAATTTTAGATTTCATTGTCTGCACCTCCGAATGTGTTTTTAATATATGGCATTATAGAACCTCACTTAATATGTAAAGACATCCGCTATGTACGTATGCCTATAATTGCCTCATCTGTGTCTACACGTTCAAATGAAATTTTTAAATTTTTTAAGGATTCATAAACCATTTCTTGTAGAGTTGATAGATAGCTTTCAGGTGCTTGTTTCAAAATTTCACTAATGGAAAACATTTTTATTTACACTTCCCTCTCAAAACTTGATTTTTTAATAGCAAAAGCATAGCATATCTATAAACATTTCAAAATTGAATGTTTCTCATGTAATGTATGAAAAAATCGAATGTATTGGAGAAGATCTATGAATATCCAAAAATATATGGCATTTGTCAAAGCAGTAGAATATGGCAGCTTTACAAGAGCTGCAGAAGCATTGGATTATACACAATCAGCGATTAGTCGTATGATTAATGATTTAGAATCGGAATGGGGAATTTTACTATTTGAAAGAGGACGTGGAGGTATTACTTTAACATCTGATGGTTTAAAGTTATTTCCACAGTTAAAACGAGTATGTAATGAACATGAAATGCTAATGATGCAAATTGAGGATTTACACGACATACAGTCTGGTATCATTCGAATCGGAACCTTTTCAAGCGTTGCGACACATTGGCTCCCTAATATAATTAAAGTTTTTAAGAAAGATTATCCGGGTATTGATTTTGAATTATTGTTAGGGGATTATACAGAAATCGAAAGCTGGATCAGCGAAGGACGGGTCGACTTTGGATTTTTGCGATCACCAACAAAAACAGAAATGGAAACAATCGTAGTAGAGCAAGACCGTTTGTTGGTAGTCATCCCACAAGATCATCCAATTGCTAATTACGATAAGTTTCCAATCAATGAATTATTAAACAGTCCCTTTATGCTTTTAGAAAAAGGTGCAAAAGCAGAGGTCTCTGAAATTTTCGAGCAACATCAAATTTCACCTCAAATTTCATTTACTACATGGGATGATTATGCAATAATGTCTATGGTCGAAAATGGTCTGGGAATCAGTATATTACCTGAACTAATTTTGCAACGTATTCCTTACCAAATTATAGCGAAGGAGCTTGAAGTTCCTGCTTTTCGAAATATTGGGATTGGTATGAGAGAGCAAAAATCCCTTTCACTAGCGGCTAAGAGATTTTTAGAATACTTATCATATAGAAAGAGAAAGTAGAAATGCATGGGAGTGATATTGGTGAACCCACCTTTTTTTACAAACTTTTACTTGTTTTCTAATCACTTCTACAGTATACGAATTACGGATTTTCCATACATTTTTATTATCCGAACCCGCTTTGTAATTTTAACTGCAAAGCTTCCTCATCTTGAGTGTTATTCAACAATCTGGCCCTTAAACGGAAAAAGGCACATTCCTTATTAAAGAAACGCGCCAATTGCGGAAGATCGTTATTTAATTAAAGGCTCCGTTAGTTATACATAAGGACTTACACTATAATTAGATATTAAAATAAATGATGTGACAATAAGTCATTGTTTCTTGCTTTTTCGTTCTAAGAGTATAGGTGCTATATTTAGTAAGATAGAAACAATTGTCAAAAACCATAACGCCCTTCCATAGTTAGGTACTTCCCCTAAAAGTGACCAATCTTCCTTTTTTACCCACTCGGATACAAGACTGTATTCTGAACAAAGTGTTAATGCTGTGATAACCCCATTGCCATCGCAAGTTTGTAATCTTTACCTGTTGTATACATATAAAGATTTATAGAAGTTGCTACTATTGCAATAAGACCTATTATTAACCACATAATGATGCCTCCATCATACTTCCGTTTTATAATATAGACATAAATTGTAATTATATGGTACCCAAAGCTTCCTTTGGGTACCTTTCATAAAAGAATATTGATCAACAATCTAGGCCATTAATTGAATAATGCACTTTCCTTATTCAAGGAAAGCACCCGATTGTTGAAGATTATTATAATAAACAGATACTTATAGGGTTAAGAAACTTCGATTATTTTATGCTGTGTTATTACTGAATAGTGCTATTCTATAATATTTGTTGGTGTTGCTACCTTTACAATAATAATACTGTTATATGCTTCGTTGGGTGTAATTTCAATCGTGTAAAACGTCTTTAAAGTCTTGTACCACCATCGGAAATCATCACCAATATTCGCCATTTTTTGTTTCCTCGACATGAGATCCAATAACTCATCCGACTTACTTGCATTTTCAAAATCAACATAGAATACATTTGACTCCACTTCATTGAATGCATCTACTAAATCGTTGTGATTCTCCAGTGTATAAATTTGGCGTTCACCAGAGCCGCCATTTTTCGCCTGAAACTCGCTGCTGATAAAATCAGTACCAATTGCAAAGTATTTTTCACCATATAGCTCATCTAAATAATTTCCCATCGATTTGTAACCAGCTAACGATGCAGACGTCTTCTCAATGTGCCCATTATGTCCCGTGATGAATATTTTATCGTGACCTCGCTTCTCTTCAAATTCAGCAATCCATTGTAAATTATCCGTCAAATATTGATCACGAAGTTTCGTATAATCTTCCTCGTTTAAAAATAACTGTGTACGCTGTTTCAAGATTTGCGCATATTGCAAAGCAAACAGATAGGCTTCAGTTGACGATTCTTCCACGTAATTATTTTCATTAGTTTGCAGGTCTAACATGATGTTTTCAATTGTTTCATTGATTTCGATCAATTCCTCCGTCGTTAACTCACGCATTTTATCATTTGAAACATGTTCCAGTTGTAAAGCATATTTTTTGAATGCATCTGTGTTTACAACTTTATAGTAGTCAAGCACGCCTTTTTTATTATAGTCATAGCGTTGCATATCATTTCCATAAAAATAAACTTTCCTGTCCTCACTCACCGTCGCGTTATAATCATGCATCCATTGAACAAGATCAATCATTTGTTCCGTTTTATAAATAATATAATCAAGGGTGTTCACGGCCTCTTCTGCAGTACCAGTTCCATTTAAAATGAATTGATTAATTTGCTGTCCGCCTCCAAAATCACCTTCTAGGACAAAAACACGGACATTTTCATTTTTTACCAATACTTCAAAAACGTCTTTTTTCAACTCTTGAAATTCAATATTCCCATGTGTTGCCTCACCCAATCCAATCACCTTTATATCATCCGGGATATCGATTTGTTCAATGGTTGATACGTATTGATCTGCTTCATGAACTGCTTCAACAGTCCCACATCCAGATAATAAAAAAAATAGAGAAATCGCTCCTAACAATAAAGAACTTTTTTCAAAAAAATTCATTTTACATCCCCCAAATTCTCTAAGATTTCACAATACACAAACGCTAGTTCACTAAAGACAGACTTTTACTGGATATGCTTTTTTAAAAGTCATAATTAACTTCTTCGCATTATTTTTCTTTTAACATTGAATATTTTCGATAAGCACTATAGCAACTGATGCCATAGAAAACAGCCATAACGGCTGGAAGTAACCTGAAAATGGCAAATGGAGTTTCAAATAAAAATGCTTTCCAGAATAATGTACCTTTCATACTCCAAAGACCTTCAGTTAAGTATAAACCTGAATCTTTGTAAAGCAGATAAGAGAAATATAAAAACAGTAAAGCTAAACCAGATGAATAACCCATCAATCTTCTATAATAATTACTATTTGATTGGCGATCCGAGAAGATTTCATTTTGATTGTCATCTTCTTTTTGCCAATATTGAATTCCACCAAGCCTGGAGCCTTTTGTATAATTCCAACCGAAGTCTTCATATATCCCTCTGTAATCTTTAAACTTTTCCTTTGATAAATAATCTTGATAATCCAGTCGCATCACATTTCCCTTGTCGTTTTTTTCGAAAGTGTAAATTCCTAATCCACTAATATTTGTACAACGATAGCCTTTTTGTAATTGCTCGTTCAGCCAATGCTCCTCTTTTTCAATATCAAAAAACATTTTAAATTTCTTCATTCGATTCACTTCCTTCGTACAGGGATAAAATATGCAATAACCTGTTTTGTTCCATTTTCAATATGGCGCTTCCTTCCGCAGTTATCATATAAACTTTTCTCCGTCCCGACTCTCCCACAGGTTCAATCCAACCATGCTTATGCAAGTTTTCAATCGCACCGTATAATGTCCCGGCTGCTAAAATAACAGTACCGTTGCTTATATTTTCTATCTTCTGCATTACGGCGTAGCCATGCAGTGGCTCACGTAGAGCTATTAAAATATAATGCATCGTTTCAGACAACGGTAATAATTTGTGCTTCATTTGCTCACCCTCTATTCAGTTTGACTATATAGTTCAACTTAACAACAATATAGTACAGTTCAACTGAATAGTCAACAATCTTTTCAAAATCAGTCAAAGGAACTTAAAGTAAAATGCTTGATAACAAGGTGAAATTCAAGCTAAAAAGTCGCTTTCCTTACGTAAGGGAAAGCGACTTTCTGTGTATGTTATTCAATTAAATGGCCCGTTTCTAGAACAACACTGTTTTACTTGAAAAATTCCTGATGGTTATCGTGGAAAACATTTTTAATAAGAAAGATCTTGAGCATTCGTTCTCACTTCCTCATAGATCACTTCTTTATAGAACAGACTTGTAATACACCTTATTAAATTAATCTGCTCCCTTATATAAAAAAAGACGCTTTCCTGATTTCAGAAAAGCACCTGACTTGATATTGAAAAACACAAAAAGCTGCAAAATGTTTCGTTATCTTAATATTAAAAAACCAGGTTGACTGCAAGCTTCAAAGCTGTTTCGCAGTCAACCTTTGTTTCCTTTAACTTATTTATTTACTAAAGTTCTGCCGCCCGCAATGCCTGGATGTGTCATTTCATAAGGGTCTAATATCTTATCTAATTGTTCTGCTGTTAAAGCGCCTGATTTTATACATAGCTCACGGACAGATGCCCCTGTTGCGATTGCCTCTTTTGCAATTTGAGCAGCAAGTTCATAGCCGATATGAGGGTTTACAGCAGTGATGATCCCTACACTTTGTTCTACATATTCTCTTAAGTGTTCTTCATTTGCTTTAATTCCTACTACACATTTCTCAGTAAATACAGTAAATACATTATTCATCATCGAGATTGATTGAATTAGATTATAGAATAGTACCGGTTCCATTACATTAAGTTCAAATTGACCAGCTTCAGATGCCTGTGAAATCGTTAAATCATTTCCCATTACTTGGAATGCGACTTGGTTCACTACTTCTGGCATTACCGGATTTACTTTACCAGGCATAATCGATGAACCTGGTTGACGGGCTGGCAAGATGATTTCAAATAACCCATCACGAGGTCCGGAAGCCATTAAACGTAAGTCATTGGCAATTTTAGACATATTAATCATGCAAACTTTTAACATTGCAGATACTTCTGTATAACAATCCGTATTTTGAGTTGCATCCACTAAATGTTCTGCCCGGCTTAATGGGTACCCACTCAATTCACTTAGATTTCGAACAACTGCATCAATATATGAAGGGTCTGCATTTAGTCCTGTACCAACTGCAGTTGCTCCCATATTTACTTCAAATAAATGTTGAATTGAAAGTGACATGCGCTCGATGTCACGGGAAATTACTCTCGCATATGCCTCAAATTCTTGTCCGAGTAAAATAGGTACAGCATCTTGAAGGTGTGTACGACCCATTTTAATAACACCAGCAAATTCTTTCGCTTTAGAAATAAAGGCATTCTGCATTGTTTTAGATGAGTTCAATAATTGATTCATTAGGCTTAAGATTGCAATATGTGTAGCCGTTGGAAAAGCATCATTTGTTGATTGCGACATATTGATATGGCTGTTTGGGCTAATCAGTTTATAATTCCCTTTTTCTTCTCCCATCAATTCAAGGGCACGATTCGCAATCACTTCGTTTGCATTCATATTGATAGAAGTGCCCGCACCACCTTGTATCGGATCAACAATAAATTGGTCATTCCATTTTCCAGTAATCACTTCATCACATGCTTGAAGAATAAATTGGCCAATTTCGTTCTTTAACATACCAACTTGCATATTTGCCAGTGCAGCAGCTTTCTTCACAATTCCTAAAGATTTAATAAGTTCTGGATGGATTCGGTATCCAGTGATTGGAAAGTTTTCAACTGCTCTTATCGTTTGTACACCATAGTAAGCGTCCTTTGGTATTTCCTTTTCACCTAAGAAATCTTTTTCAATACGAAATTCTGTAATTCCCATATTACTAATCTCCAATTCTACTGTAATCAAATAAGTGTAGGTTACATTTATAATTTATTTAAGTTGTGAATCTATCTCTAGATTAGCACAATATCATCTCATTTTGAGATTAAAAAATAAAAAAATTAATTCACGGAATTGTTTGAAATTCAGAATGAAATGACTAATATAACGGGTACCACAAAAATAATAGGAAAAGAGATCTAACAAAAATTGCTAGATCACTTTTCCTTTTAAACGTTTTATTATTTCTGTAAGAAGAACAATTCAAATAGTTTTACGTCATACATCCAGAATTTCTGCACCATTCGATTGTTTTCGTTGATACGATTAGAGCACTATTCTCAACTACTTTTAAGAAATAAACAACAACAAGCTTCACCTTGATTAGCAGCTAGCCGATAGAATTCTACCAAAGCTTTGAAGTTCTCAACCAAGTACTCTTTATCTTCTTCCGTCCATTGTCCATCAAATGGATAAATGTCAAATTTATTAATCTCTATCTCTTTGTATCGAGTTGCAAATTCTCTAACAGAAACTATTTCGAGTGCATTTGCAATATCTTTTACCTCTTCTACTTCTAAATACCTTAGAGGTCCATATCCAAGATCGCTGCCAATCTCTGTTCCTCCAAATATAGCTAATCCTGATAAAGATTCAATAGGCTTTTGTAAATCGGCAATTCCTGTTAGTAAAAAATATATACCATGCCATGCTTTATCTATATCAAATTCTCTATCTTCTAACTTCACGTTTTGAAAAACAACATCTTCGATTTCTTTTGTTTCTGACTTTATATGCATTAGAAAATCAGAAGTGACTCTTATATAGCTTGCAATTAATTCCATATTTTCTACTTCAAAAATTTAATTTCTATTATTTTGTAAATTATTTGGCGCTTATTCACTCAAATTGAGTATTGCTTCATATAACTGTTAGATACAAAAAGTAGTCCATTGATAACTTCTAATTATTATTCCTCGAAGTTTTACCTTCATTCATATTCTCCCTATGGTTTATTACTCGAAAATAATGAATGACGCCATCATAGTATTCTTGATCCTCAATCTCGGTTTCTGAAAATAGTTGCAATCTTTCTTGCATTTCCTACTTCCACTCATTTGCCTATATCTTTTACTTATCAGCTGCACTTAATTTTATGAACTCATCTACTTCCCTACTCATTTCTTTATAACGCGTCCAATGGAGATAATGATGTCCCTTGAGGGTAACGATTTTACTGGCAGGTGAATTCGTTAACTGTGTTTCATAAAAAGTTATGTTGGTTTTTCCATTTTTTGTTTCCTTATCCACTTTTGTAGTGAAGATTAAGATCGGCATATTTGAAGGGAAGTTCATATCAACCGTTTTACGAATATTATTCTCTATTTCATTGGCCTCATTGATAATGTTCTTGTTATACCCCTTCCAAGCTGAGATCGCCTTGGTTATTTTTAAATTTTCTTCAGAATAGGTACCAACTTCTGCAATAGGTAAGAAACCTTCAGGATTTATATTTAACACTATTCTTGCTAGTCCTGTTGGTGCCATATAGCTTAAATATTTAGGCATTGTAGGAGCATTTTCTCCAAAATACTCTAATGCTTGAGGTAATGTAGGGTCGATTCCTACGATAGCTTTAACTTCCTCTGGATATTTATTGGCAAAATACATGCTATAAATTCCTGAAATGGAATGGGGCATCAAAATATATGGGCCTTGTATGTTGTTTTTCCTAAGCGCCATTCTAATTTCTTCTACTATATTTTCAACTGAACGCTCCTCATCGGTTATATCGCTCCAGCCGTATCCAAATGATTCTACCACTACTATTCTATTTTCCTTTGCCATTTCATTTATTAGAGGCTCAAAATCAAGAGTGGGTGCTGCGGTTCCAAGACCACTTAATAAGACGATCGTATTCTTGCCATCACCTTTTGTATAAAGGTGCATATTTTCACCTTGAACCTCAACTAATTCTCCTATTGCCGGGTAATTTTTTTGCTCATATACGGTCATAAAATTACTTAAAATGGACCAAAACAATAATATTGCTACTAAAGCCATTAAAATATTCCTAAAAACAATCCACATTCTAAATTTCTTTTTAGTTTTCATATTTTCACTACTTCCTTATGGTCTTCTTTCTTATAGCTACATTTTATCGCGTGAACGAAAGCCAAAGTAATGCACCTGGGAATTATTTCTTGCTAGGGCTTGAGGCTTACTAAAGTCATCAGCAAAAATACAAATAGAAAAATGCCATTTTTCCTCTAAGAACACCTATTTCATCTACTAATCTAGCAATCGTCAATAATATTACTGTAAATTGCATATTAAATCCCCTTTTGAATCAAAATGAAATTAGAAAGTGATTTAGATGAATTGTACCAACTTTTATAAAGAATTCCTGCAATTCAATCAATTGTATCCATAAGAGAACGTAACTTTTAAAGGAGTGTCTACACATGAAAATTAAAGCAGCGGTTACACCTAGACAAGGCCAGGAATTTAAAATTGAAGAAGTAGAATTAGAAGAACCGAAAGCAAATGAAGTATTAATAAAAATCGTTGCTACAGGTGTATGCCATACAGATGCTGTTGCACGAGATGCAGCAATCGCCCCCCTACCTGCTGTACTTGGACATGAAGGTTCAGGAATTGTAGAAGCAGTTGGTGAAGGTGTCACACGTTTAACAAAAGGCGATCATGTTGTATTATCCTTCGCACATTGTGGGCATTGCGCTCATTGTTTAACAGGTCATCCAACAGTTTGTGAAACATTCAATGACCTGAACTTTGGTGGCACACATGACGACTACACACATCGTTTATCAAAAGATGGGCAGCCACTGTCAACTTTCTTCGGTCAATCTTCATTCGGAACATTTGCAGTAGCTCACGAACGAAATGTAGTAAAAGTCGATAAAGATGTAGATCTAGCATTACTTGGTCCTTTAGGGTGCGGGATTCAAACAGGTGCAGGCACTGTTTTAAACAAAATTAAACCAGAATTTGGCTCAACAATTGCCGTTTATGGTGCAGGCGCAGTAGGTTTAAGTGCAATCATGGCTGCAAAAATTGTAGGCTGCAAAAAAATTATCGCTGTGGATGTACATGACTCACGCCTGGAACTAGCAACAGAGCTTGGTGCCACACATACTTTTAACGGTACAAAAGTGGATGTAGTCAAAGAAATAAAAAATATTACAAATGGTGGTACTACGTATGCAATTGATACAACAGGGGTTCCACCAGTAGTTCGCCAATGTTTACAAGCATTGCGTCCACTAGGAGTTGCAGCAATCGTAGGTGTTACACCAGAAATGAATATTGATGTGCATAATGATTTAATGGCAGAAGGTAAAACAATGATGGGCGTAATCGAAGGAGATGCAGTTCCAAATGTCTTCATTCCGCAATTAGTTGAATACTACAAAGCAGGGCAATTCCCATTCGATAAATTGGCCAAATACTATGATTTCGACCAAATTAATGAAGCCTTTGAAGCATCAAAAAATGGCGAAGCGATTAAACCAATTTTACGTATCCAATAAATTCGGTTCTTGGCAGTAAAATGAATTTTACTGTTAAAATGCTAAATTATTAAACCCCCGTATATATTTACGGGGGATTTTTAATGTTAACCTTTTCCCCTTGCTCTTCTATTCTCCATGTAATTAATTGCTTAAACGTCTGTAAGGATGTACCTTGTGCCGAGTCAATGTCACATCTTGATGTGAAACACAACATTAATACTTTAAAATTCTTCGAATAAATAATTCATGTTTTCTATAAATCAAGGCATTCTATAAAATAAAGCGCTAAATCCGTTATTGCAAGTTGTTATAAATTTTACTCCACCTATTATTGAAGGGAGATTTGGTTGTGAAATTGTATCAAGTAAGAAAAGGGCAATTTGTATACTATAACAATGAGTTACACAAGGTATATGCAGTAAAACCCATATATAAGCTATCCGTACATCTTATTAAATTAAGGGATCTAACACAGCATATAACCAATGCAGCAAGTGTTACTAGATACATCCCAACGGAAAATGACAGCTTTATTTATGATCATAAAGTATATACGCTCAGGAATAATCAAAAACCAGTAGCTGGAGATCTAATTTTAATTAACAATCCTAACCCCGATACACTGGACAACTATTCCCTAAATGAAATTGAAATGGTTGAAACAGTTGATAACAAAGGTGTTATAACAAGTGATTTGGATGGTATCAAGCATTCCGAGTATTTATTGATGGTGCCTGGCCGGGCTCCTGACAGTCATCCTATCGATTATCAAGACATGGTGAATATCAATGAAGACTATGATAACGTTAGCCCGCAAATTATCCATCCATACGGTGAGCTATCCGTACAGTTGGGAGACATATACAAAAAAAAGGATAGTGATGTGTTAATTGAAGCAATGGTGGTTGAAATTAACGGACAAACTATTTACCTAGGTGGCAGTATAGAAGTGCCGCACGAAGAGTTGATGAATCCGAATAAATGGGAATTTCAATATAATCCCTTTAATAATTGAAAAAGCTAAATCTACATTGTATTCTTCTTCAATTACCAGGAGGTTTCCATGAATAAGATTAAAGAAAATAGTGTTTTTTTTATCTCTTTGTTTTTGACCCTGATTTTTATTATCTGGGGAGTTTTTTTTACAGATAATCTTACCAAAGTAACGAACGCCATTTATAATGGCTCAATTGATTACCTAGGGTGGGTTTATCTCGGTACTACTATATTCTTCGTCTTTTTTTCTATCTACTTGTTGTTCTCGAGATACGGAAATATCCGACTAGGTAGGAGAAATGACAAACCTGACTTCTCTACCGCTTCTTGGCTGGCCATGTTATTTGGTGCTGGAATGGGTGTGGGGATTGTGTACTGGAGCGTCGCCGAACCAGTAACCCACTACACAGCTCCTCCGTATGGAGATCCATATACCATCGAAGCAGCCAACACCGCAATGAAATATACATTTTTCCATTGGGGGCTGCATCCGTGGGCTATCTACACCGTTATAGGGTTGGCTCTTGCTTTTTTTCAATATAATAAACGTCTTCCTGCATCTATCAGTTCAGCTTTTCATCCTATATTGGGCGACAGGATTTACGGACCGATTGGCAAAACCATTGATATTTTATCCATCTTTGCAACAGTTTTCGGGATTGCCACTTCTTTAGGGCTTGGGGCCATGCAGGTTACTGCTGGTATGCATGACATATTCGGTATACCTAATACATTATTTATACAGCTAATTGTCATATTAGTTGCAACCATCCTATTTATTATTTCCCTTAATACTGGATTAGAAAAAGGAATAAAGTTTTTATCCAACGCAGCGATTATCTTTTCTGTGGCAATCATTGTACTGATTCTGTTAGTAGGTCCAGCGTTGACTGTATTTAAAGTGTTCTTCAATACAACAGGACTGTATTTAAGTGACTTTTTACATATGAGTTTACGATTAAGTCCTTTTGGAAAAGGTGAGCAATGGATCGCTTCATGGACCTTGTTTTACTGGGCATGGTGGATTGCCTGGGCACCATTCGTCGGCATGTTCATTGCCCGTGTTTCTAGAGGGAGAACCATAAAGGAATTTGTGGTCGGTGTATTGATTGTTCCCACACTCGGAACCTGCCTTTGGATGTCCGTTTTTGGCGGATCGGCTCTTGCCCTTGTACAAGATCCGGCTAACCAAGATTTAGCAAAACATATCGCCGAAAACGTTTCATTGTCTATTTTTATATTCTTTGATCACCTACCGTTAAGTTCTCTGTTAAGTATTTTAGGTTTCGTTGTGGTTGCGATTTATTATATAACAGTTGCCGATACTGCAACCTTTGTATTAGGAATGCTAAGTGAAGGCGGAACATTAAACCCTTCCAACAAAATAAAAATGACATGGGGAGTTATCCAATCTGCTTTAGCTGCCGTGTTGCTGCTTGCCGGAGGGTTGGACGTATTGCAGACTGCCTCCATCGCAGCTGCACTCCCATTCGCCATTATCATGCTCGTCATGAGTTACTCTTTGTTAACTGGTTTAAAAAGTGAAGCAAAAATAAAAAGAGGCAGTTGATAAACTAACAACTTAACCGGGATTATCACAAAAACCTTCCATGTTGGAAGGTTTTTGTGTATTAATTATAGCCCTTACCTAATTCGGGTAAGGTTCAATGTAAAAAACGGAATTTAATTTTTATGATATCAAGAATCTTTTCGTTAAATTTTCGTTAGCATAATCCCAACTAGTGCAGTTATCACCCCGAAAACTTGATACAATTTAAGCCTCTCTTTATATAGCCAACAACTACTGAGAACGACAACTAAACAACTTAAACTAACAATTGGGAATACAATACTTGCAACACCTGTATCAAGAGCAAAAAAGTAGCTGCTATAACCTATAACACTAAAACAACCAATAATTGCACCAAATTTCAGTTCTGTACGCTGCCATTTCTCCTTCAGAATGAAGCTATTAATTAATAAATAAACAGCACCGCCAGCATACATACAAACAAGCGTATTAATTGAATCAATATGTAAATGTGAAGATGTCTTCATAAGCACACCGAGTACACCAAACGATCCAACCGATAGTAATACACGGTACATCCATGGCTTATAGTTTATTTTAACACCACTACGTGGTACATATTGGATGACAGCTGCAGAAGCAAGCATAACAATAATGCCCATCCATTGAATGAGTGTAATGTGTTCGTGAAAAATAAGTGCCGCACTTAGTATTGGAATAACCGTATTTGTGCTAATAAGCGGTGACGTTATACTCGCCGGTCCTTTTTCGAATGCCTTTGCCATCTGTATATTACCATTTGCATTCAATATCCCGATAAAGATACCTAATACAATCGTTAATCCATTAAATGGAGCAAACCCTGAAACTATTCCATAGCAGCACATTAAAAGAAACGCGATTAGGTAAAAGAAAAACTGCATATGTACTTTTGATAGACGTTTTCCTGAAGTGACCTTAAAAATCATATTATTAATCCCAAAGCAAAACATCGTCATTACTGCTGCTATAATCCACACTTAAAATCCTCCTCTCCCATTGATAGAGTTATTTTAATATAAATTTCCAGTATTTAAAATATTTTTTTATTTAATATAGGCACCTTATATGTTGTGGGTTGTAAATAATAAAAATGTGTGTTGAGGGATAGCACTCAATACCAAGATAACACATAATTACACAACTAATTTTATTGAAAAAGATGGTGCAGCATTCGATCTTTATTTTCAAAAAATTGCTTCATAATTGAATAGTGTTGTGTATCCTCCAATGTTGATTCACTGATTCCCTCTTCAGAAATCTGCATTATCTTAGCGTTTGGATAGGCCATAATAATCGGTGAATGAGTAGAAATGATAAATTGAGAACCCCGATGTACAAGCTCATTAATCCTAGCCAGCATTGACATTTGTCTTAATGGTGATAACGCTGCTTCCGGCTCATCAAGGATGTATAAACCATTTCCTTGAAAGCGCTCGATAAATGCCGCGAAAAAAGATTCCCCATGAGATTGTTCATGTAGTGATTTCCCCCCATAAGAATCGATAATTCTACGCCCCAATCCAGGTTCCTTATCCAAATCCTCTATATTAGTCGCTACATTATAGAAAGTTTCCGCTCTAAAGAAAAAATGATCCTTCGCTCTATTTACTCCTTTTACTAAACGGAGGTATTCGTCTAAAGTTGAGTGTGAGTCATAGCTAGAAAAATTGAAGTTTAATGTGCCTCCTTCAGGATTAAATTCTAAAGCTATGGCAATACCCTCAAGTAATGTTGATTTCCCCATGCCATTTTCACCAATAATATAAGTGACACTTGGGTGAAACAATATTTCATGGAAATTCTGAATAACTGGAAGATTGAATGGGTAGTGGTTATAGGATGAAATTTGGTCTCTATTTAGATGAACTGCTCGAACATATTGAGAATCCTGATTTAGCATTACCAATGTAACAATCACCTCTTTGTTATTTAATTTATAACTCCATTTTAAGGGAATATTATATTTTCTTCTACAAGCACCACCATATTTCTATAGCTATGCTTTACTCTAATATTTTCTTATTTATTATGTACCTATTAATTTAAGATAGGTAATTTTGAACGCATTGTCTTGGCTGTCTAGTACATATCGTGAATATCCACTTTTATTTAAATTTGTAGCTATTAATCCGAGGAAGAATACTATTCTTTAATTTTTGAATCTTTTAATATCAAATTGGGAACAGCCTTGATATAGACTAATTCGCCTATTAACTCCACAATCGTTTGTGTTACAATCACAGCTGCTGCCAACGTTGCCCAATACTCAGGTAAAGCCAGTGCTAATGGAAGTACTACAAGGGAGTTCCTTGTTCCGGTACTGAAGATTAGCGTTCTGGCTTCCCCCGTATCCAATCTAAATGAGAATGCGATAAAGCGTGAAATAAATGGTGTGATGATTAAAAATAAAATATAGATTGGAATTACACGTACAATAACATCTAAATCGCTATAAACCTTTCCTATTTGTGATGCGACTACAGCAATTAATACCAAAGCCATAAATGGAACCGGCAACCATGCTGCGTAGACTAAAACTTTTTCTCCCAGTACTCTCTTTTTAGCCCACAATTGAGTAATCACAGCTACCATTAGCGGAGCAACTATCAACAATAGAAATGCTTAAAACAGCTTTACCTGAACTATGCCAACCATCTTTTCACCAATAAACAACCATAGATACAAAGGAAGCAAGATTATTTGTACTACAAATAAAATAGGCGTAGATGCCAACATTAATTTCTCATTTCCTTTACCTAGTTGAGTAAAGACAATCACATAATCAATACATGGAGTTAGTAAAACTAAACAGACACCTAATAATGCTGGTGGAGATTGCGGAAATAATAATGTTAAAATCCAAACAATTATTGGAATCCCAATAAAATTCCCTAAAAGTAATGATTTCATAAATTTCAGATTTAAAATAGCCTCTCGCAGTTTTAGGAACGGTATTTGGGTGAACATTCCATACATCAGAACAGCAATTAGTGGCGAGATCGTCTGCTCTAAACTAGTTCCTATATCTTCAATAGATAGACCTATAAGTCCTCCTAGAATTAAAGCAAAAACATATATCCAAATCTGATGATTTTCTATCTTTTCCCTAGTGATATTCAATTCTAATACCTCCTGCCTTATGTTGCTTCGATTCTTTACAACAACAATAAATACATTGTTTTTTAAAAAATAACGCTCCAGCTATTCATTAGTATAACATGGCAGTTTTTCGTTACTTTCGAAATATCTAGTGTATTGTAAGTAAATCTTTACTTTACTCAACAATTTTGCGCATTGGTCAGTTATAACTCTTTTATTCAAGAAATTTCCACTTTTTAATTAATTATTGACACTCATATTAGTAAATACTAATATGATAGTAATACTACATATTAGTCACAGCTAATATGAAAGGAGACAGCTGATGCAAGTGCAAACAACCAATTTTGATATGAAGATGAAACTAATCCACGGTTTTTCTAATAAAACCAGAATTCAAATTCTAGAATGTATTAAAGAAGAAGAAAAAACTGTTTCTCAAATTATTGAAGAGACAAAAGGAAGTCAATCGAATATTTCACAACATCTCGCCTGTTTAAAAGGTTGTGGAATTATCGTAGGCAGAAATGAAGGCAAATACATGTACTATAGCTTGCGGAATCAACATATACGAGATTTATTAACTATGTTTGATGTCGTGCTAGAAGATGTAGAAAATGACGTTGCTTGTTGTGATCGCCACATAGATTAGGAGGGATTATATTGGCAGAAAAATGCTGTGGCTCAAATAAAAAAGTTGAAATAATAGAAAATAGTTGCTGTAACTCTACTGTTAAAGCTGTAAAGTCAAGTTGCTGTTCCGATAACAAGATTGCAGAGATTAATTCGATATCCATTGTAAAAGAAGAAAAATCGAGCTGTTGCAGCAGTAATTCAAAGAAAGAATTAGTAGAAGAGCAAGAAGAAGAATCTGAATGTTGCAGCAGTTCTACAAAGGATATAACTATAGGTACAAGAAATCCAAATTGCTGTAGCAACAATGCACAACCTTCAAATAAATTGATTACGGGTTCTACCCCTTCAATAGAAAATATGACCTATAGAGTAAATGGAATGGATTGTTCTGCATGTGCAGCAACAATTGAAAAAGGATTAAGTAAACTTGCAGATATAGTAGAAGTTAAGGTAAATTTCAGTACTGCAAAAATGCAAGTAGCTGCAAGTAATGCTAATGCGTTGATTCCAATTGAAACGGAAATTGAAAAACTTGGATACTCTGCTGTACCTTTCAATCAGAATAAAAAACTGAAAACATACATTATCGAGGGAATGGACTGTGGCAGCTGTGCAAAAAGCATCGAAAATCACCTAAATACCCTACCATCCGTTAAAAACGTTAGTGTTAATTTCTCTACCGGCAAAATGAAAATCGAACATTCGAGCAGTGTTGATGATCTTATTTCAGAAGTCTCCAAGATCGGTTATAAAGCTTCCCTACCATTAAGAAAGCAAGATAATGAATCTAAACAAAAACCTGAAAAAGAGATGAGTTTAGTCATTTTATCTGGTGTATTGATAATGTTTGGTTTTATTGGCTCTTCAAATGGTATTTCCCCAATGCTTTCCACAATTCTTTACGGTATTGCTATCGTGATTAGTGGATATAAACCGGCAAAAAGTGCATTCTACGCAATTAAAAGTCGCTCTCTTGATATGAACGTACTAATGTCTGCAGCTGCAATTGGAGCTGCCCTGATTGGTGAGTGGCTTGAAGGTGCAACAGTTGTATGGTTATTTGCAATTGGGAACTACCTTCAAAATAAATCCATTGAACGCACAAGGGATTCAATTCGTAATCTAATGGATTTAGCCCCACTAGAAGCATGGGTTAAGGTGGGCAATGGGGTTTTTAAAAAGCCGGTTGAAGAAATCAATGTTGGTGAAATCATCATTGTAAAACCAGGAGAAAAAATCCCTTTAGATGGTGTAATCATACTTGGAGAATCTAGTATCAACCAGGCACCAATTACCGGGGAATCTATTCCAGTTGATAAAGCCCTTGGTGATTCTGTATATGCGGGTACGATCAATGAACATGGTTCTCTTGATATCAAGGTTACAAAGTTGGTTGAAGATACAACGATATCGAAAATTATTAACCTTGTAGAAGAAGCACAAGAACAAAAAGCACCAACAGAAGCATTTGTAGATAAATTCGCTGGCATTTATACTCCAATTGTTTTTATCTTAGCATTATGCATTATGGCGCTGCCTCCCCTACTTGGATTCGGCACTTTTGGAGTATGGTTTTATAAAGGATTAGAACTACTTGTTGTTGCTTGTCCATGCGCTTTAGTTATTTCGACTCCAGTTGCCATTGTGTCAGCGATAGGTAATGCTGCAAAGAATGGTGTTTTAATTAAAGGCGGTACTTTTTTAGAAAAGGCTGGCGCCATCAGTGCAATTGCATTCGATAAAACCGGTACTTTAACTGTAGGTAAACCTAAAGTGACTGAAATAAAAACAATCAATGGTTCGGAAGAAGAGTTATTATCAATTGCATTAACTCTAGAAGAATATTCAACGCATCCTATTGCCAAATCAATTGTTGATTATGTTAACGAAAAAGAAGTACGTCCTTATAGTGGGGAATCATACAAAAACATTGTAGGTAAAGGTGTTAAAGCAACCATTGAAGGAGAATTCTATTATGCAGGTAATGTAAAGTTATTCAAAGATCTTAATATTTCTTTAGAAAATTTGAAGGAATATTTGCAAGAGATACAAAGTAAGGGAAAAACTGTGGTAATCATTGGATCACAAACGAAAATTATCGGGATCCTTGCAGTTTCTGATACCATTCGAGATAATACAGTATCTGCTTTGAATGCATTAAAACAAAGTGGCGTTAAGCAAACGGTCATGTTAACTGGAGACAATGAAGGATCAGCAAAACAGATTGCTTCACAAGCCAATGTTAATCGTTATTTTGCAGAGTTATTACCAGAGGATAAAGTAGCTGCTATTAAAGGATTAAAAAATGAAGGCCATAAGGTTGCGATGGTAGGAGACGGTATCAATGATGCTCCCGCTCTAGCAACAGCAGATTTAGGAATTGCAATGGGTGGGGCTGGGACAGATACAGCAATGGAAACGGCGGATATCGTGTTGATGGCTGACAATCTTGATAAACTCCCTCATACAATGAAGTTAAGTCGAAAAGCCTTAATGATTATTAAACAAAATATTTGGTTCTCCATTATTATAAAAGCAGCTGCATTAGTATTGATTTTCCCAGGTTACCTGACACTTTGGATGGCTGTACTAAGCGATACAGGTGCCGCATTGATCGTCATTTTAAATTCAATCAGGCTCCTAAAATTTAAAGAATGATTATTGGGTGGGGCTGGGACTGAACAAAACTTCTGTTCCAGCCTTATTCTTTACACCACCCTACCTCACTATCTACATACTCCTTGCGAACCTAATCCTTAGTTTCCTCCTTATTTTGGGTTACTTCCAAATAAGGAGGAATAGTTTTATAGTTAATCAAGATTAATTTCCATCTCCAGCAACGCAAAACTTAAACTCTTTCCATGAGTGTCCATGCTTATGGAAGTAGTGACTCCGCCAAGCAATGCATGATGACATGTAAACTGAAGTGCAGAAATATTTGGAACCTCATAACGGATAATTTTACCTTCTACTATTTCTTTAAGGTGTTCTTTGACACTTTCAGCCGTTATTTTTTCACATAATAGATTGTAATCCTGTTCATCATACGGAATGAGAGATAAGATAAGTGTATTTCCTTTATCTCCAGCACGACTATGGGCTAGTTCATATAATTTTTTTTTCATCTTGTACACTCTCCCGTAAAATAATAGCGGAACCGATTTTACTGCGTGGTATTAATGTAGAAACAATCCCAACTATCTCATTTGTATATTTACGGACTCCCCCACCACCTGCTGGGCCGTTGGTATATAATGCTTCCACCTCTTCCCCAATTTTTGCTGCCTTTTCAGCTGAATCTGCTTTTCCAGCTACTCGGAGTCGGATTTCATAAGGCTCTTCGGAAACGCCAAAATTTGTTCTATGGACGGATGTACTACCAATATAATCAATTCGTAAATCCTTGAATTCGCCTTTTAGCCGCTCATGCAAAACATCTCCTGCAAGCATTGCTCTCCCTAACGCATTGCTTCCGGCGTACGAAATTTCCCCTTCTCCCATAAATCCTGCTAGGTAGCCTACACTTACTTTAAATGCACTAGGTTTAGACTTTCCTTTACAATCAAATACTGCAATGCTATTTGGGGCATTTTCCTTAAGCCCTACTGTTGTGAAATCAGCCACAACATCGGGTGTAATGTATTCATTTGGATTTAATACTTCATACAAAAGCTGCTCCTTAACTGTTGCAAGAGAAATCAATCCTCCGGTACCCTCTATCTTACTGATAACGGCGGAACCATCTGAATGTACATCTGCGAAAGGGAAACCTAAATAGGCAAAGTCTGGAACATCCTTTTTCCCTGGATCAGCAAAATACCCTCCACAAACTTGTCCTCCACATTCCAACAAATGTCCTACTACCGTCCCTTGAGCTATACGATCGACATCATCTAATGACCATCCAAAATGATGAACCATCGGAGCAACGAATAAGGACGGGTCTGCAACACGACCGGTAATAATGATATCAGCCCCTGATTCTAATGCAGGTAAAATTGCTTCTGCCCCAAAGTAGGCATTGGCTGAAATTAATTGACCATATGATGATAATGGAAGATCTCCTTCCAAACTTCTTTCGTCCATTCTAATATGTTCTAGGACATCATCTCCTATTACTGCAGCCACTTTTAAGGAAATCCCGAGGGACTCAGCCATCTCTACCACTTTTTCAGCTGCTGCCACTGGATTTGCTGCTCCCATATTTGAAATAATTCGCACCTTATTTTTACTGATGACTGGTAAAAGTAGTTCCATTCGCTTTTCTAATAAGGGGTCATAACCCAATTTAGGATTGCTCAATTTTCGTTTTTGAGCTAATGCGATTGTGCGTTCGGCAAGACATTCCAGTATAAGATAATCTAGATTCCCTTTTTCCGCTAAAAGCACGGCCGCTTCTAATCGGTCACCCGAGAAACCTGCTCCTGAACCAATTCTAATCATTCTCAACACCTCAAATCGTTATAGATATAGCTCCTGTTATTAATGCCATAAGTGTCATTACAATCGTTGTTCCAAATGCCCACTTAAAAATAAACTTTTGATGTTCGCCTAAATTTACCCCAGTCATTCCAACAAGGATAAATGTTGAAGCAGTCAGTGGACTTAATGGGAAGCCAGTTGTCATCTGACCTAGAATTGCAGCACGCCCAATTTCAATTGGGTCTATTCCAAAATTGACTGCAGTTTCAGTAAGAATTGGAAGAACCCCAAAATAATAGGCGTCCGGTGTAAATACAAAGCTAAGCGGCATACTTGTAACCGCTACCAATAATGGTAATAATCCTGTAATTTGATCGGGAATTATTGAAACCAGAGAAATGGCCATTTCGTCGATCATCTTAGTCCCTGTTAAAATTCCTGTAAAAATTCCTGCGGCAAAAATCATTGAAGACACCAATACAACGTTACTTCCATGATTAGCTACCACCTTTTGCTGCTCCGCAAAGTTTGGATAGTTAACTAACAAAGCAATTACAAATGCAACAATAAATAATACTGGCATCGGCAGCCAAGCCATGACCAAGGCTACAAGAAGCAGAATTGTCAACAACAGATTAAACCAAAAAAGATTTGGTCTTTTTCCTTCAACAACAGTAGATGAAGTCTCCATTAAAACCTCAGTATTTACTATTAAATCTACAATGCCAAGTCTTTCACGCTCTTTTTTGCCGAGCCAATAAGCTGAAAACAATACCCATACTATCCCTATGAACATAGCAGGTAAAATGGGATTAAATAATTGAGTCGAATCGGTTTCTAGTACACTCATTGCTCTAGCTGTTGGGCCACCCCAAGGTGCAATGTTCATGACACCTGCCCCTAAAGCAACTACACCAGACAAAACGAGAGGATTCATACCTAGCCGTTTATAGATTGGTAGGAATGCTGAAATCGTAATCATAAATGTAGAGGCACCATCTCCGTCCAATGCAACTATCATTGTGACAATCGCCGTTCCTATTACAATCTTGAGCGGATCCCCTTTAACGATTGTAATTATCCGTGAAATGATTGGATCAAATAATCCCGCATCCATCATTAGTCCAAAATATAATACCGCAAAACCAACCATTATCCCTGTTGGTGCTACCTTTTGTATCCCTTCTAACATCATGGCACCGAGTTCAGTTCCAAATCCACTGAAAAGCCCAAAAAACAATGGAACAAGAACGAGAGCAACAATTACAGAAAGTCGCTTTGTCATAATTAATATTAGAAAAGTAGCAATTGTTAAAAATCCTAATAATGCAATCATCCAATCCCCCCTGGTTCTTTAATCTTTGTCTCATTACTTTGCTAACTTAAAACTCTTTTTAACTACACCCTCCTACTGACTAAAATTTTCATCCATTCAATTTTAATCTAGCAATTATCATGCCAACTTTTCGAATTCATACATAAATGAGAAAATTCGCTGTTTTTTTAAGTAAAAACATTCAGTAATAGGAAGATTCTAAGGGGGTCTTTAAATTGAATTGCTTTCAATTTACTTAGCAAATTATAAATTCCGCCATTCTAAATATTTAGAATAATAAAGTGCCAAAAACCTATCTAAAAGCTCAGATAACAATAACCCCCTATATTTCTAATTTGATAGAAATATAGGGGGTGTTTCTAAATGTTTAGAAATCTAAATTATATCGCTTTATTTTGTTATACAGAGTAGCCAATGAAATACCCAACACACTAGCTGCTTTTTTCTTCTCTTCAAGATCATTTCCAAACTTTTTTAACGTTTCTACAATAAATCTCTTTTCAGCTTCTTGAATTGCTTCTTGTAAGGAGCTAAAAGAGCTGCTGGTTTCATCGAAATCCTTAAAATCTATGCGATTCTTTGTAAGCGTCTCTGGTAAATGCTCAATGTTGATTTCGGTTTCTTCCACCATACAAGTGGCATAATCAATTATGTTTTTTAATTCACGTACATTACCCGGCCAATCATAAGACTGCAGAAATCTTAAGGTTTGTGGGTCGATTGTATAGTTAATTGGTTCCTGGTCTAAAGATAAATTTATGACTGATGACTGGAGAAAGGAGTTAACAAGTTCAGGGATGTCGTCTTTTCTTTCACGTAAGGGTGGTATAAGGAGGCTAATCACATTTAGTCGATAATATAAATCCTCTCGAAAATGATTCTTTTTAACAAGTTGCTGCAAATCACGGTGGGTTGCCGCGATTATTCTTACGTTGATGCCCCTTTCATTTGTTTCTCCCACTCTACGAATCTTTTTTTCTTGCAACACTCTTAATAACTTAGCTTGAAGATCAAATGACATATCTCCAATTTCATCTAGAAATATTGTTCCATTATTCGCCATTTCGAACAGACCAATTTTGCCACCCTTTTTTGCATTGGTAAAAGCACCATCTCCGTAGCCAAATAACTCACTTTCTAAAAGTGCAGAAGGAATAGCTGCACAGTTAACCGGAACAAACGGTCTGTTCTTTCGTTTACTCTCATTATGTATTGCCTGAGCAAATAGTTCTTTTCCTGTCCCACTTTCACCTGTAATTAGAATAGGTAAGTCGGTGTCAGCAACCTTCTCAGCCACATTAACTGCATCCTTAAGACCCCAATCTTTGCCAATGATTTGTTTGAAAGTATAGTTAGCTCCATATAAAGAACTCATTTTTTTCTGAAGCTGCTCCAATTTCTCCCCTTTAAGCTTTAATTCCTGGGTAAGCTTATGGACTTCATCCAAACTCTTGCAAACAGATACAGCACCTATCACTTTATCATCTAAAATAATCGGACCCATATCCACGATGTATTCTCGATTCCCCGTTTTCCGGTAAACACCTACCCTAGTTTTTCGATCGATCAACGTTTCAATTAATTGGGCACCAGGACGAGATTCCGTTAATGGCTTACCGATAATACTAGGAGTCGCCCCTGTAATCTTTAGATACTCTGGATTTACTAGTTGAACAATCCCTTTGTTATCAATGACAAGGACTCCATCATTTATAGAATGAACAATTGCCTTCCACCAATCAATTTGTTTTTCGAGCGGAATATTCATTGTTTCAAGGCTTGAGTATTTTTCCATCAGTATTTCTTCACCCTTTCCGAGTTCTATGTTCTTTCTCTCTATTATTAATTGATTTATATGCTATTATTTTAAACTGACTATCTTATGTATTTAATTCTTTTTTTAATGCGTCAATTGCATCCATTATTGCTTTTATATTATCTTCGCTATTCATCTCATGGCGAGCGTGAAGGAGAACGGGTCTAATAGACTCAACGGAGCGACCAAATTTATACATCCATTCATATCTTGGAACCATCCAAGTGTGAAAATGATGAGTTGTATCTTCATTATAAAAGTAATAAACATATTCAATTCCTAAAACATCTCTTTGTGCCTTCCTTATTTTGGTCAGGACCTGAAGATAATCTATCTTTTCTGCTTCTGTTAATTCATCAAAGCATTTGAAATGCCGCTTAGCAGCCAATATGATTAGGCCCTTGATTGGATAAGCAACATCCTGATGAGCGTGAAAATACTCCGTTTCCAGCACAACACCACCATCTGGTTCAATCAAACCACTTGTTAATGCACAACTCAGACACTCGACTTCAACTATTTTTCCATTTGATAATGTTAT
This sequence comes from Ureibacillus sp. GCM10028918, assembly GCF_042666115.1. Lineage (NCBI taxonomy): Bacteria > Bacillati > Bacillota > Bacilli > Caryophanales > Caryophanaceae > Ureibacillus > Ureibacillus sp. GCM10028918. The sequence goes on from NZ_JBHTFK010000017.1 coordinate 288,965, forward strand.
TTTTCTCACAGACTTGCCTCCAATCATAGTTTCAAAAGAAATCACATTGATTATTGTGCCACAGCTTATAAGGTATTTGCTTCCCCCCTAAATTTTAATATAAATTTACATATTTTCTTAAAGTTTTCATTAGATTATGCAGACATTTATAAAGAGCGCAAAATAATGCCTCCTTTAGAAAAACTATCTTCATACTGTTAAAATAAACGCATTTCATAAAGAAACGCGCTTGAGTATAGTAGTAAAAGATAATTTCACAAATCTACTCTTTTAAAATTATTCCACTCCATTTTCCAATATCGTGAAAGTTGTCTTCTCACAATTAATTTCTGCCTTTACGCCGTATGGCAATATAAATTTCGGTTCAGTATGACCAAAGTTCAAATTATACAAAATTGGCAAATCCCCTAAATCAAATTCCGCCATTACTCTTAGTATTTCTACTTTATACTCTTCGTAATATTTCTCATCTTGCGGTTTACCAAAGATGATTCCATTTGTCTTTTTTAGAATGCCTTGCGTAGCATAATTTCTTAGCCAATACTTAATGAAGTCCGGTGCTGGTTTGTCTTCTGATGTTTCAAAGAAAAGTATGCTGTTTTCCCAATAAATTTTCTCTGGCCAAAGTTCTGTTCCTTTTGCTATCTCTAGTACTTCAATACAACCCCCAATTAAATGTCCTTGCACAACACCCGAACCCTGAAGGACCTCATAACCTGAATTTTTCTGCATTGTCCGCCTACGGTTTTTATTTTCTTCTATCCATTCTAATCTCTCACTCGTCCATTCATTAGCTGGTTGAATTTCACCAATGATCTCATTGGAAAAGAGAGTTCGCTTTACCATTTGAATCGTGTATGGATCCACTTCAACATTTTCGGCAAAATCGGTTAAAATTGCTGGACCGTAATAAGAAGAAATACCGGCTTTATGACAAAATAGATGGGAAATGGTTGTATCAGAATAGCCCATGAAAATTTTTGGATTTTCACGAATAACATCGAAATCAATATATGGCAGTAGACGTATGCTATCATCTCCACCAATATTTGCAATGATTCCCTTTATACTCTTATCTTTAAATGCGGTCATCAAGTCCTCGGCACGGGCTTGAGGATTTTTGTATAGATAGTCTCCACCTTTCAAACTATTCGGCATCGGGACAACTTTTAGTCCGAAAATATCTTCTAGTCTCTTTATACCCTGTTCATATCTCCATCTAAGTTCTGGTTCACCTGCGCCTCCCCAAGAAGGACTTACCGTTGCAACACAATCTCCCAGCTGCAATTTTTTAGGTTTAATTAACACATTAACACCACCCTATAACTCGATTATTTAACTTAATTTCTATATAACTATAAGAAATACCTGCTGTTATCAAGAATCTCGGAAGACTCTGTATTAAAAGCCTTTAACAGAAGCTTTCCAAATATTACTTTGCTACCGCTTGAGGCAGTTCTCTTCTTGAATCGTCCTAATAACCTCGGCTTTGCTACCGTTTGAGGCAATTCCCTTCTTAAATCCTCGTAATAACCTTCTATTGATAAATAAAAAAAGATACTATATGCTGCAAATGCCAGCAAATAGTATCCAATATGATCTTCGGAGAAATGCACTTGGAATCTATGTCATTTGCCCTGTAAAATACGTCCTGTAACAAATTGTAGCCACGCATACACTCCGGTCTTAACCGTTTCGGCAACGACCGAATCTTTACTGGGATCTAGACAAACAAAATCGATATGCTTAACATGAGGATGCTTGCCGATTTCTAGTAAACTATCAAACAGTTCAATCGATGACATCCCACCTGGAGTTGACGCCGGTACACCCGGAGCAACTGATATATCTAGTACGTCCATATCAACTGTCACGTAGATACGATCAACTTTTGCCGATAATTGCTCGAGCGCAACTTGAATTGTCTTGATCAGTCCGTCTTTGCGCGCTTGCTTTAATGTCACCATTCCAATATTGTGTTCATTTGCATAATCAATTAGCGGCTTTGCATTAAAGTAGCCATGTAATCCAATATTGATGACATTCTCTCCTTCAACAATCTTCCCATCAATCAATTGCCTAATCGGTGTTCCGTTTGCCGGTCCTAATTCTTTCGGATCTCTGACATCAAGATGCGTATCAAGCTGCAGAATTCCAATCACTTCATTTAAAAAAGCTCCTTTAACCCCACGTACCGCACATGCAGTTGTCGAATGGTCACCGCCAATCATGCACGTTGTTGAGCTTGGATAGTGTTTTGCTAAATAAGTCGTTGTCTCTTGAATACGTTGATGCGATAGAAGAATATCGGTCGTATGCATTGCCACATCCCCGGCGTCTGCTACTTTATAGTGGATTAAATCAACATTTTCATCCAAATTGTATGTAGCAAAACTTTTCCATGTTCGGCGGAACTCTAATGGGTATAAGGAAGCTCCAGATACACTAATTGAAGATCTCGAAATAGGTGCACCGTAAAGAATCATGTCAGGTGCAGATTTTATGTTTTTAAGTTGTTGGACCCAATGATGAACATAAGTTGGTTGAGTTTCCTCTGGATGATTCCAGGACCATTCAGGAATTTGAAGCCAATGATCACTCATATTACACCACCTTTACACCTTTCTTCCAAACAGCTTTTACATGGTTTACACCAAATAAATATTGCAGTTCCTGATAACTTTTCGTGTTCCATAATACGATATCGGCTTGTTTACCGACTTCAAGTGATCCCACTTGTTCCTGCCGGTTGATCGCACAAGCCGCATTATAAGTTGCTGCTGTTAAGCTTTCAGCAGGAGTAAGACGCATAGAAATACAAGCCAAATTCATCACAAGTGGCATTGAAGTTGTTGGTGAAGAACCTGGATTGCAATCAGTCGAGATTGCCACAGCTACACCCAAGTCGATCATTTTTCTACCTGCAGCTGCTTCTTCTCGTAAATACAGGGCTGTGGCAGGGAGTAGACAAGCGATTGTTCCAGAGTTTGCCATCGCTTTTATGCCTGCTTCCGACGCTTTTAACAAATGCTCGGCAGAAATGGCACCTATTTTTGCTGCTAATTCTGCTCCACCATAAGACTCAATTTCATCTGCATGGATTTTCGGAATTAATCCCAAACGTTTTCCTGCTTCTAAAATCCGCTCAGTTTGCCGGGGTGTATACACACCTTTTTCACAAAACACATCATTAAATTCTGCCAGTTTTTCCGCGGCTACTACCGGGAGCATGTCATGAATCAAATAATCGACAAATTCATCTTCACGCCCTTTATATTCAGGTGGTACGGCATGGGCACCCATAAAAGTCGGAACGATATCAATCATATGCTGTTCTTGCAGCTTTTTCATTACTCGCAATTGCTTAAGCTCTGTTTCAAGATTCATCCCGTAACCGCTTTTTCCTTCAACAGTTGTTACACCATGTGCTAGAAAGGAGTCGAGTCGACGTATCGTTTGTTCAATTAGTTCATCTTCTGTTGCATCTCTTGTCATACGTGTAGTCGCATGAATCCCTCCTCCTGCATTCATAATATCCATATAGGTTGCACCTTGGAGGCGCATTTCAAATTCATGTTCACGGCTCCCCCCGTAAACAACATGTGTATGGGGATCGACTAATCCTGGAGTGACTAAATGGTTCGTGGCATTAACAATTTCTATTTCATCCAGCTTTTCTGAATAGTGTTTTTCAAGTTCTTTTGTTGTCCCTACAGCTTGAATAATCCCATCTTCGATCCACAAGCTGCCGTCTTCGATTATCCCTAAGTCAGACATCGCTTCTTTGGTGCGTGGACCTTTTACATTAGAAGCAAGTGTGGCCAGTTGTGCTGCATGCTTAATCCAGATAGGTTTTGTCATAGCTGACCATCTCCATTATCAAGCATCGGCATTTTGATTCCTTTTTCATGGGCAGTTTTCTTTGCTAGTTCATACCCAGCATCTGCATGACGCACGACACCAATACCTGGGTCTGTTGTTAATACTCGCTCAATTCGTGCCTCTGCTTCTTTTGTACCGTCTGCCACAATAACTACTCCCGCATGTAATGAGTATCCCATTCCTACTCCACCCCCGTGGTGTACGGAAACCCAAGTAGCGCCGCCAACTGCGTTGAGCATTGCATTTAAAATCGGCCAATCTGCAACAGCATCTGACCCGTCTTTCATCGCTTCTGTTTCACGATTTGGTGAAGCAACAGAGCCAGAATCTAGGTGGTCACGACCGATGACAATCGGTGCTTTTAGCTCGCCACTTGCCACCATGTCATTTATGATTTTCCCAAAACGCGCACGTTCGCCATATCCTAACCAACAAATTCGGGATGGAAGTCCCTGAAATTGTATTTTGTCTTGTGCCATACGAATCCAGTTGCATAAATGCTCGTTTTCACTAAATTCACGTAAAATTGCTTGGTCTGTTTTATAAATATCTTCTGGATCTCCTGACAATGCCACCCATCGGAAAGGTCCTTTTCCTTCACAAAACTGTGGACGGATATAAGCTGGAACAAATCCTGGGAAGTTGAATGCATTCTCTACACCTTCATCTTTAGCAACTTGACGAATATTGTTCCCATAGTCAAAGGTAATTGCTCCTTTATCCCTCATCTCAAGCATTGCTTTTACATGGGTTGCCATCGATGCTTTCGAAAGCTTTACATATTTTTTTGTGTTCGAGCTTCGTAAAGCCGCTGCTTCTTCAAGAGAAATCCCAGAAGGAACATAACCGTTAAGCGGATCATGAGCGGATGTTTGATCGGTTAATACATCAGGGATGAAGTTTCTCACAATCATTTCCGGAAGAATATCTGATGCATTACCTAATAAACCAATCGATAAGGCTTTCCCTTCTTTCTTCGCTTTTTCGGCTAACCTAATCGCTTCATCTAAGTTATATGCTTTTACATCTGTGTAGCCAGTTGCAATTCTGCGGTCAATTCTTGTTTCATCAACTTCAATTGTGATACATACGCCACCATTCATTGTTACAGCAAGCGGCTGTGCACCACCCATTCCACCTAACCCTGCAGTAACAGTGATGGTACCTCTAAGCGTATTGTTGAAATGCTGCTTCGCTAACTCCGCGAATGTTTCATACGTTCCTTGGACAATACCTTGAGAGCCAATATAGATCCAGCTACCTGCCGTCATTTGTCCATACATCATCAACCCTTTTTTATCGAGTTCATGGAATGTTTCCCAATTTGCATAAGCTGGTACAATGTTGGAATTAGCAAGAAGGACACGTGGTGCATCTTTATGCGTTTTAAAAATTGCCACTGGTTTACCAGATTGCACAAGTAATGTTTCATCATTTTCTAGTTCTTTAAGGGATTGAACGATTTTCTCAAAAGATGCCCAGTTACGCGCGGCTTTTCCAATACCGCCATATACAACCAAATCTTCTGGCCTTTCCGCCACTTCTGGATCTAAATTATTCATCAACATACGAAGCACTGCCTCTTGTTGCCAGCCTTTCGTATTTAGTTTTGTACCAGTCAAGCGCGCAACTTTGTTGTTTGTTGTCTCTTTCATATTATTTCGCCTCCAAGTTATGGTATTAAATAAAAATGCTTAGAAACACGTTCTACCCTATCTGACCAGATAATCTATCACTATATTAATGCTTCACTTTTATTGAATTGAAAGGTTCCATGCTTTAACCAGTCATTCATTGCTTCAATATCCTTAGAAAACACTCTATCTGCATTAATATATGAAACAATTTTCCTAGCATTCTCTAAAAATCCACGTGTAGCGGAAGCCATTTTAACTTTCCCACGAATCTCTGCAGCCTGTAGACCGCAAATGGCTTCAATCGCTAACACCCGACGTGTATTTGTAATTACTTGGTATGCGTGTCGTGCTCCAATTGTCCCCATGCTAACATGATCTTCCTGGTTCGCTGATGAAGGGATGGAATCAACACTTGCCGGGTGTGCCAAGGTTTTGTTTTCAGATACAAGTGATGCTGCAACATACTGCATTATCATCGCACCTGATTGTAAGCCTGGTTCCGGACTTAAAAACGGTGGTAAATCATTTAATTGTGGATTTACAAGTCGTTCAATTCGACGTTCTGATATATTGGCTAATTCTGCTATGGCAATTGCTAAAAAATCCATGGCAAATGCAATCGGTTGACCGTGGAAATTACCGCCAGACAAGACTTTTTCTCCATTATCAAAAATTAAGGGATTATCCGTTGCTGCATTCATTTCAATTTCCAATTTATCTTTCACGTAATTTAGTGTTTGCCACGAGGCACCATGTACTTGAGGAATACAACGAATTGAGTATGCATCCTGTACACGAAGTTCTCCTTGCTTTGTTATTAAAGAACTATCTGCCAAGTAACTACGAATTCGCTCTGCAACTTGTACTTGCTCTATATAGCCGCGAGCAAAATGAATGTCTTCGTCAAATGCATCTATTATCCCACGTAACCCCTCCATTGTAAGTGATGCAATGAGTTCCGTTTGGTAAGCTAATTTTTCTGCTTCCAAGTAAGCAACAACACCCATTGCTGTCATCGCCTGAGTACCATTAATAAGTGCCAACCCTTCTTTAGCTGTTAATGTAATCGGAAAAATGGCTTCGCTCTTTAATGCCTGTATTGCGGTTGTTCTTTCTCCTTTATAAAAAACTTCTCCTTCACCAATCAATACTAATGCCAAATGTGAAAGTGGCGCTAAATCACCGCTGGCACCTAATGATCCTTGTTGAGGTATGACGGGATGGATCCCAGCATTTATCAACTCCAGCAATCTTTCAATGACAACAGGACGCACACCGGAAAAGCCCTTTAATAATGCATTTGCTCGAAGGAGAATCATGGCGCGTGATACAACTTCTGGAAAAGGATCACCTATTCCACAAGCATGAGAACGAATTAAATTTAGCTGTAGCGCTTCAACATCATCTTTGCTTATAAGCACATCACTAAACTTTCCAAAACCTGTTGTAATTCCGTAAACAACTCTCTCTTCGGAAACGATTTTTTCAACCGCTTTTCGGCTTTCCTGAACTTTTTTCATACTATCCTCTGAATAAACAACTTTTTCTCCTTCAAATAATACTTTTTGTACATCTGAAAAAGTAAGTGTTTGACCATTTAATATAACCATCTTTTATCTCCCTTCACATTCCTTTGTTAAAATAGAAAAGGGGGCTATATCAAAGAAATCATAAAAAATGATTTCTTGATATAGCCCCCTATTAACTAAATACTATGGGCAAATTATATGTGATTAATGCCTAAACCAATTGTTTCGTGCTCAGATCCTTTGACCGGTGCACCGATTGTTCCGTATAAGGAAACGGCAATCCAATCTCCCTCTTGCTCATTGTCATAGGGATTTCCACGTAAAACAGCAAATGATAATCCGACTGTTCTCAGGACGGATCCTATTTGCACCTGACCTCTCGTTATCCCATTCAACGCTTCAATAATCGCATGGTATAATGCGTGTGATTCCCGATAAAGATCCGGATCGATAACCTCATTTTTCTTAGCCGCTGTTTCAATCGCAGCAACTACCTTATGTGCATCCATTGATCCAACTTTTCCTGTACAACTCTTCCATTTCAACTTCTTGAGCATTTCAAGATGTTCAGTTGAATCATCGGAAAGCAAAAGCAGGATAGCGTGTTTCCCAATACGGCGATCATTACTTAATGCCATATTAACAACCCTTTTCATTATTCTAAGTAACGTAAAGCACTAATGTCTAATAACTAGTTTAATTGTAAACGCTTCAAAAACAGGTGTCAATGTATTTTTCGAAAATTCAGCAAAATACACCATAGTAAAAGCTTAAAGTGTAACTACTCTCATTTCTTTCCCAGTGCTTTTTACCTCCCATCCGTAATAACTATATTTATGCCAAATCAAAAAAGCTTTGATGTAAAGCTATTATCAATTAAAGATTTCAAATTTACTGGTATAATCTTAACCCAAATAAAAATCATCCCCTCTCTAAAATATTTATTATTTAGAGAGGGGATGATTTCATTTTTTACCTAATTACAATTTTTATTTACTGATTTTGCACCATTCGTAAAAGCGCATGGGCAATTGCATGTTTTTCTTCACCTTCTGCTGCTTTCCATAGTTCCTGCAATACTTTTTCTTCACTGTTACGAGGTTCTTCTGATTTCGCAAGATGGTCCGCAACTTTTTCAGCTGCTTTTGCAAGCGTTTCTTCACTTAAGCCCAATTTTTCGCCTTTAGAAACTTGTTCGCTTAAATAGTTCTTAAACTGAGTAAAACTTTCCAAGATTTGATCCTTTTCCTCTTGAGATAGGTCCTTTAATTGATTCTCTACTTTGTTGATATCTTCCGCCATGATAATTCCTCCTTTAGTAAGCAATGCTGGAACACTTATTCTATTCCCCGGACATTTTTTGATAATCTAGTTAAATATGTCTATATTTTTTCTCTAAATTGGAAATTAAAGTGAATTATTAAAAAAGCCCAAATCTTTAAATGCAAAAGCACCCTATAATTCAGTACTCCACTTCAAACAATCTAATGAGATAAACAATTCATCCGAGAGCCCTCATAAAATGTCTTGGCTAAAATGTAAAGAGGATAATAAAGTTTGTTTATTAAATGACGGATTTTGAGCAAAGAGAACGGTTGCTCCGTTACTGTTTACTCCTAAAAGGATTGGGTAAAGAAAAGTAGTCCCATCAATAATTCTTAATAAGGAGTGAAGATATTGGACAATAATCGCTACTGGAGTGGGTTTGACTATCTTTGGGTCAAACTGCCTGATTTTTTATTAGCACTTTTAGTATTGTTAATTGGATGGTTTATCGCAAAAGCAATTGAAAAGGCAGTTTTAAAAGGACTCCGCAAAACGAGCCTGGATGACAAGGTTTTCCAAAATAATGCAAATAGAAAATATTCTTCTGAAAAAATAATCAGCAAGATTATTTATTATCTTCTGCTTGTACTCGTCTTTATCTTGTTCTTTAACATCCTGGATCTAGATACGATAGCTTCCCCATTAGTTGGCATGTTCTCAACCATTATGGCTGCGGTGCCAAGCATTTTAAAAGCAGCGCTGATTCTATTAGTTGCATGGCTTATTGCTACGGGTCTAAGCATGTTAATCAGAAAAAGCGGCAGTACGCTGAAAGTTCATGAAAAGCTGCGCAAATGGAAATTAGCAGACGATAAAGGACAACCTGCCAACATCATGGATCAAGTGGCCAAAATTGTTTTCTATCTGACATTGCTGCTTTTCCTGCCAGCTGTATTGGGTGCTCTAAACCTCAATGGCATCGTCGGTCCGTTCACCGGCATGCTGGAAAGTATCCTGGCATTTTTGCCTAAACTTCTTGCAGCAGCACTTATATTAATAGTTGGATGGTTTATCGCGAAAATCGTCCGTGATATTGTAACAAATTTACTGCAAGCCATCGGAAGCGAAAAATTAACGGCAAAACTTGGCTTATCACGACTATTGGCAGGAACAAGCCTGGCATCCGTCATTGGGACAGTCGTATTTGTTCTGATCCTCATTCCTACGGTCATCGCAGCACTCGAACGATTGGATATTGAAGGCATTTCCCAACCGGCTATTGCCATGCTTAATGATGTACTGACCATGCTGCCGAATATCGCTGTTGCTATTTTCTTGGTGCTGATTGGCGTTTGGCTTGGAAAATGGGTACGTAAATTCATCTCCACGCTACTTACGCGCATTGGATTAAATTCTTATTTCTCCGCTATGGGTTTAAACAATTCTGCTGCTACAGGCAATGGTTTAAGCTTTTCCCAAGTGATTGGCTATATCGCAGAAGTAATTATTGTTCTATTGTTTGTTGTGCAGGCCCTTAATATTGTTGGACTCCAATTCATGGTCACTTTGGCAACAGGTGTAATTGCCTACCTGCCTCATGTGATTGCAGCTCTTGTCATCCTTGGAGTAGGCTTATGGCTAGGAAGTCTTGTTAAGAAACTGCTCAGCATCGTTCTTCAAGGACCACATTATAAATTCCTGGCCAATGTTGCGCAAGCGGCGATAATCGTCATCTCGATCTTTATGGCACTTGACCAACTCGGCCTTGCCGCTTCCATTGTCAATGCGGCGTTTATTCTAACGCTTGGTGCACTTGCACTGGCATTTGGCTTATCATTTGGGCTTGGTGGAAAAGATTTTGCAGCCAAATATCTTCAAAAGCTTGATCATAAAATTGAAGGAACTACGATTAATAAAGATGCCGATACAAAAAAAGTAATAAAAGAAGCAATGACTGAGATGAAGCAAGGTCCTGCTTCTAAACCAGTCGATAATCCGATAAGTCCAACAAGTACAAACCCAACCACGAATCCGGCAAACGATCCGTTAAATCCACGCAATAATGGAATGAATGATTACAATAGATAGTAAAAGACTAAGGCAGCTATTTGGCTGCCTTTTTTCATTTCGAAGATAATCTGGTTATACTTATCCATAGAACTTCAAACTTTTTTCTTTTATATTTTATACCTCCTACTACTAATCAACTTCAAAATGTAGGTGTAGCTTTTGAATATTCACACATGATTTATAGGTAGGTAGGTATTTTTTAGATTTTATAACCCAAGATTTATTTCTTTTTAAAAACATATTTAACAATTATAAAATTACATTATAAATACTAAAAAAAGCTATCCTAAGAATTGCTTCACTAGTATAACTAACTGCCTCAAGTCCGTTATGGTTGTTAGTATGATATTCTTTCCCTTTGAAAGTGAACCAAATATTAGTAGAAACGAAAACATATAAAATAATTAGGACTATTGATTTTATGTACACAATTATTTAGTTTTTTGAAGAAACCATTTGCCATGTATATATATAAAGCCCACCATAAACAAGCATGAGCATGATAATATCAGAAATCCCCATTTTGTCTCTCCATAATCCATATAGATTCTAATATTAGTTATGACTTTAAATAACAAAAAGAAGTTTCAGGTTCATTGTTTAGGTAATGTATATTATATTAACTGCACGAGTAATATGTGGGACTAAACTTAATTTAATTCCATCTAATTTACATCGCACGGAGATTTTCGTTAGTTCTTTCTTTCTTCGCAGATGGTCTTTTTGAAATCCCTCTATTATTATTTATCTTTTATAATTACATTAGCTGGTTTCGTGAATTAACAAATAAGTGATTCCTTCTTTTTACTTTTAATTAAAGCCCGGGGTAGTAAAGTAATTTACTGTAAAAGACCCTTTCTCTATTGAGAAAGGGTTTCCACATTCTTATAAAATTTGGTGTGCGTAATACTTTTTCCCGGGTAAAACGAAGATCATCATTTACAGATTGAACCTAATTAAACTCCTAAACTTTCTGAAGTTAATTTCCATGACTTGAGAATATCGGATAGCTCTTTTTTGTCATTCTCTCCTAAGGGAGCAACTGGTTCCCTAGTAATACCGGCTGTTAAACCTAGTAATTCCATAGCTTCTTTAATCACCACAACATTATTGCCATTATTATTTTTTGCTCTAAGATTCTCAAATGGCAATATTTCAGACCAAGCTTTCCAAACTATCTCCTTATTATCTTCACGTAATGCTGTTAACAATTCAACTGATTTTTCAGGATAAAGATTAACTAGTCCAGAAGTAAATCCTACTGATCCAGCATTAAAGAAAAATGGTGCCCATTTTTCTGCAGTACCGCAAATCCAAGCTATATTGTGTTTTTTAGGTACTTGCCTAACAAGTTTTGCAAACCTCGGCAAATCATTAATTGCATATTTAACACCTACTAGTTTCTCCATAGGTGCCAATTCCTTTAGTACATTATCACTTAAATTAGGATCTTTAAAATATATAATTGATGGAATATCTAGCGCTTCAATAATATTTCTGAAATATTCAATTGCCCCTTTTTCTGTAACATAAGGATGAATTGGTTGATGAATCATAACACAATCAGCACCAGCTTTTTGTGCTACTTTCCCCATTTCAATTGCGGTATCCACTGCATAGCCAACACCTGCTACAACAGTGGCTCTCCCATCCACTAGACGAACTACTTCTTTTGTAATGCTATTCGCTTCCTCAAAGGTTAAAGAATAGAATTCGCCTGTATTTCCATTTGGCACAATCACTTCTAACTTATTTTTCAACAGGAATTGTATATTATCTTCCAGTCCCTTCCAATCTATTTCCTTTGTTTCATTTTTAAATGGGACAATATTAATTGCTGAAATAGTAGAAAATTTCTTAGTTAAATTAGAATAACCCATTGATTTTCTCTCCCTTTATAATCAATTTATAATTTTATTCCAAATTCACTTTTCACTTCCATTATATATTCCTTAAAGGTTTGGTTAATTAGGGAAGTTACAGTTAAGCATACATAATCTGCTCCCCATTCTTTTCTGGCTTTTGCACCAGCTTTATCTTTCGTATGAATCCCGACTTTTACTCCATACTTTATTGCAGTCTCGTAGATTTTATCAATACTCTTTAAAACTTCAGGATGATTTATACGTCCGCCAAATCCTAAAGAGACTGATAAGTCAGTAGGACCAATATAAACCATGTCTATTCCTTCGACACTTAAAATTTCCTCAAGGTTTTCCATTGCTTTACTAGATTCAATATGAATACAAATTAAACTATGTTGATTGGCATGTTCCAAATATTCGTGTATCGGCACTATGCCATATTGAGCTGCCCTCATTGAAAATGCAGCTCCCCTTTTTCCTATTGGCGGATATTTGACCGCCTCAACGATTTTTTTGACCTGTTCTTTCTCTTCAACCTGGGGAACGTGGACACCATGTGCCCCTCTATCCATCACTTTTAAAATCTCACTTGAACTATTTGAGCTAACGCGCACCAATGGAGTAACTCCAACATTTTCCGATGCAATAACCATATGTTCAATATTTTCGGCTGAAAGCATACCATGCTCATTATCAATGACAATTACATCAAATCCATTATATCCAGCCATTTCAACTAATTGTGTACTTGGAAAACCAATAAATACTCCATAAGCCGTTTTTTGTGAATTACCATTGATTGTGGTCTTTAATTTATTATCAAACAAAAATCCATCCTTCCTTCGATATTCTCATGTATTTAACAATGTATTTTTATTTAATAGAAAATATATGATATTTGATATATCAGTTTTTTTATAAGCTGTTGCACAAATAATATCATACGTCCAAATTTTAGATATATTCAGATAATTTAAATTATGCTTATCTACAAAATTATATAGATTATAAATCATTCATTGAAAAGCTATTTTCTTAACCTAAAATTATCAAAGTTATTTATAATTGGATTTTTCCTCCACCAAAATGAAGTTATTTACTTTTGTTTTTGCTTAAGGAAAAATTTGTAGAACGATTAATATGGTTTCGCATAGCATCTTCTGCTTCTACAGCCTCTTGCTCTTTTATCTTCTCGAAAATAAAATGATGCTCTTTAAAAGCCCTGTCATGTTCCTTCAAATCAGACAATGCATTTTTCCTAATAAATTTATCAAAGGAGCATACAGCTTCTATTTGGTTGGAGATATAAGTATTCTTTGCAATTTGTATAATAAAATCATGGAATTCACTATTATATTTTTCTAACATTTTGCTATTTTTTTTATTTGTATAGAATTTCATTTTTATTAAGATAGATTCAAGATTTGTTATTTCTTCATCAGTTCTTTTTTTGGCAGCCAAGCGTGCAGCAACTCCCTCCAGTGCTGCTCTTGCCCATCTAATCTCTTCCACTGAGTTCATGAAGCTAGTGGAAACAAATGAACCCTTTCTAGCTTGTGTTATTACTAAACCATCTTTTTCGAGTTGCCGTAAAGCTTCTTTGACCGGTGTCGTACTTACATTAAATTCTTTTGCAAGTTCCCGCTCCCTTAAATGAGCCCCAGGTTCATACTTATTATTCAATATTGCTTCTTTAATCTCTTCATAAATCAACTCACGTACAGACCGTGATTGCATACTTATCCTAGTTACAATTTCTTCATTCATTCTCGTTGTTCTCCTTATGAGTATTGGTTAATCTATTACTACAACAGTTGGTTAAATGAGATTACCACTCAAGAGAAGAAGCTTAAGAGTAATTGACAAGATCCCCAAATTGATAGTAATGTCGCCCCTACTAGCATGCTATTTTCGAACCAATTGTTTGTATGTTTACCTAAGTATTTCTTCTGATTGGAAATAATGAGTAGACCAATTGCAATCGCTGGTAAAGCTATAATATTTAAAGCATTCGTAAACAGGGTCAGAGCTACGAATCCAGTAGATCCAGGTACAGACCAAATCACTGGGGAAATAAGGAGAAACAAACTGATCCACTTAAACTTTGAATCTCCCTCTATTTTTTGTTCTTTTTTCAATATCTTATTGGTCACCTTATAATAACAATCTGTAATCACTTTCGCATAGCCAATTGCTGTTCCAATTACACTACTATAAAGGATTGCAAAAACACCAAGATAAAAAATCCAAGATCCTAAGTCGCCCATGTATATGGAAAGAGCACGAGAAATATCATCTATGGTCTCAACTTGAATATTATTGGGACGTAAGATTTCTGCTCCAATAATCCAAATAGCCAATGTAAGGATGATGGCCGCAATAAATCCAAACAGTAAATCATTTCGTTGAATTGGTTTGTGAATTGGCTTAATCCATCCTTTATCCTGTAAAAAATAAGGATAAATCAGATTAGTAAGAGAACCAGCTACCGCACCTACTAATGAAATTCCTACAAGTATTACATTATAGGCACCTGTGTCGTCTGGCAAACCAAAACCAACCGTCCCCTTTACAATACCTATGACATCAGGTTTGCTATATACTGCCAATCCAATAAAAGAGATAGTCAGTATGGCTAATAGGCCTTTCATTACCCACTCTAATTTTTTATAAACATTTCTTCCCATAATCAATAAGCTTACTAAAACAACGATTACTGACCATATGAAGTCGCTTCCAAATCCGAACATCCAATTAAGAGCGATTCCTGATCCTTTTATCATTTGAGCTACAATTAAATGTCCTATAAATAAAGATGCAATTCCAAAAAAGAAAGGGAAAATCTTATGCAGGCGTGCATAGCCTTCTAAAATAGTCATGCCTTCGTTATTGTATATCTGGAAACGCCCCATAATATTACAAATTACAAACCGTATTAAAAGAGACAATACAAGAAGCCACATTAGATTATAACCATAGTTTGCACCAGATACAGATGCTGTAATAAGGTCGCCTGCACCCATCATGGTAAGTATCATAATTATTCCCGGTCCATATGCTTTTAGATTACCCCATAGCTTTTGTATAAAATTTTTATTAGATTGAGTGTTTTCCATTTGTATCTCCATCAATTAACCTCCAAACTTTCAAGTATAGTATTCTTCAACTTCATTATTAAAAAATGAGAAAATATTAGAGCATTCACCATTTAACACTTACTTAATCTAACTGAATACCTCTTTTCCGAATATAAGAATACTCGATACACGGTAATTTCTTAATAATTTATCCCCCCTTACATTTTCAAATTAAAATGCGCATTGGAAAAATCGTTATTTCTTCATTATTATTGATTGAATACGTTAGATCTCCTAAAAATAAATTGCTAAAAATATTATAAGAAAGCGCTGTCATTAATCGTAATATATGAAATATGATATATCAGATATTCAATCAAATTAAAGAAATATTATAAATATTCAATTTATTAAAACCGTGTTTTATAACTCATCATATTGCGTTTACCTCAAAATGAAGCTAAATGAAAACGAGTTCAAATCCCTATTATAGATTTGAACCCGATTGTTGGCGATTGTAATTCAACTAAAAATCACTTTAAGCCTAAAAACTATATAATACTTTCAGTTAAAACTAGCCTATTTTCCTCGAATAGTGCCTCTCTGCTTTCGGCTATCGAATATTAACTGAATAAGGCTTTCATAATAAGGAATAAACTTTCCGTCTTTGATCATAGTCAAAATTTCTTTCTTGCTTGCCCATTTCACATTTTGTACTTCCTCGTACTGTAAAGTGAGCGTATGTAACTGGACATTTTTTTCAATTAAATAAATATCGTCAAAGCCGTTCTCAAAGTTAATGGTTAAATGAGGACGTATTTGCTGAAGGTCTATATTCAATCCTAGCTCTTCATACAATTCTCTTTGTGCTGCAGTTTGGCTTGTATCCCCAGCAATCGCGCTCCCTCCTACAGTAAGATCCCACATATTTGGCCACCCCTCTTTGAAGGGCTGCCTTTGTTGAATGAGCATGTCTCCATTTGAATTAAAAATGCATATATGAATAACTAAATGAAAATTACCAGGTTGAAGCTTATCTCCACGAACCCAAGTACGGTTTATTTTATTACGATTTATATCATACAAATCCCATAATTCCATGCAGAACCTCCATTTACCGGTTATAAGTTTTATTTTAATAAATACCACTTTATTTCCATAGCCTTTTTTTTAGGAATTATTACCATTATCAGACTTAAGACTGTTATTCCAAAAAGAATATCTGCATAGCATTTAGGTCTAAATATTCAATCTGAAATACTTCTAAGTGAATAAAAAGAGTTAGAACATAAGCGGACTTAGTTCTAACTTTTTTCTTACAGCGCTAAAATGCTTAAGGTACCGTCCATGTGCTTAAAAAATTAGAAAGTATTTATAATAAAAGAATCCGTACTTCAATAAACAGCCAAAACTGAAAAAAGGATCTTCTTTATTGAAGTATCGCGCCCTTTTCTGCAAATTAACTAAGCAGGAACAAACTAATAATAAACTATCTTTCTTACTTTTAATTTAGGATTAGTGATTAATTTAGCTTTGGCGACCCTTCTTTTAAATCCTACCTTGTTTAACCATTCAACAAATGCATTTACGTCATAATTAGGTGAATTCTTTGACCATTTGCTAAAGCCCAATATTCTGTATTCCTTTCTTCATCAAAAATCCACTCAATAAACTCCCCTTGAATACAGGTTATATGAAGAAACATTTCCTTGTTCAAGGAAAGTACCAGATTGTAGAATATTGTTATTTCATTGATCTTGTGATTTCTACATTTGTTCTTTGGATAATCTCTACAGAAGTCCCATCGTGGTCCCATCTAAGTATGCCTAAAGTTATGGTTTCTCCATTTTGATACCACAAAATTATAATACCTTAAAAGAAACAAGCGGTATTCTTTTTCAAGAATACCGCCTGATAATTGAAGAGCGTTATTGATCTAAATCCTTCCGTTAATGAAAAATAACTATATTTTTACCGTACAAATTTTATAGATGATATGACCATTAACTGCACAATCACCCATTCGCAAATTGTTATTAAGCTTCCAACGAGGAAGGCTTACTCACCTACCATACCATCCATATCATTATCTTGCATATATGGATATAACCAATGATCACTCATTATTGGCATACTAAAACCTGCCGCTTTTGCTTCTTTAATCGTCACCAGTCCATTAACGTTTGTATCAATACTAGCAATATCACCGTTTGTGTTAGAACTAGTTAAACTAGAAGGCTCACTGCTCGTTAAACCAAGTGATGAGTTTACTTCATCAGGATTCACATTGTCAAATGTATCAACGATCTCGTTACCCTTTAAAGTGTAGGTATACTGGTAACTTGAAGGAATCTGCGTTTGCGTATTCGGATATGTGATAATTGCTTCAAAATTAGTAGCTCCACCAGCCTTACGGATGGCATCTTCCAAATAAGCTTGATCACCGTGTCGGTTGAGCGTACTATCTTGTGGGGTAATGTTATAAGCATTCGATACCCCTCCGAGAGAATCAGCAATAATATGTCCTTCATCTAAAACGTCACTTTCAATGCCAGGAACCTTTGCCTCATCAGAATAATACCTGCCAGACGATAATACAGGTTCGTTACGGTCATCTTGTAGAATGATCTCGTCAGCAATGACACGTACTAGTTGCCCGTACTCATTCGTAAAGGCCCAATATTCACGGTGCCCATACCCAATGTCAACGACGACGTTAGCTTCACGATATCCAGACAAATCACCACCATCAACTTCAATATGTTTGTACCCTGAGAACAGTTCATTCTTTGGTTGGGTTGGTGTTTCCTCTACTTGTGGTTCATCAACAACCGCTGTAATAGTTTCTTTTTTTTCACTATTTTTACTTGTTTCAACTGTGGTTGCTTCTTGTGGATCTGTTTCTACATCTGTTTTGGATGCATCTTCTATATTGGTACAACCAACCATAATGATTGTCGTTAAAAGCAAGATTAAATAGTTCATTTTCTTTTTCATTTTTAGGAGTCTCCCATATTAGTTTTATACTGTTCATTCTAAAAATCGCGGTACTTAACATAGATTAACACTATTAACCTAATGATAATAGTATATTCCGAGATTTACTATATTACAGTAATTACTTTGTTCGAAGCGTTCATTTTAACTGAATGCAACTAAAAAAACACAATCTCTTGTACAAGAATGCGTCCGATTGCAGAAGAGTGTTATTTTTGACCTTGCAGTTTCCAGCATTTGTTCTTTCAATAATCTGGAACAATTTTAAATTGTATTTAAGCTTATAATTACTTCTCTAATCAATTTAGCCTCTTTTGCATGTTTCAAAATTATAGTAAAGAAATGATTCAAAAGATTCTCCTTAATGAAAAATGAACGCTTATCCTTTTTCAAGAATAGCGTTCGTCATTTAATACTCCGGAGGTAGGACTCGAACCTACGACCAATCGGTTAACAGCCGATTGCTCTACCACTGAGCTACTTCGGAAAGATTTTATGGCTTTATTTCCTACTCGATTATATTAGCCAATCATAAATCAATCTATACTATTATTTTTCAAAAAATCTTATTTAGATCCTGTATTTTTAGATATTTCTCCCCGAAAAAGGCCAGAAAACTTTAGAATGGAGAACCAATCATTCTGATAGTACAATGTTCTTTACTTGAATAAAAACCCAGAATAATGTACTTCATGAAAAAGTGATATTATTCTGGATTCAGGTAATCTATAAGATGTATAAATTAACGGTTGTTATTATTGTTATTATTGTTATTGTTACGGTTGTTGTTATTGTTGTTACGGTCAAAGTTTAAATCTTCAGCAAACTCCTCACGGTTGTTACGGTTGTTGCATCATTATTTTGACGGTTGTTGCTATTGTTGTTATTGTTATTGTTGTTGTTTTGTGCCATGTTATCTCACCTCCACAACAAATATAATGTGAATGTAGTGGAACAAATATAATGTGAATGTAGTGGCAATTTTATTCGTATCATTTCTTAGTAAAAAACTAATAAAAGGATAATTTAATTTTGTATTAATCCGGCTTTAAAAGAAATAATATTGTTCCTAACATTTGATGTAACAGTTAACTTACAACCATAGTTAAGGCATTTAAAATTGGGTATACAATTCAATTTATTCTTACCTAATTTTATTCAAGGTTTGTTATCCCCACAAATTAAATGCTAATACTTTACGTCTATTTGTTATTAATAAGAGCACTAATTCATTAGTGCTCTTATTTTCTATGTATGTGATCACTAATTTAAATTTTTGAGTTATACAACCATTCTTACTAGTACAGATTAAGAATCATTATGCCTGAACTACTTTTCAAATAGCAGCAAATATTTTTATGGATTATAAATTATTGATTTTGGTTAGTCTATTTGTGGTTAAAATCTAGACCATTTCAGGAGGTAATTATGAAAGAAAAACTGGGTGTACATGAAAGATTAGAAATCCATGAGTTATTAACTTTTAAGACCCTCTGTTTAACAAAATCCACGGCTATGGCAGCACTTGCTCAAGATGAAGAATTAAAAAGTTTGCTTTCTGAGACTTCACAAATCGATAGAGAAAGTATTCAAGCACTACAAGGCTATCTACAATAGGAGGCATAACACATGACAAACAATCCAAACATGGGTGGAATGGGCGCAATAACTGATCAAGTAATTGCAACTGATTTACTAATTGCAGCAAAGTCAGGAATTAAAAACTACGCACTTGCCCTTACAGAAACTGCAACCCCCGAAGTTAGAGATACTCTCAAGAATCAATTGAATACAGCAATAGAAACGCACGGTAGAATTACTGATTATATGATCTCGAAAGGCTATTATTATCCTGGTGATGTATTTCAACAATTAGATGTTGACTTGAAAGCTGCAGGAACTGCTCTAAACTTGCCGCAACAGTAAAATTCTATCCAAAATACCCCTACAAATAATTACATTTATGAAAATTAACTGAATTTATTTTAAAGAGGATGGGACATAACCCGAAAACACCATTTTCCTAAAGTAGGAAAATGGTGTTTTCTTGATATAGCTAAAATTAGCTAAAATTGATTGCCGTTGCGCCGGACGCGCATCCATGGCACGGCTCGACACGAGCGTCTCTCACACGTGCTATTCCCCCAGGAAGCTTCGCTCTGTAGCGAAAGGCATAGCCGTCAGCTACACTCGCCCCTCCACTCCAATCAATTTATATGTATCCAATTCTTTATATATATTTTTCCGTCATTCAAAGAATTTTGTAATTCTGTCCCAGACTCTTTTTACTTTTTTCTAGTCTTAGCGACCTCATTTTTCAACTCTTGCCTCAATAATAATATTATAGCTAGTCTTCTCTAATTCGATTGTTTCGCTAACTTTACTCAAGAATATGGACCTGTAGCTAAAAAAGGCACAATTCTTTTCAAGAATTACGCCCGATTGTTGAATAATTTACTTAATGTCCTGACTCCACGTTGCCCCTCTGTCCCATACTGAATATAATTTAATTTTGCTTCGTTTTGATTTTCTACATTTTTTATAAAATTATCTAACCCCTCTATATTTTGAATATCAATGTGTCCATAGACTACTTCTTCAATCTTCTCAGATCGGCCTTTATTAATAAACTTATAGACTTCTTTAACCGAACTACTTGATAGTGTATAAATAGTGTGTGTATCTTTTGTATTCATTATCGTTCCAGCTTCTTCTGCAATCCATAGAAAAAAAGATTCTTCACCAAGAACAAATTGATATTGTGCATTTGTCATATTGACGATGCCCGGCTCTTTTTTCGATTCATTTACCGCTTTTTTAAAAATTTCTACTTCTTCGGTCTTTTTTAATTCTAAATTATTCATTTTAGTATTAGAGTATGTTTCTATATTTTGTTCAGTTGTTGGTTCACTTATTTGGCTAATTGGTTCTTGAGAACAGCCAACTAATGCAAAACTAATTACACAAAGTATGATAATTATCTTTTTCAAAATATTTCCCCCCTTTAATTTAGACATTATATTTATAATAAAGTTTCAAAACATGATTTCACAACCTACACCTTTACTTGAATAAAAAAATGCAATCCTTCGCTTATGAAGAATTGCGCCCGATTGTTATATATCGTTCTTACTAAAGCCTCTGTAAGTGCAACAAAAAATCATCAAAACTATTATTCTTTAAGGTCAAATTGAGCTCCAAGAACAGATTCACCTTCATTTACATAGAAGGCTTTAATTATTCGATAGCTGCCTTCTGTTAATTGATAATCCAAATGTTCAAGCGGTACTGCCTGTTCATAATGCGAATTAGAATCTGTTCCTAAGGTAATGTCTGCAAATGTGAAATTTTTATACGGAATTTGGTACCATGTTCCATTTATTAACTTTTCTATATAGAGAGGTAAATCAAAACCGACAGTTGTTGTACCTGTATTCTCTATTTTTAAAATTAGTTCATTCACTTGTGTTGAATATTCTTTTTTAACGGTAGCTACTTCAATTTTTGTTTGTGCTTCATTTAATTTGTTCGGTAAATCTCCATACTCCGATTCTCTTTCTAAAATATCAACTTCTGAATCAGTTGCATTGTTCGAACAAGCAGAAATAAGCATCGTTATTCCCATGAGGGAAACAAGGATATTCCTTAACTTCATTATTTTAGCCTCCGTAATATTATTAAAAGAACTTGTTTTAGCCTCTGAAAGTGCCAATTCTATTCTTTCGCTAAACTGACCGTTAGTTTGAGTACATTGCTTCATAAAAATTATTTAATTTTATTCAACAATCTGGCCCTTTGTGGAACAAGAAAGCAGATAGAAAGATAGACGTACCTACAATAGATAATTATGCTATCTATGTATTAGGGTAAAAACTTATCTGATCTGGGTTCACAATCAATTGTAATTATATCAATTTAGAAAACATCTTTTCTTCGTAGTTTTTGAGAAGTTGTGCTATATTCAAAGTGTCAGGAGTGAGTTGATGAAAAAGTTTTTAACAATTACCGCAATAATTCTTGTTTTACTCGGAGCGGCTGGCTATGCTGTGTGGCATTTTGGGACAAATATTGCTTCCGAAAAAATAATCGAAAAAGTGGAATCTACTATAGATGACGACAATGTAGAAGAAATAAAATCCTATATCGAGAACGATTCGAAGGTTCAAGAAATTGTTAGCGAGGCAGCAAGTACAAATCCGGATACTCTTCCCTTCCAAACTAAGGAAGAAGCGACACGTGTATTAATTAAAAAAGTGGGCGTTAATCGTTTACTTGATATTCAGGAACAAGTACAAAACGGTTCAATTAGCAAGGATGAAGTATTATCCGAAATTGAAGGTAAACTGTCTGAAGATGAAATTTCTGCTTTAAAATATGTTTTATATAAGGAATTGAATAAATAAAACTAGCCATTTAAAAGATTATATTAAAAAAGCAGAGAGCTGAGATTCACATAAGGATTTTCAACAACACAGCTATTTTTTATTTACTTACACTATCTCCAAGCACGCAACAGCCTCACAATGTGTCGAGTGTATGTGGAAACAGATTGGGGCTGGTGGGTTGAATTATATAGGCTCGATTCCCATGCAGTGGAATCGAATCCTTTTTTCTTATCATTCTCTTTTGCCGATCATTTGGTTCAAGTCCATCCCCATACGAATCAGTAACCCCTTCTTCAAACCAACAAATGGAACCTGCATTTCCAATTCAATTATTAAGTGTTACTTCACAATCGGGCTTTTTGTTGAAGAGCAAAGTCGGAATTTTAATTTTCAATGACTTTATCATTTTTTAAACAACTATACTATCTCGAAACCTTAACGATGCTACCCCTGTATGTTCATGTTAAACGCAAAAACCAGGCACCCTTAAGCACCTGGTTCTTCAGCTCATAATCAAGCCTTTAATATCATAATCGTCTGGTCATCATGAACCTCATATGGCCTCAGCTGATTAACCTCATCAAGCAATTGCCGGGCCAGGATTTCACCCGGCTGGCTATGATCAATACTCATTAACGCTTCCCGCAGTAGGTCATTTTCATCAGGGGCATATACTGTTTTACACTCGGTTAAGCCGTCTGTATATAGGATGATTAGGTCACCAGGCTCGAGCACCACACTTTGGGTCGTATAGTGGCTATCCGCAAAAATGCCCAGTGCTGGGTTTTTCGTATGGAGCTCAATAAATTCATGGCGTTCGACCCGGTACCATAAAATCGGTTCATGCCCTCCTGTCGAATAGGAAAACAACCGAGTCGCTTTATTGTAGTTCACCATCGTCAGTGTGACAAATGAATAGTCACTGGTATAGTCGTGAATAAACGTATTCATGCTGGTAAGCACATCATGTGGCTCTTCATAGCGGCTGTTAAAGTCCTCCAGTGCATAAACCATCATCGATTTCTGAATTGCAGCTGGAATGCCTTTGCCCGAAATATCCGCAATAGCCATCATTAGCAGATTACCACGTGGGACAATGGTGTAAAAATCGCCGTTCAGAATGCGAAAAGGGACACTCACCGCACCAATATTTTCTTGGTCTTTCCATTTTCTTTGCTGGGGATTGAGAGATTCCTGCAATTTCATGGCCAAGTTTAGCTCAAGTTCGAATTGTCTTTTCTCTCGTTGCAACTCATCAAACTGCAATTCCCGTGAAAGATCGGAAAAGGTAATAACGGTGCCATTCTGTTCCCCATTCTTGAGCATCGGCTCAGTCTTCATCGAAACCGGAAAAATATGGCCATCTTTGCGCTTGAAAAACTGATTCTTTGAGTTGCGCGATTTTCCGTCATGCGATGTTTGTGTGGTAAGACAATCTTCTTTGGCGAACTGACAACCCTCGGCTGTTCGATGGATTAGGTCATGGAAATCATGCCCAAGAATTTCAGCCTGCTCATAGCCGAGCATCCTTAAAGCCGACTCATTCATAAATGTCACCTTGCCCTCTTTATTGATACCATAAATTCCTTCAGCGACCGAATTCAGCAAAAGCTCATGCCTCGTGCTTAGGTCATGCAAATCTGCATAAGGCTTTTCAATCTTCCAGTGAAACATATGTTTCAGAAGATAGTAATAGCCAAGAACTTTGAAAAAGTGACCGGCCATACTGCGGTATTCACTCACATCTTCGTAAGCAGTTAAAAGCCAGGAAGACAGGATCAGGTAAAACGAAGCAAGGGCGATTTCCCTATAAGTCATGGCGGGCCCGCTAGTCATTACTTTATAGAGCACGGCGCCATGGATGATCATCGTTACAATTTCAAAGGTGATTTTCAGTTGTGTGGGATGGCCATCGACAATTACAAGCGGCAGGTCGGCATGGAAACGATAGATGACGAACGACACGAATAAGAAATACAGCAATGCCAATAGGTAGAAATACTTTCGACGGTAATATTTCACTCTTGTTTTGAACGGAAACAGTATAACAATCAAAAAAATGATGCTTTCGGTCAAGCGTGCTCCCACCCAGAACCATATAGATGCCTGCGGGTTGCTATCAATAATAAAATGAGGCATCCCGGGAAAAGAGAAGGTATGCATTATATCAAAAAGCGCTACAACTAGAAACACGGATGAAAACAGCAGCCATTTTGCTGACATCGTTTCTTTGAAAGAAACCCAGCCATGAAGGGCAATCGTAATCGACACAAAAATGCTGACCATCTCGAGGATTGCATGGAGAGCTAAATGGTTACGGCGAATCGGCTGATAAAGTTCCGAGAAAAAATCAAGCCGGAAGTTCAATAAAACAAAAAAGAGGATCGACACCAGAGCAAGCAACCTTGTATGCGGTGCCATCCTTTGAATAAAAGCAATCATTGCTATCCTCCAGCCTTCGGGTAAACCTTTTTCTACTCTTAAAGGAATGCGCCCTACTAATCCAACTGTCAAGTCGTTTCTTCTTTATACTTTTAATAGATTCCAAATAAACTGAACCTCTGTTTTAATTCCTTTATTATTCAATGCTTTCAAAGCAAATTGGCGCTTGAAAAGAAATAAAGTGGGCTTACGCTTTCCAAGTATTGTGCAAATTCATTCTCTGTAAATGTGCCCTATAATCTATAAGCTTTTTATCTTATTTTATAAATCTGCATTTCTCTTATAGTATCATTACAATAAATATACCATTAATTGATAGAAAAATCAGAATTTCATTTCCATAAAATAAAGAGAATCATTGCTTCATGTTATTGACATTATTAAGGGGTATCAATAGGAAAACGCACATTTACAACGTTAATGAAATTCTCATATTGAAAAGCGCCCGATTGATGAATTAGCTACTAAATAATGGCTTTGTATTGTTCAGTGGATATGTCCAGCCCAATAAAAACTGTTTGAATAATCTAATATGAAAGCAGGAGTTAACGGAGATTTCTATTTTCCTACTTTCCTTCCTTTTAAGAGATATATTTTGGTGGTTATGTTGGTGGCCGCATCCGCAAATTTATAGGCCTCCAAAAGATGGCTGTCTTCACCAGACAGTTTCTTTTTTATTGAGTTCTTCCTTCAATCCAAACAGTTAATTTTTATTGATCCCTTATCAATATCTTTTATTGATTTTCTTGTAATTTTCCCATTAAATCTCTACCTCACTTCCTGAACAATTAGCATCAATGAAATTTGTTCATATTGTTCATTAATAAGGTATTTTCATGTTTTTTCCTTTTCTGTATATTAAATCTATAAATAACAAATAGGAGATAATATTTATGGCAGCTACCTTTATAAATTGTAATAAGACGGAAAAAATAAATGTACTTAGAACAGAATTAATAAAGAGTGGAATGACGTATGGTTTAAACCATCCGACTACTATAAAACTAAGTCAAACACTTGATAAGGTGTTAAATGAATGTTTAATTATTTGTGAGTCTGCAACTAAAACTAACTAGTTGTAGACTTTCATCGTTACCTCCACTTATTTCCCGTACAATTGGTTCAAGTAAGTAAGCCCACTTTTGGAGAAGATCACGAAAAAAACATAATTCCTTGTACAAGAATTGCGCCCGATTGTTGAATAACGATTATGGTACTTATTTATAGTTCTTGAACTTCATTTATCGGCTTTTTAAAACCTTACTTAAAATTTTTCTGGGCAATCATAGAAGCCTTCACAGTGCCTTATCGATTCCATTTTCTTATACACGATCTCTTGGACCCAACATACTAAACTGATTCAAATAAGGGAGAGAGTTGGTCTGTTTTAAATAGGGATTCTAAATGATCCCAAAGGCTGGTCGACCTTCCTTCACTACCACTATAAAAAATAGTAGCACAAACCATGGCCTTGGTTTGTACTACTAATGTTAGTATGTTTAGTTTCTTGATATTGTCAGATTTAACCATCCAAATATTATAGTAAGGACTGGACTTAGTAAGCAAAAGAACGCAAAAGGCAGATAGTCGATTACGGAAACGCCAAGCATCGAGGTAATAAATAAACCACAAACACTCCAAGGGACAAGCGGATTAACGACTGTACCCGCATCTTCCATTACCCGGCTTAAATTTTTCGGATGTAAGCCTAGTTCTCTATATTGTTGCTTAAAGGCTTCCCCTGTTAATAAAATCGATAAATACTGTTCGCCAACTACTATATTAATACCAATTGCAGTAATAGCCGTCCCTGTAATCAATGCACCAACTGATTTTAATAAATCTTCAATTTTGCTGAGCAATGTTTGAATAATACCTAAAGCAAACAGTAACCCACCCATGCTGAGGCTAAGCACCACAAGCATAATTGTAAAGAACATACTACTGATACCACCACGAGTTAAGAGTGAATCAATTACTTCAACCCCTGTTTCAGAAACATATCCACTATATAAAATTTCACAATAATCACTTACTGATAAAGACGTATGAAATATTGATAAGAACAGTGCTGCAAGGGAACTAATAATAAGTGTTAAAAATGCCGGCACTTTTTTGAATGTGCAAACAATCAAGACGAGCAGTGGCACGATTGCATACCAATGCACAAAATTTGCATCTTGTAAGCTAGCCTGATAGAACGCAATGGTCGTGTTATTTACTCCTTCAATTGAAGGAGATAAAGCAGCATATAGGACTCCGCTAATTAAAAACGCAGGAATCGTTGTCAAACTCATATTTTTAATATGTACAAATAAATCAATATTGACGATGCTCGCAGCTAAACTTGTTGTATCTGACAATGGAGACATTTTATCGCCAAAAAACGCTCCGGATACAATAGCGCCAGCGGTCAATCCCATTGATGCATCAATGGCTCCTGCAATACTTACAAAAGCAACCCCAATCGTCGCTACAGTTGTCAATGAACTACCAATTGCTGTACCGATAATTGCTGTAATGATAAATACAATCGCATAAAAGAAACTAGCCGATACGAGAGAAAAACCCATATATAAAAGCGTTGGTATGGTCCCGCTTACAATCCAGCTACTAATCAGTATACCTATTAAAAAGAAGATATAAATAGCTCCTATTCCTGAAATGACTCCAGATTTCATACTTTCTTCCAACACGTTAAATGGCACACGTTTTAGCAAACCGTAAAAAATGAGAAGAATAATAGATAAAAGAATAGGGATATGTGGTACAGCACCAAGCTTGCCTATCGCAATAGAAATTATTAAAATAACTATTATTACAATGAATAATGCTTCGAATACTGACGGTTTTGTTTTTGCCTTAATAGAAAACATTTTGCTTACTCCTAGATGATTGTAATTTCACGCTTTAAACTTCAACGCTTCAACGCGATGAAGTTATTTAACATTCTAGCACGTATTTACTAAATGTCAATAGTGGGAGAAATTTTAAGAAATAAAAAAAGGCAAAGAATTAGGCTTCAATCTTGCTTCTAAACAGCTAGAGCTTTTCAAATCTGACAACAAGCTTGGTAACTTGGCAGTAGTAGAGGTATGAAAGACTAAAATAGATGTAATTCAAGAATTGGTCCAGATTTTTAAGATTGCTATTCAATTCAAGAGCCCAGTAGTTGAATAATCTAAATCGCTGTTCCTTTAGAAAGTTTCTTTTAAATAACAAAGTATGTTAGTACACCTAAGCCAATGTATATCATCAACATACCACTCCCCTTTAATGTTGAGAATTTAAATCCAATAGTTAGTGAGAATAAATTTAGTAATATGTAGATTGTTAAAAATATAATTCCTTTCTTTCTACTTTTCACTAGGACGAAATTAGTAATAGCCAATACTAAACTAGCGCTTATTAATTGACCTAAAAAAGCATTTTATACATCAAAATATTAATCTCCATAAAACTCCCCCCTCTACATACTTTCTTGAAATAAAAGTTATTTTCCTACCCTGCTATCTTTCCTTTTCAAAGAAAAACGCCTTCCTTTAATTTCAGAGAAAAGCGCCCGATTGTTGAAGACTGTTATTAAAGAAAAGCAATTAGAAGCCTGCTACAATTGGATACTAAACACTAACTGTTGCAGGCATATTATCATTTATTACGTTTTACATTATCTATGCCTAAAACTGTTAGTCCACCATCTATTACGTGATCCGTACTGTAATAAAGGAAGAGTAGGATAGCACTGAATTCGAGTGAGGTGTTTTTTTTTTGACTCACACTCAAAATTACAAGTCGATTGGCTCGCCACCTGTCACCCCATAAATTTGACCTGTGATATAACTTCCTTCATCGGAAGCTAGAAGAACGTACACCGGCGCAAGCTCTACTGGCTGTCCCGCACGACCAAGAGGAGTGTTTTGGCCAAACTCAGGGATTTGTCCTTCCAATTGTCCGTTATCCAATTGCAATGGTGTCCATATTGGTCCTGGCGCAACCCCATTTACGCGCACCCCCTTAGAAGCAAAGTACGAAGAAAGGTTTATCGTAAAGTTGCTGATAGCACTTTTTGTAGCGGCATAATCCATTAAAGATGTGGACGGATTGAAAGATTGAACCGATGAGGTAGTAATAATCGCACTTCCTGGTTCCAGATGCTCTTCGGCAGCTTTTACGGTCTCAAACATGCTGATGATGTTTACTTTGAAGGTATCCTGTACTTGTTTGTTTGTTAAATCACCCAGTTTAGGCTGTGCGATTTGTTGCGCAGCATTCAATACTAGCGTATCCAATCCGCCAAAAGCTTCCACAGTTTTTGTCACAATCTCTGTCGCTGTGCCATCTTCCCGCAAGTCATACGGTAGCAGTAATGCTTTTCTGCCTGCTTTTTCAATAAGCTCTTTGACTTCGTTCGCATCTTCTTCTTCACCAGGGAAGAATTGGATAGCCACATTGGCACCTTCACGCGCATAGGCAATGGCAGCGGCACGGCCAATTCCGGAATCCCCACCGGTCACTAATGCATTGCGCCCTTCCAGGCGATTGTATCCTTTATATGATTCTTCTCCGCAGTCAGGTTTAGGGCTCATTTTACTCTGTAGCGCTGGAGTGTTCTGCTCTTGATCCGGGAACTTTTCTGTATAAAACTTCTTGCGTGGATCTATTAGATGTGGGTTTCTCATCAAAATCTCTCCTATCTTGTTTAATATAAAGCCAAAGAATAAAAAGTTCAGAAAGGCTTTTAACACAATTTGCATGCTTTCACAAACTGATCTCTGGTACATTTTTTACCCTATGATCATTACTTTAAACAGCTCAGATCTTTTACCCTTTTCAAATCCACTGATTAATAAGAGCTACTTTGATTAACACCCTTACCAAACTATACAGATATCTCTAAGAAGGACTTATTCGATTATCTGATGCCTTAATGAAAAAACACTTTTCTTATTAAAGAAAAGCGTCCGATTGTTGAAAATCATTTATTTTACCTAAACTCTAAGTAAAATAATCATTAACCTATTCAAATCCTGTTATTAATTTAGATTCTTCTCAATAATATTGGAAAATTCATTGTATCCTTCAATTGCTTCCCCCATTTGTATCGGTATCACCCCTTTAGTATTTTGCTTATCAATATAATCAGAAAATCCCTTATCTATAGCTTTAAGAAATTTCTTAAAATCAAATTTTAAGTGGGATTTAACGATTTGACCATCATTATCAGAAGTTAAATGCTCAATATACAAACTATTTTCCTTAATAGTCAAATAATACAGCACCGCAAAACCGAAACCGTCTATATGTATTTTTGGCCTCTCCATTCCATAGTTGCAAAAGTTTAAAGAAAAAACACGGTAAGGAAAAATAAGCTATTATAAATTTGAATTCAATTTTTTGACCCTCTCCATTTAATTTAATCTTTACATCTCCTCTATGATCCATTTCGAAACGGCATATATACGGGTTTCCCACAAAAAGTCACTCCTCTATCTTTAAGAATAAGTTATCCTACTTCGTTTATATAATTGTAATCTTTCTTAACCTCGATTGTATTATTTTTAATAAATATGTTGTTGCTTTCCCCAACAATATGACCCTATTATTGAAAAAGGCACAATTACTTTTCAAGAATTGTTCCTTTGATTGTTGAATAGTGAAATACGAAAATGTTACAAAAATAACTTCTCAATTTAGTGAATCAGAAATAATTAATTAACAGTAAATTCCTGTTTGTTTATACCACCAAAATCAGCAGCATCAGCAGCAGAGCTAATAGTGATTTCATAATTTCCTTTCGGAATATTACTTATCAATAATCTATATTCAATTTTCTGATTAGGCTCTAATTCCAATAATCTACCTTCATCATTTTCATTTAAATCTATGTGTTCCAGTATGATTTCGCCAGAGGGTATATCCTTGTTATCTAAATTATCGATTGCCACATTGTATTCTAACCAAGTAAGAAATCCTAACTCCGCGCTGTTTTCCCCAACATTAGTAAGACTGAAAAGGAATTCTCTTTTTCCATTCACATCCCCTTTATCCTCCAGTTCAGAAAGTATTTTTAGATCTTCTTGCTTCTGAATACCATTGAAAAATACTATGAACGCAAAGCCTGTAAAAAGTAGTCCCATTACAATTATAAAAATCTTTTTCAAGTCCACACCCCCTACTGCAATATAAAATAATATTAGCATCGCTTCCGCAATTAAATGGAACCTTAAACGGAAATAGACGCATATCTTATTGAAGAAACGCGCCCGATTGTTGAAGATCGTTATTCAAAAAGTCCCCTTAATGAAGAAGGGCTATTCGTTTTTATAGTAGAGCCTTAGTTTTCTATTCGGATAAAGCGTTTTTCATAAATATCTTTTGTTTCAAGTTGTAAATTATTTAAATCTATTTTCAACTCTCTCTCATGCTCTTCATGTTCCTCACCCAACCAACAAATATATATTTCACAATAATCCCCTTGTGGCAGCAATTCTTTTAGTAAGTGACATAAATATAGAAAAGTCTTTTTTGATTTTTCGTAGTTATGTGGTGAGTGAATCTTTTGATATTCATTCATTTGCCAAATAGGCTCACTTTTTTCAGAAAGTTCATAAATATAGGGAGTAGTAAAATGCTTCTCTTTAACTACATTACGATTTTCTTCTTCTGAGAAAACATAATTAATTTCCACTTCATCGTCTGTATAGAATTCATTAAGTTTTACTCTAAAATTTAAACCAATATAGGTTGCCATACTCATTTTCATTAACTCCTTGTAATAGGCTAATACTAATTCCTTATTGTTCTATATCAAGTAAATTAACCAGTTCGTTTACGTTTAATCATTTAGTGTTTTCTTTCCTCAATAATATGGCCCCTTAATGTAGAAAAGCACTATTCTTACTTCAGAATTGCGCCTTTTTGTTGAATAACAAAGCATCAGTAATCAAAAGAACTCATATAACCCTTTTACAAAGTAATCGTACACATTATCATCAATTATTTTCCCCCCATACCCTTCAAAGAAAATTTGTTTATCTATTTCATTCTCAAAGGCATTGGGTTTAGGGCGAATAGCTAATGATACGTCATATCTTGGGTCTCCGTAAGCTCCACCACCCCAGTCTATTACGCCTGTAATTATTCCATTGGAGACTAAAACATTATCAATCGTAAAATCTCCGTGTATGAGCGTTTGATTATATACAATCGGTTTAATGGACTTAATTTTTTCTAATAATTCTTCAGTTCCGTCCACATGATATTTTTTTAAATTAAATTCTGCCTGATATAACATCTCATCTAGCCAAGGACGTTCACCTATTAGTTCATTAGGACAAGGCGTTGAATGAATTTGGCACAAGAGATTACCAAAGTTAAATATTATTTCTTGTCGTTTCTCCTTACTTTTTTCGTTAAATAAAGCGGTTCTTATAGTTTCCCCTTCTAAAAACTCAATAAGAGCCCAAGATTCCTTCTTGGAATCTTGTTCAACGAATTTCTTAACCTTTGGAATAGGTAATTTTGTTTTATGAGTCAAACAGTTAATAACTGTTACTTCTCGATTTAGCAAAGAACAATTTAACTCTCCTGTTGTCCTCTTGAGTGCATAAAACCCTAGATTATTTTCAATCAATCCAACATTGGAACTATAACCTTGTCGTGGAAAACTCATTGAATTAATCTTATTAAGATACTCTTGTATTTCACTTGGAATCTCTTCGGTTTTAATTGGTAGCAATTGAGTACACCTCATCCAGTAATCGTTTTAATAAATATTTCCTTATCTACATATAAAAATCCTCTTTAAAGCCGTTATCCAACCGCAAAACCCTTAAATGAAAAATGACGCATTTCTTATTAGAATTGCGCCCGTTAATGGAAAAACGCGATCTTCTTATTGAAGAACTGCGCCATTTAATTGAATACCTTACAATTCCTATTAGCTTGTTTGTAGAAGTAGTAACTCTCCAAAACAAATTATTTTTCATGAATAAAGGTTTGGTACAATATAGCGATTAGAGATGCGATATTATCATTATTTGCTTCAATACGAATACGGTAAGTTAAATTAGTAGTTGTATTATCTAAATTACTAATATAAGCCACTTTCTCACCATTTAACTTTAGAATTCCTGAGTATGTGTGATCGTTTTCAAATTCATAAATGTTACCTTCAATAATAAAATATTGCATCTTTTCAATCAATTGAACACGTTTTTGCATAATAGGTAACTTTTCGAGGGTATTACCATTTAGAAGAGTATAACGAACACCCGTGAATATACAATCAATTTTAAATTTTGGATTACCATCTATTGAAAAAGCATTATAACAATAGGGCATACCTGTTCGAAGGAGAAGATGAAACAATTGTGTTAAAAAGCGATGTCGATTTTTCATGAGCATACTTATGACATTCTTATCTTTATTATATATAGGAATTCTCGTGTAGTAGGTATCTGATTCTGGGATGCAATATGAATAAATATGCACTAACTTATCCTCCACTATCTTTCATTATATCTCTTCATTATTCATATTCTTTGAATTCCTTGTTGAAATATACTTTTACATTTTTTAAGTCTACTTCCTTAGGATATGCATTAGCGTTACTCCACAATCTGACCCGATTGTTGAATATGAAAACCCGCCAAATAAATTTTTCTATGAGTGATAGATTACACAAACCTACATATCGTATACCAGTCAACCCATTAGTTCGGTATCCAGATCTCTACAAAACCAAAACCCCATCGACATATAGTCGAAAGGGGTCTGATTTTCATTTTGCGTATTCTACTGCAAAAAGTCTAGGCTGTCAAAATCAGTGATTCACCTAACTTTATGGAACTTCTTTAATGATTTGTAATGATTACGACAGCAAACCGATTATTGATTTTACTTCCAAGTATTCCTCAATACCGTAGCTGCCCCACTCTCGACCGACTCCGGATTGTTTATAACCTCCAAATGGTGCAGAGGGTTCCATTGGCGCATTATTAATTGTAATATGACCTGCACGTATGGAAGATGCGACTTTCTCTACCTTTTCTTTGTCCTCGCCAACTACGTAACCTGCCAATCCATAGATTGTATCATTGGCGATTTCAATCGCTTCATCAAGGTCTTCGTAAGTAAGGATTGACATCACTGGCCCAAAGATCTCCTCCTGAGCGATCACCATATCATTTTTCACATTGGTAAACACAGTGGGTTTTACAAAATATCCCTTTTCAAGTCCTTCTGGTTTGCCAAGTCCACCACTCACCAGCGTTGCCCCTTCTTCTATTCCTTTGTTTATATACCCTTGGACGCGATTGTATTGTCTCTCCGATACGAGTGGTCCGAAAATGTTACTCCTGTCTTGTGGATCACCATATGGAATATTTGGCAAAATCTCTTTCACAGCTTCAATAAAATCATCATGATTTGATTTTGGAACAAGAGTCCGCGTAGCAGCTACACACACTTGACCAGAATTGAACACAACATTCGATATGGCAATTTCGGCTGCTTTTTTTATGTCATAGTCATCGAGGATAACCAGTGGCGATTTCCCACCAAGCTCTAGCGCCACTTTTTTAATTGTCTTTGCAGCATTTTCGGAAATCTTTTGACCGACTGCTCCAGAACCGGTAAAAGATACAAAATCAATATCTGGATGAGAACTAATGCCGTTTCCTACGACTTCCCCGGTCCCATTCACAAGATTAAAGACGCCTTTAGGTAATTCTGCAGCTTCAAAGATTTCTGCAAGAATGATTGCTGCAAATGGCGTTAGTTCAGAAGGTTTTAACACGACGGTACAGCCTGCAGCGAAAGCACTAGCAAGCTTGATAGATGTCTGATTTGTCGGGAAGTTCCATGGTGTAATCAAGCCACTTACACCGATTGGTTCTTTGCGAACTAGTGCACTGCCGCGTCGTTCCGTGAATTCGAAGCTTTCCAACTCTTTTGCCGCTTGACGGAAATGAGCTAATCCCATATTGTAATGAACCCGCTCACTTATTGTAAGAGGTGCTCCCAATTCTTGTGTAACCACTTCAACGATATCGTCTTTTCGTTTCTCATACTCATCGGCAATTCGATTCAACAGTTTAATTCGTTCTTCTTTTGAAGTTTGAGAAAATGAAGGAAATGCTGCTCGGGCTGCTGCAACCGCTTTATTTAAATCTTCTATTGTCCCATCACTAATGCGACCGAACACTTCTTCAGTAGCCGGATTGATCACATCCACTGTCTTTGAACCGGTGGATTCAACCCATTCACCATTAATAAAATGCTTTAAATCGTTTCGTATATCCATACCCCTTTTCATCAAATACTCAACCAATAATAAGATTATGTAAAAATAAACCAAATAATAACGCTATTTAAGAAAGAGCGCAAATTCCTCTGGAATTGCGCCCAATCGTATTATAAAGTCAGCCACAACATATTTCTCGCTGACCATTTTGTATATCGATATATCATAACAGTAGCCGTGGTAGAACGTTCACAACTGTGGGTTAGACGTTAAAAATTCTTTGAAATACTACTTGAAGATAGAAAGATTATCAAAATTAATAGAAATGCCTTAATCGATTGTGTGCAAAATTCATGGACTTGGAGCATATCCTAATTCGATACTTTAAGTTCGTTTCCTCACAATATCTTCCTAATTTCGTAGCGAAAACAATTATGGTGTTGCTCTTCAATCTAGCCTTTTAATTGAACAAAGAAATTTCCTTATTCAAGGAAAACACCGTTGTAAGTAAATCACAATTGTTTGTCATGTTTGACCTATTAAAGATTCTTGCTATACGATTTTTAGTAACATTCTTTGTTTTAAAACATATTAAATTTTTATCTTTGTTTTGGAATAAACATTATGTACTCTTCCATAAAATGGACCATTCATGAAGAAGAATGCGCCCGATTCTTGAATAGTGGAAATAATGAAAAGCTGCAAAAAATAACACCATAGTTTGTAGTAAAGACTCCATATATTAGTAAAAACATAGGGTTTATCGGTTATATTTGATAGTGGAATTGTTGAATTTATGTAGCATGATAAAACGAAATGAATGGAAGGAAGTGCTCGTATTGGATCAAAATCATGTAGGTCATACTTTGTTACAATCTGTACCGTTTGGAAATGAAATGTTAGCAAGTCGGTTAGTGATGGCTCCAATGACAAGAAACTTTTCGCCGGAAGGTGTCCCAGGGGAAAATGTTGCACAATATTACCGCAAACGTGCAGAGAATGGGATCGGACTCATCATAACTGAAGGGACAGCGATCAATCACCCAGCTGCAGTAGCGAGCGCCAATATTCCCCGCTTTTATGGTGAGGACGCCTTAAATGGCTGGTCTAATATAGTTACTCAAGTTCACCAAGCAGGTGGTAAAATCATTCCACAATTATGGCATGTAGGTGCAGCACGAAAAGCAGGCAGTGAACCAAATATTGACTCACCTCCTGTGAGTCCGTCTGGATTTACTTTAAAAGGTCGCAAAAATGAGAAGATAAAGGCTTTAACGGAAAAAGAAGTCACTGATATGATTGATGCATATGCCGAAGCTGCATTAAATGCTAAGCGAATCGGTTTTGACGGAATCGAATTGCATGGAGCGCATGGATATTTAATTGATCAATTTCTTTGGGAAATAACGAACAAGCGTAACGATGAGTATGGTGGGAATCTAGCTGAGCGAACAAAATTTGCGGCTGATATTGTTCGTGCTTGCCGGAAAGAAGTTGGGCCTGATTTTCCGATTGTCTTTCGTTATTCACAATGGAAAGGAAGCGATTATGAAGCTAAATTAGCTACTAATGCTAATGAGCTTGAACAATTGCTTACCCCCTTGGTTGATGCTGGCGTAGATATTTTCCACTGCTCTACAAGACGAATATGGGAACCAGAATTCAAAGATGAAGATCAAACTTTAAACTTAGCTGGCTGGACGAAACGAATTACTCAAAAACCAACGATTGCAGTTGGTTCTGTAGGAATTAATCGCACATATTTAAGCAATCAGGATAATGAAAATTTAACAATTGAAGACAATCTCAAAATTATAGACAAAAAAATCAAAGCAGGCGAATTTGACTACGTAGCAGTCGGTCGTGCCTTATTAGCTGATTCTGAATGGGCACTAAAACTCAAAAAGGGTAACCTTGATCAAGTAGTGCATTACACAAAGGAATCGGAGAACTACCTGTTTTAATTTCATGTAAGAACTCGTATCTTTTCAGTTTGCAACTAAACATCTACATTAATTACAGTTATACGGAGGTTGTAAAAATTATCACTTTATTTTACAGAATGCCCCTAAATAAAAAAGAAATAATAAACCATTACCCTAGCTTATATACTTTATTATGTACAGCAATAATACCTAATCTATTTCAAAGTGTTATGATGTCTTCCGTTTTTTTGACTTCTTCCATTTGTTTTTAATAGGTATAAGGTATTAACTACAAATAAAATTTTATCATCAAACTGGCCGGAAAGAGATTGGAATTCCGATATACCAAGGGAAACCAAATTAAAAAGAGGTTGAAATTAACACTTCAACCTCTTTTTTATGTTATTAATTATTCTTCATCCATAAATGGATAAGCAATATCTGTAGTTGGAGCAAAGTTTTCTTTGATTACACGCGGAGTTGTCCAACGAATCATGTTAAATACAGAACCTGCTTTATCGTTTGTACCAGAACCACGAGAACCACCAAATGGCTGTTGGTTAATCATTGCACCAGTTGGTTTGTCATTGATATAGAAGTTTCCAGCTGCACCAGATAAACGATTTTCCAAGTGAAGAATTGCTTGGCGATCTTGTGCAAAAATAGCACCTGTTAATGCGTACATAGACGCTGTATCAACTGCTTCCAATGTTTCTTCTAATTGATCGTTTTCATATACATAGATTGTTAACACTGGTCCAAAGATTTCTTCAGCCATCGTTTTGAAGTTTGGATTAGTTGTTACTATAATTGTTGGTTGAATGAAATATCCAACAGAATCATCATAAGTACCACCAGCAATAATTTCTGCTTCTTCAGAAGCTGCCGCATAATCGATATAACTTGTAATTGAATCAAACGCAGGTTTATCGATTACAGCTCCCATGAAATTACGGAAGTCGCGTACATCCCCAACTTTGAGCTTGGCAGTTTCTTCAACCAAACCTTTCTTTACTTCTTCCCACAGGCTTTGCGGAATGTAAGCACGTGAAGCAGCTGAACATTTTTGACCTTGGTATTCAAATGCTCCACGAACAAGGCTAGCTACTACTTTGTCTGCTTGAGCAGTTTCGTGAGCAAATACGAAGTCTTTACCA
This sequence comes from Ureibacillus sp. GCM10028918, assembly GCF_042666115.1. Classification (NCBI taxonomy): domain Bacteria; kingdom Bacillati; phylum Bacillota; class Bacilli; order Caryophanales; family Caryophanaceae; genus Ureibacillus; species Ureibacillus sp. GCM10028918. Next base: position 327,443 of record NZ_JBHTFK010000017.1, read on the forward strand.
CCTGTTTCCCCAACTAGACGAGGATATGATTTGTAGTTTGCAATGTTCTCCCCTACTGTTTTCCAAATTGTTTGGAATGTAGCTGTAGAACCAGTGAAGTGGAATCCAGACATACGAGAGTCTGTTAATACTACTTCCGATACTTGCGATCCACGAGAAGGTACGAAGTTGATTACACCTTTTGGTAATCCGGCTTCTTCTAAAATACGCATGAAGTAGTAGTTTGCTAGAATAGAAGTTGTTGCAGGTTTCCAAACAACTACGTTCCCCATCATTGCAGGAGCTGCTGGTAAGTTCCCGCCAATTGCAGTGAAATTGAATGGAGAAATCGCTAATACGAAACCATCTAATGGACGGTAATCGAGACGATTCCATACATTCTTCATACTGTCAGGTTGAATTTGATAAACCTGATTTGCATAATCTACACCGAAACGCAAGAAATCTGCTAATTCTTGTGCAGCATCAATTTCAGTTTGGATAGCCGTTTTAGATTGTCCTAACATCGTCGAAGCATTCATGACATCACGGTATGGACCCGAGATGAGATCAGCAGCTTTTAAGAAAATAGCCGCACGATGTTCCCATGGCATATTTGCCCATGATTCTTTCGCAGCCATAGCAGCTTCGACAGCATCACGCAATTCTTTCTCGCCAGCTTCTGAGTAGTTTGCTAAAACATGTTGGTGATCATGTGGCATAACTACTTGCTTTACTGTATCGGTTTTAATATTTTGACCGTTAATAATAACAGGGATATCTACTACGATTTCGGATTGGCGTTTTAGCTCCGCTTTTAATGTTTCTCTTTCTTTTGTACCCGGAGCATATGTATTGCCAGGCTCATTTTTAGGTGTTGGTATTTTGAAAATTCCGTTACTCATACTTTCACTTTCCTTCCTAATGCAAATATTTTTCTCTTACTATTCTAAACAATCATATCACATTCGACAAATATTAAAATACTTAATCCATTCCGAAACTATTTTTTCGCCCTTATAATTACGAACCCCTACTTTTGGCTTCTTATAAGTAATTACAAGATTAAGTATCTTACTATTTTACAAACAACTTTTATTTGTCACACTTTTTAACAATATTAAAATAATAATAGATACCTTGAAAAAGACTGCCCTTAATTTCTAGAAAGATAACTTATCTAGGAGCTGCACCTCCGATTATATTTTCAATTCGGTTCAACCCTTTAGATGCTGTTTGAATCATCTCATCGAATAACTCTTGAACCGTAGGAATATTATCGATTAGCCCGATTATTTGTCCTGCCCAGCCAATACCTTCTTCTGTATTTCCATCATAGATAAATCGACAATTTGATTTGCCACTAATCATATTTTTAAGATCTTCGTAAGTAGCTCCATTTCTTTCGCGTTCAATAATATCTAATGCATAATCTGTTTTCAGAACTCGACCTGGTGTACCTAATGTTTTCTTAATAATTACTGTATCCGTCTCGTTTGCATGAAGAAGAGCATCTTTATATTTTTCATTTGCATGTACGCATTCTTGGGTAGCAATAAATCGCGTTCCCATTACAATTCCTCCCGCACCTAATGAAATTGCTGCCAATAAACCTCGTCCATCACCAATTCCCCCAGCAGCTAATACAGGAATTGAAACATTATCCACAATTCGCGGAACAAGCACCATTGTACCAATATCGTCACGTCCCAAATGACCACCACCCTCTTGACCAACAGCCATAATTACATCTGCGCCAAGTTGTTCAGCTTTTTGTGCATGTCTAACACCAGATACTAGAACTAATGTTTTAATATTTTCACCTTTCACTCTTTCTAAAACAGGTTGAGGATTACCACCAGTAATGGAGATTGCAGGTACCTGTTCTTCAATGGCAACTTCAAGCAATTCTTCATATAGACCATTGTATCTAGCAATCGCAAAATTTACGCCAAAAGGCTTATCGGTAAGCTTACGTACTTTCCGAATTTCACTGCGAAGATTTTCAGGTGTACGTAAAGTTGCTGCTGTAATTTGGCCTAATCCACCTGCATTTGATACCGCAGCAGCTAGTTCTGCATAGCCAAGGTAAGCAAGTCCACCTTGTATAATTGGATATTGAATTCCAAAGATATCTGTTACTCTTGTTCTCATTTCTTCAACCCTTTTCTTTAACGTTAATTAATATATTAGCACTTATTACTATTACTTGGTGCTAATTTTCAACATATTTTTCTTAACTTTTCTTAATTTTTAACCTTGATTCCTTCGAGTTTTGCTTTCCAAACTGGTCCTCTGTAGCAAATAAGGCACAATACTTTTTTAAGGAATTACACCTGATTTATAGAATGTTGAACAACACAAAAGCTATATAATAGTCTCTTTTTTCTTTGCCAAAGTCCCCTTCCAAAAGATCAAGTAATATCATTAATTGTAACAATTTCATTCCCATGACACATGTTCAAATCTTTTCTAATTTGACATATCGGGAAATCTAGATATATAATTACATCCATGGAACCTATTGATGTATTTAAAGCGTTATCTAACGAAACAAGACTCAATATTCTAGAGTGGTTAAAGGAGCCCGAGAAGCATTTCCCGCAACAAGGCGCTCACCTGCCAAAGGAGGTAAGTTACAAAGGTGGAGTATGTGTTGGGGATATCCAGGAAAAAGCCAAAGTTTCTCAATCCACGGTTTCTAGCTACTTAAACATGATGCAAAAAGCTGGCCTGCTTGAATCGATTCGGCATGGACAATGGACGTACTACAGGCGTAATGAAGAGTTTATTCAACTGTTGGCTAACTATTTTAAAACGGAGATCTAATCATTTTGATTTCTGTTTTTTTTCACCTTCTTATATCTACTTTTCTAGATATATAATTATACGAAAAAGGAGATATCTTTTATGCGTTTTATTTCTTACATACTTGCTTTATTTGCCGGAGCAGCACTTAGCTTTGAAGGAGCTATCTATGCTGAATTAGGAAAAACAATTGGTCAAATAGAAACAAGTTTTTATAATTTCTTTATGGGCTCGGTAATCTTGGGGCTATTATGGCTATTTTTTGGAAAAGGAAACCTTTCCTATACATTGAAAGCGCCTAAATGGTCATTACTTGGTGGTGTCCTGGGTGTGGTTTATTTAACCTCCATCGTTATAAGTGTCCCATTTGTAGGGGTTGGCATCACGATGGTTGCTGTTATTATCGGCCAATTAGTAATGAGTATGGTTATTGAACATTTTGGATGGCTGGGCAGTAAAAAAACAAAGATTAATAAAGAAAAGATTTTTGCAGTAATTTCAATGATTGTCGCACTTATCTTGATAAACTAGGAGGGCTGGATTTATGGGGATATTTATGATTTTATTTACATTGATTGGCGGAATAACACTGAGCGCCCAATCATCTATTAATGGTACATTAAGCCGAAAAGCTGGAACAATTGAAACAACATTCTTAACCTTTCTCACAGGAACATTGTTTCTTACCATTTTCATGCTATTTTTTGGCAGCGGAAATGTTCTTGCACTTCTTGAAGCACCAAAATGGCAATTAAGCGCAGCATTTTTAGGCACAATGTATTTACTGCTGACTGTCATGGCAGTCCCTAGAATTGGAGTTATAGCAACTAATATTGCTGGTATTGCTGGGCAGCTTGTGATTGGTGTAATCATTGATCATTTTGGATGGTTTAATAGTTTGGTCATAGAATTAGACATTAAGCGTGCATTCGCATTACTTTTTATGATTATTTCCCTTTATTTTATCTATAAAGGAAATAAACGCTCAAATAATGAATCTAGAGCTTCGCATTTTAACACCAACTAAAACTCTGCTTAATTTGGATAAATACACATCTATCAATCTACTCTTGACTACAGTTAAAAACTGTGTATAATACAAGGTAATTGCATAGCTAAATGTTTTCTAGGGTTCCGCAACGGTATATGTTGGTCTGGTCCGAGAGAAAACTCACAGCTTGCTGTGCCACGGAAGGATAAAAGCCTGGGAGATACTGTTTTTACAGTTATCTCCCAGGCTTTTTTCTTTTTTTGGCGAGAATAATATTGGAGGTGTGTTGTTTTCAATGAATACAGATTGGATTAAGGTTTTTGTTGCCGCTTTTTTTGAGGTTATATGGGTGATTGGGTTAAAACACGCTGGTGACTTTTGGACTTGGGCTGGAACTATAATTGCGATCATCATTAGCTTCTATGTAATGATCATGGCAGGAAGAAAACTTCCAGTAGGAACGGTGTATGCCGTTTTTGTTGGACTAGGTACTGCCGGCACTGTTTTTTCCGAAATTCTATTCTTTGACGAGCCTTTTAAAGTTGAAAAGATACTCTTAATCTTTGTTTTATTAGCAGGTGTCATTGGACTGAAATTAGTTACGAAAGATCCTATTCAGGAAGTTCAGGAAGGAGACGAAATCTAATGGCATGGATTACTTTAATCTTAGCAGGTTTATGTGAGATGTTTGGTGTTGCAATGATCAATAAATTGCACAAAGACCGCAACTGGCAATCATTAGTCCTTTTAATTCTAGGGTTTGGAGCAAGTTTTATATTTCTCGCTTTTTCTATGGAAACACTTCCTATGGGTACCGCTTATGCAATTTGGACAGGAATCGGTGCCTCTGGTGGTGCAATTATAGGCATGGTTTTATATGACGAATCAAAAGACTGGAAAAGACTTGTTTTTATAGGCATGGTGTTAGGTGCAGCGATAGGATTAAAACTCGTCTCATAATAAGTATAATACTGCCTACTTTTTGTATAGCACTTAAAAAATTAGGCAGTATTAATCAATGGCTATTTAAATAAGCATTTTCCATGTTCAAGGATAGCAACCTTCAATTGGGCAAGCAGGTTGCGGACAATCATATCTATCTGTCATGTTAAAGCTAATATACTACCACAATACAACGATAAAAAAATGGAATAAAGTTACAAGTTCACACTAACAAACTTGCCACTTTGCTGCAGAAAAAAAGCCTCTCTTCCCTAACTGTTGTATTTCAAACAGATGGTAAGATGAGACTCTTTAATTTAATTGGCTTGAACCGAAAAAAATATCTTTACAGATTGAGTAAATACATTGTTATTTCGTGTTATTTTTGTATTAACTCTCTTTTTGTGAATGTTCAAGACCTTTAAGGATTTTGTCTTTTACAAATGTTAAGTGTTTATGCATTTGTAACGCAGCTTCAGTTGGATTACGATCTTTCAATGCCTGAAGAATTGACTCGTGATGAGCAATTGTAAGCTTTGGTTCTCGAAATTCAATTAAACTATTTGTCTTTTCATGTGTTAATAATAAAGATGTAATCATCCCTTCAAGCACGGGATTATTTGCACTATAGGCAATAATTTTATGAAACTCTATATCATATTGGCCATAATCTTGATTAATATTTTCCTCAATACTATGTATCGTTTCTTCTAGTTTCGCTATTTGCTCATTCGTAATTTTCTCTGCAGCTAACATTACCAGCCCTACTTCTAAGGACATGCGCGCTTCGATAATCGCTACTATATTATCCATGGAAATGGATAACATCGCCTGAAACGGAGTACTGCCAATCTTTTCATTAATAAACTTTCCACCGCCTGGGATACGTGAAATAATATCCATTGATTCTAAAGAACTTAATGCTTCACGTAATATAGGTCTACTTACATCAAATTGTTTCATTAAAGTTAGTTCTGAAGGTAATAGATCCCCTGATTTTAATTGACCAGAGTTTACTAACTCTATCAATTTTTCAAGTACTTGATGAGATAACGAATATCTTTTTACAGCGTCGAATTTATACTGTGCCATATTACCACCCCTGTCTAGTTAACCATTTCTAAAAGACTGCAACTTTATAAAAATTATACCTTAAGATGTATTATACACTATTTATTGTAAGCCAATTACTATTAATATACGAACATGTAACGATTAATTAATAAGAGATTTGTTTAAGGATGGATATGGGAATTTTTCCATGACGAGTTATCACGGACTCAGGATTAATTAAGAGGATATTTATAAAATAATAAAAAGCTGTCCAGAAATTTCGACTTTCTGGACAGCTTCCTAAAAGTTTTTAACAAAATCAAGGAAGGTTATGGCTAATTTATCAATTTGAAAATAGGCATCATTATCTTTTAAATATCGGAATTACTAGTTGATATTTCCCTTCTAACTCTTGGTTAATGAGCTTCCAATTTGATTTTTATTTCTGATGGAATCTCATTCCCTGTTAAAAATGCTGCGGCGTTTTGTGCGGCCAACATCGTCATTTTTAAACGCGTTTCACTAGTAGCCGATCCGATATGCGGTAATGTTACAACATTTTTCATCGATAATAATGGACTGTTCTTATCAACAGGTTCCTTTTCATATACATCTAAACCAGCAGCCAAAATTTCCCGTTCCTGCAATGCTTGGATTAATCCTTCTTCATCCACTGTTTTTCCACGGGAAGCATTAATGAAAATAGCGGATTGTTTCATCTTTTTAAACTGTTCATACCCCATCATTTTCTCTGTTTCTTTTGTTAATGGTGTCAACAAACAAACAAAATCTACTTCAGAAAGCAGCTCATCTAATGTACAAAATGTAGCATTAAATCTTTCTTCTACTTCTAGATTTCGAGAACGATTGTGATAGTAAATATCCATGCCAAAGCCGAAATGAGCACGTTGGGCAAGCGTTTGTCCAATTCTTCCCATACCGATGATGCCCAGCTTTTTATGATGAACATCGACACCAAAATACTCCTCGGATAGGTTTTCATTCCATTCGCCATTTTTTACCCACTGTACAAGTTCGGGCATTCGGCGTGCGGTTGAGAGAATTAGACCAAAAATTGTATCAGCAACTGTTTCATTGAGTACTTCAGGTGTGTTGGAAGCGATAATTCCCCTAGATTTTAATGCTTGTAAATCTAAATTATCATAACCTACTGATGAATTCGCTACCATTTTTAAATTAGGTGCTTTATTTAATATGGATTCATCAATCTTCAAAAGAGATCCAAGTAAAACAGTAGTTGTTTCTAGTTCACTATAAAACTCGTCCATGTTTTCAGGTGTTAACTTTTCAAAATAAACAACTTCTGCATAATCTCTCAAATAGTTTAGGACCTGTTCATCTACTTTGCGATAAACGATGATTTTTTCATTCATATCGGACAACTCCTTCAATTCTATAAAACTCGTTAAATAAATGATAACAATAATTCAAAAGAAGACCATAAAGCCAGCACAGTCGCTAATACTAAACAGATATTTTCGAACCAGCTATTGCGGTATTTACCCATTAAATCTTTACGGTTCGATATAATTAGAAGACCAATAGCTATAACCGGGAAACCTACCATGTTAAAAGCATTTACCGCAATTGTTAATTGGATAAATCCAGGCATTCCAGGAATTGACCAGATAATTGGTGAAACTAAAAGGAAGTACATGATCCATTTTGTCATCGGATCTTTATTGTAATCGCCTTCATATTTTTCACTGCGTTTCTTATTAGAAACATAAAATGCATCTGTTATCAATCTTGGATAACCAGTTGTTTTCCCTACAATACTTGCAAATAAAATGGCGAAAGTACCTAAATAGAAAGTAATCCAACCAAATTTACCTAATGATATCTCTAATGCAGCTGCTAAATCTCCTACAGTTTCAACGCGTATGCCATTTGGTCTTAAGATTTCTGCTCCGACAATCCAGATGGATAAATTAATGATAATACAAACGATAATCGAGAAAAGTAAATCGTTTCGTTGTAATTTTAAATGTCCCGGTGTAGTCCAACCTTTTTCCTTTAAGAAGTATGGATGAACAAAGTTAGAGATAGATCCCGCAACTGCACCTATGATGGAAATGGCTACTAGCAATGCTCCAAACGCACCTTCATCCTGTGGAATACTGAAACCGATGGTACCGCTTACAATTCCAGCAAAATCCGGGCTAGTACTAAATGCTAAATATACAAATGCTAATGTTAAAACGGCTAAGAAGATTTTCATAACGCCTTCAATCGTATGATAATAGTTTCTGCCGATTAATATAAATAGTAACCCTACTACGATGATAGATCCTAAAAATGGATTATTAAATCCAAATATATTCGATAGAACCTCACCAGCTCCGCTTAACATATAAGCGTTGGATAAGTGACCAATTATAATTGCGTAAACCCCTAGGAAAATCGCAAATCCTGGATGTATTTTACCATAACCTTCCAAAATGGACAATCCTTGTTGGTTTGCCAGTTGGAAACGCGACATAACATTTACAATTAAAAAACGTAAAATTAAAGAAAAAGCAAGAATCCACATTAATCCATAGCCATAATCAGCTCCAGCAACTGCAGAAGTGACTAAATCCCCTGCACCAAGCCATGTCAGAATTGCTAGCATTCCTGGTCCAAATGCATACTTTATTTTTTGAATAATACTTCTTTTTTCACCAGTTGTGTTTTCGTTAATTGTTGGCGTTAAAGTAGACTCACCTTCAACTGGATTCTTAGTAATCGTTTCATTTACCATGAACAAACCCCCCTTATTGTTTTGAATCATTCAACTGCATTCATCCCCTTTACTTCTAGAACGCAGTCATGAACATAAAACCCATCGCAATTTTTTATATACATAATTCCCCTATTATTGAAAATTTCCCTCCCTAACCAATATATGTTTAAATTGTAAGACAAATTAAATTGATAGTCAATAAATATTATTTTAAATATTCTAATTTTTCTAATAAGGTTTAATCTTATCGTAATATGAAACCGGTACTTTCATGTCAGTTTCCAAACTCCTTAAAAATTCAGGTATAATCTCGCAATCTAATTAAAAAAAAATTTTGATCTACACTAAAAGGATAAAATTTATGCAGAATGTGTTTATGACATAGCGATTCCAATCCGTTAAATCCTTTTCTATTCTTTAATATAAAAAAGAGTTGCTGGTAAACGTATGTTCAGCAACTCCTCTCCTGTTATTCTCAAAATGCATTTATTTTTTCAAACAGTATTACTTTGAAGTAAATGTTTAATTGACTTAGCTAATGTCTTGAAATATATAATTGGCTCAATCTGTAATCCATAATATATTTAATTTTCTTAATATTAACAATATTATATACTTAAAATAATTCATTCAACAAGGGGATGATAAAATGGATATCTATACAAAAATCTTTCAGCAATTTGCAGAAAAAGAAGCAAAAGGAAGCAGCCAACTTTATTACTTTTTAAGTAAAAGGGTTGTAGAGGATCTAGATTTAATGGAGATTATTAGAGAAATTCCAGCCTCTCAGCCAAAACCAAATCTATTTTTTGCTTCGATGCAATATCTACTATCAAAAACAGAAAACCCTTTAAGAGAGTATTACCCTTCATTCACAAAAAATCCTCTACCCATTGAGGATAGCTTTGAACTTTTTAAAGAATTTGCTTTAAAACATAAAAACCATTTAATCAAATTATTTCATTCAAAATTAGTCCAAACCAATGAGGTGCGAAGGGCCGCTTATCTTTACCCGCTGTTTTTAAGGATTTCTGAGAAAACAAATAAACCACTTACCTTAATCGAAATTGGGACGAGTGCTGGTCTATTACTTTGTTTGGATGCTTATAACTATGAATATGCAGAAGAGAATAAGTCATTAAAAATTGAAAACTTACAAGATTCAATTTTAATTCAATCAGAGAATAGAGGAAATCAATTACCGAGTTATATCCATTCAAAATTAAAAATTAACAATCGATTCGGGATTGATTTGAATATTGTGGATTTAAATAACCAAGAGGAGTATGAATGGATGCTCGCTTTAATCTGGCCGGAACATTCTGATAGACGTAAGCAGTTTAATGAAGCTAGCCAAATCGCAAATAATATCAAAAAGGATATGTTTGAAGGAGATCTTCTAAAACGATTACCGCATATTATCAAGTCGAGTAAACCTGAAAATCAAATAGTACTATTCCATACCCACGTGGCAAATCAATTTCCAGCCCAGTTAAAAAAGGACTTCCTGGAACTATTAGATGAATTGAGTTATACCCGTTCAATTTATCATGTATATAACAATATGTTTGATGCTAATCTACACCAAGATTTTATTAAGGATGGTAAAGTAATAGAGGAATTAATACTTAAAAGTCCAGATGGGCACGGAAAATGGTTCTATTGGAGTTGATGAGACTACATGCTCGGCGGGTTCCCATGCCCGCTTACAATCGTATCCGAAGCAGGAATCAATTTTCAATTCAACGAAAAAAACCATTTTTCTACATTAGAGAAGTGGTTTTTTTGATTTTATGTCAGCTTTTTTTCTCGCCTTCCTACCTTACTATTGACGAATTGTAATATTGTTCAGGTATTTCCGGTTGTTCTTCAGGTGTGAAGGTAATAATTGCACTAATAATGATTAAGATTGTTGCAAACACGATGGCTGCTATATTACCCCATTTAAACCACTTCATTTGTAAATCAGAAAACTCTGGTTCCTCCTTATATTTCCACCTATCCATAAATAGTATCGCTTCTCTCGGTTCTAATAACCCATATATAGCAAGTGTATATACCGGTAAAGAAAGCACAAAAACTATAAAAAGCATAATATCAGCTCCATATTTACCTAATAATAGTTTATACGAAACTAACCAATAAAAGATTCAATACTCCGTTATATCATTCTAATTGCTCCTTGCTATTCCCCCAACTTTTAAAAAAATTTTGCCCTACCCCCACAAAAATTGATCAGCCTACGAATAAATAAGTGTCCATGAATAGTTGGACAAAAATAATCATGAGGTGAGAAGAAATGAAATTCAAAAAAACAAGCGCGGCTCTATTAGTAGCAACAATGGCAATCACAGGAACTAGTTATGCATGGGCAGACGAAAACCTAATGGATAACTCAGAAGAATTACAAGACAATACCGAAAGTACAAATGCTGATACAACTATTATTGATGCGAGTGAATTTCTAAAAGACACTGAAGAAACAGATGAAACAACTGAAAATACTAGTACTACTGAAGTAATTGAATCTACTGAAACAAGTGAGGTAACTGAAACAGCAGAGGCAACTGAAAATGCATCGATTTCTTCAGATATCGAATTCCCTGCTATTCCAGAAGGCTATACTGCTGGTAATTTAGTAGCTTTACAAAAAGCTTTCAATAATGCCGGAAATGACACTGCAAAAGCTGCTATTGCTCGTAACGCTGAAAGAGCAATTGCTAAATTTGAAGCTAAACAAGAAGCACAAAAACAAGAGGATGCAATTGAAGTTGAAAACGAAGCGGTTGTAGAAGAAACACAAGTTGAAGAACCAACATCTACTGTGCAGGAACCAACTGTAGCTCCTACTGTTCAAGTTGATAAGAACGTTCAAAAAGAAGAACGCAAAACTCTTCAAGCTGAACATAAGGCTGAACGAAAAGCCCTTAAAGAAGAACAAAAATCTCAAAAACAAGGAAATAAAGAGAATAAATAATTCCTCTTTAGAAAATATTTCCGTTAAAAAATCTTTTATTACATTATTATTTTTTACATTAAAATTTACTGCAACACATTAAATTACTATTTCAGTATAAAAAAACTACTTTTCATTTCTCATAAAACTATATATGATCAATGTCATCGAGATTTAAAAAGTGGAGGGTACGATATGCTTTTGTCTATAATACAAGGAATTTTTAAAACAAAACCGAATATGAATGAACTTGCTACTTTGGCAAAAGCAGGCGATGAGGAGGTTATGAATGACCTCCTTTTTGCTAGTACTTCCTTTCTGAAAAAAACAGCATCCTTTGTTTGTAAACGTCCAATTGATAAGCACGATGAGGAGTTTACTGTTGCGTTGGAAGGCATACACGAGGCTGTTTTTGCTTTTAATAGTAAAGAGAATGCTTCTTTTCAAACCTTTGCCCACTTAATAATAAAAAGAAGATTAATAGATTATATTAGAAAAGAAAACTCGCGCAATAAAAGACTAATATTATTAGAACCCAACAATGAGGAATCATCAGAACAACACTACATGTACGATAAACAATCCATCTATACATATACTGTAGATCAACTGGCGAAAGCAAGAAAAGAAGAGCTTCTAGGCTATAACAAATTACTTTCAGAATATAATTTATCCTTTGAAGAGCTTGCCAATGCAACACCCAAGCATGCGGACACTAGAAAAACAGCCCTTCAAATTGCTCAAATCATCTCTGAGTCGGCGGAGCTTTATAAGTTTTTAATCGATAATAAAAGATTACCTTTAAAAGAGCTTGAATCTCTCGTTGAAGTCTCTCGAAAAACATTAGAACGACAGAGGAAGTATATTATAGCTATCGTTTTATTATTAAACAGTGATTTTGCTTTAATAAAAGAATTTGTGAAAGGAGAAACAATTTAATGCGCATATATAGAGGGATTGTTTGTGAAAAACATACTAATCATATAGTTTTTTTAACGCAAAATGGTGAATTTCATAAAGGAATCCCTCTAATTGCGAACCCCGAGATTGGTGAAGAAGTAGAATTTTATTTAGGAACAGCTTCCATGATGCGCAGAAAAAAGCCAATTGCCTACATTAAATTAGCACCTGCAATTCTAGCAGCACTCCTTTTCATTTTTATAGGTACTTCCCTATTGCTACCAGATAAAAATGCAGCTGCAGCTTTCATTCGACTAAATGGAAACCATTCTATTGAAATTGGAGTTAACGATCAGGGAGATGTTGTTTCGATTGACACTAATTCAAATGAGGCACTGGGTATTGAAGATATACAAGGACTTCCGATTGAAGCTGCTCTTTCTAAAGTAATTAATGAACTCTATACAAATGATGAGTTGCTTTCAATCACTGCAAAATATGAGGATGAAAGCTTGCCGGAACTAAAAACTCAGGTGGAAAAAGCAGTAGTAGAGGTAAAACAACAGAAGCCTAAAACAAATGCAGATTCAAAAGATAATACATCAAATGAAAAACCAAACCGAAATCAAAACGGGCCAGCTGATGCCCATGAAGAGACTGAACAACAGCCATCACCTAAAAATCAGCAAAAAAATGAGGTTGAACATACACCTGCCAATTCTTCGTCTGATGCAAATAAAAATAATAATACCAACAAAAATAATATCAATGAAAATAATAAAGAGAACCAAGAGTTCCCTAATCAATCTCAAAAACTTGAGAAAATAAATCCATCAAGTGAAAAGTCAACAAATGAAAAACAAAAATTACCAGATGAACACTCTTCAACAAAAGAAAATCCTCCCAATAACTCAATAACTAAAGAGAATCATTCAAATTCAGAAAAAAATAATTAAATCTATTATTATAAATCGGGACTATATATCTAAATGCGTCCCGATTTGTTTAAAATAGATATTAAAAAGGTGTCACTTAGGATGACACCTTTTTATTTTCAAAAACTTTCTCAAAGCGCTTCTTTAATCCTTCCAACTTAACAGTTCCCTCTTTACGTTGTTCACTAGCTTCAGTATAAATCTGTTTAACATCTTCAATTCCCTGCATAATCGTATTCCATGTCTTTTCAAGGGTTTCCAGTTGAATGAAGTTTCCAGTTTTCAAACGTGACATTGCTTTTTCTTGTAATGCAGCATTGTCTGCATTACGTAATAATATCTCATTTGTTCTGGCATCAAGTGCTTGCTGTGCTTTTTCTCGTACTTGCTGGCGTTTAAGTGCTACGGTTTGAGCTAAAGCTTGTTTGAATAATGGAAGGGTAATGATAAATGAAGCATTAATTTTACGAACTAATTCGTCATTGCCCATTTGAGTGACTTTAATCATTGGCAGGCTTTGCAGCGCTACATTTTCTGCTAATTGTAAATCAAATACTCGCTGGTCGAGCATTTCTTTTGCTTGATTAAGATTTTGCAGCTTTAATTGGTCCAATTGATTACCAGATGCCCTAACCTTCTCTTCGCACTCGGGGATCAACTTTGCAGAAATTTCTCGTAATGTCATTTCTCCAGCGACTATATATTTTTGCAGCTCTTCATAATAAGCTAGATTATGGTGAAACATTGTTTCTAATTGGTCGTTCTCTTTAAGAATTTCTGTTTCAAATTTCTTTAACGTAATCCCTACTTTTTCAACATCAGTCTGCATTAATTCATATTTTTTATAAATGGCTTCCATGGAATCCTTGGTTTTATTAAATAGCTTTTGAAATAAGTTTGGTTTTTTCTCTTTATCAAAATCATTCAAATTGAACAGATCCATAATTTTACTTAATCTTAAAGTTAAGTCTTTAGCTTCTTCAATTTTAGTTCGTCTAATGGAACTTAAAATCATATCTGAAAATCTCGATATCTCTACTGCGGATTGACTACCAAATGATACAAGTGAATTTAAATTTTCAATATCAAGTTGTCGAAGAATTACCTGCACCTCAGGAGAGTATTGAACTTTATTTTTGATTTCAGCTGTTTTTTGGACTAACTCATTCGGCAATTGAACTGAATAATCTTCTAATTCCATCGAACTTCCTCCTTTAGTTAGAAGTGAGTTATCGTTTAAAAAATCTTTTGAAAAAACTCGTTCTTTCTTTAGGCAACTCTTTTGGGATTTCTAAATCAAACTGTACTGATGGCAATTGATGTATATCAAAGTAATTTGAATTTATCCATGCCTCAATATTGTTGTAATTTGTTGGCGTGTATATAATGATATCTGCCCCGACTAAATTAAAAAAGCATAGCAGTATAATGTCTGTTTCTGTGAAGTTATCCGGCTTATTATTATATAGAACTATTTTAGGTACCTTACCAGTAAAATCAAAAGATTCGACTAGTCTTAGGAATTCTTTATCCATTGTAATTATAGTCATAAGTATTTTAATTCTTAAATCATTTGTCATTTCCTGCAGGAACATATCTGACTTGATCAGCTCATTCATTTTACTCACTACTAAATCTTGAACTGATTGATTTAAATAGGATAGTTTATAAAGAGGGTGTTTAAACAGCTTCTCCTTATCTATTAATCCATTTTCGTCCAAAACAAATGATGTTGAATACATTTCCTGCCTGCTGTAAGTAATAGGTGTAAAATCTACTTGTTCTTTAAACACCATATTGACAGTATTTTTTAGTTCAAATAATTCCATCCAATATTCTTCTAAGATTTGATAGGTGCCACTTACTTTTACAAATAAATTAGGAACAAACACGATTTCATTTTCCACTCGAAATTCAGGTCTTATTTTTGCCTCTTCATGCCACAAAATTTTCATTTCGTCATGAGTTGTTCTTAAGGTAATCGGCTTAGTTATTCCCTCTTCATATTGTCTTGTTTTAAATAGTCCTACATCTTCCCCATATAAGAAACTTTCTATTTCCTCTTTTGCTTCATAGGTTACCGTTTTTTTCCTAACTCTTTTCTCCTCTAATGGGAACGGTTCAAGAGGAAAACTGTTAGAGTACTCCATACGTTTTGAAAACGTGTTAGATGGATCAATTTGTGAAAACCTTTGTTCTTTAGCGGTTTCTGTATGAATATAAAGCACATCCATTCCAATTAAAGAAAGGAAGATCAAGAAATAAATTTCATGAGCTTTTATATCTCCATAGAATAGTATTTTGGGTAGATCATTTGAAATCTGATTCGATGAATAGAGCTTTGGAAGTATGCGCTGTAGCCAAATTAGCATTTTTACAACGAATGTCTCCATTTTTGATGTATTAACAAACGATTCGTTTTTTAGAAATAGTTCGAGCACTTGCTGTAAAGCTCTATGAATAGAAGGATAATGAGTGTGACCATAAAAAATACGAGAATTGAAAAATAAGGATAACCCTTGTTTTTTCAATGCTGCAATATCTTGAGTCAAGGATGAGCCAATAAAATTTTTAAAATAGCTCATTTCATTGTTTTGTGGAGTAAGAATTGGACCATCAAATCGAACATAACGCCCATATTGAGTTAACTGTTCGTTAATCCGATATAATTCATTTTTGTATATGTTTAAATCGTTCTCTTCGTTACCCTCCACACCGAGTAGACGATAAAAATAAATAGGAATTACAGGAGTTTTCCCTTCGATATAACCGATTCTTTTTTCAACAGGAACCAAGATATCCTCTAATGGGTTCCTTGTTTCCTTCAAAGAAACAACATAATTTGAACGCATAAACTCACCATCTTTTTAATTAAAATTCATTTTTATAGTTAAATTCAATTATACATCTTTTAACAGTATGTAGAGAGTGTTTATCTCGAATTTCTCTTTATTCTTTTTTATGCTAGATAAATTTTAATGCCAGTCACTTCTGCACACCTTGGTCTAACTATCCCTATTCCTACAAAAAATTCTTTAATTTAGTTCTAAATTACACGGATTCACAATAAGTTAGTAAAGTGGACAAACTCTGCATATTTAAAATTAAAAATTTTTTCTTACGTAGTTGAAGAAGAATTCATACTTTCTTAACACTTTTTGCTATTGTTTCTTTCACCAAAGAAATATAATAGAAATAATGGAGGTACAGTATGCTTAAAATTAAACATATTGAATTTATAAAAACTGTCTATGATGAATCTCTTTCACATAATATTTTCTCAATAGCTAATATTCAATTTTCTAATTATCCCCCAATAAACGGGGCTCTTTTGTATTGGAAAAAAAATACGTCGCGCTCGGATTTTACTCCAGAGGGTGATTTTAAGTTTTTCTATGATATGTCTAACATTACATATTACGCCTCTGTAAAATTCCCAAAAAATATTAAGCTAACCAAGGACCAAAGACAAGAATTAGCTTATATTTTATTGGATGAGCGCGGATCTATTGGTACTTATAGCTTGAAAACACATCCCAGCAGAAGACGAAAATTCAAACCGCAAAAGGCATTGGAAAAACTAAATTTCCCTGAGGATTTTGACGTCAAATCAATTCCGTCATATGTAGGTCCAATCATCGATGAAATTGACATGAATCAATTATTGGAAGCCAATCCCAACATGTCAAAAAAATTCATTTATGACTATTGTTTTTGGAGATACAATCTAATAAAACTCCACCCTACCGAGTTTGAAAAGTATTTAGATTATGTAGATTTTGCTTACATTTGCTATGCTTGCGATCAGTTAACGGAAGAGTATTTAATCGAGCATTTAGATCAAATAGATGTAGCGGCTTTACAGTATAATTATCCAGTTTTATCTAGACTTTCTGCCTCTTTTAAAAACTACATCGTGAGTGAATTAAAGCGTCAGAAAATAAAAATAAACAATCATTTCGAACAGGAAATCGATATATTTATAGAAGATGAAACGTATTTTAGCGAATATAGTACAATCCACTTACTGGATGATGAATTAGAGGAAGAAGAAGAAAGACTGGAATATCAATTCTTCGAGTTTGAACGCGGCCAGTATAAGTGGCCGGGCAGTGAACATATGGTGAAAGGTATTCCATCATTGGCGAGTCAAATATATGATGATATGGGATATAAAAAAAGAACCAACAAAGAAATGGATACTTTTTTTGTTCAATATTCAGAAAGACAAAATCAATTAATGAGTGCTGTATTAGAACCTCATTGGTTGCATCGCTACCGAGACAAAATAGATTGGCAAAGTGCATGTCAGTTCAATGAACACTTAACAGAAGATTTCTTATCTGCACATATCCAATATATTGAATTTGAAGCGCTAGGAAATAATTTATGGTGTGAGCTATCAGAAGGCTTTATCAAAAAATATCTAAAGCATTTCAATCATAATAAGCCTGTACCAATCATCATTCGTCATTTAACGGAAGAATTGTATTTGAATTATAAAGATATGATTAAAGTAAATTCAGATTTACTATTCCAATATTATGATGCTGTTGGTGATGAAGAATATGAACGTTTACAAGAACTATTAAGCGAATAAAAAAGGTATGCTGGCAGTTAACATCCCGCATACCCTAACTGAAATCAGGAAAAGTATCCCCTCTTCCTGATTTTTTCTTTAGGTAATTATAAAATTTATAGGATAACTATTTGGATTACATTTAGCTAAGCGACCAGCAAACCGAGGTCGCAGTCATTCCCTCCGTCTCATTCGGAAAATCAGATTTCGAATCAGAACTGTATGCAGCTAGTCAGTGCTAAATAGAGCGCTTACACTTTATTTTTTATTTTAATTGATTGATTTTGCATCTGGGTAGTAATATCCGTCACGTTTAAAGGTTTGCTGAAGTAATATCCTTGTACATACTCACAGTTATATTGTTTTAGGATTTCCATTTCCTCATTTGTTTCTACACCTTCAGCTACTACTTTTAATTTTAAAGCATGGGCTAAAGCAATAATTGCCGCAACCATAGCGATTCCTGATTCTCCTTCTCTAATGTTGACGATGAAAGATCGATCTATTTTAAGCGTATCTACAGGAAATTCTTTCAGGTAGCCCAAGGAACTATACCCCGTTCCAAAATCATCGATAGCTACAGTTATACCTAGTTTTTTTACTTCCTGAATTTTGTTTATTAAATCATCATTATAATCCATCATGCTCATTTCAGTAATTTCAATTTCCAGATGCTCTGGCTTTACCTTTGTCTCTTTAAGTATTTCAACAAGACGAGCTACAAAATGGAGTTCTTTAAAATGTAATGGAGAAATATTAACTGCTACTCTTAAATTATATGAGAACTGTTTTTCCCACTGTTTAATTTGAAGTGCCGTCGTTTTCAAGACCCATTCTCCAATATCACTGATTAACCCACACTCTTCAGCAAAGGGTATAAATTCATTCGGTGGAATTTGTCCCAATTCCTCATCTCTCCATCGTAAAAGTGCTTCCATCCCAATTAATTGTTCTGTTTTTACATCCATTTTAGGTTGATAATGAATCTCTAGCAGATCGTCTTTAATAGCATTTCGAAGTTTCGTTTCAAATATTAGGACGTGGTCATTTTTGCCTTGTATCCTATTTTCGAAAATCTCATATTGATTTCCTTTTCTTTTTTTCGCAGCGTACATGGCTAAATCAGCATTAACCAGTAAATGATCAACGTCATAACCATGTTCCGGGAAAAGACTGATTCCGATACTAATTGTTGAGTAAAATTCATGATTATTAAAAATAAAAGGTTTATTAAATATATCCATTAGTTTCGCAGCCTTTTCAGACAATAGATTAATATCTTCAAGTAAAAAAACAAATTCGTCTCCATTTAATCGATAAAAGGAGTCTCCTGTCCTGTCAATGGAGCGAAACCTTTGCGCAACTTCAACTAAAAATAAGTCTCCAACGTTGTGGCCAAGTGCATCATTGATGTGTCTGAATCGATTTATGTCTATAAAGAAAACTGCAAATTTCAAGTGTTTTTCTTTACTTTGTTCAACCAGCAAATTTAATCTTTGCGCTAGGCATCTACGGTTAGGCAACCCTGTTAATACATCATGATTTGCAAAGTGAGTAATCACATGTATATTTTTTTGTTCAGTTATGTCTGTTCGGATTGAAATATATTGATAAGGCTTCCCTTTTTCATTTAAAAAAGGAACGATTGTTGTCTGTACCCAGTAAATTGAGCCGTCTTTTGCTCGATTACAGATTTCGCCATTCCATGTATGACCACTACCGATTGTTTTCCACATCGTTTTAAAAAAATCATTTGAATGAAATTTAGAATTTAAAATACGATGATTCTGTCCAATTAATTCTGCCCGGCTATATTTTGAGATTTCGCAGAACCGTTCATTGACAGCTGTTATTGTTCCCTTGGAATCTGTTACCGCAAGTATAACCGCTTCATCAATCGCTGCTTTCATATTCCTTAATTCTTCATATGTATGCTCCATGAGTGAGGTATCTGTTGACTGAATATGATTATTTTTCATGAAGTTCCTCCGTTGCAAATTAACTGAAATGCTCCAAAATAAATATTTTTTAGTATTATAAGATTATTATACATTTAAAATTGGTAAGTTAATAGTGGAAATGTCGAAAAATGTATATATAACATTACATATTATGTAGTTATAGTTAGTAAAAAAGTCTCGTTTTCAAAATAAATAAAAACAACCTTACTTGATACCGAGTTCAAGTAAGATTGTTATTGAACAATTCCTGCATCTCCATCAGCTATCAAGATCATGCCCCCTTTTTACTTCGGCACTTTCATTAAAAGCATCCAGTTGTTCTTTAGATAAGCTTAATAGAAAATAGGCAAAATTAATTGGCTCTAATCCATATTGCTGACATGCTTGTTTGTAATAATCATATCCATCGCGATACACTGACATCATCTTCACTCCTTCTCCAACACCTTTGTTATATAACAGTTTATTTTTATATTTATTAATATAGTACAAGATTTATTTTATGTCAACAAGTTGTCTGAATATACATTCAACTATTCCCTTTGCTTAACTAATATCAAATTTTCCTTTATAGAAAAACGTGAGACAAAGTCAAATCAGGACTTTGTCTCACGTATTTTTAATCATTTCTAAATAAAAAAAGTTACCCAGACTGTCTTGATAACGCTTGTCAACAGTCTGAAACCCACGTATCAACGTGAGTTTTGATTAACTACTTAGGAAATTAAACTTTTTACAACTTTAGAGATTGTTGCTCCATCTGCTTTTCCAGTAAGTAACGGTTTTGCAATTTTCATTGCATCCCCCATGTTCATTCCTTGACCAATTCCTGCATCTTTTAATACAGTAACAAGTTCTTCTTCTGATAATTGTTTTGGCAAGAAGCTTTTCAATAGTGTAAGCTTTGCTTCCTCCTTTTCAATTAAATCCTCCCGATTGGCTTGTTTTGCACCATCTAGGGATTGGTTTGTCTGTTTAATTTCACGATTAACAATTGCTATCTCATCTTCTTTTGTTAATGGTGTACCTTTTTCTTTTTCAGCTGTATCTAATGCAGATTTTAAAAGTGTAAGTACTCCTTTAGCTAGAACATTCTTTTCTTTCATAGCAGTTTTTAATTGTTCAAATACTGTTTCCTTTAGCATTAATCATCTTCCTTTCAAAAATCCTGCTTATTGGAACCTCATTTATTTATAGGGACACTATTAACTATAAGAGATAAAATCGTTTTTCGCCAATAATTGAGAATTAAGGGAACTTTTTAGAAGGTTATTATTATAAAAACAATTTATTCATGGTGTATTGTTAATTTTATTTATAAATCTATATTCTCTATAAAAACGTTTCCATTCTCTATAATGGATTTAATTTATCAGATAACAAAAAGTCTGAAAATTTAGTATTGAATTAATCTTCTCAACATATATAATAAACCTTACATTACAGCATGATGTTAAATAAAACACAACATCTTAGAGAGGATTTGTTTATGATGAAAGATTTTTTCAGTAAGTTATTAACTGGTATGAGTTTAGGAATTGTTGTTTGTTTAATTCCAAATGCTCTAGTCGGAGAAATATTAAAACTAATCATTCCCTATATCCCGTTTTTCGAAACCGTTTTAAATGCTTCCGTTATTGTGATGAGTTTACTTCCAGTTGTCATTGGGGTTATGGCAGGGATACAGTTTAAATTAACGCCAATTCAAACGTGTTCAGTAGGTTTAGCTGCTTTTATCGGTAGTGGTGTAACAACAGTCATGGAAGATGGCTCCATAACAATGGCTGGAATTGGTACCGTTATTAATATCGGGTTAACAACTGCACTTGCCATTTTATTTGTTCAATTTTTAGGAACAAAATTAAAAGACTGGACGCTACTTGCAATGCCTGCTTTAACAATATTCATTCCAGGTTTGATTGGACTTGCTATTCTTCCTTATATTAAAAATAGTTCATTATTAATTGGTAATGGAATTATGTACTTAACAGATCTCCAACCAGTGCTAATGGGTGCATTGATAGCAATGATCTTCTCGATACTAATTATTTCACCTGTCTCGACAATTGGGGTTGCAACAGTAATTATGCTTTCTGGAATTGGTGCTGGTGCAGCTAACCTTGGAGTTTGTGCATCGGGGATCGGCATGTGTATCGCAAGTTATCGCATGAACAATTTCGGTACGGCTCTTGCACACGTAGCATCGGCTAAAATTCAAATGCGTAATTTCCTTATGAAACCCCAAATTGCTTTACCGATGATTTTAACAGCTGCTATTTTAGGTGGTCTGGCTGGTGTATTCCATATTGAAGGTACTCCATATAGCGCCGGATTCGGATTAGCTGGATTCGTCGGCCCCCTTAAATATCTGGATATTGTAGGATGGCAAATGGAAAGTATAATCATTTCACTAACATTATTTATTGGTCTACCTATAATCTTGAATCTATTATTTATAAAATTATTTGAAACGAAGCTTAAATGGGTAAAATCAGAAGACTATAAAGTAAATTACGAATAAATAGTGCCCCTACTCTATTACGCAAGCATAGATTAGGGGTTTTACTATGGTGGAAAAAGTATATGCTACAATATTGTCCCTACTCATTCAAGTTAAGTCGTTTAACTCGATCCATTAAAACACTCTTACGTGAATAACCATAACGGATAAATAATTCTTGGAGCTGATCCTCCTGGTTTTTTTTAACTTCTGAATTAATAAGTGTATATCTAACAATAGTTGCTGTTATTTTAAACTTTAGTTTTTGAGACATTGTTTGAAAAATACGTTCAATCGTTTTCACAGTAATGGGCTCATTTTGTTTATTACCAAGACCTAGCCATACAAATTCTCCCGCTTTACTATAAGGTATTATTTCTTCCGTTTCATACCGAAATAACTCAAGCCAATTAAGAATGGTCTCAGATAAGGGAAGTTTTCTTGCTCTTTTATTTTGAATAATGGCAATTTCTTTTTCCTTAAACGAAGACCACTTCAACCTAATCATCTCAGAAGGTTTCAACCCAATTTCCAGCATCAAATTCACTAAACAGAAATTCCTCATAGCAATCCATCTATATTCAATATCCAAAGCCGTATTATATACTTCAAACCAATAACTCGAAACTGATTTTATTTGATCTTTTGATAAAGTCTGAATCATCTTGTTTTCCATCTGTATTGGTTTCAATAAACTTTCCGGTATGTCGGATACGATATTCCGTTGTTCCAAAAAAGTTAAAAAATGCTGTAACGATGCCCTTTTACGATTAGTACTAGCAGCAGATGAGTACCTTTCTTCTAGATATTCATTATAAGCAGTAATACATTTGCTTAAAGTATCGCCAAAGGTAAAATGATTATCTTTCATAAAATTTAAAAATTGCTTTGTATCAATACCGTATTGCTTAATGGTATGTGGAGACTTTTGTAAGTTTTCTAAATATCCTTTAAAATAAGCTGCAAGTTCATCCATTTAGTAACATCTCCTTATATACTATGCGTAAATTAATTTTGATTTTAGAAAAGGGATAATGCGTGGATTATCTTGTTATAATAATATAAGTGTCGGATAATATGCAAACAGTTCAGTTTTAAGTTTTGAATTCAAGGTTAAATTATATCAAAGCTAATCTCTATTATTTAAAATAAAATATTGTTGCGAGATTAATAGCAAACTGACTATTTTAATTTTTGAGCGGCATTTTTCTTGAATATATTCAATTTAATGCGAGTGAAAGTTAATGTAGTTTATAATGTGAATAACAAAATAAGGGGGCTGTTCTAATGCAAGTACGTACTACAAGAATGCTTGAAGAGGATGCTAAGATTATTTATCAAGAAACCGCCGGACTCGCCATTATAACGATTCACCGTCCACAACTAAAGAATGCTTTAACAGCAAATATGTGGACTCAACTAGCGAAGATCGCTTCACAAACTCTTGATAACCCTAAAAATAAAGTATTAATTTTACGTGGATCTGGCGAAAATTTCACGGCAGGTTCAGATATAAAAGAGTTCAATTCGATTTCATTAGAAGAAGCAGAAGAGGCGTTTGTTCATATGGAAAAAACCATATCTACGATAGAAAGATTACCACTTCCCGTAATTGGTGTCATTAATGGACCAGCAATGGGCGCAGGGCTAGAATTAGCACTTGCTTGTGATATACGTATTGGCTCTGATAAAGCTCGTATGGGGATTCCTGTAGGAAAACTTGGTATTACAATTAATAATAAATTTGCCAAGCGACTCGTTGACTTAGTCGGTCCATCTGCTACAAAGGATTTCGTCTTCACGGGACGTATGTATAAAGCTGAAGAAGCATTTAAAGCCGGTATGTTAAATTATTTGGTTTCTCAGAAAGATATAAATAAATTTGCCTTTCGAATGGGTAAGCTTGTTGCGGGTATGTCCCCTTCTTCCTTACTAGCAGTAAAGCGCTCTGTTCAAGAATGTTTAGACTCTTCACCCGTGTTATGGCAAACATCTGCACCATTTGTAGATCAAAATGATTTTCCTGAAGGTGTCCGGGCATTTGTTGAGAAACGCAAGCCTATATTTTCTCGCAAATAAAAAGCTAAAAAGGGCTGCCAATAAGATTCTTTGGCAGCCTTCCTTCTTTTCAATTATTTCTCCAATATTCCCTTAAGCCTTATTTCAATTGACGATGGTTCAAATTCAAAATGACGCAAGAATTGTTCAGAAATTAATTGCTGTAAACCACGCATTTTCTCCATCACATCATAATTTACTGGTGAAGCAAGAAAAACGGTTAAATAGAGTATTTGTCGATAATCTTTCATAACAAAGTGAATTGCATCAATTTTTGCAATCACCTTGTACTGGCTAATTATATATTTTGTTAAATCAACATATACATTTTTTGAAATATCAATTACGTGCTGATGAAAATCAGGCTGAACAATTGTGGTTTCTCCTAACTTTACCTTACTCTGTGAAAAAATATCAAAACCTCGATAAATAAACCGCTTGAAAAAATTTTGTTCAACTTGTTTATAAGGAATAGGCATTACATGTTTTCCTTGTGTAGTTCTGATGAATTTCGCCATTAATATTTCCCTTGTTGACCGGATTTCTTCTATATGGTGAAAATAACTGATTGGCTCAAGCTGTAGCCGCTTTGCTATTTTTTTCGTCATTTTATCCGAAGTCCCTATAATGAGTACTGCTTGCACTTGGTACTTTTCTAAGGCATCCATTACTTGCTGTTTATGTTGTTCATCTTGAAATATTGCTCTACGGACAGCTGTTATTGTATTCTTTTCAAATTTAGCTGATGTACCAGCTACCTTTTCTCCATTTAAGATCAATAAACCATCATCAATAATGGCATCAATTTGGTTTTCATGTGCAAATTGAATGGCACTTGTACTTTTACCAGTCCCACTCGGTCCACTCAAAGAATGTATGATCATTAAATCCACTCCTAGTTGTTATTATAAGTGTACATGATGAATCTATTCTTAAATACTTTTGCCGCAAGTTATTAGGTATAGAGCTTCCGAAATCCTGAATATCTCTCTATAAATTACTATTTATTTCATTTTTTCTGATTTAATAGCGAAATAGTATTATCTCTATGATAAAATGTGATTTATATTTTTATAGTGTAAAAGGAGTGTTCCACCTTGAATGTGATCGCATCAAAGAAAATGTCTTTATTTGAACCCGCAATTTTTAGTAATTTAAAAAGCTATGCAAAACAACAAGAGGAAAAAAACGGAATTAACCTAATTGATTTGAGTTTAGGTAGTCCTGATATCCCTCCACATGATATGTTGCTTCAATCCATGTCTGAATTAAGTAAACAGCCTTTTTCCTATGGCTATACATTAACAGGTTCAAACGAATTCAATCAAGCTGTGGCAAGATATTATTTACGGGTTAACAAAGTTAAGTTGGATTCTGAAACTGAAATCGTCCAAACAATCGGTTCACAGGAAGGTTTAGTTCACTTACCTCTTGCCTTTTGCGATCCGGGCGATTACGTATTAACAACAAACCCAGGATATGTTGCTTATGCTGCAGGAATCACTTTGGCTGGAGCAGTACCTTATTACATACCACTAGATGAAATGAATGGGTTTTTACCAGATTTAAAAGCCATACCGGAAGACATCGCAGAAAAAGCAAAATTACTAATATTAAATATGCCAGGAAATCCTGTTCCTATGTCTCCTTCGATTGAATACTTTTTAGAAGTAGTTGAATTTGCCAAGAAATATAATATTATTGTGTTGCATGATGCAGCATACTCTGAATTCTACTTTACTGGTGATGCACCGATCAGCTTCCTGGCTGTACCAGGTGCAAAAGAGGTAGGATTGGAAATCAACTCACTTTCAAAAAGTTTTAGTTTAGCAGGAGCACGAGTTGCGTATATTGCAGGAAATGCCGAGATGATTGCGATTATCAAACAATTAAAATCCAATTTAGACTTTGGAATCTTTGATCCGATCCAGAAAACAGCAGCGCTTGCTCTGGACCATGCCGAAGAAATAACTGCTCCTTTGCGCCGTACATTTGCTAAACGTCATGCCACGCTAATGCACGGTCTTCAAGAACTTGGATGGGAAGTAGCACCATCTAGTGGAGGTATGTTTGTATGGGCAAAGTACCCATATAATATCGATAGTGTATCCTTTGCTTATAAAGTAATCGAGCAAACGGGCGTTCTGATGGTGCCAGGAACAGCATTCGGCACTGAAGGTGAAGGATTTGTCCGTCTAGCCCTAGTTCAAAATGCAGAACGATTACAAGAAGCAGTGCGTCGATTAAAAAGCTTGTCCCTATAACTTAGAAGATTCCACATCCTATGAAGCTCGATAAGAGTAAGTTAGTTCGTGACAAGTTGTCAACAAAATTAAAAGGATGTCTCTTAGAACTTTGAGACATCCTTTTCTTAGTAGCTTTTATATATCATATTTATTTTCGATGTCACGCTCATAGCGATTATATCTTCTTTTCACTAGACTAAACAAATGACTGACTAGTACCTTTAATAATGCATAACCGGGTATACCTAGAATGACCCCGGCGACACCAAATAGTGACCCAAATGTCAATAAGACAAATATGATTGTGATCGGGTGTACTGATAGAGATTTCCCCATAATATTTGGTGTAATGAACTTCCCTTCAACTAATTGAACAATCGTCCAAACAATTATTAATTGTATTAACATAAATGGAGAGTCAACAATTGCTATCACAAGTGCTGGAGTTATGGCAATAACGGGTCCTAAGTATGGAACCACACTTGTTACCATTGCCAATATTCCCAATAAGAAGGCATAGTCCAGTCCGATTATTAAAAACCCGATCGTCATCATGACACCGATACAGATTGACACTAAAATTTGTCCAAGTATGTAAGAACTAACTTGTTTATCCATTTCTTTCATTACTTGTCCTACTTCATTTCTTGCACGTGGTGGGAAAATTCGTAAAATGAATTTTGGTAATTTTTCACCTTCATAAAGTAAATAAAACAAAATGAAAGGTACTGTTACAAGGGAAAGTAAAATACCTGTTAAAGTAGAAACAAAACCAGTGATACCTGTTGCAACTGAAGAAGCAATATTGGTAACGGTATCTCTCATAGTAGTGACTAAATCATCTGTAACATCTGATAAAATCTTCTCATAATCAAAATTAAATCTCGTAAGCAATTCATCAAAACTAGAGTTATTTAAGAATGTAACCGTTGTTTGGACGAACTGCATAAAGTAATTCGGAAATTCTTCTACTAAGTTTGTAAATTGATCGCGTAAAAATGGATAAACAAGAAGCGAAAGTAATGTCATGAGTGCTGCTACGATGACATAGAGTATTAAAATTACAAGGCTGCGAGGGACTTTCCCCTTCCCACTTTTATCCGCCAAGCGAACAAATGGTCTTAACAGGTAGTAACCGATGATTGCTAATACTCCAGGCAAGATGACTACCTCAAACAAAACTTGAAGAGGGTAAAAGATAAAATCGACTTTATCGAATACAAAAATAATACAACCTGCCAATAGTAAAGCAATGAGTAAAAACAGAAGATTTTTTCCACCTAGAAACCGGATAAATCTTGTTTGAAAAAATGATGTCCTCTCCCTTGATAATCGATCCTCATAACCCTTTTCTCTTTCCAAAAAACCACCTCGTCAAACTATGAATTTATAACTTGTTTTTATTTTACATGTAAAATGTTTTTTCATAAAGTGTAACTACTGCCATCGGTTGTGATTTTTATAAAGCGTATGGAAACAATCGAAGGCATTTAAAGAATTTATTCCCCTTCCAGCTGTAAAAAGTCCCGTAGCTGTTGTTTGTTGGCATCAAGATCAATTTCGATTACTTCCCCGGCGTGGCTGTATGATTGATAGCTATAGCTGCCTTCTACCGGTATAGTCATTTTTTCGATTTCAACTTTTCCACCAACAGCAAGAGACAGCACTGTTTTAATTTCATCGGCAGTTGTTAAATCAGTCGTAATGTAGCCCTGTGCCGCACCGATTAATTTAGGAAGATTGTCCAGATTTGACGGTGATAAAAGTTCATCCTTTAAAGCATCAATGACCTTTTGCTGACGTTCTACTCGACCAAAATCACCATCTTCATCATGACGGAAACGTGCATACCCCAGAAGTTCTTGGCCATTCAGTTGTTGTTCACCTTTTGACAGAGAAACACCAATGAAGGCTGACATATCTTTCTCTACGTCTATTTCAATGCCGTTTGGTGCTAAAATATCAATCAAAGATTCAAAACTTTTAAAATCGATTAATGCGTAATGATGTATCGGGACATCAAACATAGTATTTAATGTATCTTTTAACAGCTGTACACCTCCTAGATAGTAGGCAGTATTTAATTTATAAGATTTATAGTCCGGGATATCGGCATAAATATCTCTCATAAACGAAACTAGTTTCAAGTCGTTTGTATCTTGGTTCCATGAAAGCAACATCATCGTATCTGAACGGGACTCCTCCTCACCTCTACTATCAACTCCTACGATCAAGTAATTTTTTGTTGTTTCGTGTTCCTCATCCGCCTCAAATTCCGCCTTCGGTAATTTCGTTTCTGATGCAAGTTGCCGTCCATTTTGATATTGGATATAAGAGTATATACCGATTCCTATTAGTCCTAGTAATAATAGAGTAAAAAACAGTCTTCCTTTTCGTAATTTTCGTTTTTTGTTTCGAGTCTGTCGTTTCTCTTCTCTTGGATATTCTTCCATCTTGATTCTCCCCTTTGAAAATTCAATTACGAGACGATTGGAATGATAGAAAGGTTCATTTTTCCATTATTATACTACGCAAGTAGACAAGAAGCTTGAAATAACCAATAAATACATGTAATAATTTGTTTGGTTAACTTTATCATGATACAATACTATTTATTTTAAGCATTGGAGGCGTAAAAATATGGAAAAAGCAACATTTGCAGGTGGATGTTTCTGGTGTATGGTAAAACCTTTCGTGGAATGGGACGGTATACATAAAGTAACTTCTGGCTATATGGGTGGAGTTGTAGAAAACCCTACATATGAACAAGTAAAGGAAGGAAACAGTGGACATTTAGAAGTCGTTCAAATCGAATTCGATTCCAGCATTTTCCCTTACGAAAAATTATTGGAAATCTATTGGATGCAAATAGATCCTACTGATGATGGCGGGCAATTCCATGACCGTGGGGAATCCTATAAAACTGCTATTTTATATCATACAGACGAGCAACAACAAATTGCCGAAAAATCAAAAAAGCAATTAGCTGAAAGTGGACGTTTTAAAAAACCGATTGTTACTCAGATTTTACAGGCCAGCACATTCTATGAAGCAGAAGATTATCATCAAGATTACTATAAAAAAGAAGAAGCCCATTACAAAGAAGACCGCGAAAAATCAGGTCGAGATGAGTTTATTAACGCTCATTGGAAATAAAAGCAGCCTAATCATTTCACGGGCAATAAGATGAAATAACAAAAGGCGACAAATCCTTCGTTGGATTTTGTCGCCTTTTATAATCTAGTGACAATTTATAGAGATCGTACTATACAAAGCTGGTGATTATTGCTAGACAAACTCTTTTATCGCCGCAAGGAATGTTGACCCATAACGTTCAAGCTTATTTTGGCCTACCCCACTCACATCCAGGAACATTTGTTCGTCCATCGGTTTTTTCTCACACATTTCCTTTAATGTCTTATCGGAAAATACAACAAATGGTGGAACACCTTCTTGTTCAGCTAGTTCTTTTCGAACAGCACGTAAATGTTCAAATAATGGATCGTCCCTTTTAACAGCTGCTTCTTCAAGTTTCGTCCGGCGCAATACCCTCTTCTTCCCTAAAAGAACATCCTTCCCTTCATCCGAAATATAGATGGTAGGAAATTGTCCTGGTTGAACCAACAATACTTTCTCCGAAATAAGAAATTCGATAAAACTCGATATCTCTTTTGCTGTCATTGATTTTAATATGCCAAATGTAGATAAATATCTAAATCCTTCAATTTTTTTATTGCGAGATCCTGCCAACACTTGGGCAGTCATCGTTTTACCAAATTTTTGCCCCATTCGAAAAACGCAGGATAATACTTTTTGTGCGTCTTCGGTAACATCCATCTTAGGGCGCCCGTCGATACAATTACTACATTGCTCACAATCAGAAGCAATCGATTCTCCAAAATACTGAACTATGTATGATTGTAAACAATTTTCTGTATGACAGTAATCGACCATACTTTGCAGTTTCCCTAATTCCAGCGGTATTCTTGTACGATCCTGAGCTTGATCTATGAGGAAACGTTGTGTCTGCTCATCTGAGGAACTATAAAGCAGGATACATTCACTTGGTAATCCGTCTCGTCCCGCTCTTCCTGCTTCCTGATAATAGCTTTCCATATTACGAGGCATTTGATAGTGAATAACAAAACGTACGTTCGTCTTGTTAATACCCATACCAAAAGCATTTGTTGCTACCATTACTTGTACTTCATCTTGTAAGAAGCGATTTTGTTCCTGAGTCCTTTCAGTTTCTCCCATACCGCCATGATACTTTGCAACCCTTACGCCGTTTTTTAATAATAACTCATAGACTGCTTCTACTGATTTTCTTGTGGCCGCATAAATAATTCCCACTTCATTTGAGTTGTTTTTTACATATTTTTTAATGTACTGTTCCCTATTTTCCCCTATCAGTACCTTAAATGAAAGATTTTCCCTGGAAAAACCAGTGATAAAACTATCTTTTTCATTGATTTGTAATAAAGAGCAGATATCTTCACTAACAGTAGGTGTTGCTGTTGCAGTTAAGGCGATCACGGTCGGCTTTTTCGCCCAAAGAGAAACAAGTGAAGAAATCGATCGGTAACTTGGTCTAAAATCATGTCCCCATTGGGAAATACAATGTGCTTCGTCAATGGCAACCAAAGGGACATTCAATTGTGAAAGCTCGTTTCGAAACAGTTCATTTTCCAAACGTTCAGGAGCAAGATACAAAAGCTTCACAAAGCCATTTCTTACATTTTCCATTGTTTCGTTGATTTGACTATAAGTTAATGAACTATTGATATAAGCTGCCTGTACCCCATTCGAATGAAGAAGATCCACCTGATCCTTCATCAAGGAAATTAGGGGCGAAATGACAACAGTTGTGCCCTCTACACATAAAGCAGGTACCTGGTAGCAAAGGGATTTCCCACCGCCAGTTGGCATAACACAGAGTGTATCTCGATTATTTAGCACATTCTCGATTACTTGCTGTTGACCCGAGCGGAAACTTTCGTATCCAAAATATTGTTTTAAAATCTGTTGAGCTGTTTGTATCATAGTCTACCTCTCTATTTAAGTAGTTCCCTTATTATACTAGAAATAATGCAAAAGAAAAAATGGGGAATCAAATGAATTATTCAATTCACATTCATCACAGGTAATACCAGTGATTTGTAGCTTTTGTATCCCCTCCATGCTATAATAGAAATATTGTGTACAAAAGAGATTTTTGAAACAATTTCATTAACTGAATATAAAAAGGAGGAGCTTACATGATTCAAGTTAGCAATGTAGGTCTTCGTTATGGCGATCGCAAACTGTTTGAAGACGTAAATATTAAATTCACACCGGGGAACTGTTATGGACTTATTGGTGCGAATGGTGCCGGAAAATCCACTTTCCTAAAAATCCTATCCGGGGATATTGAGCCCCAAGAAGGTCACGTATCAATGGGGAAAGATGAACGTTTATCCGTTTTAAAACAAAACCACTTTGAATACGACGAATATAATGTACTTGATACTGTTGTTATGGGGAATAAACGTCTTTGGGAAGTAAAAGCTGAAAAAGACGCGATTTACATGAAAGAAGAGTTCTCTGATGAAGACGGCATGCGTGCCGCAGAATTAGAAGGTGAATTTGCAGACCTAAACGGGTGGGAAGCAGAATCGGAAGCTGCAACATTACTTAACGGTTTAGGAATTGGTGACGAGCTTCACTACGTACAGATGGCAGATTTAGAAGGTTCAGATAAAGTAAAAGTTTTATTAGCTCAAGCTTTATTTGGCAAGCCTGACGTGCTATTACTCGATGAGCCTACCAACCACTTAGATCTACAAGCCATTAAATGGTTGGAAGAGTTTTTAATTAACTTTGAAAACACGGTAATTGTTGTATCCCATGACCGTCACTTCTTAAACAAAGTGTGTACGCATATTGCGGATTTAGACTTCTCTAAAATCCAAATTTATGTTGGTAACTATGATTTCTGGTATGAGTCAAGCCAATTAGCTCTTAAAATGGCGCAAGACCAAAATAAGAAAAAAGAAGAGAAAATTAAAGAGCTGCAAGCATTCGTTGCCCGCTTCTCTGCAAATGCTTCTAAATCTAGTCAAGCTACTTCTCGTAAAAAAATGTTGGATAAAATCGAACTGGACGATATCAAACCTTCTAGCCGCAAGTATCCATTCATTAACTTCCAAATTGGCCGTGATATTGGAAATGACGTTTTAACCCTTGATGGCTTATCTGCTTCACAGGAAGGTGAAGTATTATTTAAAGATGTGCGCTTTATGATGAATAAAGAAGATAAAATTGTTTTACTTGGAAACCCAATAGCTAAAACTGCTTTGATGGATATCTTAATGGACCAACGCCAAGCAGATAGCGGTTCATTCAAATGGGGTGTTACAACATCTCAAAGTTATTTCGAAAATGATCATGACAAGTATTTCACAGGTTCAGAAAAATCATTAGTTGAATGGCTTCGTCAATATTCGCCTGAAGATGAAACAGAAAGCTTCTTACGTGGCTTCCTAGGGCGCATGTTATTCTCTGGTGAAGAAGTGAAGAAATCCCCTTCTGTTCTATCAGGTGGAGAAAAAGTTCGCTGTATGTTATCTAAGATGATGCTTTCTAATTCCAATGTATTATTATTAGATGAGCCTACAAACCATCTAGACTTAGAATCAATTCAAGCACTAAATGAAGGTTTAATTCGCTTTAAAGGTGCGATGATTTTCACATCTCATGACCACCAATTTATCCAAACAATTGCAAACCGTGTCATAGAAATTCAAGAGGACGGTTCAATCCTTGATAAACAACTAACATACGATGAGTTCTTAGAGTGGAAAGAAGCTCAAAGAATTAAAAAATAAATTTATTTCAATCCGCAAACTTTAAAGTTTGCGGATTTTGTTAACGCCCTTTTAGTTTACATAATAATATTACAGTAAATTATAATTTAAAGGAATATCTTGAAGGAAAAAGATCCTACTCCATTGAGTAACCTGAATGATTCAAGGTCATACTTTACACAAAGTAAAAGAGACATCCCTCTTCCTAGGGATGTCTCTAAATAACGATTTTAAATTTAATTAGTACTAATTAAAGTTTTACAACGTTAGCAGCTTGTGGTCCGCGGTTTCCATCAACAACCTCGAATTCCACTTTTTGACCTTCGTCAAGAGTTTTGAAACCTTCACCTTGAATAGCTGAGAAGTGTACGAATACGTCGTTTTCACCTTCAACTTCGATGAATCCAAAACCTTTTTCTGAGTTAAACCATTTTACTGTACCTTGTTTCATTTAAGATAACCTCCAAAAAATATAAATATTAACAATATGTGATTGTTTTACCGTAATAAAAATTCACATATTACGAAGAGTACCGACTTTACACCGATCACTCTTTGTAATATGTGAATCAATTTGTACCCGGTCCAGCAATTTTATTGTTATTTAAATTATACCATCTTATGACAATTTGTCAATGACTTTTTTCTAATATTCACTTATTTCTGTTAATTGACTGCTTCATTTTTTATTTTCTATCAGATTATCGACAATTATTCCATGAAAGATTTGGATATCATCCTCACATGCCTCACAATACTCACGTTCCTCTTCTGTCCAGAATGCATAGTATTTATCCTCTTTCGATGCTTCATGTTCAAATTTTTGACGAAAATCCAATAAAGTTTCCTGAAGATTTTCTTGAAATTCCTTTTCTGTCTCAAATTCTGATGTACTTATAATATTTGACTCCCAACCTTCAAACTTCCACCATGGTTCATAGTCTGCTTTCATATAGATGATTTGATACACACTAATTTCGATCCTTTCCTTCTATTATTATGTATTTTAATGGAAATGTTACTAGTATGTCTATTTTTTAACCTTGAGTTGCGAAGAAGGAGCGGAAAAAATGTTGGAAAACACCTTCATCAATCTTCTTATAGATAAAAAAGATTTCTATTTAGGTTATACTAATAGAAGTTGAAAATTATATCAAGATGCTTGTTTTCTTTTATCTATTTATATAAAGTAAAACTATAGGCTAATTTTATATTTAACATAAAAAAAACGGTTGCTTTTGAAACTTTTTCATCAATTCTATCGTAATACAAGTATAGAAATTAAGGAGGTACGGATATGCTTGGTGCTGCAAATTTCATCATACGACATGCACTTAACTTTTTAATAGGTATTTCAGTGTTTATTTTATCAGTTGTTAATTTAGATATTGACTTTATTTTCGTGCCGATTTTATCATTTGCTGGTTATTTCATTAGCAATAAAGTGATCAAAGCTTTCCAAAAATCGAAACGAAGTAAAGAGCTTGGATTATCTCGCTCTGAATATAAACATATCGAAGCACAGATCAAACAAGCTAAGGCTCATATTAATTCCCTTTCCCAACAATATATTCGAGTTCGATCAGTTCGTTCTTTCAAATTATTAAATGAAATGATGAAATTATCGAAAAGACTTGTAAACATTGTTCAGAATAACCCGCAAAAATTTTATTCAGTAGAGGATTTCTTCTATTCACATTTACCATCTGCTGTTCAGTTAACACAAACCTATACAATGTTAAGTCAAACTCAAGTGAAGGATACAGAAATTCACTTAGCACTGGAAGATACACGTAAAACATTAAAAGGGCTACATGGCACTATGGAGAATGATTTAAAATGTGCAATTGAATCTGACTTAGAGAGCTTAAGAATGGAATTAGATTTCGTCAAACTAGAAAATGCTAAAAAACTTCAACAAATTGATTTAAGAGGTGGTAAATAATGAAAAGTAAAAAGAGCCCAGATCATCCATTTGAAGAGTTTTCAAATAATGAGGGCTCTTTTTTACATTCATTTGACAACAGTC
This sequence comes from Ureibacillus sp. GCM10028918, assembly GCF_042666115.1. Classification (NCBI taxonomy): domain Bacteria; kingdom Bacillati; phylum Bacillota; class Bacilli; order Caryophanales; family Caryophanaceae; genus Ureibacillus; species Ureibacillus sp. GCM10028918. Next base: position 362,971 of record NZ_JBHTFK010000017.1, read on the forward strand.
AGTATACTACTGACACACCTGTATTCACTTCTCTTAATGAAGAAGGACAATCTCGCGCTCTATTAACAGCAAGCAAATTAGATGTATCTCAATACGAAAATGTTTTGCAATTCGGCTCTGAAATTCAATATTCATTAAAAAACTTTACTCATAATATGCTTATACGAGTACAGCGAAATGATACATCCCCTATCAGAGAAATTTTACATAAACTGATGGAGCATTTAGATAAAATAAACCCTGATGATTTGATAGAAAAAGAGAGAGGCTTTCTTCAAAAACTATTTAATCGCTCAAAATCATCAATCCAGGAAATGATGAGCCAGTATAATCGTTTAAGTAAACAAATAGACCGCCTTAGTATTCAGTTACAGCATTCTCAAAAAGGCCTACTTATGGATATGAAGATGTTAAATGAGTTATATCAATTAAATGAAGAATATTATCATAATCTAAATGTGTATATTGCTGCCGCTGAAATGAAGAAGAAGGATTTATATACCAACCATCTGCCAAAATTAGAAAAGTCGTTAGTTCATTCTAATGACCCATTAGATAAACAGCGATTAAACGATTTGCAAAAATCGATCGAGTGGCTGGATAAACGGTTATATGATCTTCAAATTTCAAGAGAAATAGCGATACAGACCGCTCCACAAATTCGAATGATTCAACAAACAAACCAAATATTAATTGAAAAGATTCAAAGTTCAGTCATGACTACAATCCCATTATGGCAAACACAAATTTCGATGCTTATGAATATGAATAATCAGAGAAGAGCAAGTCAAACAACCCGCCGACTAATGGATACATCTGAAAAAATGCTGCAAAAGAATGCAAAGATGCTTCAAACCACTTCTAAGGATCGAAGTAAACAAAAAGCAATTTCACATAGCGAAATCGACTTATTCAAGCAAACACAATTAGAATTAATCGATTCCATCGAAGAAGCACTAAGAGTACAAGCCATGAGCAACGAACAACAAGCCTCAATTGAAGCAATAATCATTGAAAGCGACAAGAAATAAAAGTTACCATCCGGATTGACAGTGATAATAGCTCTCAAATCATTAGCTTACTGTAGATAACCTTTCATCAACCATAAAATATTTTTACTATTGATCGATGCCGTTCTTCTTCATTAACAGGATAAAAGCACCAAAGTTTCACTTACCTGAAACTTTGGTGCTTTACTTTTTCATCATTCAAAATAATCTTTGTAGTAACCGCCAACATTACCTGTATTGTCAATGACAAAGATGAATTCTTCTGTTTCATTTTTCACTTCATATTCTTTGCCAGCTGTTAACACATTTGATACTAGATATTTCTCAGCATTTGTATGTGTACATGTTACTTTTCGGATTGTAGGTGCATCTTTCCATTTTAAGTTTAACATTTCTTCTTAACCTCACTTTAAAACTGATCCTCATATGGTTTTTATTCTAGCCTTTATTGTATCTCATTTCCACTCATTTGTGGAAGTTTTCTAACTTTATTGAGGAAAATTGTTTTTAATGGTAAATTAAATATGAGGTGATTCATTTTGCACTTTGGCGGTTTTGGCGGAGTTCCGATGTGGTTTTTCATTGTTGCAATTGTTTTTGCAATTATTTTTATTATCGTTTCTGAATGGAATTCGAGAAGTTGAAATCTTTTATGGGAGTGAGATTGAATTTCTACTAAATAATGAATTCAGTGGAATATTGATTATACAAAAAAAGATAAATTTCTGAGAATTCTCAGGAATTTATCTTTTATTTTTATTGTTTTAATGTTCGTTTTAAAAACTCTTTCGTTCTTTCTTGTTTCGGGTTTACCAGAACTTGTTCTGGTGAGCCTTCTTCAACAATAACCCCTTTATCCATAAAAACAACACGATCGGATACTTCACGCGCGAATTCCATTTCGTGGGTTACAATAAGCATTGTATGGCCTTCATCAGCTAATTGGCGCATTACTTTTAGTACTTCCCCAACCATCTCGGGATCTAGTGCAGAAGTTGGCTCATCAAATAACATTACTTCAGGGTCCATTGCAAGTGCACGGGCAATGGCAACACGTTGCTTTTGACCACCCGATAATTGGCGTGGTTTAGCATTTACATATTGATCCATTCCAACGATTTGTAAATACTTTAATGCATTTGCTTTTGCTTCTTCTTTAGAACGTTTTAATACCTTCTTTTGACCAACAATACAATTTTTTAATACATTATGGTTATTAAATAAGTTGAATTGTTGGAATACCATACCTAAATGTGTACGATATTGTTTAATATCATGTTTATCATTTAAAATATTTTCACCATTATATATAATTTCCCCGCCACTTGGTGTTTCAAGGAGGTTGATGCAACGCAACAAAGTTGATTTCCCTGATCCGGAAGAACCTATTAAGCATACAACCTCACCCTTATTTACAGTGAAGTTTACATCTCTTAAAACTTCATGGCTACCAAATGATTTATTTAGATGTTTTATATCAATAACTTTTTCCATCATATTATCTCCTTACGCCATTAAAGAATTGGTTCTTCTTTTTTAGTTTGCACTTGGTATGCATCTTGCCCATCCATTTTCTTCTCGATTATACGTAAAATTCGTGAGGCAATGAAAGTCATTATTAGGTAGATGATACAAGTGATGATAAAGGATTCTGCAAAACGGAAGTTAGCTCCCGCAATTGATTTTGTTGTAAAGAATAATTCCGTTACACTAATTACACTTAATACAGCCGAGTCTTTAATATTCATAATCAGCTGGTTCCCGGTAGCTGGTAAAATATTACGGAATACTTGCGGTAAAATAACATGTACCATCGTTTGGAAATGACCCATGCCAATAGCTGCAGCTGCTTCATACTGCCCTTTATCGATGGAGACAATACCTCCACGAACATATTCAGCCATATATGCACCTGTATTTAAACCAACAACAACAACCGCTGCAACAAAACGATCCATTTCTATTCCATAAGCGTATAATCCATAGAAAACAACCATTGCTTGTACAATCATTGGTGTACCACGGAAGATTTCAACATAAACTGTTAATATGAAATTAATAATCTTTAGTATAACAGCTTTAAGAGATTTCTTACGAAGAGGGATCGTATGCACGACACCGATTAATAATCCGATAAGAGCACCAATAATTGTACTAAAAACTGCAATTAATAACGTTATATATGCACCCTGTAAATAACTTGGCCAATTCTCTTTTAATATTGAGAGTATAATATCTAAACTCATAAATATCCTCCTAAATAATTTGGAAAACCTTAACCTCTACTAGTCTTTACTCACCTATAAAAGTGAATAAAATAGTAATAGAAAAAGGATAAACTGGTCACAAGAGTGACCAGTACTTATCTCTTTCCTATTGTGCAGCCGGTTGGTTTGCAATTGCTTCATCCATAATTTGTTGACGTTCTTCTTCAGTAATTGCATTTAATGTTTCGTTAATTTGATCTATATTTTTATCGCCTTTTTTAAGACCAATAGCGACAGATGTATCCGCTTCTTCCGTTTTGAATCCTTCTTCTAATTCGATATAAGTAAAGTTTTCATTTGCTGTAGAAGCCGAAACCGCCTCAGGTCGTTCAGCTACATACCCATCAATTGCACCTGATTCTAAAGCAACACGCATGTGAGAGAAACTTTCCATCGCCACTTCTTTTTGAACATCAGGAATTTGATCGATTACTGCATAGTTTGTTGTATTTAATTGTGAAGTGATTTTTGCTCCAGCGAAGTCTTCCAGAGTTTTAGCTTCAGCATATTCACCGCCAGTTTTTGTTACAATAACAAATTGACTTGTATAATAGTTATCCGAGAAATCGATTACTTCTTTACGTTCGTCTGTTGGGCTCATTCCTGCAATAATCGCGTCAATTACACCAGATTGTAATGCTGGAAGTAATCCATCCCATTCAGTTTTTACAATTACTAGTTCTTTACCTAAAGCATCTGCAACGCGTTTAGCGATTTCGACATCATAACCGCCTGCATACTCTTGTGAACCTTCAATTTTTACAGCACCGTTTGAATCATCTTGTTGAGTCCAGTTGAATGGAGCATAACCAGCTTCTAAACCTACTTTTAATACATCACTTTCCTTTGATTCAGAGGTTGAGGATGATGTTGATGTACCTTCATCAGATTTACCACATGCTGCTAGTAATAAAACAGCTAGCAATGTAGTCATTAAAATTTTAAGTTTTTTTGACATTTCGCTCTCTCCTTCTCCATTTTTTGAGCCAATTAACGAAAAAAGCGACCTAAGATAGACTTAGGTCGCTAGTATTTTAGCCCAAATCCTCTTACGTTCCCTACCTGAGATAGCTCACCTCAGATGGTTGGGATCTCCATCTGAGACAGTCCTGCAATTATTCACTGCAGACCCAGCATGAAGTAGAGAGCCTACATTCACACTTCGGCGACATTTCCTCATTTTTCATATCATGGTTTTGCTCTAAACTCCATGAAAAACTATTAAGCATCGCGCCTCTACCTCACAAGTCACGTGAGGTTTTAATATTAAATTACTATTAGAATATTACTATATCAACAATATCATGTCAACATTCATTATTCTGAATAAGGCTAGGACAGAAGTAGAAATTTCTTCGAATAATGGAAGTAGCCTATTAAGTAATTGAACCTTTATAAATTGATTAGAGTCGAGGGCAAGTGTAGCTGTTGGCTATGCCTTTCCCTACTCGCGCTTAGATCAAGATAAATTGCACACGTTGGAAGGGACCAACCGCGACCTCGATGGCTGGGCGCTCAAGCTAGTTGTAGCCGAAAAAATATCAAATTCCCTTTTAGGTATTTGAAGTTTTTTGATTTGTCTCAGTTCTTTTCGAATCAAACTATTTTTTTGCTCGTAATACATTAATGAAAAAACCTAGCGAAAATATTCGCTAGGTCGTTTTTATATTATGAATTTAAAAGTAGATCTTCTGGATTTTCGATTAATTCTTTAACTGTTTTTAGGAATCCAACTGAATCTTTTCCATCAATAATACGGTGATCATATGATAAAGCAACATACATCATTGGACGGATTTCAACTTCACCATTGATTGCGATAGGACGTTGAACAATTGAGTGCATTCCTAAAATACCAGCTTGAGTACCGTTCATAATTGGTGTAGACATTAATGATCCAAATACACCACCATTAGTGATTGTGAATGAACCACCAGCCATGTCGTTTAATCCCAATTTTTTGTCGCGAGCTTTTTTCGCTAAATCAGCAATATCTTTTTCGATTTCAGCAAAATTTTTAGCATTTGCATCACGAACAACCGGTACTACTAATCCTTCTTCAGTAGATACCGCAATACCGATATCAAAGAAATTATTTAAGTGAATTTCATCACCATTGATTTGTGCGTTTACATATGGATATTTTTTAAGAGCTGCAACAACAGCTTTTGTGAAGAATGACATAAAGCCAAGTTTAATGTCGTTAGCTTTCACAAACTCTTCTTGTTTGCGTTTACGTAAAGCCATAATGTTTGTCATGTCAATTTCGTTGAATGTAGTTAACATTGCAGTTGACTGTTTTACTTCAAGTAAACGTTTTGCAATTGTTTGACGACGACGAGACATTTTTTCAATTGTAATACGGTCAGTTTGAGCTGCTGGCGCAAATACAACTGGTCCATTTGATGTTGTAATCGGTGCTGCAGATGCTTGAGCAACTGGAGTAGTACCATGTGCTGCTACGTCTTGCACGCGTACACGACCTTGTGGATCTACTGGTGAAATTGCACTTAAGTCAATTCCCTTTTCACGAGCTAATTTACGTGCTGCTGGTGATGCAACAACGCGCTCATTAGAAGTTGCTTCAACAACTGGTGTTGGTGCTGCTGGTACTGGTGCCGGTGCCGGTGCCGGTGCTGGTGTGCTTTCAGCTTTTGGAGCTTCTTGTGCTGCTGCCGGTGCTGGTGCAGCTCCTTCTCCAGCTTCAACTACAGCAATTACTTGTCCTACTAGAACTGTGTCGCCTTCTTCAGCTAAAATTTGAGTTAAAACTCCAGCTTCTTCTGAGATAATTTCTGCATTTACTTTATCTGTTTCCAATTCTACGATGAATTCGCCTTTTTCAACACGATCTCCAACTTTTTTAACCCACTGTGCAATGGTACCTTCTGTAATTGATTCTGCTAATTCAGGAACTTTAATTTCAGCCACTTTAAATATCCTCCTTTAAATATCATGTGTACCTACCTTGAAAGGTACACATGGTATCGCCACTACTATGATAGTGCAGCTAATTTCATTATTAAAATAAAATAGTTAATTATTTTGCAAGAGCCTCATCAATAACTTTTGCTTGTGCAATTTTATGTGAATCCATATCTCCTTCAGAAGTTGAAGACATTTCTGGACGTCCTACATATTTTACCTTTTTGCCATCTGCAAGGTCTAGTAAATATTCTAATGCATATTTCCAAGGTCCTTGATTTTTCGGCTCTTCTTGTGCCCAAACAATTTCCTTCGCATTTGGATACTTCGCTACGATGTCAGCCAATTTCTGCGATGGGAATGGATAAAGTTGTTCTACACGAACGATATGAAGGTGATCATATCCTTTTCCATCTTGAACACGGTCTGCTAAATCAATTGTTACTTTACCAGAGGCAAGAATAATGCGTTCAACTTTTTTCGCATTGCCACCTAAACCTGGTTGTTCAATTACTTCTTGGAAACCACCTTCAGAAAGCTGTTCTAAAGAAGCAGCAGCCAATGGGTGACGAAGCAATGATTTTGGTGAAGGAATCACTAATGGACGAATTGCTTCAGTTCCCAGCATTTTTGCTTGACGGCGTAATAAATGGAAATAGTTACCTGCGTTAGAGCAGTTTGCAACAATCCAGTTATTTTCGGCAGATAATTGTAGATATCTTTCGATACGTGCTGAAGAGTGCTCTGGACCTTGACCTTCCATACCGTTTGGCAATAGGAAAACTAATCCGGATTTTTCACCCCATTTAGAACGTGATGACGAAATGAAGTTATCAAACATCACTTGAGCCATATTAGCAAAGTCTCCAAATTGAGCTTCCCAAATTGTTAAAGCGTTTTCGTTTTCTAAATTGTAACCATATTCAAAACCAACAATTGCTGTTTCTGTTAGTGGAGAGTTGTGTACAGCAAATGATGCTTTTGAATCTGAAACATTGTGTAATGGTACTAGTTCTGCACCAGTATTTTTATCATGCAATACTAAGTGGCGTTGAGAGAATGTACCACGTTGTGCATCTTGACCAGTAATACGGATTGGATTTCCATCACGTAAAATAGCAGCGAATGCTAATGTTTCGGCGTGACCCCAATCAATTTTATCCGTCTCAAGAGCTTCAACACGTTTATTTAGGATTTTAGCAAGTTTGTTTTGTGGCTCGAATCCTTCTGGCCATGCTAATAAATCATCATTGATTTGTTTTAGGTCTTCTTTTGATACGCTTGTATTTACTTCTGGGTATTCATTTTTGACTGCTTCAGGCATTTCGATTTCGAAATGACCGTTTTTTGAACCTACTTCTTTTACATGATCGTAAGAAGTCTGCATTTCAGCATAAACCTCTTCATCAAGTTTTTTCACTTGATCCGAAGTCAAAATACCCTCGTTTGCTAACTTTTCTCCATACATTGCACGTACGGTTGGATGTTTCGTAACGATTTGATATGTTAACGGGTTCGTTACTGTTGGATCATCAGTTTCATTATGGCCAAAGCGACGGTAACCAATTAAGTCTACTAAAATATCTTTGCCGAAAGTTTGGCGGTATTCGAATGCCAAACCTGCTACTTGCAAAACAGCTTCTGGATCATCTGCATTTACATGAATTACAGGAATCTCATAACCTTTTGCTACATCGGACGAATATTGAGTAGAACGTGAATCGTAATGTTCAGTGGTGAATCCAATCATATTATTCGAAATAATGTGGATTGAACCACCAGTTGAGAATCCTTCTGTATTTGCGTAGTTAAATACTTCTTGGACAATACCTTCTCCTGCAAAAGCAGCGTCTCCATGTACAAGAACAGCTAAAGCTTTACTTGGATCATGGCTTGGAGCTCCAGTGTTCGAAGTTACTTCTTGTGCAGCACGTGTAGAACCCGTAATAACCGGGCTTACTACCTCTAAATGTGAAGGGTTATAGGCCAATTTTACTTTCATGCCTGACTTCTTGGAATGAGTAGCACCCATATGATACTTCACGTCTCCAGTCCACCCTTTAGTGATTTCTAAAGAGCCATCTGTTGGTAGGAAATAGTCATTTGGAACATGTGCAAAGTCTGCAAACATCATATCGTATGGTTTATTAACAACGTGTGTTAAAACATTTAAACGGCCACGGTGTGCCATACCGATTTGTAAGTACTTCATTTTTTCTAGGTCAGCTCTTCTAACGATTTCATCAAGTAGTACAACTAAAGAATCTAGACCTTCGATTGAGAAACGCTTTTGGCCAACGAAAGTTTTATGAATAAATTTCTCGAAATCTTCAACTCGAGTTAATCTTTCTAATAATGCTTTTTTGTCTTCAGCATCTAAATTTAAAATTGACTTTCCAGATTCGATTTTATCTTGAATCCATTGACGTTCTGCTTCTTGTACATGTGCGTACTCATAAGCGATTTTGCCTGTATATTGTGAACGCAAATAGTCGATTGCTTGTTTGCCATTGATAACGCTTCCAGGAACATTATTAAAGAATAATGAGGCTGGCATTTCTGCTAAATCAGCTTCCGTTAAGCCATAGGAAGCTAATTCAATGCGTGAAGAATCTAATTTTCGGTCTTTTAGTGGGTAAATATCAGCTGCTAGATGTCCGTGAGAACGAATTGCATCAGCTAATTTTACTGCTGCAAAGATTTTTTTAATATTGCCTGGTTGACTTGTTACACTTTCAGCTGCACCTTGTTCATTTGAGATGATTGGTGATCCAAATTGTTGGAAAAGTGCAATGAGTTCTGGTTCGACTTGTTCAGGAGATTGTAAGTATAAGTCATATTGCTCCATCACATATCCTAAGTTAGGACCAGAGAATGCTGACCAAGGGGAACCAGCAAATAATACATTGTTCGACATGAGATAACCTCCAAATTTCGCCCTAAGGCAGTTCCATTGTTATAACTAAAATATTATTTCATATTTTACCATTCTTCTACAATAGAAATTATCTATTGAATTAATTATGATTACTTATTAATTAAAATGAAGAACGTATTTTTTCCATTTCAATCTTACTACTCTTCACAAAAAATACAACTATTTTTCACGAAATCAGCATTTTTTTTTGACAAATCAACTATTTTCAGTAACGGAATATTAAATTCTACTAAAAAACATTAAATTTCAAAGTAAAAGTTGTCCCTTTTCCTAACACACTTGCGACTTCTATTTCGGTTTGATACTTCTCTGCCAGCATCTTGGTAATACTTAATCCAAGACCTGTTCCTCCACCATTATGTTCCCTGGATACATCCACTCGGTAAAACCTGTCAAAAATAAATGGCAGGTTGTCTTTCGAAATACCAATCCCGTTATCTTTAATCGTTATAAATATGCTTTCAGTTAAATAATGAACATCAATATCAATAATAGGTGTTTTTTCGTTATACCGAATTCCGTTTTCAATAATATTGCGCAAAATTTGGGCCAATGCATTTTCTGTAATATTCGGTTGCTTGACTTTACCATTTTCTACAATATTAAGCATCGCTTCAGGATAAATAATGTGCAGCTCGTCCATAACAGATGTTAATACATTTTTAACGTTAGCCATTGCCTCTAGATCTCGCTCTTCTTTTCTAGCTAAATCTAATAGTTCTTCAATCATTTTTTTCATTCGCGTCACTTCTACTAATGAAGTATTTAAAGATTCCTCTAATACATCAGGGTCATTTTTCCCCCATCGTTGAATTAATGATAAATGCCCTTCAATTGCTTGAATAGGTGTTCGTAATTCATGAGAAGCATCCGACACAAATTGTTGTTGTTTGGCAAAGGAATTTTCCAGGTCTTCCATCATGGATACGTAAAGTTTAAGCAAATCCCCAATTTCATCATCCGCATCATAGGTAAAGTTTATCTTATCTTCAAACCCTTTTTTTTGAATCGATAACATAGAATCCCTTAGATCTTGTAATGGCCTAATTAAAACATTTGCTAAATAATAGCCCATAAACCCAGCCATTAGGATTGCTCCAAATCCAGCAATTAACATAGTTGTGATAATATATTCCATCATCGAATGAAAAGTTGATAAAGGGTGAATTAACTGCAATATGCCTGTGAAATTTCCAATCGAAACAACCTTATTCACGACAAATACTTCCTCGCGATCAACTTGCTTTTTGGACACTATCAAATCATCCATCTGCTCGAAAGTTATATCTAGCGGCAATGCTGAATTGACATTATTAATCTGCAACACCTCATAGCCATCAAAGTTGAAGATTCGAACCGTCTGATTTTGATTTACTATTGCTTTTGATAATCCTGTATTTCTTTGAAAATCTTGAATCGAAATAGAGTTGTCCTGTGAGCTAAAAAACGAAGTTAAATCATCCGCAGTTCTAATGGCATTATTCTCTTCATTCTGGATTAGCCAGGAATAAAGCGCAATATAAATAACACTACATATAACTGCATAACTTATAAAAATGACAATTGCAGTTGAAATTGTCCATTTCTTTTTTAAGGATTGGTTTTTTGGGAGGAGTTCTTTTATTTTTTTCATTCCCTCACCACATAACCTACTCCACGTACTGTTTCAATATAAGGCTCAAGTTCAGTTTTTAACTTAGCACGCAGGTGTCGAATATACACGTCTACTACATTTGTTTCTACTTCTGTAGAATATCCCCAAACAGTTTGCAGGATTAACTCTCTTTCACAGACGCGATTTTTATTTTCACATAATAGTTTTAATAAATCATACTCCGTTTTCGTTAATTCAAGTTTTTTATTTTCAAAGATTACCTCGTAAGATTTTGGATTAATAATGATATCCCGTACTTTGATTAAATCATTCTCAACTTCCTCTGTATTTGTACCAATCCTTCTAAGCACTGAACGAATTCTTGCTAGCAATTCTTCAATTGCAAAAGGCTTTACAATATAATCATCTGCCCCTGCATCCAAACCCGCTACTCGATCCATTACAGCATCCCGAGCAGTAATGAGCAGGATAGGAACATCTGATTGCGCGCGAATTCTACGGCAAATTTCAATGCCGTTTAAACCAGGGAGCATAACATCAAGCAATAGACAATCAAATGTATGTTCTAACGCTTTATTTAATCCTTCCCTACCATCGTGTGATACAATCACTTCAAATTGTTCGTGTTTCAATTCCAGTTCAATAAAACGGGCGATATTTTTCTCATCTTCTACCAGTAATATCTTTTTCTGCATTTAATCACCTTCTAAACAAATATATAAAATGCCTCTTTTTAAGTTTATCTTAAAAAGAGGCATTAACAAACTATAACAGTTCAGGATTATAAATATAATAATTGTTTTTTGATGTCATTTTTACGTTATATAGGGCTTTATCAGAATTGGATAATAATTTTTCAAGGCTTACTCCATGGTCTGGATAAAATGCAATGCCAATAGAGGCTGTCGGTGCAAATAATTGTTTTGAAATCGACCAGCCCTGCTGTAAATTGTCGTTGATTCTTTCAATAATTTGTTTCACTTGTTGTTTTCGCTTTATTTTATCTCGATTGAGTCCCGTTAAGATAATGGTGAATTCATCTCCACCCATCCGAACAACTAAATCATTTGCACGAACACTTCTCATTAACGCTTTTCCAAACTGAACAATAAATTCGTCTCCAACATCGTGGCCAAATTGATCATTTACATTTTTAAAATCATCGCCATCAACATAAAGAACAGCTAAAGATTCCGAACTTATATCTGAAACCTCTACTATACGCGGAAACTCATTATGTAGATATCGGCGGTTTGGTAATTGAGTAAGCGAATCATGGAAAGCTAGAAAAGAAAGTTGATTTTCTTTTTCTTTTCTTTCGTTGATTTCACGAGCAACCATAATGATCTGACTCCCGCGTTTACGTAAATAATCATTCACCACTGTATAATTACATTCAGTCCAAAATTTCTCTCCATTTTTCGATTCATGGATGAGGTCAATTTTCGAATTATTACGATTCCCCATGCCAATCAATTCATGGTTCCATTTTTCTTTACTTTCAGAAGTTAAAACACTTGTATAGAATTGACCGAGCAATTCCTCTTTCTTAAAGCCAAGTTTATTCGTATAAGCAGTAGATACATATAAAATAATGCCATCTTCATTTGTCACAACGATCATGTCATTAGTATTTTCCGTGATCAGTCTGAACATATGTTCAATATTTTGTAGTTCAGTCATCATTCTTTTCTTTTCAGAGATATCATAATATACGTTAATATATTGTTTAATCTTTCCGTCTTCGTCAAAAAACGGGATAATTGTTGTGTCAGCCCAATAAGGAGCACCATATTTAGTGCGATTACAAATTTCCCCTCGCCAAATTTCTCCCTTTTGAACTTTAGCAAAAATATTATCGAAAAATTCCTTGGAATGCGTACGTGAGTCAATCAATTCTAATGAATTACCGATTAGTTCTTCCCGTGAAAAGCCCATTTGCTGTACAAAACGATCATTAACCTCTAATACCTCGCAATTATGGTCCATGATTGTAATTTCTGCAACACTATTGATGGCAGATTGGAAATTAGAGAGTCCTACAGAGGTCGTACGCAATTCTTTCTCTTGCAGAATCAGCTGCGTCACATCTTGTAAAATAATGAAAACTGCTATAACGTTCTCATCTTGTAATAATGGCGAAAAAGTTGCAGTAAAACTTCTTTGTTTTTCATCTTTATTTATGAATGTCAAAAGTTTAGAGGTTAACCCATTTCCTTTGTATGCCTCATCTAAATAGTGTTTTAGTTGGTTACCATTCCCGATGAGAGGCAACTCAAAAATATCTGCTAATCGAACCTCATCAATATTCAAATTAAAATCTTCTAAAAATTGAGGATTGGCTTCCAGAAGTCTCCCCTCTTTCGAAACCAATACTGTCGATAAGAACGTGTTAAAGAATATAGAACGCATGAATAGGTACTTATTTTCTAAATCGCGATCAAAAGCTATTTCTTTCGTTAGCGCTAAAATGTACGTACGATTTTCATCGAAAATAGGAATGACTGTCGTTTCATATTTTTTTACCTCAGAAAGGACATAGATATAATCCTGATAACTCACTTGTTCCATATTTTCTACCGCTTTGTGATAATTACTAGTAATTGTTTCACAATCGGGATTTTTCATTACCTCAGCAATCGTTTTACCAATTACCTTTTCTGAAAGCAAATCTATTGATGATTTATTTAAATGGATATAACGATAGTCGTCTCCGTCTTTTTCCATAAAATAAACAAAATCCCTGCTATTCTCAAAGAGCAAATCAAATTGAATCTTTGAAAAGCTTTGTAAAGACATTGACCACACCTCCTTTACATCATTAAGAAGCAAAAGAAGCGGTCTCCTTCTTAACAAGTTCAAGACATTTTTCGTATTGTTTTTGTTCTTCTGTTTCATCAAAACTCACAAATTTATATTGATTGTCCGTAGTATCAAGAATATAAGAAGCAGTAACTGTTGCGTTCCCGATTAGTGTTAATTTATATTCATCTCCAAGAATTTTCACTTCACATTTCACAAAACCTCCAGGATTGAATACAGTAATTACATCATCCTCGACAATTCCATTTAGCTTCGAAACAAGTGCCGAAGCGGTCATCGCTGTCCCGCAAGCATTGGTAAATCCAACACCCCGTTCAAATGTACGAACAAAAATAGTGTCATTTTTCATTGGATACACATAACTTACGTTTACGCCATCCTTACAATATTCGTTTTCACTATTTAAATTGTGAGCTAAATTCTGCTGATGAAAGTTATTTGCAATATCCTCGCGTTCCACAATTCCGATTAAATGCGGGTTAGGAACCGAAACAGCTGTGAAAGGAATGGTTTGTGAGAATTCCGGAATCACTTGATGACGAATTTCAGTTTGTTCTTTATACTCCATTGGTAGACTAGTTAAAGAAAAGTGGACTGGAGAAATTTCAACAGCATATGTCGGAATTTCTTCAAATAATGGTGATTCTTTTCGTACAAGTAAATTTGCTTTCATTGTTTCAACGATTGCTTCTTCTTTTCCAAGATTGTCACACACAAACCTTGCCACGCATCGGAGACCATTACCACACATTGAAGCTTCAGAACCGTCGGCATTGATTACTCGCATTTTTGCATCTGCCGATATCGAAGGTAAAACTAGTAGTAAACCATCTGCACCATTATGGTTATTTTTTTGACAAAGCCACTTCGTCAACTCTGCCCAATTGAATTCATTTTCATTATCAGTATTATATAAGTAAAATGTATTGCCGGAACCATGTACTTTTAAAAATGTTCTTTTCACATTGGTCGCTCCCTATTTATCTTTTCTTCTATCATAATTGTAAATTAATCGCGAATCAACTTAATAAATTTAATAATTTTTTTATAATTTGTTCACAATTTTTAAAGAGAAAAAATTGTATTTTTAGAAGAAAATTGTTGTATAAAAACGTATTTTTATAATATGATGTTTATAGAAAACATTTATTAAAATAGTATTTTTGTCACTAATTTTGAGAAACTACAAATCTTCACAAATATTTGTTTGACGTCTAGTTCCTTTAGGTATATTATTTCAAATGTTGCCTTGTAACAAAGTAATTTTCAGATTTGCAACTATCCTAAAAAGGAGGCGTTTCATTTGTTAAAGTATAGAGACCTTTCAGAAACAAATGAGTTATTCCAATTAATGATTCACCCAACAGTTTTCCCTTATGTTCGTCATAAAGCAAACTCACAAGAAGAGTATCTATTTATAACGAAACAATTATTAGAAGAAGAACAACTAGGAAAGACTATCTCAAGAACGATAACCGATGACTGGGGTCAACCAATTGGAACTATCACTTTATATGATATTCAAGATGGAGCTGGCTTCCTTGGAACATGGATAGGTGTACCTTTTCAAGGTAAAGGTTATAATCAAGCTGCAAAATATGAATTTCTTAAAGAACTCTTTTTCGAAAAAGACATTCATACAGTATTTTTACGCATTCGAAAAGAAAATGAAAAATCAAAACGCGCAGCACTTAAATTACCTTATGTAATGGATGCTACAGAATGTAACCCCGCACTCTACGAAGAGATCAATACTGGTGAAACTAAATTTGATTTATATAAAATTCCAAGAGACTTATTCTATATTGTATCAGCAAACGACCAATCAAACGAAGAAGAACAAGCAATGTAAGCCTTGTTTTTTATCTATATATTTTTTTCCAATTATAAAGCTGCCTGGAAATTATTTCTGGGCAGCTTTTTTGTCTTTGTAATATGAAGGCTTTTTCACATGACCCATCACGAAAATGTACGCCATTCTAATTATGAGAGACATTTTTCATCGGGATTATCTTGAGGTATACTTCATCTTGCTTATGAAAGTCATTTTCCATCGGTATCATCTCTAAAAGGTTCTTCATCCTGACTATGAAAGACATTTTTTATTGGAATCGTTCCTGAAAGGTTCTTCATCCCGCTTATGAAAGAGTGCTTTCATTTGAATCGTCCCTAAATGGTTCTTCATCCTGCTTATGAAAGACGTTTTTCATTGAAATCGTCCCTAAAAGGTTCTTCATCCTGCTTATGAAAGACATTTTTCATCGAAATCGTTCCTAAAAGGTTCTTCATCCTGCTTATGAAGGACATTTTTCATTGGAATCGTTCGTAAAAGGTTCTTCATCCTGACTATGAAAGACATTTTTCATTGGAATCGTTCCTAAAAGGTTCTTCATCCTGCTTATGAAGGACATTTTTTATTGGAATCGTTCCTAAAAGGTTCTTCATCCCGCTTATGAAAGAGTGTTTTCATTTGAATCGTCCCTAAAAGGTTCTTCATCCTGCCTATGAAAGACAATATTCACCGAACTCACCACAAAATGCTCTTCATCCCGCTTATGAAAGATACTATTTCTCTTAAAGTTGTTTCTCATGTTGAAGAATTAAACGTACCATTTCAGCCGGAGTTTTTGGACTTTCAGCTTTTTTCATCGCATCTACATACTCGTTACTTCTATTCGATAGAGTATTAATTGCCTTCATAAACGTACTCTTAGAAAGCATCTCTTCTTCCAATACATGGGCAAAGCCTTGACGTTCAAAGATATTGGCGTTCAAGATTTGATCTCCGCGGCTTTTGGAAGCAGATAGAGGTATAAGGAGCATTGGCTTCTTCAGAGCTAAAAATTCAAAAATAGAATTCGAGCCTGCTCGAGACACGACTAAATCAGCAGCATACAGTAAATCCGGCAGCTCATTTGTTACGTAATCAAATTGCTTATATCCTTTTAAACTCTCTAAAGTAGAATCTACATTCCCTTTTCCACAAAGGTGAATTACATTATAAGCTGCAAGCAGTTCAGGTAAATTACTTCTTAAGGAGTCATTTAGTACAACAGAGCCTAAACTGCCACCCATGACAAGCAGAACTTTCTTGTCGTCCGTAAAACCGCAAAGCTTTTTGCCTCTTGCTGCATTTCCTTTAAACAATTGCTCCCGAACGATTGAACCCGTACATGTTGCTTTCTCACTCGGTAAATACTTCAATGTATCTTGGAAAATAGTGAACACATGGGATGCAAAAGGTAGTGCAATTTTATTTGCAAGACCTGGGCTTACATCCGACTCGTGTATGACTACTGGAATTTTAGCTAACTTAGCTGCTACTACCACAGGTACTGAAACAAAGCCACCCTTTGAAAAAATCATTGCTGGTTTCACTTTTCGTATAACAGAAAACGCCTGACCAACTCCTGCTAACACTTTAAAAGGATCGGTAAAGTTTTTCATTGAAAAATAACGGCGCAATTTCCCGCTTGCGATACTATGATAAGGTATTTCAGGGAAGCTTTGAGTGATTAATTCTTTTTCAATTCCATCATTTGAACCAATATAGTAAACTTTATACCCTTCCATTAATAAAGATGGAATAATGGCCTGGTTCAATGAAACATGCCCTGCAGTTCCGCCACCCGTTAAAATAATTGATTTTTGTTTCACAAGACAATCTCCTATCTAAATACAGCTAAATTGTATTTCACTTAAATTTATATGATTACAAAAGAATATAATGAAAAATCATTCAGTAATTTATCAATAATCCTTCCATTTTAGTCAATATTGTATCATATTTCATAGTACGAACCATCCTTATAGTGGAATAAAACAAAAAATAGTAAAGTGCAGTGGGAAGCAAGATAAATTTAAACGGCGTATTGCTGTTTGGTAAATTTGCAGACAATGAGACGGCTTCTTGTCAACAGATAATCTCATTTTGTAATTTTTCCGGGAAGCGACAACTCTTCTCGTTGACCGGTATGCTCTCCTTTTCACTTTTTGAGGCACCTACGATTCCTCTCGAGGACTGGTATGCTCTAATTTTCACTTTTCGGGGCAACGATGACTCTTCTCGCGGACCGATCTGCTCTCCTTTTCACTTTTCGAGGAAGCGACGACTCTTCTCGCGGACCAATCTGCTCTCCTTTTCACTTTTCGGGGCAACAATCACTCTTCTCGCTGACCGATCTGCTCTCCTTTTCACTTTTCGAGGAGGCGACGACTCTTCTCGCTGTCCGATGTGCCCTCCCTTTTAGTTTTCGGGCAACACATCTCTTCTCGCTGACCCGTAAACCCTACTTTTTGCTTTTCAAGGAATCGATATCTCTTCTCGCTGACCCGTAAACCCTACTTTTTGCTTTTCAAGGAATCGATATCTCCTCTCGCTGACCGATGTGCTCTCCTTTTCACTTTTCGGGGAAGCGATATCACCTCACGCTGACCGGTGTGCTCCCCTTTTCACTTTTCGGGGCTACGACAACATTTAGCTGGACGATAAATGCCTATATTCATTACAGTTCATTGACAACATGATTTTCAGTAACGTCAGTAATTCTTAATACTAATTTATTCAATCTAGCAAGAACTAACTTTTATCCAATCTAGCAAGAAAACTTTTTATCAACCAATTATCGGGCCTGAATTTCTTCAACTATCAATGGAATCAAAATTTTTAGCCAGACAAAAAACCGAGCAAGAGTTTACCCTTTGCTCGGTACTACGGGGGAAATATTAATTACATTTGGATAAATTGTTGAGTCCAATAGTTACCGTCCTCAACATAGCCTACCCCAATATGAGTGTAGCTGCCGTTTAAAATATTGGCACGGTGACCTTCCGAATTCATCCAAGCTTGTACAACTTCTTCAGGCGTTCTTTGACCTTGTGCGATATTTTCACCTGCAGCACGGTACGTAATACCCGCTGCTTTTATCTGGTCAAATGGACTACCGTAAGTAGGACTTGTATGTGAGAAATAATTATTTGACGCCATATCTTGGGATTTTGCATGAGCAACCTTCATTAAAGGCGCGTAAGTCTTCAAGGGTGCAAGACCCTGTTTAGCACGCTCTGCATTCGTTAATTTCACAACTTTCGTTTCAAAGGCTGAAACAGAATCCTCTTCTGCTACCGGTGCCGCAGGTTTTGTTGTATCTACCTTTTCTTCAGTTGGAACTGAAGGTGTTGTCGGAGCTACTGTTGCAGGAGCCTGTGGTACTTCAACTTCTTCTTGTTCCATACTAGGTTCTGGTGATTCTGGAACTGCCGTTTCTGGAGTTTCCACCTCATCAATAGTAGGTTCATCTTCTGAAGGTGCTGTAGGTGCTGCTGTTCCTTCTGAATACTTGCTGTTATATTCATTTAATTGTTCTGTAATTAGTTTTTCTAAGTTCACTTTTGAGATTTGATGTTTATTAGATAATTCTTTCAAACTATGAATATTTGTGTAAGTAAAGTCATTCTTAAAATCTGCTAAAAGGTTTTCATACAGATTCTTATTACCATCTTTCACTTCATATTTTACGAAGTTATCTTGAGCTTCCTCCTGATTAGATGCAGCATCTGCTGCCTGAGCTTGTGTTGAGATTAAACCAAGTGCACAAAATGTGATAAACCATTTTTTCATTTTGTATTCCTCCTCTCGCAATTAATCATATACTAGAATAATTGAAAAAAAGGAACCATATCTTGGTTACACTACCAACTCAAACTTCACATCCCGTAAAATTAAAGGTTAACAACATATTAGACAGGAACGTATTTCCTGCAAAAGTAATACTTACAACTGAAAAGCTATTGACAAATTTTCGAGATTACTATAAAATGCAAAACCTTAACTTATATGACAGATACATTACATTTACTTATCCCCAATCACATCAATTTGTTGAATGTTCTCACCAATCATTACGATCTTGGGTGGCATGTTGATATATTCAGGAAACCATTGTACTAATCCGTATGCATATTGGAAAACAAAAGGAGTTCTTATACCTTTAATCGGTACATAGCCTTTAATTCGATAAACCGTCGATGGGAGTGAACGGACCCATTCTTCAAATTCTTCTTGTGAAAAACTTTGTTTAAGCTCTACTAATCTGGAGCTTAAATGCAGATTGGAACCGATTTTGGCAGATTGAACCTCTTCCTTCGAAGCTTGTGCAGTTGCCTGTAAATTTTCAAGCAAGTTTAATGGCACCTTTCCATTAGTCGTTTGTAAGATAAATGCATTTGTGTTTACACCTTGCATTTCAAAAACTACTTTTGCCTGCTCAGCTTCTGTAAGCAGATCCATTTTATTAGCTAGCAGAAGATGGGCATGACGAATTTGTTCTATAAATAAACTTCTAACTTGAGGGGTTAGCGCTGCACGATTGAGCCAAAGCTTACTATCCGCGACGGTTACAATCCCCTTAATATTCAGGGACTCAGCAAACAAAGGCGAATAAACTGCATCCAACGCTTCCACTGGGTGTGCAGCACCGGTTGTTTCGATTATCAGAACATCAAATTCGTTATCTGCCAACAGGGATTGAATTTGAGCTTCTGTTTTTTCTGCACCTGAACAACAAATACACCCTTCAAGCATCTCTTTTAAAGGAATTTCTTCATCTACAGCTTGTGAATCAAATGGCAGCTTCCCCAGTTCATTCATAATAACGGCAGGTTTTAAGCCTTTTTCTTTGAATTGCTTAAGAACATTAGTAAGCATTGATGTTTTTCCACTGCCTAAAAAACCGCTGAATAAATATACATCCTTCATTTGAACACTTCCTTCATAAATTTGTTATGTCATTCGAGCAAAGTCTTTCTTATGACAAAAAGGAAGAGCTGACAATTGCTCAAAAATTGAACAAAAGCAGCCCTCTTACGTAAAACCTATTCATACAACTATTCGTTCGTAGCTGTTAATAATTCTTTCGCTTTTAAAATATGTGGATCCTCGTTGTTGATTTTCTCTCTAATCGCATCCATTAATGCAAAAGTCGTTTCGCCAACAAGCACTCCGTTTTTATCCAATTGTTGATCAGCCTGGAATTGTTCTACTGCTGTTTTAGTTGATTGATCGAAAGTTTCATCAATTGTTCCAACTTCATATCCTAGTGCGCTTAAAATCTGTTCTGCAGAACCAACTGAAGGTGAAACATTACCAATAGCAAATTCAGTCTCCGGATTAATATAAGTAGCTGTTGCGTATTCTGGATATTCAACCACTTCATCTGGTTTAATTCCTTTTTCGTTAATCCAGTTCCCGTTTGGCGTTAGCCATTTGCCCGTTGTATATTTTAGATTTGCACCGTCTTGTAAATAGCTTACTGTTTGAACTGTTCCTTTACCGAATGAATCTAAACCAACAAGCTTGGCACCTGCTGACTCACTTAAAGCACCAGCCAAGATTTCTGAAGCAGAAGCGCTGCCATTATCGATTAACACCACAACTGGTTGTTCATACTTCTTGCCGCCTTCAGCCAGCATTACTTCTGCATCCCCTTCACGACCTTGCAATTGAACAATAGGTTTCCCTTCATCAAGGAAAAGGTTAGCAATATCAATTGCAGAGGTTAAAAAGCCTCCTGGGTTTTGACGAACGTCTAAAATAATGCTCTTCATTCCATCGGCATCAAATTCTTCTAAGAATTTCACTAACTCACCATAAGTTTGTTCACTAAAAGATGTAATTTGAATATGGGCAATTTTGTCCTCTCCCATTTCACCGTACACAGTTTCTATCGGAATATCGTCACGAATAATCGTAATTTCGATTAACTCTTCAGATTCTCCTCGTTGGATTGTTAACTTAACTGGAGTTCCCTTTTCACCTCGGATTAATAACACCGCCTCGGATGCACTCATCCCCTGGATACTTTCCCCATCTACCGTAAGAATCATATCTTCTGGCAGAATCCCTGCTTTTTCTGCAGGCGAGTTTTTGATTGGTGACACAACGACAATATTTCCATTGCGTTCTTGAATTTCTGCACCAATACCTTGGAAACTTGAGGAAAGATCTGTATTAAATTGTTCAGCTTGAACCACATCCATATAATCTGAATATGGGTCTTCTAATGCGTCGAACATTCCATTAATCGCACCCGTAATAACTGCCTCTTCATCAATCTCGACGTAATACTTGCTTTTTAGTTCATCGTAGGCATCGTATAGCTCGGTAAATTCCTCTCTTTCTTCAGGAACAGATACCTCTACTACTTTCTGCTCTCCGAAAGTCAATGCAAGAATTGTTAGACCTGCTGTTAATAAAATCGTTAAGAACATCAGCATGATGAAGGCAAATGGCTTAATGCGTATAAATTTTTTGGCTGGTTTTAATTGTTCTTCTTGCTGTCCATTTTGTTCGGTTTTCTCAAATCCTTGTTGGTTTTGATCGTCCATCTAATTCACCACTCTCATTTTTACACAAACGTAAAAGATTCTGCTTTAATTCCCCCATAAATCGAAGGCAAACTTGCTGGATACAGTTTAACATCCCTCTCGAATTTACGTAAAGAAAGACTGTCAATTTATAGACAGCCTTACCAAAAGAAATATGCAAAGCGCTTGAAATACATTACTCTTGAATTGCAGCCTCTAATGCTACGACGATCATATCGTTGAATGTAGTTTGTCGTTCTTCAGAAGAAGTAGCCTCTCCTGTAATAATATGGTCAGAAACCGTTAGTACAGAAAGCGCTTTACGTCCAAATTTAGCAGCTAGTGTATAAAGAGCAGCAGATTCCATTTCAACAGCCAGAACACCGTAGCGAGCTAATTTTTCATTTTGATTTTCTTCTGAGTAGAACATATCGGCAGTAAAGATATTTCCTACTTTTAAATTTAAGCCAGCTTCAACCCCAGCGTTATAAGCCTTCAGCAATAAATCAAAGTCAGCTGTAGGAGCAAAATCAAGCCCATTGAAAATAATCTCGTTCATTTTTGAATCTGTCGAAGCAGATTGTGCAATAATGACGTCACGAACTTTCACATCTTTTTGGATTGCTCCACAAGTTCCGACACGGATTAATTTTTGTACTCCATATTCTTGCATTAACTCTGTTGCATAAATCGAAATTGACGGTACACCCATTCCTGTACCTTGTACAGAGACGCGTTTTCCTTTATATGTACCAGTATATCCAAACATATTACGAACTTCATTGTAGCAAGTTACATCTTCTAAAAACGTTTCAGCAATATATTTTGCACGTAATGGATCTCCAGGTAATAAAATTGTTTCTGCGATGTCACCTTGTTTAGCATTAATATGGATACTCATTAGCAATCCCTCTTTCCAAAATTATCTCATCTTAAAATATACTTGCTTTTTATGCTTTGTGCAATGATTTACCTTCTATTACACAATTTGCTTGAGTGGAAATTTAAAAAATTACTTTGCTTATTGGTATTTCGTTTGATATAGCTCCCATAATTCATCAAACACATGAGTTGTCATATGCTCGTCCGCTAGTGTCTCTATATAACTAGACAACTCTTCAAAGGAGGTACTTGCTTTAGGAAAACTATGATCTTGAAAAGCACCCTCTGCAAAAAGGGACTTGGAATCATTGGAATCTCCACCTCTATAGGACAGAATAAATAAATAAAAACTTTCAATCATTGGAACGCTCCTTACTTTCATCCTAAGTTATAATTTTAAACTTAGGACTTTCTACTTTTTTATCTAGTAAATTTTCTGAAAATAATGTAAAATTTTAAAATACGAATAATTAGAAAAAGTTGGTGATTTTGATGAAAAAAGGAAAAGCTAGGTTTTATCATTTAATTCGTGGAAGAGTAGTACTTCTATTCAGCATTTTACTTGCTATAATCATAGGAATGCAAACTTTATCTTATATTAATATTACGAATCTTCAAGATAGTTTATCGAATTTTGCTGATGAAAACCTTAAGGAACAAATTCAGATTAATAAGCTTGCAAGTGATATTTCACAATTGTCCAACTTCGAACAAGCTTATATTATCCACGCACAAGATGATATTTTGGACGATTATAATAACATGAAAGATTCAATTGATGAACACATGAAGGAACTGCAAATGATTTTTGAGAACCGACCAGAAGAAAAAGAGATGCTTACATTTATAGACCACTATTATGTTGTCTATGACAAATATTCTTCTGAAGTGATCGAGACAAGACGAGACTATGGTTTCATAACTGCCCAAAAAGTAATGGCTCAATATGATGCCGACAAACTTAAATCTTATATTAATGACTATACAGAACAATTAATTGCATTATTGGAAACAAAAAATATGGAAAAGATTACCGAGTTACAAGCATTTACAAAATTTACTCGCACCACTTTCAGTCTGCTGACGGCTTTAGCAGTAATTTTGACGATTTCTTTTGGTTATCTACTCTTTAAAAGCATTCGACAAAATACATATAAAATCAATCGCTCAATTTTAGAGATTGCCAAAGCGGGCGGAGATTTGACTCGCAGGGTAGAAATTAAGACGAAGGATGAATTTGCTCATATTGCTCATTCAACAAACTTTTTGATCGATTCCATTTCAAACCTAGTGAAAAAAGTATCTAATCTTGCCGAAAACGTTTCAGCGAGCTCTCAAGAATTAATGGCTCTAGCTGAGGAAAATTCAAAAACCATTATTGACATTGCCAGCAATTCACAAGAAATTGCTGCAGATAGTGACGATACACAATCTCGTACACATGCTTCCATCTTAAAAATGCAAGAGCTTGAACAATTGATGCATGACCTGGATTCCGAGGCAAACCGAGTAAAGCATTCAGCAGAAGAGATGGGTCATGCGGCAAAGTTAGGTAGCGACTCTGTTAAGCAATCTTCAGAAGTAATGCTTTCAATAGAAGAAATAATGGCCAATACCTCTACCACCGTGGAAGCGCTAGGTAAAAAGTCAAGAGATATTACATCTATTATAAGTACAATTACGGCAATTGCAGAACAAACCAATTTACTATCATTAAATGCCGCAATCGAGGCAGCTAGGGCGGGAGAACATGGTAAAGGATTTGCGGTTGTGGCCAATGAAGTAAGAAAGCTTGCAGACCAATCCCAAAATGCAGCAAACGAAGTAAAGGAAATCATATCGTCCATACACGGCGAAGTAGAGTCCATCATTTCTCAAAATCATCAGGGTGTACATACGGTTATTCGTGGTGTAGAAGTGACCAACGAAACAAATAAAGTTTTGCAAGATATTTTGAATCACACGATGACAACAAATAAAATAATCACTTCGATGGTCGATAATATATCGATTACTTTAGATACCAGCAGTAAAGTCGCTGTATCATTTGTCGAGGTGAATAATATTGCGGAAAATACAGCGATGAATACAGAAAAATCTGCCTCTGCTGCAGCACAAGGTTCAGCCTCTATGCAAGAAATTACGGCATCTACTACTGAATTAGCAAAACAAGCCGATGAATTACGCAATATTGTGAATGAGTTTAAGATTTGAGAACAAAAGCCAAAGCGCCATGCTTAGCCCTGCGTTGACGAAAACTCCACATCGTGTGTGAACGCCCACATGACTTACATCGTGTAAGCCTCAAGCTGCTTACGGGAACCTGACGAATGTGCTTACACATGTGGGAAGGTGCAGACCGCGATTTTGAGGGGCTGGGCGCTGAAGCTGGAAGAAAAATAACTCTTTCTGAAAATTATCCATAAAGCGTAATTTTATAGTGTACTAAACAATAATATTTCGTGAGGAAGCGATTGAATCCTCACGATTTTTTTATTTGTTCATGGGTCACCCATGCTGTTCTTATATTTTTTTAATTGCATGTCAATACTTTTAAGAAAATGTTAGAAGGTAAAATAATGCATAAAATCGGTCAAATCGGCATTTTACATGTGATATTTTTAGTGATGACTTTTATTGGGTTGAAAAATCATGTTACAATTTTGCCTCCCCTTTTAGACCATGTAAAAAGAGATGGTTGGATGTCCGTAATTCTTGCAGCTGTAATTATGTTTCCATGGTTATTTTTAATACTATTTATCCATAATAAAACGAAGCAACAACCATTAAAAGAATGGCTAAATGGAAAAATTGGCAAAGTACCTTCCGCTATCATTCTATATAGTATGATTGGATTTATTTTTACTCTTGCTGCTTTTTCTATGTGTGAAACATTACTATGGATTAATACCACTTTCTTACCCAAGACACCTAAATTAGCTCTTTTAATTGTTTATGTACTGCTTTGTTTCTTATTAATCTCAACCAATATGCTGACAATAGTAATTGTTAATACATTTGTCTTATTATTCGTTGTTTTGTTCGGATTCTACGTAGCAATTGCTAATATTCAATTTAAAGATTATAGCCTTATACAACCTTTTTTTGAATATGGTTTTAGTCCCGTTTTAAAAGGAATTATATACCCCGCTTCAGGGTTTATAGAAATATTTTTATTATTATTCATTCAGCACCATTTTAAAAGCAAGCTTAAATGGACACATCTTGCAATTATGCTATTCATATTGACTGGTCTTACACTTGGCCCACTTTTAGGGGCAATAGTAGAATTTGGACCAGAAGAGGCCGCGAGACAAAGATATCCCGCTTATGAAGAATGGGGATTAGTTACAATAGGCCGTTTCATAGAACATATGGATTTCCTATCTATATATCAATGGCTTACAGGTACATTTATACGCGTTAGTTTACTGTTATTTATCGCTAGCGATATTTTAAATATTACTGGGCAAAGGAAAAAGATATGGAATTTTATGTTCTTCCCCTTTTTCTTTATATGCTTAACTGTAATAAGTTTAGATGATAGTTTGTTTTTATATTTAAACGGAAACGGAATGTTAATTTTTACTTTTTTCTTCTTACTATTATTGTCTATTCTATTAGGTACGATGGCTCTAATTACTAGTAGAAAAAAAAATAAAAGGGTTTTACGTCCACAGAATAATCAAGATAAAGAAGGTAGTGAAAATTAGATGGACACAAGTGAACAAAAAGATATCGATATCACTACATTAAAGAATGTCTTCAATAAATCGGCTGATGTTAACTTCAATGAATTCACCTTTAATCAATCCATTATATTTTGCATTAAATGTGATTCAATGGTGGACCAACAAATGCTTTATACTATAGTGCTACCTAATATCGAGAGTCTGTTTAAGGATAAAAATAACACTCAAATAAATGAAAAAATGATTGAGCAGTTGCCTATTCCAGAAATACAAAAGATAACCAATCAAGATGACATTACTACTAAAGTATACAGTGGCAATATATTAATTTTTTTTAAGGATTCTAAGTTACTTTATTCATGTAACATCTCTCGAAAACCTAATCGAACACCTGAAGAAACGAATATGGAAGTATTGGTAAAGGGTCCTCGCGACAATTTTATTGAAGATTTATCTACTAATATTGCCCTCATTCGTAAACGTTTACCTACAAATTCTCTATGTGTTGAGAAATTTAGCATAGGTAAACGATCAAAGACTGAAGTAGCAATCATGTATATGGATGATATTGCGAATCAGGATATTTTAACAGAGTTAAAGAAGCAATTTGAAAAAATCGATACAGACATAATTATTGGTGCAGAAGCTTTAATGGAATTTATTAACAAAAAAAACTGGGTCTTGCCCTCCACCAACTCAACAGGAAGACCAGATTTCGCAATCCAATCATTGATTAGGGGCAGGTTTATTATTATCGTTGATGGTACACCCTATGCTGTTATAACTCCTATAAATTTTTTCTATTTACTAAAAACATCTGAAGATAACGAAAACACAATTATTTTTAGCTCTTTTGAAAGAATGTTACGATTACTCGGCGTTATATTAGGTATTTCGCTACCTGCGTTTTGGTTGGCATTAACATTATTTCATCAAGATCAGTTACCCCTTCAATTACTTGCAACCGTAGTAATTGCGAATAGGGGCTTGCCTTTTCCTGCTGTACTTGAGATGTTAATTTTATTAATTATTTTTGAATTATTCCGTGAAGCTGGTTTAAGAATGCCTACAAAAATTGGTACAACAGTAGGTGTAGTAGGTGGATTAATTATTGGCGATGCAGCAATTCGCGCGGGCATTACCAGCCCAGCTATGGTAGTTGTTATTGCATTGTCAACTATAGCTTCCTACTCCATTGTTAACCAATCACTTGTAACTATGGTTAGTATGCTTAGAATCTCTTTTATATTAGTAACGTCCATATTCGGATTATTCGGCTTCTTTGTTTGTTTTTATTTGCTTTTACTCTATATCGCAAATATCCGTATCTTCGGAACTCCTTATTTAGATATTACTGCTGACTTAAGTTGGCAAAGTATAAAAAAAGCACTATTTAGGCAATCTCAACCAAAATATTCAGAACGACCAAATATGCTTGATCCTCAAGATGACACAAGAAAACATAATGAGGGATAAAAATTGAAAAAAATAAATTTCATCTTCTTAGTTTGCTTCGCCTTCCTCTTATCAGGTTGTTGGGATTTAAATGAAAATGAAAGAATGTATTATGCGCATGGAGCAGCCATCGATTATAAAGAAGGATTTTACGTGGTCTATGTTCAAATTATTAGCTTTTCAAATGTTGCGAAATCTGAACAAGTAAATCAAGATGTAATTCAATCTGAAGTAAATTCTTTCAAAGGGGTAACCCTCAGTGATGCTTTTAAAAATCTTTATAATGCAATCGATGAAGAAGTGTATTGGGGGCACTTTTCATTTTTAATTTTAAGTGAAAATTCTTTAAAAGAAAACAGGTTAAACTCCGTAATCAATGACATTACAAGATTTATTGATACGAGATACAATACGTGGGTATATTCAACAGATGAGCCATTAGCAGAGTTTCTAACTACTGTACCTTTATTAAAACGTTCAATTACACTAACTAGATTGGCTGACCCATTAAATTCATTTAAATTAGAATCCTTTATCGAACCAGTTACTGTTCGAAGTCTTATCATCTCGTTAAACGACCCCCCTAACGCAGTAAATATACCCTACGTTCGACTAAAGGATGATTGGAAAAATCAAAAAAATCCAAGTAAAAGTATTGAGACAGCTGGATTTGGTATCTTGTCTACTACAGATTTTAAGGGATATGTAAAAGAGCAGGATGCTGAAGGGTTAAGATGGTTAAGTAACGAAACAATTTCAGCAACAGTTACATCTGTGTTTGAAAAGAATAAAAACTTCTCCGGAACAGTTAAAAACCTAGAATCAAAAATCGAACCAATTACAAATGGTAGTAATGTACAATTTGATATCAATATCTCTTTAACAGCTGGATTAGACAATTTCACTGGAAACTTAACGCCAAAAGAAATTGAAAAAGGGATTATTAAACAAATAAAAAAAGAAATTAAAGATACTTACGAAAAAGGAATGGAAAAAGACATCGATATTTATCGACTAACAGAGATTCTCTATCGAAAACATGTAAAGGTATATAAGAAGCTTGAGAAGAATGGGAAAGTGGCGTTAACAGAAGATTCTATTAGAAATATTACTATCGATGTTCAAAATGTTGATTCAGGTAGAAAATCCTTTGAAGAGACTATTAAATAATAACCTAAGTTCATAAAACGTTGCTTATAAGGTCTATATAATAAAGGTGGAGAAATTCTCCACCTTTTTACCTTACTTTACTTAAACAATTGCAAGAACTCTCCATAGCCTTCTTCTTCCAATTTATCTTTTGGTACAAAGCGAAGTGAAGCCGAATTAATACAATAACGCAAACCACCTAATTCACGAGGACCATCCGGGAAAACATGTCCTAAGTGTGAATCAGCAGTTTTACTTCGAACTTCCACTCTTCTCATCCCATGGGAAGTGTCAAAATGCTCTGATACTTCTTCTGGCTCAACTGGTTTTGCAAAGCTTGGCCATCCACAGCCAGCATCAAATTTATCTTTTGAACTAAATAGAGGTTTCCCAGAAACGATATCTACATAGATTCCTTCCTCAAAATGTTGGTCATATTCATTTTGATATGGAGGTTCTGTTCCTTGTTGTTGTGTTACATAGTATTGCATATCCGTAAGTTGCTTTAATTTTTCTTCTTTATTCATTTCGATTCCCCCAATTTTGTTGAATAAATGCTGCTCGCCCTGAACCAATTTGGTAGCGTTCATAGTGCAATGGATTTTTCTTATAATACTGTTGATGGTATTCCTCTGCCGGATAGAAGGTTTTCGCAGGCAGAATTTTTACGGCAATCGGTTTGTTAAATTTACCTGATTTCTCAAGTCGTGATTTTGACTCTTCCGCAGTTTTTTTCTGATCGTCATTGTGATAGAAAATTGCTGTTGTATAAGATTCTCCGCGATCATAGAATTGACCGCCGGCATCAGTCGGATCAATTAAAGTCCAATATGTCTCTACTAATTTCTCATATGGAAAAAGAGTTGGATCAAAAGTAATTTGTACTGCCTCTAAATGGCCGGTAGTTTCAGAACACACCTGCTGATAGGTAGGATTTTCTACATGACCACCTGTGTAGCCTGAAATGACTTCCTCAATTCCTGGTTGTTCATCAAAAGGTTTTACCATACACCAAAAACAACCGCCAGCAAATGTTGCAATTTCTTTGCTCATCGTAATCCCCCTATTCATTTGGTACGATAACCTCTAGTAATACACGGTTATTTCGCAAGTCGATTTCCTTTGCTTTCACTCGAGCCCCTGTCATCACTTCTAAATCTGACAAATCAACGTAGATTTCTTCGTCATTCGGTCGCACAACAATCCACTCAGGGAATGCTACGGAATCGTTCATAAGTTTTAAGACCGTAAACGGGTCTATATTTATATTACCAACATTAACGGAATTTTGCTTTAATTGAATATTCCCGTCTTCCGTCACAATCGGATCAAATTGCATTGCAAACGGTACGGTAAATCCGAAAACGGTTAGTTCACTCTTTAATTCAATCGACTTATCAACATCAATATCGATAGGAATCGGGCTATTCGCTAGTTCTTTTTGTAAGTACCCCATCGCAATTTTTTCGATATCATCTGCTGTTGATTCAACAAGCAACACGCTGTCAGTCGGGTTTACAGCTACACTTTCCCTGTCGATTTGAACATCTTCTGTTGGGGAAGTCGCCCAATAAATTAATACTGTAAAAAATATGATGATAGCACCTGTCAAAATAAAAAAGGCGACTTTCCATTTGTTCATTAACGTTCACTCCTTTAGATCTCTACCCCATTATCTATGTACCCTTCCCTGTCATTTGGAATCATGCATAGGAAGAAGGTTAATCTTATTAATCGGTTCAGATTAACCCGTTAAAATTATCCTCAATCTGACAGGATTTTATCATCGATAAAATGCGTTCTGTCATAATTGTATAGCCATATCCGTTTGGATGAAAGAAATCTGTATGATAGACCAAGTTTGCGTTCTCATCAAATAAATCTTGTATGTTCACATAACATGCGTTTTCATACTGTTTAGATGTAGATTCAATGGATTCATTCCATTCCGTAATAATCGATTCAAATTCAGTAATTTCATCTGTTATTACCGAAAAAGGGTTATATAAACCAATCATGACAATCGGAACATCAGGATTTTTCAAACGAATTTCATTTAAAATTTGCTCGTAACGTTTTTCAAAACCAACTAATTCTTCTTCAAAGTATTTTCTTTTCAACTCAAACAGATCTTTTTTAACTACTTTCATAATATCATTACCACCAATCGTAATGGTGATAAGTTCTGCATTTTTTAATTCATTATCATAATGACCTTTTTTAAGTAAATCTAATAGTTGGTCACTTTTTCTCCCTCGTTTTCCTCTATTGTCTAGTACTACTTCTTTTAAATCTGTCGATTGTTCGATTTTCTCCACCAATCGTTTAGTATACCCACTTTTTTGGTCTTCATCCCCAACACCTTTTGTTAAAGAGTCCCCAAGAGCCAGGTAATATAATTTTGATGGGTCTGCTTTGATATTTACGGGATTTTCCAATTGTAGTTCATTCGATAATTGCTCTTCGACTGATTCTTGGAATACTGTAGTTAGTATCAATTCCTCTTCCTTTGTTTCTTCTTTGCCTTCAACTGGCCGTTTAGCTATAGCTGTTTTTTTATCTGGCTGTTCAGTTATTTCAGTTGCTCCAGTCAATTCAACCGCTGATGCTACCTCGTTTTGTTGTTTTTCATTATCATCTTTCATATAACCTAAAAGTAAAATGCAACAACATACGATGAGAATAGTGATTCGTTTCAGAATGATTCTCCTTTCTTAATACTTACTTATCGGAAATCCTGATTTGATTAATAATATTGATGTTAATTTGAGCAATTGTGCGGTATTGTATGTGAAAACTGTTTAAAATTAAAAAAGCTATCATTCTGCTCATATATAGTATATGAGCTTATGATAGCCAGATTTCTCTTTATTCAGCGAAATATATAAAACCAATTGCACCCGGTCCTGTATGTGTACTAATGATCGGGGAAGTGAATTTAACCTCGATATTGTTGAATCCCGTTGATTGGATTAATTCAATAAGTGGATTACCCAGAGTTGATAATCCGTCTGCGTGTGAAATTCCAACAGCCTTAACAGTCTTGCCTTCCACATCCTCATTAAATTGTTTAAATAAATAACTAATCACTTGTTTATGACTTCGCACTTTCGCAACAGGTGTGTATGACCCGTCATCAAGTGTCGCAATTGGTTTAATATTTAATAAGGAGCCAATCATACCTGTTCCTTTTCCAATACGACCACCCTTGATAAGATTATCTAATTTATCTACAACTACGAATAATCTTGTATTTTTTCTAACTTCATCCAGACGAGCAACGATTTGTTCTACTGTCGCACCAGCATCACGTAGTTTGATTGCTTCACGAAGCTGTATTGCAAGCCCTATTGCAATATAGCGTGAATCAAAAACCGTTACGTCCGAATCGCTCAATTGTGCTGCTTGTCTAGCCGACTCGACAGTTCCACTCATGGATCCCGTCATATGAATAGAGATTATTTGATCGCCTTCACGCCCAAGTTCATCATAAAGTTCTTTAAATTTGCCTGGGGCTGGCTGGGAGCTTTTTGGCAGTTCTTTTGAATTTTTCATTAAATCTAAAAATGATACAGGTTCTACATCCTGTCCATCAGTATATGTTTTTCCATCAATTTGAATTGTTAAAGGTACGACTTTAATGTCATGTTCCATTAATTCTTCTTTTGTTAAATCACAAGTTGAATCTGTAACAATATGAATTCGTCCCAAAATGACACATCCTTTAATATATTAGAAACATTATAATATAAATATTCACTATGGAAAAATGACAAATGTAATCGATTTCAAAAAAGCTTATAGATTGTGCATTAATTGTTCACAATTACATAGGGAACAATATGACAAATGATAGTGTCAGCCAATTTATTGTTGGCGTATAGTGGACCTACAAGGAGTGAACAGTATGAATAATCATGAAGCATTTGACTATAAAAGTTGGAAAGAAGAATTATGGAATGCCATTACACATGGCATTGGCCTATTTATAAGTATTCCCACTTGCGTGATTTTAATATTATTAGCCATTCAAAAAGGGAGTGCCGCCCAAATTGTTTCCTATTCAATTTTTGGAGCTTCACTTGTTCTTTTATTTTTGATGTCAACTTTACTGCACAGTATGCCTGAAAAATATAAAAGATTTTTCTCCATATTAGACCACTCATCTATTTACATTTTGATTGCCGGAAGCTATACACCATTCTTACTAATTGCAGTTGATGGAGCACTAGGAATCGTTTTATTATGTATCATTTGGGCAATTGCTGTATTTGGGGTTGTCTTCAAATGTCTATTTATACACAAATTTGAGACATTTTCACTGATTCTCTATATTGCCATGGGATGGCTAATTATTTTTGCTATCAAACCCCTCTATCAATTTTTACAATTTGACGGATTTACCGTATTACTTGCTGGAGGTTTATTATTTACCTTTGGATCCATCTTTTACGCTTGGAGAAAGCTGCCTTACAATCATGCAATTTGGCATTTATTCGTAATTGGCGGATGTGCCTGTTTAGTGGTTTGTGTTGCGGTTTATCTGTAAAAAGAAAAATAAATC
Source organism: Ureibacillus sp. GCM10028918 (assembly GCF_042666115.1). Classification (NCBI taxonomy): domain Bacteria; kingdom Bacillati; phylum Bacillota; class Bacilli; order Caryophanales; family Caryophanaceae; genus Ureibacillus; species Ureibacillus sp. GCM10028918. The sequence goes on from NZ_JBHTFK010000017.1 coordinate 396,655, forward strand.
ATTAACTATTCTAAAATTGTTAAATGGGACAATTCAAAAGTTTTTAGCTTACGATTGGCTATAAACTAGCTGCTGATGTGTCATTACGAGCAGTGGAGCTTGCAGTCTTGTCGCAATACAAGTGCTATTGCGACATTGCGCGGAGTCGAGCTTGCCATTTGTCACAATACAGGCGCGATTGCGACATTCCGCGGAGTTGGAGCTTGCCATTTGTCACAATACAGGCGCTATTACGACAGCCCGGAGAGTAGGAGCTTGCCATTTGTCACAATACAGGCGCTATTGGGACATTCCCGGGAATGCGTGCTTGCCATTTGTCCCAATACAAGGTCCCTTGTTGCGACGGGTTAATGTCCATGCTAGTACCAGTAGGTTTTACTTTCACTACCTAGAAATTCTACTGCAGCAACCCCACGTAAGTACGTAGTTACCCAACTAGATCAATTATGGATACACTATTGACCAAATAGTTTCCTCTAATATCTTGATAGATTAATTGCATTGAAATGGAAAAGAATATCCTTTCCAATAACGAGGCGCAATATATGCATCTATATCAGCATTATTGGTTTTAAACGTAGTTTCACCACTTATTTAGTCAAACCTCAAAATATTCTAGGAACTTTTTGATCAATCTAGATTGAGACCGACTTTTAGAATAAATTCCACCAAAAGACAGGTTAAAGTTAAGTGGATAACCAGTTAAAGGAATAGAAACAATCCGGCCGCTTTCCAAATAAGGATCATCTATTAACATCAAACTGGAAAACAAGCTAATACCAATGCCTTCCGATACAGCTTTCTTGATTACCTCCGAATTAGTTGATCTAAAAATAACATTTAAAAGCCCATATTTTTTTTCGAAATCTTCAATAAGATTCTTGTAGAAATTTTTCCCATAGATAACAAATGGATATTCTTTAATATCGATTAATTCTAATTCTTTACTGAAAGCTAGTACGGAATCATTTGGAACAATTACATTAAATGTTCCCTGAGAGTGCAACGAGTGAAATGTTATCTGTTCGGCAAATCTCTGTTCGACTGGATTAAAGAGTGCTATTAATCCCAAATCCACCTTTTCTAGATTCACCTCTTCTATTACCTCTCTATTATCCATTTCAATTATCGTGACTTTTATCTGTGGGAAATCCTTTTTGAATTTTGATAATGCCTTTGGTAGATAAGTCATAAAAATACTAGGTACTGTGGCAATTTTCAGCTCTCCATTATAAGAGGAAGTTAACGATTGTATTTCCTCTTTTAATTCATCCGCTTTTTTTAAAATTTCAAGGACTTTTGCAATGATGTCTTTTCCTTCATCCGTTGGAATCGTACCGTTTCGCGATCGTTTGAATAGTTGAATTCCAAATTCCTTTTCCAACAAAGAAATGGATTGACTGATTGCAGATTGTGTTACATGCAGATTTTTTGCAGCAATTGACATTGATTTCGTTTCAACAACTTCTTTTAAATATTCCAACTGTTCAAAGTTCATCGTTCTCCCTCTTTACATTAGCTATACTTATATTAATATTAATAATTATAATTATAATTATACATTAAAGTTGATTAACTATATAATCAATAAAGTTCACCATCAGACATGATTTATAAAAGAAAGAAGAGAAGTATTTAAATGAGAGAGAAAATATGGACAAAAGATTTTATTTTTGTGTGTTTAAGTAATTTTTTTGTATCACTAAACTTTTATATCCTCGCTACCGCTTTCCCCTTATATGTAAAAGATATTTTGAACGGGAACGCACAGCAAATGGGATTGGCCATTACAATCTATTCTCTGGGAATTGTTCTGATAAGACCTTTCTCGGGACAATGGGTAGATCGCTTCGGTAATAAGAAAATGGCTTTAGTGGGTCTAGGCATTTTCCTGATTGCTTCCATCAGTTATTTTGGGGCAATGGGAATCGTTGTATTCTTAGTTATACGCTTCATTCACGGAATGGGATATGCGCTCGCTTCAACAGCGACAAACACGATTGCATCCTCACTTATTCCTATTTCCAGACAAGGTGAAGGTGTAGGCTATTTTAGTATGTTTATGAGCCTTGCGATGGTTATTGGACCCGCTTTTGGGCTTTTTTTATGGAAAGATAAGAACATCACCGTGCTATTATTAGCCGCCTGTATTATTTCAGTACTTTCCCTCTTTTTTGCAATGGTCTTACGCGTATCACAACCAAAACATAATCAAACAGAAATAGTTCAAAATGTGAAGCCAATTAAGAAGGCGAGAATGCAATTTAGTGATTTTATCGAACTAAAAGCTTTGCCAATTGCATTACTGGCGTTTTTACTTGCTTTTTCTTATAGTTCGTTATCAGGATTTTTAGCATCCTTTACTGCTGAAATTAATCAAACTCAAGTTGCAAGTTTATTTTTTGTAGTGTTTGCCTTGATGATTGTAGTGTTTCGTCCAGTCGTCGGAAAAGCATTTGATAGATATAAAGAACATTATTTGTATTACCCATCCATTTTGTTGTTTGGAATTGGGTTACTTACTTTAAGTCAATCTCATTCCGGAAAGATGGTTTTGTTTTCCGCCTTATTAATGGGAATTGGATATGGAGCCCTATTTTCTTGTTTCCAGGCACTTACTGTCAAGCTTTCACCTAGCCACCGAAGAGGAATTGCCATGGCCACTTTCTTATTGTTTTTTGACTTGGGTTATGGCGTAGGTTCTTACATTATGGGACTAATTGCTTCCTTCATAAATTACAGCACGATGTATGAAATAGCCGGAATTATTACATTGCTATCTGCTATCCTGTATTATTTATTCCATCACCGACCACAAACTAAACAAGCCAGTCAAAAGCAAGACCAACACGCAATATAAAAAATTGATTACTCAAGGGCAACAAACGTGTCAAGAAGCTGGCATACCATATTTGACAAGCCTTAGATATTTTGAGCTCGAAAAGTGATTCGATTAGAATAAACACTAAATAAAAATTGATAAATAATATAAAGGTCATCAGAATGAAACGATTCTGATGACCTTTTGTCGATACTTCTATTATAAGATAACTAGAGGAATTTTTAAAATGACTCTTGACTCTAAATAGCAACACGTACCCTTATTTCACTTTCTCAAATGTATCCTGCATGATAAAGTAAGATTGCTTCAGTCGCTCACTATACTGTGGTTCGTTCCATCTACTCCAGCTATAGGGCAGAAGAGGCAACTTGTTATTACGTAAAGCCGGTATGCTTCCAGTTACTTCCCCATTATTCTCAAAAACGACTCCTATCGATAGATTCGGTACTTTTACAGATGCAACAACCCCATCTTTTTGTATATCACCGATAAATTCCCTTTGACTTGGGTCTCTTGCTTGTAGTAAGAGCCATGGAATGCGTATTTCTAAAAGGTCTTCAGCCCACATGTAATCAGCAATTGAGTCATAGTTTTTCGATTTCGGATTACCGTTTCCTTCCCTAAGTTTTCCGGCCTCATATGAGCTAACAGAGATAATTCTACCCGTATCTGGAATTTCCAGTTCATTGCTAAGCATATATTCAATTTGGCGAAACGTCCCGCTATTTTTTATCGGGAGAGGGGGAGCTGGATCCAGCAGGTTTAACCCCTTTTGTCCATACATATAGGTATATAGATCGTAATAAGGGTCGATCACGAGCCGAGAATCTGCTTCATTCCGGCTAACAGTTGCCATTAAATCAACACCATTATTAAATGTAAGGTTAGCCCATTTATCTATTTTGGTATTTCCTTGTCCATCTATTACATCAAAAAGAATATGGGGTGTATTCTCCTTAACTTGGTCTCCTTCTATTTTTAAATACAAATACCTTTCATCAAAATCAAATGATAGAGTGGTATCTCCATCATAAAGCGTTTTTGCATCCCAGTCTGTTGCATCCCCATCAACTTTTATCTTGAGTCGGTCAAAACTTAATAAACCAAATTGCTGTTCATTTGTTTGAGCATTAGACCAATATGGACGTCGATCTGGGTTATCGTAGTCAAATGTGTTCCAAGTTCGCTTAAACCACTCATCCTGCCATGTAAATAATAATCCTCCCATCAAATTCTCAGCCATAATATCCTCAAATAAACTTTTCAGTATTTTACCTTGGTCCATTTCACTCATAAATCCTTGATTCCAACCATAGGGATTTTCATGAGTTAAACCACGTGAAGAAGGAACTCCGAATTCTGCAACTAGAACGGGTAGGCGGTGGACATCGTGAAGATCGGACAAATAGCCTGCGTAACTGTTTTTATTTCCCCTATGATCAACATAATTCAATAATCTCTGATCATAATTCAAAAAATCCGGATAATAAGGATATACATGGTAAGAAGCAAACTGCCCTGTTTTTTCTGCCTTCCCTTTTGCGTAAATTACATTTGGATTCACGCTAACCATATCCTCTTTTTCATCAGGCTCCGATGGATGATCAAGTAGATCGGTAGTAATCCAATTGGTAAAGCTCATCGGTCGGATCCAACCATAAGTGTCAAGTTCATACTCTACAATGTAATCCATCTGTTCAGCCATCCAATGCTCAAATGGAGATGCGTCTTTTGTATAAAAGAATTGTCCGTTATAATCACCAATACCTTCATGTTTTTCATTTGTTCCCTGAACCATAAAAGGATACCACTCAATACCAATAATCCAGCCTGCTATGTATTCCGATACATCAGCATTATAGATTCCCGACGCGTGACCTGGCCTTTCTACTAGACTAGCATTTCCATGGACGATATCTACAATTGACTTCATTTCATTTCGAAAGTCTATTAGTGTCTCCTTGTCATAAGCGTCTAATGTAGTTTCCAGCCTTTCTTCATTTATCCAGGCTCCATGCAATATATACAATTTTTGGTCACTGGATTCATTAAACCGCTTTAATGCATTATAAAATCCGGGTGGATGAATCGTGTAAACACGTATCATATTTGCATTCATTTCCGCGATGGACTCAAACCAACGATAGTATTCATCTTCGGTAATCGCTGCTTCACCTGGAAAAGCACCAGGTTTACCCATGCCAAGATTAACCCCTTTGATTGTAATGGGCTCCCAATCTCCATTTATCTTCACTTCAAGTTTATTTTCATTTATACGAGAAGTATATTGTAGATCTTGTCCTTCACTTGGAGCTTTTGATTCCATCGATTGATAGCTGTCCAAGATTTTTTTCATCATTGGAAAGTATACAGCCCAGTAAAAAGCTGATTCTTCATTTTGTTTCAGGAACTTATAGATAGACACCAAGCTCTTCATTTGATGGAAGGGCGGCAAATCATTTACATCATTATAATCTCCTGCAAAATAGTAGCTCTTAGATTGTTCATGGTTTTGTTTGATAATCGCAGCAAATTGTTCTGGAATTCCTAGAGACTTTAGTTTCTCTTTTCCTTCATTTGTAAGAGACCAGTAATAATCTGCTAAGGATACAGCTCCATTTTTCGGTATCACAATATCAAACCAATATTGGTAATAAGGACTATCAAAAAGACCCAGCTCTTTTTGTCCCTGTTCTGTAAAAGCTACCTTAATCCCTTCCTCTTTTACATGCTTATTAAGTTCAAGTACTTCTACTTGATTGTTCAAATCATTTACTAATAAAAAGCCTGCACCTTTGTAGGGCCAATTTTCGCCATACTCCTTTTTCACCCATTGAGGCAGTTCCACACTTGATAAACTCAAGTCCGTAAAGTATCTCCCTATCCAACCATCCCAATTCAGTCCTAAATAATTGGTGATAGATTCACGTACTTGAGTGCTGGTAGGAGATGCAAATGTATTATATTCTGCAATAAAAAGACTTTTTTTATCGGAAGACAATCGCTTAGCTATGGTCTCCCATTCCTTGTGCTCTAATCCGCCATAAATTTTTTCTGAACGTGTTCCATGCACTTCCTTTGTATCAAATATATCCTCTTTATAGACGCCATACGTATCCGCCAAATAAATAACATCGTAGTCGTTATAATTGTCTGGTAAAGCAGGAATTGGTTGGCCTTTGACAGGGTCGTAACCAAAGTAATCTTTTTCAGCACTATAGGTAGAATCCTCTTTCTTAATCTTTTCATGATTTAACAGCCATGTTATGCCGGAGTGTTCTCTATAATCTGGAGATGGTATTGTCTTGTCAATAATTGCAACAGATAAATTGTTATCTTCTTCAAGGAACCAACTGAGCACAGGTGCTACTAAAAGGAACAGGAAAACAGATACTCCAATATAAATTCTCTTCATTGCTGCTTCGTCTCCTTTTCTGAAATACCAATCCTTTTCATCTGTCCCCATTCCCTTTTTCGAATGATAAAGCGAAAAATCCCTTCACATCTCCAAAGCAGAGTCATCGGACGATACCAAAAAAGTTCGGTTAAAGATAAAGCCGAGATGTGAATTAAATCGCGGATAGTAGGATATCGTCTCATACTCCACGCTTCCAATAAGAGTGTCATAATCGATAATATCGAACCGTAAAATATAAATAATAGAAATGCTAAAATAGCATAATCCGTATAAATATCCCCAGATACTAACGAAAATACAACATAAATCAAGCCACCCAATTCAATGATTGGACCAAAACATTCTATAATCCAAAAATAAGGAAATGATAACATCCCCACGATACCGTACTTCGGATTTAGCGTCATTGTTCGGTGTTTCCACAAACTCTCAATCAGCCCTTGATGCCATCTTCTTCGCTGAATTCTAAGGACTTCAAATGATTGTGGAACCTCTGTCCAACAAACCGGTTCAGAGACGAATTCAATCCGTTTCTCCACTTTTTCTTCTTTTATTTTCCTATGTAGCTTGACGACCATTTCCATATCTTCACCAATTGTATCTACCGAGAATCCCCCTACTTTTATAGCCCATTCCTTTGAAAAAATACTGAATGCTCCAGAAATAATCAGCATCATATTTAAACGGCTAAAAGCAATCCTTCCCATTAAAAATGCACGAAGATATTCTACGATTTGCATGACTATAAGGGGGCGGTCAGAGATCGGCGATTTAACGATAGAACCCATCGATATTTTCAGGCTATTCGCAATTCGTATATTTCCTCCTGCTGCAATTACCTTGCCATCAGATTGAACAATCGGCCTCATTACACGTTGCAAAGCTGTAGGCTCAAGAAGTGAATCTCCATCTATTGAACAAAAATAAGGGAATCTCGCCATATTAATACCCGCATTTAATGAATCCGCCTTACCGCCATTTATTTTATTGATGAGCCATAACGATGGATGTACAGTTGACTGGTATATGCTTTTAATCGGTTTTGTTGAGATATTTTCTTGGATTATTTTATCGACTTTCTTCATTTGAAAATAATCAATTAACTGCTCTTGAGTGCTATCTGTTGAGTCATCATTAATAACAATAATCTCTTTATCCGGATATTGAAGCGATAATAGAGAATGTATACTATTGATAATCCCTTTTTCTTCATTGAATGCCGGTACCAACAATGAGACGGGTTTTGTCTGTACCGAATCCATATACTCTTCTTCGATTCTTATTTTCCTAAATGAATAATTCTTTCTTAACTGACTGACTGCTAGAATCAGCATTGTAACGTATATTAAAATTGCGATGACATTATACATAATAATGAATTTACCGAAAAGAAGCATAAGACCATCCATTATCCAATCCATGACCCACTACCTTCTCTTTTAATTATTTCCCGAATGATTTCAACGGTATATTGATCAGATGAAGACTCTATATATTGTTCAACTGCATCGATAGCTTCGTTATGATGGACTATAGTTCTAGCTGCCTGTTCCCGGACCTTCCAATCCCTATCCTCCAACAATTTAAAAAGTAAAGCATTGATATTACTTGATTTCACATATCGAGCCAGTTTGGCAGCCATAAGCTTTTCTACCCAAGCTCCACATTCTACAAGTTTCAAACAAATATCCTCATCACCAACCCGCATTGTATACAGTGCTTTTGCAGCACGGATACGTACTTCGCGGTCGTTAGAGTTTACTAGTTTTTTTAAAAAGGGAATGAAATCAAGTTCTCTTTTTATTGATAAAGTATCAATCAAAGCATATATACTATGAAGTTCAAGTTCTCTAAAAAGAGAAATCAAGGATGACAAAGTAAGCTTTGAAAGGTGTTTAAACATCTTTCTGCAATCAAATTCAGTTAAATCCGATTCATATCTTAAAAAAAATTCTATAAAGGCAGTCTCATCATGCCTGGAATAAATTAAAAGGAGCATAAGACGTTCCTCTTTTGTTTTCATTCTACGATTAGTCCAATTATTCTCCTTCAGAATTTCTATATTTCCATAATCTTCAATTCTAGCTAATGCTTTTAACCTCAGACCTTTCCTTGGACTATTTAATAACTTTTTATAATGAGTTCGTAAATAGTCTGTTGCTATATCATGAAGTTTTTGAGAAGTTAATTCACTCGTCACGCTATTAACATATATATATGATAGTTCTTCGTACCCTTCAATTTCTTCCTTTCGGATAGGTATAGCTGACTCAACCAATGGACCATCACTGAGAAAAAAATTATGCCAAGATAATTGGGTTCTTTTTTTGTATATTTCTCTTCCTTTTTCACGCTTTACCTCTTGGTGTTTTTTCCAGAGAAGATGTAGGCTTAACAAGATAAAACAACCTATACATACAGTGATTAACCATATCATCAACCAGATGGCATTTATCATCTCCATAACCCTTTGCACGTTCGTTTAATTTGTGCTTCAAATAAACGAATGTTAAATGGTTTTATAAAAAAGCCATCCGCCCCTCGCTCATAAGATAGGATCATTTCATCTTCCGAACTATTATTTGTCATCATAAATACTATGAACTTTTGCTGGTTGGGCATTTGACGAATTATGTTCAATATTTCTAATCCATTTCGTCTTGGTAGTACATCATTCATAATGATAATGTGCGTGTGGGAGGATTTAAGCCATTCTGATTCTAAAAAGCTCTGCCCATCTTCGAACAACTGTACTGTCAGTTCCATTCCATCAATAAGGATGGACTCAACTGTTGTAGCCAATACTCTTCTTAACATAGAGTTTTCCTCAATTATACTTACTTTGATTTCCTCTTCAATCTGTTCTTCATAATCGTGTATTCGATGGACACCTTCTTTCCGGATTGCCTTAAATCCATGATTTAATACTTGATGAAGTTCAGCAGCGCCATTTCGAACTTCAATAATACAGGTAGCAAAAAGGTTGAAGAAAAAAGGACTACGTGCTTCAAGTCGTTTAAGTAAGGCGGTCGCTTCATTTCCTCCACTTTCTGTCAGCATCAAACCCAAAGCGTTTTCGTCGGTTATTTGAAATAGGATATCAGTTAGTCGAATTTCGTTTGCCAAAAAATCAACGATGGCAGTTCGAGACCTATCATCGATTGTTTCATGAAGTTTTAATAGCAGTATTGTAAATGGATGACGTGAACGTCGGATTGATGCTTTACTCAGTTCAAAAAAAGGGCGTACTTCTTGCTCATTAAATAAAGTAGCAATAGTCACCATTGCTTTTACCTTCCTTTCTGCTCTATCACTCGCTTATATCCATTTTTGCTTAACAGATGCTTGCACCCTTGAAACCCCATTTAATTTCCCATTACAGATAAATGGTATGGAGTTTTTTCTCTTGTGCAATCTTTATAACTCTATTTAGACTAATCAGTATTTGGTCAAATTTGATAGGGCTAAATTTGCTTACTTTATCTCTATTTAATCAATTATTAATTCTAAAAGATTTAAAAATTCTTTTTCATGGTAAACTACCTCACTTTATTTCAACTTCACTCAAAATTTTAAAGTTTATCTCTTACAAAACTCTTAAATCCCCTTATAGGTTAACAACTATAAGAGAGTCAAAATATATGAAGAGACACTCTGCTTAGAGTCCGTGAAATGAAGACTAATGGAACCTTGTACCCTACTATAGTCAGACATTAACCAACCTAGGATTACAGATACGTCTTCTATTTGCTGCGCCTAAATTAATGTCACCAATATCCATTCATTCACTATCCAAAAATTCCAAACATTCTTCTTTATTAAACTAGAAAAACCAATTTCCTTATTGGAAATTTGGTCAGACAGTTGACGAACACTCGTAAACTTCGTTAGCTGCCTCGTTCGCTCCCTCATGAATCTTATGCCTTATTAAAGTCGTCAATCGGCTGCCCGCCTTTTCTGAAAAGGCTTTCTATACTATCTGGGTAATTCTTCATTTCAAAAAAAAGACGAAAAAAAAAACGTGCAGACAAAGTCGAAAGCGACTCTGGTCTGCACTCTGTAAGAATTTCTTATTGAAAATTCAATTTTTGGTACATCACGATTAAATTTACCTACTTATCACTACCCGGCATTATAACAAAGTCAGGATATTTAAAACGATAGGAACGGAGTGTTCTATTTCATTACACTTCCAAGATTAACTCTGCAACACATCGGTGCTGGTGGGTTTACTTAGATACAGATCTCTTTTTTCTAACACTTATAAAAAGACAAAGAAGATTACAATAATTATTTCATGAACAATTTTAATTTTGCTATGACATTATATACGTACCCTGAACATAGTTTCCCACAATCTTTTAAATGTTTGCCTTAGAGGTTTCTTAAAGAATTTATTTAAAGAGTAATTATTACTTAAAAATAGTATTAATGACTTCATCCAACGACATATTACTATCCAATTTGAAGGTACCAGGCTTTAAATCATTTGCTAACCCTCTCTTTTCCACTTCTTTGAAAAAGGTCATAGCATTATCAATGATTTCTCCCTGAACTAATGCATCGCCAACTTCGATACTCGTCATTCCTGATGCCACATTGATAACAGTGCGATAGATTATTTTCTCATTATCTTGCTTTTCCGATTGGTCCGTTTGTTCATCATGAGTTTGTTGACCTTTTGCATTTGCATCTGCCTCTTTTTCCGCAATAGCTTGTTGTTCGTCCCATTCTGTTTCAGTTAAAATAACATACCCAGCATTCGAAAGGCTCGTTTTCATTTCCTCTTCCGTTAGGGACTTCGCTATCACCTGATCCATTTGTGCTTTAGGATTAGTCTGTGAAAAATAGACAATTCCCGAAACACCCGCGCTGATGAGAAGGCCTGCAGCAAAGCTATTTATCAGGTTAGCTTTCATTTGCTACCTTTCTCCCTTCGTTTTTTAGTGACATATATGGAGCTAGAAGCTTTTCTACCTCTGATGTTTCAAGCTTTAATCTAGCGGCTATAATCTCCATTTTAAAATTTCTCTTATATAAGTCTAGTAATTTTCGTTGTAATTCTCTTTCTTCGTTACTAAGCCCAACTTTTTGTGAAAGTATATCATTTTCTATAGTTAAAACTTGGATTTGGTTTTGAAGCTTAGTAATTTCCTCCATTATCGTCATATATACCGTGTCAATTTCGCGTTGTTCTATCTTTGAAGCTTGCTTATTTTTATACATAGAAAATATTAGTAGTAGTACTGCCACGATAAATAGTCCAGTTAAAGCCCATTCCATCGTTCAAACCTCCTTTAATTTGACCAAGATATTATTATACTTTCAAAACGACCAAATTTCGATAAAATTATTCAAAATACTATAAAGGTCATTATTATAAAAAGGCAGGATGGTTGGAAAGATTCATCTCCCCTTCTCTAATTATGAATGGTATTCTACAAAAGCTACTGAATAGTGTACTTATTCGGTCAGTATCAATGGAACATGGTAAGATATAAGGACAACATTGAATTAAGTGTATCCCAATTATCAAATGGACTTATTCCAAACGGAGTTCATCCGTAAGAATCTAGTTTACTATTCATTCTTTCACTAACGATATTACCCCACCATCACAGATGGAAATTGGTAACTTATTAGAAGAAATACACAACAAAACGCTATGGAAAATGAAATATACATTCTAATGGAAACAGAATTATCCCCAGAAACCTTTAAACGAAACAGAATTTTACTATGTTAAATTCCCCTTAGAAAGTACGTACCTAAACTACTCCATCAATTGATTTTTCAACAATTTAAAAGCCCGAATACAAAAATCGTATTCGAGCCTTAAATTTCAATATTTTATTAAGCTTGAGGTTCTTCTACTAAAACCAATTCCGCAACACATTCCACATGAACCGTATGAGGGAATAGATCCACTGGCTGCACGATTTTCAAGACATAACCGAATTCTTCTAATTGTTTAATATCTGTTGCAAACGTATCTGGGTTACAGGATACATAAACGACACGTTCTGGTTTTGACCGGCCGATTTTTCTCATTACTTTTCCGCCTGCACCTGAACGAGGAGGATCAAGAAGCAGTAAGTTTGGTGTGCCAAAGGTTTCCAGAACCTCGTCAATACCTTTTCTTGCGTCTTTTGCCAAGAAATAAGTATTATGGATGCCATTATCTGCTGCATTACGTTTTGCTGATTCAATCGATGCTTCAACAATTTCAATACCTGCAAGATCTCCTACTTTGCTTGCAAATGGTAGAGAGAATGTACCTACACCACAGAACAAGTCAATCATTTTGTCAGACTTCTTTGGTTGGCCCATTTCAACAGCTAGATCAACTAACTTTTGAGCTTGCACTGGGTTGGTTTGGAAGAATGTATCGAACCAAAGGCGGAATCGGTAACCATCCATTTCATCATAGATAAAATCTCGTCCAGCCAATGTATGACTTTTTTCCGATTGAGTTCGGTCAGCCCAATCTGTATTTTCAAGCCACATCAAGCTTTTTACTTGTGGGAACTTTTCAGTAATACGATTAATCAAATCCTGAGCTGCGTCTTTTAAATGTATTTCCGGAGCTTCAGTTGCAAATAGTGCCAACATAATTTCACCTGTAGCAAAGGATTGTCTAACCATTAAATGACGCAGTAAGCCAACATGAGCATCCTTGTTATAGCCCGGTAATTGATGTACTTTCACCCAATCCGCAACTTCCATAGCTGCTTGAACCATTTCTTTTCCAGCAATTAAGCAAGATTCCAGTGAAATAATTTTTCTGAAATTCCCTTGTTCATGTAAGCCTAGAGAACCATCTGGAGCAAATGTAAACTCCATTTTATTACGATAGTGCCATTGATTTTCCATGCCAATCGTATCTTTTACTAAGTTTGGATCAAATCCTTGTGCCTCTATCGCCTCTTTTACATGGTTTGTTTTATGTTTTAATTGGCCCTGGTAATCCCAGTGCTGCCATACACATCCACCACAAAGATCAAAATGCGGACACGGCGGAGCAATTCTCTCTGGATTCGTCTCCAATATTTCGTCCAATAAAGCCTTTCTTCTTCTTCGTTCTGGTTTATCAACCGTTACCTTTACTTTTTCCCCTGGTAATACCTGAGGGATAGTAAGACGAAGCTTTTTAGGATTTCCTAATTCATTTTCACGCCAGATAATCGCTCGTCCAGAACCCTTTTCATCTAATTTACTAATATCAACAACTAATGATTCTCCAGTAGTAATTGTCAAATCATACTCCTCCTTATGAAATCTTCTTATATTAAGAAATTTATAGTTTTTTTAATTAACAAGATGGCGATCTAATTTACACACATTATACTAGTATATAGGAGAAAGCACCAAAATAGAAAGTATATATTTATTGAAGATATTAACAGGTACCAATTTTTATTTTAGAAAAAAAAAGGTTGAGAAAGTGGAAGCTTTTCTCAACCTTTTTAACGTAACGATAGTATTTCAATCAAAACTTTTTCAGAATTTATATCAGTTCTTAAATTGCATTATTCCTCAATTATTTGTAAATTTTTAAATGAGAATCCAGTTTTTTCTTTTCCTTTCGTAAGGACAGATACATCGATTTGAGAAGATGGACTTTCTAACGTGAAAGTCATTTCATGGGTTGTCCACTCTTCAGTAAGTTCAACCTCTATCTTCTTATCTTTAATATATTGGCCTCTTGCGTTCGTCTCTTCCAATTTTAAAATTACAGTCCCTTTTCCTTTTAATGTAACAAGGAATTTAATATTTTCTTTCGTGAGGGGTTGCGGTGGAGTGTAAACAAATCCCTCTTCCTCTTTTGTCCCTTCAGTCTTGACGAGAAATTCTCCTTCAATTACTTCTTGAACAATCGCTCCAATTCCAAAATACGGAATAGTCGGACGATCTTCGGCTGCTAAAGAATGTGTAGACATTGCCAAAAAGAACATTACAGCCAAGAAACTTGTTAATTGTTTTTTCATTAATTTACCTCCAATGATTTGTTTCTTCTAGATTTGTTATTGATCACGGAACCATATATTTCATTCCTCTAGATAAGAAGGAGGCAAAATGTACGCGTTGTACTTCCCCTTTTGGATTAAATTTCTCCACGTCGGAAATGCCTAAAGCATTTAAAGCTCGAATGGCTTCCTGCGCTTCTTTGCTTGCTGTTGGCAAATCCACTACTGAATCTTCTTTGTCTTTTGCTTTTTCAACTAGTGTTTGGCCACTAATAGCTTGTGTTGCACGATTTAATACGAGTGCCATACTTTCACGCGTAAAAGTACCAGAAGAATCAAGATTTCCGTCTGTTCTTCCCTTAAAGACACCGCTCGATTTCACTAAAGCCGCATATTTCAACAATTCCCGGTCCTTTGTTTGTACAGAAATGTCTTTAAAATATGCCCTTGATTCCCAATCATTCGGGACTGTTGCATATCCATTTGCCTCTAATAGACGTCCGAGCATAATAACGACTTGACCACGAGTAATTGCATCTGATGGAGCAAAGGACGTTTCAGTTTTTCCTTTGATAATATTTTGCTCTACTAGTTTTAAAACATTTTGTTGTTCTTCGGAAGTATAGGAACTAATATCTTTAAAAGGATTTTTCGTAGTACCTTCTTGAATTGGAGATTGTTCAGTGATTAAATTGGGTACTGGACTACTAATTTTAAGGATTTGCCCAACATAAATGCTATCTGATGTTAAGCCATTCAAAACTTTTATCTCGTTTACAGTCATATTATTGGCTGTGGCAATCTTCCATAATGTATCACCTGATTGCACCGTATAAGGGAAAGAAGGAATAGATGAGACAATACCTGTCTGCTCTTTAGGTTGCGCTGGGTCTATAGGCGCTACTTCTACTCCTTCATGAGACATCCAAGTTCGATAAAATTGCCACATAGAAGCATTCTCTTGCCCCAAACTCCAGCTACCTGTCCCCTTAATGTTGTATTTATGAACAAGTCGCAATTTCTCTTTAATTGATTCATTATTCTCATACCAAATATGATATGTTCCGGGTGCTAAGGTTTTACCAGCTATTGTCATTGTTGGATCGCCGCTTTTAATCGTAATGGTTGCTTTAGGTGATTTAGATTTCTCATCAAACACGACCGTACCACCATATTTTGCCAACATTTCATCTACTCTAGTATTGGATATTCCTGTCCCTCCCTCACTTGCTGGGGCACCTTCTCTCCAATAACGGCCATAAAAAGGAACGCCCAAAACGATTTTATCTTCAGGAACACCTTGTTTAAGGGCATATTGAATAGAACGATCCACCCAACCAATGCTCGCAACAGGACCCTCGGGACCACCATTATAGGATTCGTCATATGCCATAATCATTAAATAACTTGCATATTTCGCCAATTCTCCGTAGTCATATGTTCCATGCCACCCCTTCGTCCACCCGTTAGGATTCGCAGCAACTGCTACAGACACCTCTTTCTCTTTTGGTAACTTCTCGCGCAGAAGTCTCACTAGGTCTGTATAAGCTGCGCGATCAATATCAGTTGTATTCTCAATATCAACCTGCAAACCATCCAAATTATTTTTTATAATAAAATCAGCAATCTGAGTTGATAATTTCTCCCGATTTGCTAAAGCTGCACGTCCAAGTGTTCTGTCCCAATGATTACTTAAAAATGGCACAACTTTAATATCGCGATTATGCATCTCTGTCACAAACCTTGTGTCGAACTGAGAAGCTACTTTTAAAGAACCATCAGCGTTAAGATCTAAATAACTTGGTGAAACGAGACTCAAATTCCCTTGCGTCTTGTCCACTTGCGTGATATAGGAAGATGTATTTCCGAAGTAGAGATAACTCATATTAAAGTCAGCTTCGTGTGCCTCTGCTTTTTGCATTGGAATATTTGTTAAAAGAAGTGTACCAGCTACTACAACAATTGAAGCTATCTTAAGTTTAGGAAAATTCTTTTTTACATATTTAATCGCATTGCTTCTTAATGTATCGACCTTATTGAAGTTGAATTCTGAGCCAAACTCCATATTTTTTGAATTCTTTGGCACCTTAATATGTAAAATAACTTGTAATTCACCGTTTTCGGTTTTCAGTTCAACTGATTCAAAGTGATCCATCATCAATCCACCACCTTTTTGTTAGTATGTTTTCAATGCGAAAAATCATGTATTTATAGTTAGTTGGGATAGAAATCTATTTTTGAAACAAAAAAGAAGCCTCAAATATCGTTGAGACTTCTAAATCTATATATATCCTTTAACTTTGCCTTTTCTTTTTTTGGGGAACTGCAGTTTTTTTATCCACTTTATCTTCTTTAATCATCCCTCGACCTAAATTGACCAGTAGAGCAAACATTAAACCAGTACCTATAATTAAATAAAGTACAGTAAATAGTTTGGTCCCTGTTGTAGATGGAACGAGATTCGTATCTACTCCAGTTGGTATGAGACTCACTACTGCAAAATAGAAGGCGTCAATTTTCGCCCATCCTTCGAATTTCGAATAGAATAGTGTGCCCGATAACACGATTAATGCAACCGTAGTTAAGATACTTATAAATTGTGGTTCCTTTACTGCATGGTAGAGCCCTTTTAATAATCGTTTAAAACTTAAGATGACTGATAACATGTATTTTCTCCTTTATGACTACATCTATTAGTCTGTATTGTATCATTCGGTTACATTATTCAAAAGTATGCTTATTAAAAGGCTCTACATTTCCATTCAAATTACTATGTTAAACGAATTGCTTCTCTTCTTCGCTTTCATTTATTTCTTCTATAGTTGCTGGGATGTGAGGTTTGCCGGCGAAAGTCTCGATCAGCTCTTTCACATCAATACCTGAAGATGCTTTTAATGTCTCTTGTAAACTGGACATAAGATTTGTAGCATAGGATGTGATGCGATTTGCACCGCCGCCTTCCCCGTTTCCTGTGTCGACAACCGTAATTTTATCAATATTCGATAATGGACTTGCAATTTCTTTAGCGTATTCAGGCATCATGCGTACAATCATATCAAGCACAGCCGCTTGACCAAATTGTTCGAAGGCTTCAGCAATTTTGCGTTTTGCTTCGGCTTCAGCCAACCCTTTCAGGCGAATGATTTCTGCTTCAGTTTCCCCTTGTGCACGCTCAGAATCAGCTTTTGCTAAACCATCTAAGCGGATTTTTTCTGCTTCCGCTTTTGCTAAAGACTCAATACGATATTTCTCCGCATCCGCTTGGGCTAGATCTTTCATTTTTTGTGCTGCAGCATTTTGTTCTACTGCATAGCGATCTGCATCGGCTTTTTTCTTCACTTCAGAATCGTATTGTTTCTCACGACGTAATATCTCTTTTTCTTCTAGTTCAATTTGCTTTTGACGCTCAATGATGCGCACTTGCATTTCTTGCTCCGTAACCTGTTGTTTCGCTCTGGCCGATTCTAACTCATAGGCTTGGTCCGCACGTGCTTTTGCTTTATCCTGTTCTAGTTTATATTCTGCTATTTTTAATTGATTATCCTTTTCGGCCTCAGCAATTTCAGTTGCTCGAATTATCTCTGCCTTTTGAGCTTCCTTCTCTGCTTCTGCACGTTTAATACGCGTTTCCTTTTCAGCTTCCGCTGTTGCAATATCTGCATCTCGCTTGACTTGTGCAATTCTTGGTTTACCTAGGGAATCCAAGTATCCATTCTTGTCTCGAACATCCTTTATCGTAAAGGAAACAATGACTAATCCCATCTTCGCTAAATCTTGAGTTGCCACTCGCTGCACTTCCTGTGAAAACTTATCACGGTTTTTATAGATTTCTTCTACTGTCATAGAACCCAAAATTGAACGTAAATGTCCTTCTAATACTTCCTTTGCTTCATTCTCTCTGTCTGCCTTGCTTTTCCCTAAAAATTGCTCAGCAGCTGTTGCGATTTCAGAAATGGAGCCTCCGATTTTAATTATTGCCGTTCCATCAGCCATTACTGGAACACCTTGTTCAGTGTAGACTTCAGGAGTTGTTACCTCTAATTTGCTAGATAATAGACTTAATGGTTCCGATTGTTGAAATACAGGGAAAACAAATGTCCCCCCACCACGGATAATTTTAATGCGATTGCCTGAATCGTCTGTATGAACGTTTTTCGACCCTAAAAAGCTTCCTGTTACGATTAATGCTTCATCAGGTCCTACTGTTTTGTATTTTGTAATATACACTGCAATAATGGCTAAAAGTATGAATACTGCTATACCGATAATAATTAATGTACTGGACATCCTTCATTCCCCCTATAATTTAAATTGTAAAGTTGACTCATATTTCTTTACATAAACTGTCCCTTCTTTTGCTTCAATGATGAGAACTTGTTCATCATATTCGATTGATTCATTTTCAAAGCCTGTAGCTCGCTTTGAAATAATCCCGTTGACTGTCTCGATAATAATTTCTCCAAAGCCATCAACTGGGATGGGTACGATAACTTTCCCTACTTGCCCCCCAAGGGATTCCTCCGTATAGGCTAGTGAAACTTCGGCACTTTTCAATGGTACGAGTATAAAGAAATAGATCAGGCTAGTAATAATTGCTGATAAAATACATGCGAAGATAAGA
This sequence comes from Ureibacillus sp. GCM10028918, assembly GCF_042666115.1. Taxonomy (NCBI): domain Bacteria; kingdom Bacillati; phylum Bacillota; class Bacilli; order Caryophanales; family Caryophanaceae; genus Ureibacillus; species Ureibacillus sp. GCM10028918. The sequence continues at coordinate 415,503 of NZ_JBHTFK010000017.1, forward strand.
ATTAAGGAACTTGACAGGTTAGCGAATTTTTCCAGCAAGAAGCCACCAGCTGAAGTAATGGTTATAAACGATAAAATAACCGCTGGATCAACAAATGGTATTCCCTCAAATAGGCCATCAAACAGTTCAGAAAAAAAGAGATAAAGGATGGTAATACAACCAACGATAATCAAGGTAAATAAATAAACTGTATGAAGCTCAGCTCCAAATAACATCAAATAACACCACCTTTTTACCAAATTAATCCTTATGACTTATATACGGACCACTCGACATTTAGTTTCGAAATATTTGAAAAATTTAAAATAAGATAATTCCATACTGTTGACAAACGCTCGCATGAAGCTACGGTTGCCTCGTTGGTCCCATCATGGACGTCATGCTCCAAACAATTCTTTACCCGAGCCGACCGTCTGTATGACAAAACTTTTCGAGACAACCTGGGTGCTTGTATTTTAATCGAGTTAACTAAAAAAACGTGTAGACAAAGTCGAAAAATCGACTATGTCTGCACTCTGAAATTTTAAAATAAAAAAATCCCTTATCCTTTTGAGATAAGAAATTTTCTAGAAGCTTTATTTATTTCTATCATAAATACAGTAGGTGTAACTATAGCCACCAGGTGTTTTTACAGGTTCGCTTTTCGATACCAGTGTCCATTCAGTGCCGTATGTCGGGAAGTAAGTATCTCCCTCAAAATCATGCTCAATATGAGTAATATAAAGTCGATCAGCAATTGGCATTGACATTTTAAAAATTTGCTCACCGCCAATAATCATCACTTCCTCTTCGTTCCCGGCAAGTTTTAGCGCCTCCTCTAAACTTGCCGCAACTTCTATTCCTTCTACTCGATAGCTTTCATTTCGTGTTATGACGATATTTCTGCGACCTGGCAATGGTCTACCAATTGAATCAAAAGTTTTTCTTCCCATAATCATCGGTTTTCCCATTGTTTGTTCCTTAAAATATTGCAATTCTCCAGGCAGATGCCAGGGCATTTTGTTTTCATGGCCGATCACCCGATTTTTGTCGTGCGCTACTATTAGTGATATCATTCTATCTCTCCTAAAAATCATCATTTCTTTTTTATTTTATACTTTTTTATTCATATTTTTACAAAGAACTTAATATAAATATATAATAGACATTTTATTTGCAACAGTATATATAGTTTAAAACTAGTAAAGGAAGTGAAAAAATGCTTTCTCATGTCGGTCACAAATTATCGATTACTCTAGAAGGATACCCAATTCAAACAGAGATTAGTGATATTGTTTATGAAGAGCTTATTGCAAGTAATAGTAAATACATTCTCTTAGATGAAGAGACTAACACGATTACAGTTAAACGATCTTTTTTTAAAAAGAACAAACTAGTTCAAAATGTTACCCGATTTTTTGTTGAATTCGCAGGAAATGAAGTTACGATTGAATCACCTGCCGAAAAAAGCGAATTGGTTATAAATTCTAGCTTTAACGATGAACTAATCGACATGAATTACAAAAATAAAACAATCGCCATTATTTTAGAATCTCCTCATATTGATGAGTATGAGGAAAGTAAGGAAAAACTTGTTCCAATAGGAGCCGCTCAAGGTCAAACAGGTAAGAAAATTGAAAAAAGTATTGAAAATCTAATTTTGTCGCTATTAAATTATGAAGTGATAGAGCATCTGCATCAATACCGAGTGATACTGATTAATGCAGTGAATTTCCAGACATCTCTCCATTTCATCCACGAAAAGCCAATGAACAACTATTATCGTGAATTACGGGATAAGATGTGGTTGAAAATGTGGACGGAAATTCCTCAAACTAAGTATGATTTTATAAAACAATTAGATTCACTAAAAAGGGACTCCATTTTAATAAACGCTTGTCCCAAATCCTTAAAACCACTTGTTAATCAGGAGTTAATTCAATTCGCAGATCGCTTTTCGCTTTTTGAAAGTAATCACCCGAGCTCCACAGAAAATTGGACGAAAAGTTTATTTAAGCTGAATTAATTGGAGAATACAATCTAATTATAAATATGGATAAATTATGTTAAACTAAATTATTGATTAAGACAGTCGTATGCTGACTGTCTATTTTTTATTGTATTAAGGGTTATAATAAGATGAAAATAGTTGGAGGGAAATAAAATGACACTTAATTTAGCAGAGGTTTACATTGAGCGTTGTGACAAAGATTCTGAAGAGGTGATTGCACAGGAACAGGCTTCATTCTTATCTACATCACTCACACATTTGAAACAGCACATGAACGAATTTATTTTCATTGAATCAAAAGATTTTGAGCCAATTAAAACAGATAGTCTTTCGATCGAGGTTGACGATGTTTTTAAAACGTATATGGTTTTATTAGGTTTTAAAGTGCAAAAAAAACATGCAGCTATCATCAAATCTTATTTTGAAGAAAATCTGCATGGTGAGAACATTTATACTAGTATGATGTTTTCGGGTGAAGATGGACTGTGGGATATCAATATCCCGATTGATAATATGAATGGTTTCCGCGAAGATATGACCTTACGAGAAGCGATTTCAATCATTTATAGCTTCCTCGTACAGTTAATAAGCACAATTGAACAACAATAGAAAAAGGATGAATAACCGATTGAAAAACAAACAAACAAACACGCCCTATATTTACACCTATGTACATCACAAAAATGAACACGATCTTTGTCGAATGGAGATGCGTTCTTTTTTCGGTTTCGATACGCAATTAAACTACTTAATGAGTCCTATTAGAGTAGATCCTAGTCGCAGCCCGTTCATCGAGGACCGATTAGAAGTCATATATGAAGCAGAATCCATTTCAGAACTGAAAGAAATGATTAAGGATATGAAAATCAATGCTTCCACATATAAAGTCTATTGTTTTAACAGAATGGACTTAGGGGAAATCAAAAAAATTCCCCATTCTGAACGCCGTCAAGTGGAACGTGAGCTGGGCTTAATCATCGACGGGGAACCTGATTTGGACAACCCCGAGGCCGTGTATGGATTAGTTACACTAAACAATAGATGGTATTTTGGAAAATATACAAAAAGTGTTTCAGTATGGAGTGAACATGTACATAAACCAAATAGTTATTCGACAGCACTGAACACAAGAGTTGCAAGAGCAATTGCTAATATTGCTGTTCCAAGCGTAAATGGAATCCGTGCAATTGACCCGTGCTGCGGAATCGGAACAGTTGTAGTGGAGGCTCTCTCCATGGGAATTGATATTGCAGGAAGAGACATTAACCCTTCTGTATGTGTTGGAGCACGGGAAAATATAGCGTATTTCAATTTAGAGGGAACAATTACAAATGGCCCTATTTCAGAAGTCAGTGAGCACTATGATGTATGTATCATAGATTTACCATACAATCTTTATACGCATATTACCCGTGAAGAACAATTTGATATTATCAAGCACGCAAGAAGAATCGCCGATAAATGTATCTTCGTGACCATTGAAACGATAGATGACTTAGTAGAAGAAGCAGGCTTTAGAATTACAGATCGTTGTATAACGAAAAAGCATTTATTTGTAAGGCAGATTCTATTATGTGAATAAAAGAAAGACTCTCAGATGATTGATCATTCTGGGAGTCTTTTATTGCCCCATCCCCTCGAGTCGCGGTCTGCCTCCTCCTACGAAGGCAATAAGCACCAACTTGTCCCGATACGCAAGCAGCTTGGAGCTAAGCAGGGCGCTTACGTTTTTCTTATTCAATTTGTCCACTCTTCGCCCAGAATAGCGTAAAAGTATTCATCCCACCATTCATCATTATGAGGAATACATTTTTTAAAAAGCCCTTCCCGGCGCATTCCAATCTTCTTCATAATTCGGTAGGATGGAATATTTTCAGGCTGACACGTTGCAATAATACGATGTAGCTTCAACTCAGAAAAGCCATAATTTAATATGGTATGCGCTGCCTCAGTAGCAAAACCTCGATTATAGTAATTTGAATTAAAGACCCATCCAATTTCATATGTATGATTCCCAAAATACTTAAAGAATGCAATATGCCCTATCAGTCGGTTTTCCTCTTTTAGTATCACTGCAAACTTCTCGGCAACCTCTCCCATATTTTCAATTATGAAACTATGCGTCTCCACCATGCTCAAGACGCCTTCTGGTATATACTTCATAACAAATGGGTTTGATGTATATTCATGAACTTCCTTTACGTCATCAATATTAAATTTTCGAATCAGTAATCTATCACTTTCTATGTACATCCCAATTTCTCCTATCTCGTATATAACTATGCTGCTTTACAGTAATTCTACTAACCAGGAAAAATTTCCTTCTTTTTTATTAATTGAGCTTTTTATTAGCAAATACAACTAGTATATATAATCAGGGTCTGATTGACATTTCCCAAAAAAATGAATATACTGAAAGTAACTATTATGATCGGAGGTGAAAAGAATGAATACATTGGCTGTGACGACATGTGTAAATAATGACCGTTTCCTTTATTTTTCACGTGTCATTACTTTCGATTTTGCGCCTAACGGGATTCGTATGCCCTTTTTTAGACAAACAAATCGAAAACACAGCTGATTGACCATTCTTTTCACACACGTACGAAAAGACTGCTTGTTAATCGAGCAGTCTTTTTTGCGTAAAAAAATGACTCTTAAAGTTTGGCTTCGCTGTGTAAAAAATGGAGGAACTTACAGTGTCGATAAAAGCAGAAAATATTACAAAAATATACGGTGGTACCGTAATCTTTGAAGAATTAACAATAGAAATCTATGAGGGAGAGCGTGTAGCGATAGTAGGACGCAATGGCTGTGGCAAAACAACTCTTCTAAAACTACTTGCAAATATAGAAATACCTGATGTTGGTCGAATTATAAAAAGAAAAGGTACATCAATTGGCTACTTGCATCAAATCCCCCCTTATGAGCATGTGCTCGCTAGTGATGTGCTAAAAGAGGCTTTTACATCCATCATTGCAATGCAAGAAAAGATGCATGAAATAGAACTGCAAATGGCAAATTCCGAACAGCTCGATAAACTTTTAAAACAATATGGGGAACTACAAGAACAGTTTATTGCTCTAGGCGGCTATGAAATTGAAGCCAAAATCCATATGATTGCAAATGGGTTAGGAATTACTCCCCTTCTGCAGACTCCTTTCCATCTTTTAAGTGGCGGAGAAAAAACAAAGGTAATGCTAGGGCAAATTCTTTTATTAAATCCACAGATATTACTATTAGACGAACCTACGAACCATTTGGATATGAATTCAATTGAATGGCTTGAGAGTTATTTGAAAAATTATGAGGGAACTTTAATTGTCGTATCCCACGACCGTCAATTCATGAACGAAGTGGTGACAAAAGTCATTGAGATTGACCAAGGTGACTCCTATTCTTATGCAGGTAATTATGATGAATTCCTAAGGATGAGAGAAGCCAGGATTCTAAATGAATTCTCTCAGTATGAAGAACAACAAAAGAAGATTACGAAAATGAAAGAGACAATCAAAAGACTAAAAATATGGGCAAATGAAGCAAATCCACCGAATGCAGCCTTACATCGCCGAGCAAAAAGCATGGAAAAAGCACTAGCTAGAATTGAGTTGGTGAAAAAGCCAATTGTCTCTAAAAAGATGCAGCTCAAACTAGAAGCAAATGAGCGGAGTGGCAAAGATGTGCTACATTTAGAAAATGTCACAAAACAATATGACAAAGTTTTATTCAAAGAGATTACCCTACAGCTGCGCTGGCAAGATCGATTAGCAATTGTCGGTTTAAATGGCACTGGAAAATCGACTCTCTTAAAAATGATTACAGAAGAAATTTTACCTGATTTAGGCAAAGTCGTAGTTGGAAGTAATGTCAAAATCGGTTATTTATCACAAAGCTTTGTGTATGAGGATAGCAATGCAAGGCTAATTGATGTTTTCCGAAAGGAAGTATCTATAAATGAGGGTGAAGCCCGCAATATTTTAGCGAAGTTTTTATTTTATGGCCATGATGTCTTTAAAAAAGTGAAGGATTTAAGTGGTGGCGAGAAAATGAGGCTACGGTTAGCACAGCTCATGTACGAGGATATAAATCTCCTGATACTCGACGAACCGACCAATCATTTAGATATTGAATCGAGAGAGGTACTAGAAGAGACTATTCAGCATTTTAATGGTACCGTATTAGCCGTCTCGCATGATCGCTATTTTCTAAATCAGCTCTTCCATCGTATAGCATGGTTAGAAAATCAAAAACTATTTTTATATGATGGCAATTATCATTGGGCTCGAGAGAAGCATAGCCTGCCGGTTATCGATGAAATTCCAGAGAATACAAAGGTTACAGAAGTACCTAAGAGTCAAAAATCTAAAAGCATACCTATCGATGAACAAATTGAGCAATTAGAGAAAAAGATTAATGTAGTAAAAGATCGATATAGCGAAACCAATCAGCCATACGACAAGAAAGAACTGGAGAAACTCGAAAATCAACTTGATGAACTTTTATCAATCTGGATAAATGAATAACCAAAAACACTGCTCGCTCCATCTATTGGAGCAGCAGTGTTTTTGAATGTCATAAGCAATTATACAGCTATTGGCGCCTTAATCGTTGGATGTGGATTATAATTTTCAATCGTAATATCCTCAAGCTCCATATCAAAAATGGAAGCCTTTTCGGAATTGATCTTTAAAGTTGGTAAATCCTTTGGTTCTCTTGTAAGCTGTTCGTTAACCTGAACTAAATGGTTTAAATATATATGTGTGTCACCAAAACTATGAATAAACTCCCCTACGTCTAAACCACATTCACGGGCAATTAAATGTGTAAGCAATGCGTATGATGCAATATTGAACGGCACTCCTAAAAATACATCTGCACTACGTTGATATAATTGGCAAGAAAGCTTTCCGTCCGCTACATAAAATTGGAAAAACGCGTGACATGGCGGCAGTGCCATTTCATCAACTTCGGATGGGTTCCAAGCAGTCACAATCAGACGTCGTGAATCTGGGTTATTTTTTATTTGATCAATTACTTTTTTTAATTGGTCAATAGTGTCCCCTTTTGCTGTTGGCCATGAACGCCATTGTTTCCCATAAACTGGACCTAAGTCCCCAAACTCTTTCGCAAACTCTTCGTTAGTTAAAACTTTCTCGTTAAAAATTTCCATTTGTACCTCAAGTACTTTTGCGAATTGTTCGTCATGTGCTGCACGTAAACCAAAGTCCGTCATGTCCGGTCCTTCATACTGATCAGACTCTACCCATTTCTTAAATGCCCATTCATTCCATATATAATTCTTATTTTGTAATAGATATCGAATATTTGTGTCCCCTTTAATGAACCATAACAACTCACTAGCTACCAGCTTAAAAGGTACTCGCTTCGTTGTTAATAGTGGGAAGCCTTTCGATAAATCAAATCTCATTTGATGACCAAATATACTAATTGTACCTGTTCCAGTTCTATCTTCTTTTCGAACACCGTTGTCTAATATTTGTTGTACTAAACTTAAATAACTTGTATCTGGATGCTGCATTACTACCACTCTCCTGTCTCTTATCACTATTATACAGAAAATAAGGCCAAAAAAAAGGATGATTCCGTATACTAAAATCATCCTACAATACTTGTAATTGATGTCGATATTCAAAACTATTTCGGCCATTTTCTTTTACGGTATACAGTGCTGCATCCGCTTCACTAATACAATCGTATATCTCTTTTAATTCCCTTATCTCTTTCGTACATGCCCCGATACTTACCGTTACTACTGTGTCAATCGAGGAAGACTGATGCTGTATGTTCAACTCGGAAACACCCTCTTTAACTCGAAAACATATATTTTCCACAATCTCTTTTGATTCATTGGATAAAATCAATATAAACTCTTCTCCGCCAAATCGCCCTGCAAAACATTCAAATTCTATTGAAATATTGTTTAATAGTCTCCCAATCTTAACCAATACATTATCCCCTTCAGTATGACCATATGTATCGTTGTATAATTTAAAGCAATCCACATCAACCATTATTACTGAAATTGTATGATGAGTTTCTGAGATTTTTTGTTGAAGATTGATTATATAATCATTATAGGCTCTTCTATTATATAAATTTGTTAACGGATCGAGAGTAGCTTCTAGTTCGAGTTGCCGGTTTGTTTCTTTCAGGAGTTCGGTTAAATTTCTTAGGTGCTGAACTTCCTGCGTCATATCGGTACGGAGTTTTTGATTACGCAGGTAAGCCAAGTAAGATGACCGCGATATAAAGAAAACAATCACTACTAAAGTGAGAATATAAGTAACTTGCAGATAATAAACATCCTCTTTCCCGTGATGAATACTAAGTTCCATTAATAGGAGGAAGCTGGAAATACAAAGTGAAATAAGCATTTCTAACGGTTTAATTACTAGAAATGGAATACTGGAAAATAGTATTAAAGAGTAAATCAGTAAAGAATTATAGAGAGTATCATCTAGTATTGGAAGAAGTATAGCCATATTTAAGAAAAAAGCAATATAGAAATGGATTAAAAATTTAATGCTTTTATAATTGTTTACTGAAACACTAATTTTTCTAATATCAAGTAAATAAACATAAACACAATTCACAATTAATAAGATAGAGTAGTGAAGCAATTCTATGGATGATGAATCATAGAATTGGATAGAGGGAACTATTTCCAACATATTAATGATGATAATTAGAGACAGAAAGATTGTCATATAAATTTTATTTATCCAACTTATTTTCACGAGATTGTGTTCGAGTTTTTCAACTTTAAGAGTCAATTCTTCATCAATTTCATACTTCAATTCCCACTACCCTCCTTCCATCTATAGTAAATTTACGATGTAATTTTAAAAGATAGCAAACAACTATTTATCATTCTAAAAATCACCATAACTTATTCTAAAAATTACTCATATCCTTTTAATCTATTTACTATTAATTATATGTATTCTACATAGCAAAAAGACCATTGATTTAGTACAAGATACGTGCCAATAGTCTATATAAAAGAGTTATTGATTCGATATAACCTACTAGACAGCAGCACTTTTATACAACCAACAGATACAATGCTTCTATGGAATTTCGGCAAGTGAAACGTCACCAGTTCATCGAGATATTGTAATTCATTTACCGTTTACTATTACGGCAATACCGATAATGAATCATTTGTTTTTTTGCTTACAGATTTTGAATAGTTATTATCTTTAAACTCAAATTATTCTATACTATTATTAAGAGAATAGGAGGGATTGTCATGTCGAAATTAACGCATTTCAACGAACAAGGCAGAGCCAAAATGGTCGATATATCCGAAAAAAATGAAACAGTCAGAACGGCGATTGCCTTCTCTTCGATAAAAATCAATAAAGAAATCTACGGTGAAATACTAAATGGTACGAATAAAAAAGGTGATGTGCTAGCAGTTGCCCAGGTTGCTGGGATTATGGCCGCAAAACAAACCTCCAACATTATACCCATGTGCCATCCCATCTCGCTAACTGGGGTTGATATCTCATTTGACTGGGATGTCGATGTGAAGGAAAATCACTATGAAATTACAATTCAAGCCGAAGTAAAAACAAAAGGTTCGACCGGTGTAGAAATGGAGGCGTTAACCGCTGTATCTGCTACAGCGTTAACGATTTACGACATGTGTAAAGCAGTAGATAAAAATATGATTATCGGTCCTACGATGCTAATGAAAAAAACAGGCGGGAAAAGTGGAGAGTTTCTTCGCTAAAATTGAAAAGCCAAATTCTTATAATAGAATTTGGCTCTTTTTTAGTTATCTTTTTTAAGTTCATTTACTATATGTACCAGTTCTGGCAAGATTAATTTTTCCATCGCAAGCTTAACAGCACCCGTTGAACCGGGAGTAGAAAAAATAACGGTCCCCTTCGCTGTTCCAGCAAGTGCTCTTGAAAGCATGCTGGCCGAACCGATTTCCTCATAGCTTAGCATTCGAAATAATTCCCCAAATCCATGTATTGGTTTATCAATTAACTCATCAACGACATCATATGTAACATCTCGATTAGAGATACCTGTACCACCGTTTGTTAAGATTACATCTGCATTTAAATCTTCTATACCAGAGTTGAGTGTGGATTTAATGTCTACGAGTTCATCTTTTATAATCTGGTATCTTGTTATTTCAAAGAAATTTTTTGATAGTAACTCACACATGATTCGACCGCTTTTATCGGTTTCAAATGTTCTTGTATCACTTATCGTGACAACCATAACCTTTATGTTTTTCATCCTAGTTTTCTTATGTTCTTCAATACTCATTTAAGACTCACTCCTTTCGATTATCCACCACTAACCGGTGGAAGAAATGCTACAACATCACCTGATTCTACTTTGTCTTCTTCATTTGAAAACTCTTCGTTTACTGCCGTGATTACTTGTTGTAAATCAACGTTTGGGTAAATTGATCGAACATAGTTTTTGACTTCTTGAACAGTACATTCCGTACAATCCATTAACAGTGAATCAGAACCAATTTCTTCTTGTATATTAGCAAATAATAATATTTTAATCACAACTTCCACCTCATTTTTCGTTTATTCATATGAGTTTCTTTGCAATTGATCACCAATCCACTGAGTACCATCTTCCCAAAACTCTTTTTTCCAAATCGGGACCATTTCTTTTATTCGCTCGATTGCATATTCATTTGCTTCATAGGCTTCTTTTCTATGCGCTGAAGAAATAGCGATTACAACGGCTATATCTGATATATCAAGCTTCCCGACCCGATGTGCAATTGCCACCATGGTTCCTGGCCATCTACTTTTAATTTCATCACCAATTTCTGCTAACTTTTTGACTGCCATTGTTTCATATGCTTGATATTCCAAATATAGTGTTCTTTTACCATTTGTTAACTCCCGTACGGTCCCTATGAATACTGTAATTGCACCAGCATTAACTGATTTTACTTGCTGAATGATTTCATCAACAACAATCGGAGTATCTATTATCGAAAATAATGCATTATTCATTTCTTCACCTCTATTAATTCTAAGTTGTAAAATAACAATTTTTTTGTCCTTCATCAGATAAAAGTAAAATATCTATCGCACTTCCTTCTACATAACCGCTGTCGCTAGGCGGAAGTACCACGAGTGCATCTGCACCAACCAGCGAAGTAATGGAACTAGACATATTAAGACCATTAGAGGAAACAAATAGATTTGTCCCTTCAACTTTCACTTTTGTTCGAATCAACTGTGTGAATGCATTTGGAACACGGAAGTCTTCTGTTATGATTGCTTGATGTGACATAAGATAAGGCTGCTCATTCCCTAGCAATGTTTTGAGCACAGGTCGTACAAACAACTCAAATCCTATATAACTTGCAGAAGGATTGCCAGAAAGACCAAATAAAAATTGTTCTCCTATTTTAGCAACTGTCGTGACACTGCCAGGCCGCATAGCAATCTTGTTAAATAACACTTTCGCACCTAAACGATTATAAATTTCGGGTAGATAATCAAAATCACCGACAGAAACACCGCCAGTCGTAATTAGAATGTCCACTTGTGTTAGCGCTTGTTGTATAGCTGCATAACTTTTTTCGAGATTATCCTCAAGCTTTCCTAAATAAAGCGGCTTAGCTCCTACCTTTTCAATTTGTGCCATTAACATATATGAATTGCTATTGCGGATTTTTCCAGGTGCGAGTGGTTCATCAACTTCTAATAGCTCGCTGCCAGTGGCTAGGACACCAACTTTCGGTTGAACACCCACTAAAACCTCGTTATATCCAAAGGTCGCTAGTAACCCTACTATTCCAGGTGTAATCTTTGCGCCTTTTTCAACAAGGAGCGTTCCCTCTATAATTTCTGCCCCTTTTTTAAAAACTTTTTCGTTTACTGGGATTTGTTTATCAATAGCAATATAATGTTTGTCCTCTATTTCCAGTTCTGTTACATGTTCAAGCATAACAATCGCGTTGCAGCTTTTCGGCATCTCTGCCCCTGTCATTATTCGGACAGCTTGATATTTTTTAACTTCATCTTGAAAAACTGCTCCCGCACCAAAATGTCCTATTACTTCTAATACAACAGGACTTTCTTTAGTTGCCGTTCTTGTATCTTGGGCCATAAGGGCATACCCGTCATAAAGGGAGCGATCAAAGGCAGGTACATCTTGATTCGCAACGATATCTTCTGCCAAATATCGCCCACTTGCTTTGATTAATGGAATTCTCTCAACATTACCACTTTGAACATCGCTCATAATTTTTTCAATTGCTTCACCAATTAAAAATACTTTTCGGTCTGTCAGCATACATTTCACCTCTTAACCTATTAAATTGTAATAGAGTTTTTTTGCCTTTTGTATGTCGTTAATTCCATGGACAAATATTCGGCCATCTTTAAAGAAAACAAATCGATAGGATTGAAATTCACATGTCATTAAAAAAGGATTACGTTTTACACTATAGAATTTTTTCAGCTTTGTCTCCAACATGTCTAAGCTGAAGTTAGTGCTGGAGGGCAGACTTAATTGCACCGTATTTCGGCCACATAATACCGATGTTTTTGTTTGCGAATCATACTGCAAATAGGGATATGTGGCATTCTGTCCACAAGATAAACAATCATCCTGTTTTGCCTTTTCTACACGAAACGGATAATGTTGATTCTTCCATAAATCGATTGATAAAAATGTTTTCCGAAGGGATTCGTAATCCTCTACCAACAATTTCAGACATTCCGTCACTTGATACGTCGCAATCATTTGAACAATCGGATTGATTACCCCGATGCTATCGCAAGTTGCCCCTGTCATGGGGATTTGCTTCAATAAACAATGTAGGCACGGTGTTTGACCGGGCAGTATTGTATAGGTCATTCCGTAGCTAGAAACACATGAACCAAAAATGAAGGGGATGAGATATTTCTGGGATAAATCGTTCAAGACGAAGCGAATATCGAAATTATCAGAAGCATCAATGATGACATCTACGTTATCCATTAAAGGTGGTAAATTTATAGAATCTACATCCATCACAAACTCATTGATTTTGACCTTACTGTTAATGGCAGTCAATCTTCTTTTGGCTGCAATAGCCTTCGGAATGACTTCTTCACAATCTGCTTCACTATATAGTTGCTGTCTATGTAAATTACTCCATTCCACATAATCACGGTCTATAATCGTTAACGCACCAATCCCTGCCCGGACAAGCATCTCTGCATTGGCACTGCCAAGGGCCCCCATACCAACAATCAGTACATGTTTTTGCGAAATATTCTTTTGTCCATGTTCACCTATAAAGGAACACATTTCTTGTTTAATATATCGATTGTCCATCTAGTCTTAATCCCTTCCGTTTTCTTTTGATCGAACAAAATATAGTAAGAAAAAGGCTAAAATCATCGTTGTGAAGACCCATGCCCATGCAAGTTGCATATCCCCGTTATCAATGGCCATGTAGATTGCTGTTGGAACGGTTTGAGTGACTCCAGGTATGTTTCCTGCGAACATCAATGTTGCTCCAAACTCTCCTAAAGCCCTAGCACAGCTTAAAACACAGCCTGCCAGGATTGATTTTTTGGCAAGTGGAAGTGAAACTCGAATGAACACTTGCCTAGAGTTTGCTCCTAAGTCTATAGCCGCCTCTTCAATTCCTTTATTAATGCCCTGGAATCCCGCTTTTGCAGTTTGGAGCATTAGAGGAAAAGCAACTACACTGGCTGCTATTACCGCTGCATACCAAGTGAATAGTATCGATTGCCCAAAGATTGATTTTAAGACATAGCCAATAATACTCTGGTTACCAAAGATAACGATTAACAAAAAACCAATGACAGAGGGAGGAAGCACTAAAGGAAGCATAAACAATGTTTCAAGTAATACCTTAAACTTAAATGCTTTTCTAGCAAAAACATAACCCAGCAAGGTACCTGCAAGTATAACAGTGGCACTGGCTGCAAGTGTGACTGTAATTGATAATTGAATCGGTTCCCAAAACTGATTCCACATTTTACTTCCTCTATTCTAAAAGGCAAATCCGTATTTAATCCAAATATCCTTACCTTCTTCACTTTGTAAAAATTCATAAAATTGCTTAGCTGCTGTTTGCGAATCCGTATTTCGCAGAACCCCAATTGGATATGTAATTGAATCATGGGTTTTGTCTTTAATAGTTGTAATTATTTGTACTTTTTCAGAGTTAACCGCATCCGTTTTATAGACGAAACCTGCTTGTACATTCCCTGTTTCTACATATGTAAGCACTTGTCTAACATCCTTGGCATAAACAATCTTATTATCAAGTTCTGACCACAAATCTAGAAATTCCAGTGATTGCTTGGCATAAGATCCTGCTGGAACAACAGAAGGAGTACCAATTGAGATCTTCTCCACATTGTTCGAACTTAGATCGTTCAAGTTTTTTATTTGTAAATCTCCTTTTCTAGCAGTTATTAGGACAAGTTCATTCTTAATAAATGTGGTACTTTCTTGAATAAGGTCTTTCGTCTCTAATACATTAAACTTCTCTCTTGAGGCAGATATGATTAAATCGACTGGTGCCCCCTGCTCAATTTGCTTCACCAGTGAACCAGAAGCTCCAAAATTATATTGAATGTCTATGTATGAATGCTTCTTTTTAAATTCTACAGTCATTTCTTCTAACACATTTTGCAAACTCGATGCTGAAGAGACTGTTAAAACGACCGAATCTTCTTTTTCTGAACTAGAATAAGCGCATCCTCCGATGATAAAAATTAAACCTATAGTAATTAAGATTACTAGCTTTTTCATGAAAATACTCCCTAAAACAAATGAAGGTTAACCGCCAATATAAGACATTTCTATCTTTTTTTTGGTTTGATGCTTACTGATTTCAACTCTTTGTTCGGAATAACGATCACTCCTTTTATTCCACAAATCTGAGATAAATTGAGTTAAGTCTTCATTTGATATTTCTTCATTTCGCATTAAGCTCACCAAGTCTGTCCCTTGAGTTGCAAATAAACAAGTAAATAGCTTGCCATCTGCAGAAATCCTTGCTCGGTTACAGGTTGAACAATAGCTTTCTGTAATGGACGAAATAAAACCAATCTCTTTATCCGTATTTTTATAGCGATAGCGTTTCGCCACTTCGCCGATGTAGTCTGGATCTACAGCTTCCAACGACATTGTTTGTTGAAGCTTGTCGAGGACTTCCCTGCTCGGAACAACCTTTTCCATATTCCATCCATTTGTATTTCCAACATCCATAAATTCAATATAACGTAAGGTGTATCCTTCATTAAAACAATATTTGGCTAGAGGAAGAATGTCTCCATCGTTTATTCCTCTTTGCACGACCATGTTAATTTTAATCTGCAACCCTATG
This sequence comes from Ureibacillus sp. GCM10028918, assembly GCF_042666115.1. Lineage (NCBI taxonomy): Bacteria > Bacillati > Bacillota > Bacilli > Caryophanales > Caryophanaceae > Ureibacillus > Ureibacillus sp. GCM10028918. Next base: position 430,871 of record NZ_JBHTFK010000017.1, read on the forward strand.
GAAGCGGCCTGTTCAAGGGCCTTTAGAACCCTTGCAACGGGAAAGTTTCGCCCATTCATCTTGCCATAATTGATCGGATTAAGACTGTCTAGACTTACATTTATACGCTTTAATCCTGCATCCTTTAACTGTCCGGCATAATGCCCTAATAAAAGTCCATTTGTAGTTAGTGCAACATCTTCTATCTCTTGTATCTTGTAAATCCGTTTGATGAGATGTGGTAAATCTTTTCTAAGTAGTGGTTCTCCACCAGTAATTCGTACCTTTTTCACACCTAAAGAGCTAAAAACCCTTACAAGATTCTCAATCTCGTCGAAATTCAGGAGCTTTTCAGGAGGGAGAAAAGGATAGTCTGTCCCAAAAACTTCTTTTGGCATGCAATATGTACAGCGAAGATTACATTGATCCATAACAGAAACTCGCAAATCTCGGAGTGGTCTAGATCGTGTATCTAAAATGGCCATGTGCATCTCACTCCTTTCGTTATGTTTCTATTATAAGAGTAGTAGGAAGAATAAGGGAGTAAAATGTCCGATTCTCATTTCTTTGTTTTAAAGTTAATGGCTACCATTTTTTCCTTATCATAGCGAATTTAAGACAAATTAAAAAGGCGCTGCTCGTAATGCCATTACTTCCTGAGCAGCGCCTTTAATCAAATGTGTCTAAATCATCGTACAATTCAATTTGTTTTTCCAATTGTTATGTTGCCTCCCGTAATATCTGTTTGTTGTTTTCAAGTATGTGTAGAATTTGTTGTAAAATCTTTTCTTCTGTTTTAGGAGATGAATTGACCTCCTTCATAATAATTTTGTGCAATTCCAAAATTGTGCTTACGTCGAGTTTATGTTTCTCTGCTAATTGAAACGCTCGCTCTAGCTGACCGGTTATCATCGGCATCCTCCTCAATGTTTTATATATTTATTTTACCCCGAAATGAAAAATTTTTCACTATTCAAAACAAAATAAATTATTTAATTGTAATTTACTCAGTTTATGCTGTAGTTATTCATCTTGCCTCTATATTGCGGGAAACGAATTTTTTCCAACTATGCATAATCATGAATAAGTAATCCGATAAAAGTACCCTGCTTTTTTGTTGCTTCTAATTAACCAGTTACTTCGAGTACCGTCACAAAATGTTCATAATAATTTCCTTACGAGGCGTGAATGTATTTCTATATAATAACTTCTATTGAACAAAAAAGGAGTGTTGACTAATGCCAACAACAAAAAAAGAAAGTCTGTATTTTGGGTTGATTATGTGTTTTGGAATGGTTTTATTTATGACCTTATATAATTTATACCTTAATGGCATGTTTGGTAAAATTACTTTCCTAGGAGGTATCTCTAATTTCATAGTAGGATTTATCGTTGCATTAATACTAGACCTATATTTAGTTGGACCTTATGCTAAAAAAATTGCATTGAAATTAACTGCAAATACTACTAAGGTGATCTATAAAGTACTTACAATTTCGACATGCATGGTAATTGGGATGGCTTTTTTCATGTCCATCTATGGTCTAGTTACAACTTATATCCACAATGGATTTACTTCAAACTCAGTTATTAAAGAATTTTTCTTAGTGTTTTTGAAAAACTTCATTTTTGCTTTACCTTTACAAATAATAATCATGGGGCCAATCGTGCGTTTTATCTTCACTAAATACATTAAAAATACTCAAAATGACATGGTATTAAAAGATACTAACTAACTTTCCCTGTCTTATTGGAAACCATTTTGATTTCTTATCTAATGGTTTCTTTTACTCTAAAAATTTATGGATCAGAGATAATTTCCATTCCGATACCCTTCTTGAATATACAAATTTGTTTCCAGTATCAAAATGAACCCATTGTGATGAAATATTTACAAAATATTTACTTTCCTATTTCTAGATTATGGTAGAAAATATAATGGGTTCAAACAAAATTTCTAATCTGGAAGGTGTTTGCTTGTGGGTTATTTATTTGATTTTCTTTTAGCAATTGTATTAACGGCTTTATCTTACTACATCGGCAGCTATTTACTTAGGAAGGACTTATCAGCTTTACAAGCACTAATAATCGGTACTTCTGTTGTCTCACTAGGTGCCATTACAGAGGCCCTCAATGCACCAATGTTGTTAATCATATTAGTACCTTTCCCTGTTGGAATGATTTTACTTTATTTATTCTTAAAAGAGTCTGTAAAAACTTGGTTCATAACATATTTGTTAACACTGGCTATATATACTGTTATTCACGTTATGATGAGCTACTTCTTTAAGTTCCATTCTTTAATACCAGCTTGGAAATTAAATGATTTCGTTTTAAACAAAATGGGTTTTTAGAAGAAACGGATTTTACTACTTAGAGATTGTAGGTGTATTTCAAATGTTGAATGTAGTTTGGGGTATTTTATTATGGATCACAGCAACTATTCTTTTTCGCATTTTCGGACAATTGCTTCTTGTACCTGGCAATGAACTATTATTAATAATTTTTCCTTTATTATTGCCATACCTTTGATTGCAACTTGCACATATCCTTACTATTTCTGGAGGAAAATACCACAACCCAAACGCCTAATAGCCTCTGTACAAATTGCTCTCCCAGGAATGATATTAGATATTTTCAGTATTATTTATTTTGAAAACGTGTTTACTAACTTACACGTTGATACGTTACCTTTTTTCGCTTCTTGGCTACTATGGGCATATAGTTTGTTATTAATTACTGGTATTCCAAAAGGGAGCAAATCCACCTAAAGTAAAATTTCTTTTAAGGATTAGGCAAAATTTCTTAGGTATACCATATAAGGGTCATATCAAAAAACCTTTGGAAAGGACAAAACATACCTCATACAAAAAATATGTTTTATCCTTTCTTTCAAATAAAGCCTCTTTTAAGTGAGAATTAATTTGCTATTTTTTCCCTTAATGAATTCCATAGAAAACCAAAAACACCCAAAAGGAATTATTAAACAAACTCTAAAAGACTACTTAAATTGCACTTCGTTGTTCTATTTAAGTGAAGTAACTATTTGAATTATAACCTGGTATAGAATATTTTATCTTAAATCAATCATTCTATTAATCATGGTACCGACTTGCTCTCGGGTAGCTAAGGCACGTGGATTGCTGCCGTCTGTAATACCTGATGCTATTAATTTCTCCCAAGCTTCTTTGTGTGTAGATGAGACAACCGAATTATTTTGTACAAAAGTCTCGTGATATCGTTTTAACACAGTATATAATTGTTGACGTGTTAATGCGCCTGCTGGATTAGATCCGTCCGTTAACCCAACACTTTTTGCCCATTCATAATCTTCTTTGTGTGATGTGCCAACATCTGCACTGGAGTTTGAATTCACTTTTTTTTCTAATTCTTTTTTTAATGCTTCAATTTCATTTTTAAGCTCTTCATATTGTGACAATGTTAATTCCTCCTCTTTGATTAATTGAACCCTCACGTTACTGGACGTTGGTACCACAACATCGCCTTCAAGTTTATAACCTTTTGGCATGATCCAATTTGCTTTCACTTCAAAATGTGGACGGTCAATGTTGTTGGGCCATGTACCGCCCCAAGTGATGTTTAATTTTTTAGCAATAGCCCCTACTTTATTAAGCGTTGCAACATCATATAATTTTTTAGGGGGTGCTACTGCAATATCCCACGCTAAACGAGCCATGTGATTACTAGATTTTGTCCATGTAACGATTTGTCCTGAACGTGTGCGCCCTTGGGCATATAAGTAATTTTGCCGTTCTTGGGAGCGATATGTTTCTGTAATAAAAATATCTCTAATCTCAGCTTTATAACACTCCTGAAACAACAATTTACAAGCTAACCGTGCTGCACTTGTCAATTCGTTTATATCTCTATTCGCTGTTGTTATTGATTCCAAAAGATTTCCCCTTCTACTTATTATTTTAGCGCTACTATGCTATCAGAAGACGCCAGTCATTGTGGAATCTATTATAATAACAAGCGCTAATATACTTAGTATAATCTCAATAATAGATTTGATTTAGTCATTATACATAGTAATCTCTATATTAAAAATATCCCTACTTGATTAGTGAGTACTAGGAGATGATTAAATTCCTTTGTCCTCAAATCTTGAACAACCGGTGTGTGATAATGAACCGTTCAAGAGAAAGACGTCTCTTGTAATATCTTTTATCTCTTTAATAGAGTCTGATAAACTAGCTAACCCATGAAGAACATGTTTTACTTTGAAACTTCTCTTGTATGGCTTATTTCTTTCTAGATTTTGGACCTAACTTTCACTTATTTTTCTGAACGGATTTATTAAGATTCCTCCCTCACTAATATAATTGTCGGAAACCCCCACCCTCCTCATAATGTCTTATCTCCGCTGTTCAACAAAGCTAAGAAAGCTTCATCAAACTGCCCATAGTTTAAGTACAATTCATATCATTCTTAATATGATTCAAAATGAACAAGCATTATAGAAATAAAAAACCGTCCTCCACAAAATTGGATAACGGCTTTTGAACATTTGATTATTTGCTTAAGATTCTTGGTTTAATTTACTTTAAACCTTTAAATTCATCCATACTATTACTAATTTTCACTTGAGTCTCTTCTACTCTTTTTTGCAAATCTTCAGTTATTTCACTAACTTTTACGATTTCATTCGTAATATTTTCAATAGTAGTGTTGACATTTGTGATGGATTCATCAACATTTTTAGCCAATTTACGTACTTCATCAGCTACAACCGCAAATCCACGACCATGCTCTCCGGCTCTTGCAGCCTCTATTGCTGCATTTAATGCCAACAAATTTGTTTGAGATGCTATATAACGAATAGTTTTAGAGATGTCACTGATCTGTTTAGCTTGCCCATTCAAATTTTGTAGAGCTTGTATGTTCTCATTTGAGTCAATAACGATGAGATTTCCTAATTCTACAGACATGCCATTTAATATTGAGACTATCTTGATTTCTTGATTTTCACGCTCTGTAATATCTGTTGCGATTTTTAGAACAGCATTTACTTTGCCATCTTCATTTAGGATTGGAATATATGTAGCTTCTAGCCATAATAGGTTCCCCTTTTTACCTACCCTTTGAATTTTCTTTTGCGATTTAATTCCTCTATTTAGGTTATCCCATAACTCATTATACTGTTCACTATTTTTATATTCCTCGTTACAAAACTGTTTATGGCTTAAATTTAACATTTCATCCACCTCATACCCTAAGGTACTTGCGAAATTTCGATTAACCCAAATTACTTCTTTTTTTAGATTAAATTCCATTGCAGACAATACCGCTGCTTTATTTAATACTTGCGTACTTATTGAGTTCAATGTCTAATAACCTCCAACAGTTAGAAAAATCTCTTTAAAAAGAATATAAAATATGCATAATAATGTAAATGGATATTTCGGGTATATTTCTCTAAATAATAAAAAAAATTGTAGGTATTAGTATTTAAAAAATATCAGTACATAAATTCTATAATATTTACAACAGGAGTATATTCATATAAAAATAGGACCAGGCACAATATTAACTAATTCCTAGTCTTTTTTAGGGATTTTCAACTTGACTTATGGGTTAGTCATGAACAGATTCCACAGGTAGTTGTTCCTCTGAAAGCATCAAAAAAAATGGAAACACTTACTACATACAAACTTTAATGTGTTCTTTAACTAAATGATATCTTTTTGGTATTAGAGGCTTTATCCATTATTAAAAAAAGTATTTTCTATAGCACTCCGTTTTGAAAACGTAGATTTATCAACCTTTCCAAAACAAAAAAACACCCGCAATTTATACGAGTGTTTGAATGCTTTTAAGACAACCATTTCGGCGGTGTGTTTTTGCTCCAGTAAATATCTCCTAAGGAGTGGTGTGCAACAAAATTGTCTTCAGCTGTATGGTAATGAAAATTATAATAGAAACCTTCTTGTGGACGTTTTTCTGTTCGAACATGGAAGCGAATTAAATCTTTTCCGCTTGTCCCGTTCGAAATATTGAAAATCTTTTCATTATACTCTCCACTTGGCTGATTAGATATTGCTAAATATTTGAGTGAATCAGAATCTAGACGTGTTAATGTTAGTTCAATAACCTCTTCTAATTTCGGATAAATTTTCGTTTCAAATTCATCACTAATGACAGGTGCAATTCTTGGACCAAATTTTATGTAGGCTTGCTCTTTTGCTGCGACTAATATAGGTTCTAGATCTGGCGTATCATTATTGTCGCCATTGGCAAAACTATCTTCAACTATAGTTGATACTTGTTCAGTTGGATTACTTTCTATATTACTACCTTGAGAACCATTGTTCGCTTGGCTGTTATCTAAACTATCCCAAATTTCATGATTCGGTGTAATTAATCCAAATGTTAATAATGCTACTGTTATAACAAGTGTTTTCTGCAACCATTTTTTCACGGAATCACCTTCAATATCGCACAATTTTGTAAAAACCTTCTATATATTTAGTACGTTTAAAATATTAAAAGGTTTCATCTTTTTCTATTTCATTGTACAATAATATTGTAAATAAAGCGTGTTTTTTTTATCAAGGGAGGTTTACAGTATGGAAATCGCAGCAGGATTTGGATTATTGTTATTACTAGGTTATTTAACATCAATGTGTTTCACTGACTAATTTACAAAGTAAAAGCTACTTTTTCAGGTAGCTTTTTTAGTTGCCAAAAAATTAGACAAGGGGTATCCGAATTACTCGGATACCCCTTTAGCATTTCTATGGAAAAATATAAATAAAAAATGTCTCAACCCTATCATCAGGGGAATTTTATAATATAATGCAAACTCTTGCATTTACCAACCGCGGTAAAATTCCACTAAACGCTTTCTAACCTAAGCAACGCAAACCCTACCTACTTTTGCGTCCTTGCAAGCCTCAACTTGCGCCAGTGTGAATAAGTATCTTTAAAAAGTTCAGCGAAACGCCAAATTTATTTACATCAATCCTAAAAATCGCATACAACTACTGTAGCATAAATTATGTGTAAAGTAAAATTCATTGATACATTAAGTAAACATAAAAACTATGAAGCTGGGGCAGAAGTAGAAAATTCTTTAATAATGTAAAACTAACGGACCAATTTTTGTATTCCAGCCTTTATCAGAATGATTTATTTCATACCTTTATAATTCGCTCCTTATTGACACTAATCTATCAATATGCTATTCTTTAACACGTTAGTAATTTAGTGAATGAAAGCGTCGTTCACCATCAACTATTTACATTAAAAACATTAAGGAGTTATCTTTTATGAAACGTAAATTTTCTCTAGTATTTATTCTAGCAATGGTATTAACGATTGTTGCTGCTTGTGGAGCAGATGAAAAAGCAGATAGTTCTTCTTCTGAAAAAGAATCTTTGGTTATTGGGATTGACGATACTTTTGCACCGATGGGATTCCGTGATGATAACAATGAAATCGTGGGATTTGATATCGATCTAGCTACAGCTGCTGCTGAGCATATAGGCGTTGATGTTACATTCCAGCCAATCGATTGGTCAACAAAAGAATCTGAATTAAGCAGTGGACGTATTGATTTAATCTGGAATGGCTATACAGTAACTGAAGAACGTAAAGAGAAAGTATTATTTACAGAACCATATTTAGAAAATGCTCAGGTTGTTATGACTTTGGAAGATTCAAAAATTACTGCATTAAATGATCTAGCAGATAAAGAAGTAGGTATTCAAGCTTTATCATCGGCTTTAGATGCTTTAAACGCTAACCCAATCAGCGAAGAAGTAACTCTAAACGAATACAAAGATAATGTATTAGCCTTAACTGACTTAAAGGCTGGACGTGTTGAAGCAGTTGTAATTGATAAAGTTGTTGGTGAATATTTTATGACGCAAGAAACAGACACTTTTAAAATCCTGGATGAATCCTTGGCACCTGAGCAATATGCGGTTGGTGTAAAAAAAGGCAATGAAGAGTTACTTGAAAAAGTACAAGCTGCTTTAGATGCAATGAATGAAGATGGTACTTCAACTGAAATATCAACAAAATGGTTTGGTGAAGATATCGTTTTAAAATAGGTTACAACCTAATTAAATATGAATACTTGATAAGAGTTTCCATTTTCATGTGAAGCTCTTATCTTTTTGACCGAAAGCTACGTTAAAAAAACATGAACTTGACTATTTTTAGTCAGACTTTTAAGGAGGATACATAATGGTTGAATATTGGAATAAGATTATTTGGCCAATGCTTGAAGGAGCACAAATGACGGTACTCCTCTTCTTCATTGCCATAATTGTTTCGATTCCACTTGGCTTCTTGCTTACTTTAGCAGTTAAAAGCAGCTTTAAGCCATTATCTTGGCTAGCACATGGTTACATTACGATAATGCGCGGTACTCCCCTTTTACTGCAGCTATTATTAATTTGTTTCGGGTTGCCAATGCTGCCAATCATCGGTGAATATTTAGTTTTTGATCGCTTCGTTGCTGCATGTATTGGATTTGTATTAAATTACGCGGCTTATTTTGCAGAAATCTTCAGAGGCGGCTTACTTGCAATTGATAAGGGCCAGTATGAGGCAGCACAAGTGTTAGGGTTATCGAAATGGCAAACAACAACTCGCGTGATTTTACCTCAAATGTTCCGCGTTGCTCTACCAGCGGTTTCAAATGAATCGATTACTCTTATAAAAGATACCGCGCTACTGTACGCCGTTGCGGTACCAGAACTTCTGCATTTTGCACAAACAGCTGTCAATAGAGAATTTACGATTGTTCCTTACTTTATTGCAGGAGTTATTTACTTAATTATGACATTAATTCTAACGCTATTCTTCAAGCGGTTAGAGCGTCGATTTAAATTTGAATAGAGGTGAAAAGAAAATGACACTAATTCAGGTTTCCAATCTAAAAAAATCCTTTGGAACAAACGAAGTTTTAAAGAGAATCTCCTTTAATATGGATAAAAATGAAGTGGTTGCGATTATTGGCCCTTCTGGATCAGGAAAAAGTACATTGTTGCGTAGTTTAATTAATTTAGAACAAATTGATGGTGGAAGTATTAGAATCGAGAATGAATTTCTTGTAAAAGATGGGGTTTACGTAAAAGCGGCCGACATAAAAAAAGCAACTGGCAAAATGGGAATGGTGTTTCAACATTTCAACCTCTTCCCCCACCTTACTGTAAAACAAAATCTAGAAATGGCTCCGAAGCTACTTAATCTACAATCATCACAGGAGATTGAAAATCATGCGAATGATTTATTAGGTAAAGTTGGGTTGACTGAAAAGTGCGATTCTTACCCTTCCAATTTATCAGGCGGACAAAAACAACGTGTGGCCATTGCCCGTGCGTTAATGTTAAATCCAGATATACTACTCTTTGATGAACCTACATCGGCACTCGATCCAGAGTTGACAGGTGAAGTATTAAAAGTAATGAAGGATTTAGCAGAAGAAAGCATGACGATGATTGTTGTTACCCATGAAATGGGCTTTGCTAGGGAAGTTGCTGATCGCGTAGTCTTTATGGATGGTGGGGAAATAATCGAAACGAACAATCCAGAAGATTTTTTCTCCAATCCACAGCATGATCGTACAAAACTGTTCTTACAGAAGAATTTTAAATAAATGGTTTTATTAGTAGTGAAGAATATTGCAATTTTCTTCACTATTTTTTTGTTGGATACACTGAAGAGATTGAATATAGGAGTGAGTTTTTATTGATGTTCGAGCTTTGAAGGGTTCTTCATTAAGAAATGAGGTTACTTTTAATGACGGATGTTTATTATGTTGTGCATTCATCTTATGAAGAACTACCTTGTGTAGAATGCTTTTTATAAAGTTCTTCATTCGTGTCATGATGCACTTTTTATTATAAAAAACTTCATAGTAGTTCTTCATTCGTCTTACCTTTTTATGAGGCATTCATAACACTTTACAATAATCAATAAAACTAAAAAAATAGCGATGAAAATTCATCGCTATCTCTTTTTAATTTTTTTCCATAACCCCATAGTGAAACTTGGAAGTTAACCGAACCGCTCTTTCAAATCCGAATTCCTCAAACATTGTAGAACGAAAGTGAGCTTTTACTACGACGCGTTTCTTGGCAACGCGGAATGCTTCTTCCACCCATTCTTCTGTTAAATGAAGATGACTGCCAGCAACTCGCAGCGCTTCAAAATTATTCGATTCTTCGATGAGTTCCTCGAACATGGGATCCATATACACAACATCAAAAGAGTTATCCTGCTGTTGTTTTAAAAACTCTACGGCTTCGCTTTGAATTACCTGAATTTGACGCATACAGCTTGTTAACGGCAGTTCAGAAGTATCATAGACTTTCATTCCACTCTTTACAATAAATGCCACATTTGCATCGTCCTCTAATCCGACTACTTTGCCTGACTCCCCTACTTTATATGCAGCAAGCATTGCGTCGGCACCCATCCCTAAGGTGCAATCCAGGTAGGAATCTCCACTTATCAGATTACATGCATCCAAAAATGGATCTTGCTCTCCTCTTGCAACTCGTTTTAACCGGAAAGCTGCGGAGTTTGGATGAAAAAAGAAAGGTGCAGCTGCACCTTTCGGATAGTACTCATAACGATTTTTGCCAGCGACAATGACATTTGCATTGAAGAATCGACTTAACTTCGAAATCGACCTTTTATTTCGTGGTTCGAAACGTATATTCAGTTCATTACAAGCTTTACGTGCCAGTGCCATTGAAAGTTCATCTGGTCTACCCGCAGTTGTTACAAGTGTTACTGTGCACATGCTTGTTTTAGCACACCTGTTAAATGCTCAGTAATTTGTTCAACTGGATACCCCTCAATTTGTTCACGGGGAATGAAGTATTCTAATTGCCCGTCTCTTAAAACGGCAATGGATGGTGAGCTGGCTGGAACTTCCTCAAAGAAGCCGCGCATTTCTGCTGTTGCTTCGCAATCCTGACCAGCAAAAACTGTTACCAAATGATCTGGTTTTACCTCTTCAATTGCTTGACGAGCTGCTGGACGAGCCAAACCTGCTGCACATCCACAAACAGAGTTAATCACAACTAAAGAAACACCTTTTGCTGTAGCCATAAATTCATTTACTTCTTCAGGAGTCGTTAATTCATTAAAGCCTGCATCTACTAGTTCTTGGCGCATTGGTTGCACAATGCCTCTCATATATTCATCATAAGCGTTCATAATCTCTACCTCTTTCATTCTTAATCACTATTTTTTATTATACCAATTAAAATGACCAAATTTCAAAGCATGTGCCTACTTTAATCATTTACGCCTTCTGCTACCGGTTTTGCTATTTCTGGTTTTTTCCAAGCAAGTGTGATGCCTAAAGCCAAGGCTAAAAATACTGCTGCCAAATAGTATGGGTAATCCACATCGATATCGAATAGCATCCCCCCCAAAATCGGGCCGATTGCATTTGCAAGAGAGGTAAACATCGAGTTCATCCCACCAACAAAGCCTTGATCATTCCCAGCTATTTTCGATAAATAGGATGTAGCTGCAGGACGAATTAGATCAAATCCAACAAAACACATCGTAATAACGAAAATAATCATTGCATAGCTAGACACTTGAGTTAAAACAAAAACGAAAATTACGGAAATCACTAAGCAAAGTTGAATTAACTTTATTTCGCCCCACCATTGCGTCATACGGTCAAATAGTAAAATTTGAGATAACGCGCCTATTATAGCCGATACGGTAATCAAAACTGCGATATCTCCGGGTGAAAAGCCAAATTTATGATCAGTATATAAACTTATAAACGATTCTACTACCGCGAGACCGAATGAAGAAATAAAAATAATCAAAAATGCTATTAGAAACATCGGGATAAAAAGCTTTTTCAAAGTTGATTTCGATTCTGATTGCTCGAAGACTTCCGGTTGTTCTGCACGCACCGGTTCTTTTAAGAAAACAATTGACAAGACTGTCGCTACAGCACCAAGTACAGCGGCTGAAAAGAATGGAACACGTGTACCGATTTCTGCAAGAAAGCCCCCAACACCCGGTCCAATGATGAATCCAGTGCTGATTGCAGCAGACATATAACCCAGTGCTTTTGGTCGTGTTTCAACTGTCGTAATATCAGCTATATATGCCGTTACGGCCGGCATAATAAATGCTCCGCTGACACCACCTAAGATACGCGAAATAAATAAAACTTCCACTGATTTTCCTAAACCAAATAATAATTCCGATACGGCAAAGGTTGCCAAGCCTAGGATAATCATTATTTTACGCCCGTATTTATCTGCAAAACGGCCAGCTATCGGTGAAACCACAAGTGAAGTTAACGCAAACGCTGCCGTTAAGTAGCCAACAACTGTTCCGGAGATATTTAGTTCATTCATTATAGTTGGCAATACTGGAATGATTAAGCCAATGCCTAAAAATGCAATAAACAAGTTCCCTAATAAGATTGCTAAAACAATCTTCGTATTTTTATTCATGATGAGTCTCACTTTCTTCAATTTCTTTTCGTGTATTTATACGAATCATGCATTTGGTTTTCCATTCCATATCGTTCTCCGTTTGATTACTTCCCGGAGAAAATGGAGAATGGTATTGCTTCTTTACACACAAAAAATGTACAACTGCCTACTCTCTAAGCATTGTACATTCAGTTCGTGCTCAACTTGATTTTGGATTAATATTTTAGTCGATGCACTATTATTTCTAGTAAGTTCAACAAATTCGATTGCATGTAGTTATAAAAACCCTCAATAATAGTATAATACATGTTCAGTATAATTAGCTATCCATTTTAATTTCGAATAGCAGCTATTCAATAGCATTTACCTGAAGTAGAGGAAAATTTAATTCGATACTTATTAAAAAAATAGAGTTCGACAAGTAAGTATTGCTGCATAAAACAATGTTATCGAGTTAACGATATAAATCTCTACTCTTCTAAAAGCTAACTCCCAATCTCGATCTGAAGTTCGAATAATTTTAAAAATGGCGTTTTCCTTTATTTCTGCGTAAATAGAACCTATATAGGTTTTTAAGCCAAAATACATAAAAATAATAAGTAAATATGCAGCCCACCACGGTACGACTAAAATCAGTGGCAAAACAATACATATTATACGTAAATAATCCCAAATATAACTCTTTTTACGAAATATTGTTTTTAAAATTAATTCGACTAATACAGACACACTATTTCTAGATTTTGCTTTCTTGAAGTACAATGGTGATTTCCATTTATGTTTGGGTAATCTCATGGTTTTAAGCTCAGGGTTATGAAGGAAAATCCGGGATTGCCAACGATAAAAAGCTTCTACATTCATCTGTGTTTGTTTTTCAAAATAACAATGCATCCTAATTGCACGTTTTTCATATAAAATCACACTAAAAACAACTAACCCTATTGTCAATGCTACTGTTAAAATACTTCCATAAAAAACCACGATTGATGATAACATAATTAGCAACAATAAAGTAAAAAACTTCGCCCATTTTGAAGCCAATAACAATGCCAATTTACTTACCAAATAACAGCCGATGATCGATAATGCAAATTGGGTTAATTGAATAATAGAAAAATGATGCACATATCGCAATAACGGATATAACAACCAGTATAAAATTGCCATAAAAATGGTATTACACAGGAATGAATAATAGAATCCCCAGCGTTTTAATGCAGCATATTGTTTTGTGGATTGTATTAAAAATAGATTGTCTGCTGGTTCACTAAACGTACGATTAATAAGGGTACTACTTATATACATGATAATGAAAACAACGATGCCAGGATGTAAGGATTCGATAAATCCATAATCTAGCTGGAAGACTGTTTCTCTTAGAAAATAATACACAAAAGCAAAAAACGGTATGATTAAATAGAGACAGGTTGTCCAATCCACAATACTTTTAATCAATGATAAGTGTGTTTTCCATTGTCTTTGCAATCGTTTCTTAAACAGCAGCATTTTCAACACCTTCTATCAATTCATCGAATATCTCGAGTAAAGTCTGTGAAGGATGTTGCCGCAATTGTTCCATACTACCTAATCGAATCATTCTTCCTTCATGTAGACAAACAAATGAATCACAAAGTTTTTCAGCTGTATCTAAAGCATGAGTAGAGATCAAAAAGGACGCATGTTGGCTTTTATAATCCTCAATCATTAGCAAAAGTCTTCGAATAGCCTGTGGATCTAGTCCCATAAATGGTTCATCTAATATGTAAAAATCATACTTTGGTGTAAACGCCAAAATTAGCATGACTTTTTGCTGCATTCCTTTTGAAAAATTAATTGGATATTCATGTAATTTGCTTTCTAGTCTAAATACCTTACATAATTCTAATGCAATTTCTTCCAACCGGGCTTTGTCTTGACCAATCGACTGAATTAATAAGTGAATATGCTCCCACAATGTTAAAAAATCGTACAAAATTGGCCGTTCAGGTACATAGCCATACTGCGTCAACTCACATTTATGCTGGCTATGCGGAATCGTCCCCATAATCGTTTGAATGGTTGTACTCTTCCCGACACCATTTCCTCCAATCAATCCAACAATTTGACCTTTCGGGATTGTAAATTCTATATTTTTTATAATGGCTTTGTTTTCTTGATATCCTGCACTCTGTATATTAATTGAAGTCATTTTTAGTTACACGTTTCAATAATTATGTAAAATTTTGTATTAATTGTACTTACGAATTCCACTGGAAAAAGTTTCATTGCAAACAAATTTAAAAGAGCATTGATTCCCAGCAGGAATCAACGCTCTTTATAGACCATCTTAAGGTCAAGTGGTTTTTTCAATTAGCAACCGTCACAGTTGTCATCGTCTTGATTTCTGTTATTGCGGTTGCGATTAAAATTCGCATCTTCCGCAAATTCTTCGTTATTTTGGTTACGGTTGAAATCTAATTCCTCCGCAAACTCTTCACGATTATTGTTTTGATCTTGACGATTGTTGTTGTATTTTCTTTTTTCCATTGTTCATTCACCTCCGTCATTTATTTTGGGTAAATGCACATTATTTATGCATCACTTTTATTGAAGAATTTTGTTAAGGGATTATTCCGATTTCTAAAAGCTCAAGTTGGATTTACTCGTTTTTTTTCTCTTCTTTACTTGAAACCTTCTTATTGATTCCTCGGTATATTTGGGTAACCATTGTTCCCTGAACGACATGCTCCAAAAAAAATGTTCCGACGAGTTTTAAGTATTCTTCATCATCAAACATCTTTCGGTCTTGAAATTCCATTTCTGCCAGCCCTTCATATGTTGCCAAAATGGCATAAGTATAATCGGCACCAGTAATAGGAATTAGCACTTCGACAACGTGATCATATTGTTCGTTTCGAAACTTTTTTATCTCCTGTAAATTCTCGATTGCCTCTTTAAATTTATCTTGTTTAATTTCAAATGTTTGATATACATGAATAGACATTGCTACTACTCCTTAAATGAATTTAGTGCTACAAAAATGAATAGTTGTCCTACTTCGGCTCCAAAACGAATAAGATGGTACAAACCATTTTTAGTTACTAAAGGAGTTTTTAAATGAGTGCTTTTTTTGGATACGTAATTCTGGGAATATCTCTTGCAGCTCCCATTGGTCCCGTAAATGCTGCACAAATTACCAAAGGTATTTATGGTGGCTTCGGACATGCTTGGCTAGTCGGATTAGGCGCGATGTTAGCTGATGCTGTCTATATGGCAATTGTGTATTTTGGTGTTTTTCATTTTCTTGAAACACCATTTATGCAAACATTACTTTGGTCCTTCGGTTGTTTTGTACTTATCTATACCGGTGTTGATAGCATTATAAATGCAGGCAAAGAGGTGAAAATGAACAAAATAAAAGGAGATTCCTATAAAAAATCCTTTTTCTATGGTTTTCTATTATCGATTTCCAACCCACTATCAATGATGTTCTGGCTAGGCATTTTTGGATCTGTTCTAGCAAAAACCGTTTCAACTTATGATTTGGACCATGTGATTTTATATAGTCTGGCCATTTTCATTGGATTATTTATCTGGGATGTTACAATGGCTTTTATATCAAGTAGCTTCAAAAAAATTCTTACAGCTAAACTGCTAGGTGTTATTTCAGCAATATCAGGATTGTCCCTAATAGGATTTGGTGTGTATTTTGGTGTACAGGCTTTCAAATTATTGTTTTTGTAAGGACCAAATACATAGCTCACTTACAAGGAAAAGCGAATTGCTATATGCTGCGAGGATATTCGTTAATATTTTTGTTCTTCCGTTTTCGCATAAATAAAATCACAATGATGACGATGGCAATAAATACGACGCTAACAAAAAACCCCATCCGATTCGTTTTATCAACAAAAGTACCACTTACTGCAAGGAGAATCAGCAGCATCGCGAAAAAACGTTTCACATGATCAAATTTTGTTGCTTGGATGAGTCTTGGGAATGATATAAGAATGAAAAACCAGTTATAGATTAGCATTAACCCAGCGGCTGTTGTAATATACTCATACACTCGATCAGGAACGATTCTAGAAATAATGATTGAAATAACTAAAACTGCAATGGTTAATGCCAATGCAAAAGGCGGTACTTTCAGTTTACTTTTCTTAGCAAATACTTTAGGGGCATCTCCTTCTTCCGCCATCGTTACAAGCATACTCGTAACGGCAAAAAGTGAAGCTGCCATTGTAGAGAAACCTGCAATAACAACTCCTGCATTGAATACATAGGGGAAAAAAGCTAAATTGTACTCTGCAAGAGAAATGACAAATGGACTCTCCTGGGCATTAAATTGGTCATAGGCAACAAGCCCTGAAGCTAAAATAATCGAAATTAAATAAATGCTTGTTAAGATAATGAGCATGACTGTTGTTGATTTGATGACTTCTTTTTTCTTTTGTAATCTTACAGATAAAATCCCCATAATTTCTATGCCGCCAAATGCATAGAATCCAAATATCAGGGAAGACCATAGGCCAATAATTCCTTCTGCGAAGAATTCATTTGCTGTATTCGGGACACTAAAATCATCTCGACTTCCGCCAAAAAAACCAAACAGCACTAAAATAGCGAGGATGATAAACATAAAAATAGCGGCCACTTTCATGACTGCGAATAAATTTTCTGTTTTTTCAAAGCCTTTTGTTCCGATTAAAACAACGATTATTCCTAGCACTGCATACACGGAAGCCAGAATCCATAGTGGTATATTCGGGAACCAAAACCGAGTAAGTATAGAAAGTGCGGTTAATTGACTTCCAGAGATCAACATTTCAGAGAACCAATACACCCAGCCGCTGCTAAAACCTGCCCATCTTCCAAAAGCTTTTTTGGTGTACGAACGGAACGACCCTTTTTGTGGGTCCTGAATAAACATTTTTCCGAGTTGCTCTGAAACAATCATGGCTGTAATACCTGCAAGTATAAATGGAATAATAATTGAAGGACCCGTTTTCGAAATACCAATACCGGAACCAAGAAAATAACCTGTTCCAATGGTGCAGCCAACCCCGATTAGTGAGAGTTGCCACCATTTTAATAGGCCTTCACTATTTTTCTCATTTTTACCTCCAGCACGAGCTGGTATTTCCATCAAAAACTCCCTCCCTTAAAATCCTATTTATTATGAGCGGAGGAAAAAAGTTTATGCATTTGAATGAGTTGTAAGGTAGCTTTGACTTTAAATCGTTTTATTTCCTTTGATTTGAAGGTTTGTGAAAGAAAGTTTTTTCTTGTTTCTTATAAATTTGTCTTTTATCCCCCTTTATAAAAGTTTTAATCATATTATAAAAAATTGTATGATAGCGTTTCTATTGGACACAATCGAGTAGGAGGGAGTGATTAACTCCCGACCTCTCACACCACCGTACGTACGGTTCCGTATACGGCGGTTCAATTAAGATGAATAACGCAAAGTTTCATAACGA